>JBGVRS010000075.1:0-17202 GCA_045128635.1 Lachnospiraceae bacterium
GACAAAACTTCCTATTGTAAAAGCTAAGATCGGTCCAAAGATTATGACACTGGTTGCTGATGAAAAAGTATTCGAGCTGATTCCTGTAAAGAGAGAATGTAAAGTTGTTTTAAGCGGTATTTACATTACAGCAATCAAAAGCGCTCGTGGCGGTTTAGAAACACCACCACCAAAGAAGAAAGGCTTATTTGCAAGATTCAAAAAATAATTTTCAAAAAAAATCACAAGGAACGCCTCGAGGCTACGCTTAACCTCGGCTCATCCTTGTGATATTTTTTTGCATTTAATTATCAAATCTTGCAAGTTCTTTCGGGCACACCTCGATATGTACGGTACTTTCGCTGATTACAATTCCTTCTGTTTTTATGGAATAATCAATCTTTAAATTCATACGTTCTTCACCAAGTTCAGTCTGAATATCCTCAGTATAAAGAGAAATTGACAACGGTCCCATTGGTGTCTGATAAACCACCATATGTTCCTGTCCCGGCTGAAAAATCATACGGGTAGAGGCCGCACCATTTCGTATCAGTTCCACCTGATTTTCCGTAAACTTAATGGTACTTTTTAAAGTCCCTTCCAATCCTTCAATGACTTCATCATACACCACATAGTGCTTTCCGTTTTTCATAAAGTACTGCCCCGGAGTCATCGTCTCAATCGGCGCATCTATTTCTCCTTCATTGTCATGAAGTCCCGAAATTGTCAGAATAATGTCTTTTGTCATTCTAATATTCCTCAATGTTAATCTGTTTAATACTTGTCACATCGCAAGGCAGAATGGAATTGGCAAATGTTTTAAATTTCTCTGCAGCATCGCTGACAAAAAATTCATACGGATTTTCAAAATTTTTATTTTCCCCGTCATTTGCAATTCCCTCACGCTGAAGCAATGCGCGCAGTTCTACTGCTGTTTCATAGGCAGGATTTACAAGAGTCACTGCATCTCCCATAATATCTCCAACCATGTGACGCAGGAGCGGATAATGGGTACATCCCAAAATCAATGTATCAATTTCTGATTTCTGCAAATCTGCCAGATATCGTCTCGCTACCTCTTCGGTAACAGGATCTTTTGTCCAGCCTTCTTCCACCAATGGAACAAACAACGGACAAGCTTTTCCGATAACCTGCGCCTCCGGTTCTATTTCCTGAATCAGTTTTACATACATACCGCTGTTTACTGTCGTTTCAGTACCGATGATACCAATTTTTTTATTTCTGGTAGCTTCTACTGCAACTCTCGCACCAGGACGAACCACACCAATAATCGGAATATCCAGTTCATCTCTGACCGCTTCCAATGCAACCGCACTGGCAGTGTTACATGCTACTACAATTGCTTTGACACCTCTCGTTTTCAAAAAACGGATGATTTGTCTTGTATATCGAATCAGTGTGTTTGTTGATTTACTACCGTATGGAACACGGGCAGTATCCCCAAAATATACAATTCGCTCCTGTGGAATCTGACGCATGATTTCTCTTGCTACCGTCAGGCCTCCAACACCGGAATCAAACACACCAATTGGTGCTTCCTTCAAATTTTGCATAAGTATTTCCCTTCTAAATGAATCACTTCAAGGTTCGGAAAAATTTCAGCAATCCGGACTCCAGCTTCACCGGAATCTTTTCCTGATATTCTCCTTCCATAATAATCTCTACCCCATTTTCATCGATCAGCTTTACATGATGATCTAATAAAAGTTTTGGGTAAAGACTTCCAATGAGCAGGCAGCCGCAAATGGCTGCTACAGTCATATATTTTTTCATACTTTTGCTCCTTAAATCCTTTAGCAAAAGTATCGCCATTATTTCAGTTTGCTAATCACGGCCAGCTGCTGATTTTCAATATGGTCTCTCATGCAGATTCTGGCTTTTTCCTTATCTTTTGCTTCAATGGCCTCTAAAATTTCCCGATGCTCTCCCACAAGACTGTCATAATAATTCGGGTCTTTTAAATATTCAATACGATATCGGTACATATTTTCACGAAGATTATTTAACATCTGCACAAGACGTTCATTCTGTGTTGCTTCGTAAATAATTTCATGGAAATACATGTCTGTTTCCGCAATACGAATCAAATCCATGGAACCTTTGGATGCTTCAAAGGCTTTGGCTGCTTCCTTTAACTGAACCAGCTGTTCCTCTGTAATACGGTCGCAGGCAACCTCAACCGCAAACATTTCCAGCGTTCTTCGAACTTCCAGAACGTCCTTGGTATCTTTTTCCGTAATGTTGGCAACAGCTGCGCCTTTTCTTGGAATCATCACAACAAGCCCTTCCAGCTCCAGCTTACGAATCGCTTCACGGATTGGTGTACGGCTAACGCCCAGTGTTTCCGCCAGTTTTATTTCCATCAAACGTTCTCCCGGCTGCAATTCTCCCTTTAAGATTGCCTGACGAAGCGTCTGGAAAACAACGTCACGAAGTGGCAAATATGCATTTTCAGCAATAGTCAGTCCTGATATCATTTGTTCTCCTCTTTCTGATTATATGGTGTGGTCAGATAAATCTGTTTGGAAAGACCACTTTTTTCGATTTTTTCGTAGGTTTCTTTTGCCTTGTTATAACTTGTAAAAATACCAAATACAGTTGGACCGCTTCCGCTCATCATAGAACCAAGCGCTCCGCCATCCAGCATCATCTGCTTAATTTCATTAATCACTGGATATTCCGGCACGGTAACACGTTCCAAAACATTTCCCATATTAGCAACCAGTTTTTCCAGATTGCCTTCTTTTAACGCTTCAATCTGGGCATCTACAGGTGGGTGATCCTCCGGTTTTAAATCATTGGCATGAAGATTCTCATATACAAATTTTGTAGATACATTGATTGGAGGCTTCGCAATGAGAATGTGGCATTTTGGCATTGCAGGAAGTTTTGTAAGTTTTTCACCGATTCCCTCTGCCAACGCAGTTCCTCGCATAATACAGTAAGGTACATCTGCACCAAGCTTCACACCACGGTCCATCAGTTCCTGCATAGAAAGCTTTAATCCATACATTTTGTTCATTCCAAAAAGAACAGCTGCCGCATCAGAGCTTCCGCCGGCCATCCCGGCTGCTACCGGAATCACTTTCTTTAAATTAATGCTCACTCCGCCAGGAAGGTTAAATTCATCTTTTAACATTTTCGCTGCCTTGTAAGCCAGATTATTTTCGTTGTTTGGAAGATAATATAAATTCGTGCGAATTCTGATTTCATCTTCTTCTATTTTTCGCATGTGAATCTGATCGTGCAGATTAATGGTCTGCATGATCATTTTTACTTCGTGGTAACCATCTTCTTTTCTTCTAAGAACATCCAGTCCTAAATTAATTTTCGCAAGTGCTTTTAATCTCATCTGATTCATAGGTTCACCTCATGTACTTTGTATACAATATACTATGTACAGTATAAGGGATACGCTATACAAATGCAAGCCTATCCCTTTAAAGCTTTTTATAAAAATATATTTTCCATATTTGCCTTCATAAGAAGCAGTTTCTGTCCGGTTGTTACTTCGTCTAACGGCAAGTCATTGAGTTTCTTGATTTCTTCCATAGTGATGCGATTTTCCTTAGCAATACTCCAAAGTGTTTCCTGTGGCTGCACAAAATGAATCATCATTCCCGGAAGATTTTTATACGCTTCCATATCGTAGTTTTCCTCTGTAACCGCAGCAATATTCTCAATTGCACATTGCTGCATAACGCAGGCTGTCAGATTTATCGTGCTTCGCACTTCCATTGAGGCACTATCCGGCATTGTAATAAATACCTGGTCAATGGTTTCACATACTTTCCATGTATCTTCTTCTCTAATTTCCGGTACCTCGATCAACTGACTATATGGTATAGAAATGTTTGCACTTCCAAATGGCTGACGGTCATTGGCAGTAACAAATAAAATCTGCACCTCCAGCATTCCCTCACATAAAATCCCCTGCTCCGTCATTTTTGAACGTTTCCCCTGCAGTTTCGCCTGCTGTCCCAGAATCTGCAAAATTTTCAGGTCTGCATCTATCTTTTCCTTTCCATTAACTCTGCATTTCGCCTGATTGCACATTCGAAGCTTTTCATAGCATATTTTCTCTTTCTGTGGGATAAGCTGTTGCTTTGTACTGTAAGTATCCCTTAGCACATTGCAGCTTCTCTCTTCATAAATGTGCATATGAATGTTTAAAAGCAGTTCCACCTGCAACATGCGCATTTCTCCATCGTAATCCGGTTTCACTTCCACCAGACTATGGGCAATTTCACTTTCCAAAGTACCAAACATCTCACCGGTAAGCCCTGTTACCTCCACACTTCCATGAAATGGCACCGTCTGCTCCAACCATTGAATGGATGAAGACTCATCTTCTCCCTCATATACAGCAAACAGCAGGACCTCTCCCTTGATTGTAATTTTCCCCTCCTGAATTCTCAAATCCAGTCCACGCATCTGAAGATCCTGCCACAGCACATTTTGTACATTGGGTTTGTTGGCCGGAAGACTGACTTCATCCCTGATTCGGTAGCTGTCATTTCGTTCAAACACCGGTTCCGCAAACGTATAAGCATCCGTTTTACAATAAATGTTTTCCTGTTCTTCCATGCCTTCTGCTACCAGATGACTCTCTGTCCCCATAATCTGCGCAAAAAGGCTTACCAGCGCACGAACACTAATCTTTCCCGGATGCACAATGTTTATCCGAAGTTCCTCTATGCTCCAATCAATTTTTAAATTGTCGCCGGACTCCGCTCCATCCATGTACAAAATTTCGTCAAAGGGAAATTCTACCTCCAGACAATCCATTGCCTTAGAAGAACGTTCTGCCAGATATAATACCCATAACTTTAAAATTCCCTGAATTCGTATCTTTCCCTTTTCTGTATGTACCTCATCCACTTGAAGTTCTGACTTTTTTTGTAAAATCCCGGCAATATCAGGCTTTCCATCAGGTACACTATAGTCATCACCTATGGTAATCTGATTTTTCGCCTCACATTTATGATATTTCCTATGTATCAAATGTTGTTTTAGTTCCATAAGCATACGCCTCCTTTTGAGACATTTTATGCTTTTTCCCTGTTTTTA
Source organism: Lachnospiraceae bacterium (assembly GCA_045128635.1). Classification (GTDB taxonomy): domain Bacteria; phylum Bacillota; class Clostridia; order Lachnospirales; family Lachnospiraceae; genus HGM12587. The sequence continues at coordinate 5,071 of JBGVRS010000075.1, forward strand.
TGACGCAAAAAGGACTCATCTATTTACAAGATGAGCCCTGCTTTCATTTTATATTATTTTTCAATCAGAGATTTATTTTTTTCCAGCATTTCCTGAATTCTGTCACGACACATTGCTCCAAGATGTTTTACTTCCTGTCTGGAAAGCGTCTTTGGATCAATTGGTGTACCATATTCAATAACCACCTTACATGGGCGAAGCCAAGGAATATGATTCTCAAAAATTTCAGCAGTATTATTAAGTGCCACAGGAATTACAAGACAGCCTGTTTTTTCCGCCATCTTTAAACTTCCTTCTTTAAATTGCATCATTTCATCTACTTTATTTCTGGTTCCTTCCGGAAAAATGCACATGGAGATTCCATTTTTAATGTTTTCAATTCCCTGTAAAATGGTCTTTAATCCTTCACGAGGATTTTCTCTGTTTAAAAACAGACAATGCAATTTTTTCATCCAGTCACGAAGCAGATAAAACTTCTGCATGGAATCCTTTGAAACAAATCCTGTTAATCCCGGAACTCTGGAGTAAAGCAGCAGAATATCAAAATAGCTTCTGTGATTTGGAATATAAAGTACCGGCTGATCCTTTGGCACATTTTCTTCTCCAATCACAATCACCTTTGTTCCAGCAATCCAGAGCATCACCTTAAATGCCCCCTGCACAAGGCGAAGTGCAATTAAGTCACTTTTGTAACTCCATTTTTCCACTTTTCCGATCAAATGCAATGCCAGAAGCACCGGAATTCCAAGAATCAGGTAACTTGCAAGAAAAATTGCATCAATAAAAAATCTCATAAAATCTCCTATCTGTTGAACAGTCCCGTCATTTTCTTAAGTTCTGTTGCATGCCATTCCTGAAGGTCTTTTTCTTCAAATCTCCATGCCCAGTTTGCACCCAAAACGCCCGGAACATTCATTCTTGCTTCGGAGCCAAGACGAAGTACATCCTGCATTGGGAAAATAGCATATTTTGCAATAGAACTCATTGCCAGACGAATGAAGTCCCAGCTGACATTTCCGCCGTCACAGTTTAAGTAACGTCTTACACGGTCACGAGCTTCTTCTTTTGCATCTTCGTACCAGCCAAAAGTTGTATTATTGTCATGAGTACCTGTATAGCAGATACAGTTTGTTGTCTTAAAGTTATGAGGATAGAATGGGTCTGTTGGCCAAGCTTCAAAACCGAACTGAAGTACCTTCATGCCCGGGAATCCACATTCATCACGAAGTGCTTCCACTTCCGGAGTAATGATTCCTAAATCCTCCGCAAAGATTTTCATATCATCGCCCATCGCTTCTTTGATGGCATTGAACAGTTCAACGCCCGGACCTTTTTTCCACTTACCATTGATTGCAGTTTCTTCTCCTGCTGGAACTGCCCAGTAAGCTTCAAAGCCACGGAAATGGTCAATTCTTAAGTAGTCTACCATGGTAAACTGTGTTTTAATACGACTGATCCACCATTCAAATCCCTGTTTTTTGTGTTCTGTCCATTTGTAAAGCGGATTTCCCCAAAGCTGACCTGTTGCACTAAAGTAATCTGGTGGAACACCTGCTACTTCTGTCGGATATCCCTTAGAATCCAGGCAGAATAATCCTTTGTTTGCCCAAACATCGGAACTGTCTACAGATACGAAAATCGGCATATCCCCAACAATCTGTACACCTTTTTCGTTTGCATAAGCTTTTAATTCGCCCCACTGTTTGTAGAATTCAAACTGTGTAAATTTCTGATATGCGATTTCATCTGCAAGTTTTTCTTCCCACTCTGCACGAACTTTCGCTGTTGGTTTCTGTAAAGATTTATCCCAATCCAGCCAGCCTTTGTTTTCATTTTCTGCACGAACTGCCATATAGAACGCATAATCATCCAGCCAGAAGCTGTGCTGTTTTAAGAATACTTCATATTCTTCCAGAAGTTCTTTGTCTTCACATTCTTTGAATGCTGCAAATGCTTTTGTAAAGATTTCTGTTTTCCATGTGAGAACATCACCGTATTTTACCTGCTTTGCATCAAATTCCGGTAAATCTTTTAAATCGTCCTCTGTAATCAGCTCCTGTTCTACTAATTTCTCAGGGCTGATAAGCAGTGTCTGTCCTGCAAATACAGAGTAGCTGGAGTATGGTGAATCACCATAACCTGTTGGTCCTAGCGGAAGTACCTGCCACAGTGTCTGTCCTGCTTTTTCCAAAAAGTCCACAAAGTCATACGCACCCTGTCCCATATCTCCGATACCGTAAGGGGATGGTAAAGAAGTTGGATGCAGTAAAATGCCGCTGTATCTTCTGTCAACTTTTACTGTTTCTTTTTCTTTTGCTGCTTTTGTTGCCATATTTCCTCCTCAGTAAGGAATCTCCTCACACATTTTCGAACCGGCCCCACAAGCCGGCTGCATAATGCATTTATTATACTGGAATTGTTAAAAAATTACAAGGAAAATCCCATGAATCGGCATTCCTTCGTCACTTTTTCTAAGATTCTTTTCTTGATATTTTAATCTCGTCATATATAATTAGAATAGAATATTGTGTCATTACTGACACAAAGCAATTTTCCCTGGAGGTAATCAAATTGAAAATCGTAGTTTTGGCAGGCGGAACAAGCACAGAACGTGATGTTTCCCTTTCTTCCGGAAACGGAGTATATAGCGCATTAAAAGAAAAAGGGCATGAAGTTGTCCTGATTGACTTATATTTAGGATATGAAACTGGAAGACCACTGGCTGAACTTTTTACAGAACAGTTCAACTGCTGCGGTGATATTGCAAAAGTAACCGAAAAAACACCGGATATCGAAGAACTTCGGAAACTTCGTAAAGACGGCGGAAAAAGTATTTTCGGTCCAAATGTTTTAGCTCTTTGCGATATGGCAGACATCGTATTTATGGCACTTCACGGCGCGAACGGTGAAGACGGACGTATTCAGGCTGCGTTTGACCTGATGGGTATCAAATACACAGGTACCGGTTATTTAAGCAGTGCCGTATCTATGGACAAAGGAATTACAAAACAGTTCTTCCGCACACACAATGTACCAACTCCGGTTGGCATTACTTTGAAAAAGGGAGAATCTTTTGATGTTGCATCAGAAATCAAATTCCCTTGCATGGCAAAAACATGCTGCGGCGGTTCTTCTGTAGGTGTATATAAAGTAGAAAACACAGAAGAATTATTAAAAGCATTAGAAGAAGCTTATACTTTCGAAGATGAAGTTGTCATTGAACAGTTTATCAAAGGTCGCGAATTCTCTGTCGGTGTGATCGAAGGTAAAGCACTTCCGGTAATCGAAATCGCACCACTGGTAGGTTTCTATGATTATAAAAATAAATATCAGGCAGGAAGCGCCATCGAAACCTGTCCTGCAGTTCTTACTGAGGAACAGACAAAACAGATGCAGGCACACGCAGAAGCTGCTTATGCAGCCGTTGGAATGCAGTCCTATGCACGATTTGACTTTATGATGGATGAAAAGACCGGAAATATGTACTGTCTGGAAGCAAATACATTACCGGGTATGACTCCTACAAGCTTACTTCCACAGGAAGCTGCTGCAGTAGGTATGTCTTATCCTGAGCTTTGTGAACACATTATTGCTGTTTCCATGAAAAAATATGAGGAAAACTAAATGATGAAACATATGACATTAAAAGCAATTGCTGCTGCCTGCGGCGGCACTTATTACGGACCGGCAGAAAATCTGGAAACTGTAGTTTCAGGCATTGCAATCGACAGCCGTAAAATCGAAACCGACTGGCTCTTTGCTGCTACTGTTGGCGAACGTGTAGATGGGCATTCTTTTATTGAATCCTGTTACGAAAAAGGTGCTCTTTGCTGCCTCGGAGAAAAAGAATATGCCTATGACGGTCATTCTTACATTCAGGTCGCATCCACATTCCAGGCATTAAAAGACATTGCAGAATATTATCGAAGCACTCTTGAAATTCCGGTAGTGGGCATTACAGGAAGTGTAGGAAAAACAAGTACAAAAGAAATGATTGCATCTGTACTTGGTGTAAAATTCAACACCTTAAAAACAGCCGGTAATTTCAATAATGAAGTAGGGCTTCCACTGACTGTATTTAATATCAGAGATGAACATGAAGCTGCTGTTTTAGAAATGGGTATCAGCGACTTTGGCGAAATGCACCGTTTAAGCAAAGTTGCCCGTCCAAATATCTGTATCATCACAAACATTGGTTTCTGTCACTTGGAATTTTTAGGAGACCGAGACGGTGTACTTCGCGCAAAATCTGAAATCTTTGATTTTGCTGCTGAGGATGCCAAGGCAATCGTAAACGGTGATGACGATAAGCTTCGCACATTAAAGTCTCGTGAAGATTTAAATGTTACATTCTTTGGTATGGATGAGTCTAATGATGTCTATGCTACCAATGTACAAAACCTCGGATTGGATGGCTTAAAATGCGACATTTCCACACCTATTGGAGATTTCAGCGCACATATCCACATCCCTGGTATGCACATGGTGTACAACGCACTTGCCGGAACATGTGTCGGTCTTGCATGTGGTCTGACCTTAGAAGAAATCAAGTCCGGCATTGAAAATGCACAGACCATCAGCGGACGAAACAATATTATTCATACTGAAAATTATACCATTATGGATGACTGCTATAATGCCAATCCGGTGTCCATGAAAGCATCTTTGGATGTACTTGCAACTGCCCTTGGCAGAAAAGTTGCCATCTTAGGCGATATGGGAGAACTGGGCACAGACGAGAGTTTACTCCACTACACGGTAGGAGAACATGCAGCAGAAAAAAATATCGACCTTCTGCTCTGTGTGGGAACACTTTCTGAAGAAATTGCAAAAGGTGCAAAAGAAAAAAATCCAGAAATGAATGCATTTTTATTTAGAAATAAGGAAGATCTTCTGGAAAAATTACCGAACCTTTTAGAAAAAGGAGATTCTATTCTTATAAAGGCATCTCATTTTATGCAGTTTGAAAAAATTGTAAAAGCGTTACAATAAATTATATCTTACATCATGGAGGACAACTTATGTTAGTGACATCAAAAGAATTACTTTTAGACGCCCAGAAAAACGGTTATGCCGTTGGCGCATTCAATGTAGAAAACATGGAAATGGTGCAGGCTGTCATCGCAGCAGCAGAAGAACTTCACTCACCAGTCATCATGCAGACAACACCATCCACTTTAAAATATGCAGACGCTGATTACTTTTACGCAAACGTTGCAACTGCTGCAAAAAAAGCAAATGTACCGGTTGTGATGCATTTAGACCACGGCAGCAGTTTTGAACTTGCCATGAAAGCGTTCCGTGCAGGCTATACTTCTATTATGATTGACGGTTCTCACAGTGTATTTGAAGAGAATATCGCAATCACAAAATCTGTAGTAAATGCTTGTCACCCTGCAAATGTTCCGGTAGAAGCTGAACTTGGAAAAGTCGGTGGTAAAGAAGACGATTTAGATGGCGGTGCCGGTGGATACACAGACCCATCTGAAGCTGCAGAATTTGTCGAAAAAACCGGCGTTGACTTCCTTGCTGTGGCAATCGGAACCGCTCACGGTGTATACAAAGGAATTCCAAAGCTTGATCTGGACCGTTTAAGTGAAATCAGAAAAGTCGTTTCTATTCCACTGGTGCTTCACGGAACTTCCGGTGTACCAGATGAAACAGTAAAAGAATGTATTAAACGAGGTATCTGTAAAGTCAATTATGCAACAGACCTTCGTATTGCATTTACAGAAGGTGTAAAATCTGTATTAACTGAAAAACCAGACACCATTGATCCTAAAAAATACAATGCTGCCGGACGTGAAAAAGTAAAAGAATATGTCATGAGCAAGATGCTTGTTTGTGGCAGCAACGGCAGAGCATAAATTTTCTCTTTAATACAAATTGGGCGCATCAGCTGATGCGCCCATTACTTTTTTAAAATTGTCGTATTTTGTCATCTTGATCAGATACTTCTCTGATTTCTCGAATCTCCACCTCATAACCGTAGTTGTCATTTACCTGCACATAAACGGTATCACCAACTTTATGTCCAAGAAGCGCTTTCCCAAGTGGCGATTCAATGCTGATGTATCCATTAATAGAACTGCCTCTGATAGAAGTGACAATTTTATATTCCTCTTCTTCCTCATCCTCTGGAATATAAATTTTCACCTCCTTATTCAGCCCAACCTCATCACTTTCTGCGTGATCCTCGATAATTTCTGCATTCTTTAACATTTTTTCCAAATAGCGAATTCGGCTTTCATTTTTATTTTTATACTGCTTTGCAGCCTTATATTCAAAATTTTCACTCAGATCTCCGTGAGCTCTGGCCTCTTTCACAGATTCCAGCGCCTCTTTACGAATCACCAATTTTCGATGTTCAATTTCTTCCTGAATCTTTTTCACATCTGATTCTGTCAGTTTTTCATGTAACATAAAAACTCCTCTTTTTTGCAAAACCATTTGACAATAAATGCCGCCTCCCTACGGGAAGCGGCGCTTTATTCGTTCACGTTCAAACAAACTAAATTAGATTAAACTTGCAGCAGCTTCATCAACAACTACAACTACATTTGGATGCATCTGTAAGATAGAAGCTGGAACCTGTGGTGTCACTGGTCCGAAGAAAGCTTTCTTAACGATTTCAGCTTTGTCAGCACCACTTACGATAACGAGAATCATCTTAGCCTGCATAATTGTGTTGATACCCATTGTGTAAGCCTGTGTTGGAACATCTTCAACTTTTTCAAAGAATCTCTTATTAGCCTGGATTGTGCTTTCCTGTAAATCTACACAGTGAGTTTCTTTTACAAACTCATCAGCTGGTTCATTGAATCCGATATGTCCGTTATGGCCCATACCAAGAAGCTGTAAATCCTGTCCGCCAAGTGCTTTCACTACTTCTTCATATCTCTTACATTCTGCATCAGCATCTGGATTTTCGCCGTTAGGAATGTTTAAGTTATCAAAATTGATATTAATGTGGTTGAAAAGGTTTGCTTTCATGAAATAATCATAGCTCTGATCATTGGATTTTTCTAATCCGCGATATTCATCAAGGTTTGCAGTTTTAACTAAAGAGAAATCTAAATCTCCATTTTCGTAACCTTTGATGAGTTCCTTGTAAGTACCGATTGGTGTAGATCCTGTAGCAAGACCAAGTACACAGTCAGGTTTTAAAATAACCTGTGCGGCAATGATGTTTGCAGCTTTTCTGCTCATGTCAGCATAATCTTTTGCTTTAATAATTCTCATTTTTAAATCCCCTTCTTCCATTGATGTCATGATCTTTAGATAATTTTATTCTAACATAGCCCTAGGAAATGTCAACCAATCAATCCTTTTTTCGATGGATACTTTTTCACAGATAAACAAAAAAATGCCAGCTCACACACGAAGCGCGAGCCAGCAGATTTTTCAATCAAGGAGTATGTATTAATCTGTCAAATTCTAATTAGAAGAGACCGATTGCTCCACCAACAAGACCGATTACTAAAAGTAAAGCGATACATTTAACTGGTGTGAATCCTTTTTTCTTCATTAAGAAATAGCACATTAATGTTAATGCTAATGGAATCATTTTTGGAAGAACGCCATCAAGGATGCTCTGGATAACGATTGGTGATTCACCGTTAGCGATTTCAAGAGCAACTGTTGTTCCACCGTAGTTAGATGTTAACGCACCAACGATGAATACACCGAGCATAGAAGCTGCACGTGTGAATTCTTTAGCGTTAGCTGTTAAGATTCCGATAGCTGCAGAACCAAGTTTGTAAGACCATCCCATTAAGAAGAAACGAACTGCAAACTGAACTGCGTTGAAGATAATAAGGAACAGGATAGGTCCTGCAACAGATCCATTAATCGCCATGTTAGAGCAGATACCTGCAGCGATAGGAACTAATGTGAACCAGAAAATAGCATCACCGATACCACCAAGAGGTCCCATAGCAGCAACACGTACGGCACGGATTGTGTTGATATCAGCTTTCTGCTGTTCCATTGATAAAACGATACCCATTACGAATGTTACTAAGAATGGATGTGTGTTGAAGAACTCAAGGTTGTGAGCCATAGCTAACTTTAAGTCTTCTTTGTCAGTATGGATTTTTTCAAGGCCTGGAAGGATACAATATAACCAACCTGCAGCCTGCATTCTTTCGTAGTTGAAAGAAGCCTGTAAGTTCAGAGAACGCCATACCATTTTGTTAAGAGTCTTTTTGTCCAGCGCCTGAGCTGGTGTCAGATTTCTGTAATTAGATGCCATCCTCGTCACCTCCTGCAATTCCGCCACCGCAGCTTCTCATAGCAACGCGTGTCTGGAAGTCATACATAGCTAAAGCAATACCGAACATAGCGATCAGGATTAAAGCGGATCCGCCTAATGCTGGGATGTAACCGATAATTGTTGCTAAAGCAAAACCTGCGAAATAAATTCCCCAGAAATCGTTAGATAACATGATACGAAGTAATGTAGCGAAACCTACATATCTCATCATACCACCTGCTGCAGATAAACCGTTCATGAACCAACCGAATTTTTCTGCTAAAGCGTTTAATGTTGTTCCGAGAGCAGAACCACCAAGTAAACCAGCAACACAAACTACTGCGAAGAGTAAACCAAGTGCTGCCATTGCGAAGTAGTTAAGACGATCGATACCTTTTGTATCTGCGTTTTCAGCACATTTGTCTGCTTTTGCCATGATTGGAGACATTACAGAGAAGAGTAATGTTACCATGTACTGACCGATTAAAGCAAATGGTACAGCAAGACCAACTGCTGCAGATGTATCAAGACCTGAAGCTACTGCGAATACTGTAGCCATAACACCACCGATAACTGCGTTAGGAGGCTGAGCACCACCAACTGGCATGTTACCAATTGTCATTAACTGATATGTACCACCAACTACTAAACCAGTCTGAAGGTCACCAAGAATAGCACCAACAACAGCACCAGTTACGATTGGCTGATACAGGGATTCTAAAAGATCGAACTGGTCGATAGCTACGATGAAAGACCATACAGCAACCAGTAAAATCTGAATTACATTAAAATCCATAAATCTTATTCTCCTTTCATAAGACCTCTTTAGCGGGTCTTATCTTTCCTTTTCTTAAACATTAATTAAGCGAAAAGCTTTTCAATGTTTTCTGCGCCTTCGGATGGAACTCTTCTAATTTCGAGTTCTACACCGAGTTCACGTAATTTTGCAAATGCAGCGACATCAGCATCATCAACAGCTACAGAACCTGCAACCTGACGTTTGCCTTCTGCCATATGCATATTACCAATATTGACTTTTTTGATTGGTACTCCGCCTTCAACAAGTCTTAAAACATCCTGAGGATTTTCACATACGATGAAGATCATCTGTTTGTCAGAAGCCTTGTGAATAGTTGCGCAAGTCTTTTCGATTGTCCAGTAACGCATAGCAGCATAAGAAGGAGCAGCCATATCCATAAGACCCTGACGAAGTGTGTTACCAGCAACTTCATCATTAGCTACAAGAATAAGATTTGCTCCGATGCTTCCGCACCACTGTGTCGCAACCTGACCATGTACCAGTCGATTGTCAATTCGTGTTAAAACAATATTAGGCATTTTAACTCCCCTCCTTGATTATGATTCCCCCCTGAAAACCCAGTTCAGAGTATAGTTAATTATAATTCTTAATGTCCTAAATTGTCTTTGTGATTTTTATTAAAATTATTGTTCATTTTAGTTTTTTTCAAGATGATTTTTACTTTTTTCACATTATTTTTTATGTTTTATAGACATTCTGCACAAATATGTTATAATATTCTTTATTGGAGGTAGTAAAATGCAACATAAGACATCTAGTTCACTTTTTTCTAAATATGGCACTGTTTATGACCATCCGATCAACCTTGAAAATACCAGCATGATCAGCAGGGAAGGCGAGGCTACCATCAAAGAAAGCATTTCCCTTTTTAACTGTTTTGACTGCGAAGTATATATTGAAGTCCAGTCCGGAATGGCTGCTTTAATTGTCAGCGAAATGCCGGAAACCGATACCTTTGAAGCATTTGCGGTACACCGCAATGTAAAATTAAAACCTCATGTATATTTTCAGGTTGCCGCTGTAAGTTCTTTCGTATCCTATCGTTTGATCACGGAGGACGAATACATTGCAGCACCTCAGCTTTTAACACCTGCTTATCATTTCAACAGAATCCTTTCTCAGGTACGCGTAAAGGAAATTTTAGGATATTACTATTCTATCAGAGATTCCGGTTATGTCTTTGAGGGAGAATCTCATCCTTACTATGAATTAACTTACGTAGACCGCGGAAGTATGATTACAGAAATTAACGGAGTAACTTATGAACTTCAGGAACGCGATTTAATCATTTATGGACCAAATCAATTCCATAATCAGAAGATCAGAGAAGGCAGCTCCTGCTCTTACGTGACAGTTCTTTTTGAAATGGAACCTGATATATCACACTTCGAGTTTTTATTAAATAAAATCTTTCCATATACGAAGAAGATTCACACTCTGATGAAAACTCTGGTAAATGAAAGTTCTACCTTTGCACCATATATGGACAGCCTGCTTTTGTGTCTGTTCCAGGAAGTCATCATCAGACTTCTTCAAAGTGAATATATTCAGTCTGAACCTGATAAAAAACCGGTCACAGATGCCCGTCAACATTATCATGACGAGCTATTGGAACAAATTCTTACCTATATTGATGAAACAATTTATGAACCAATTACCGTTGGAGAAATCTGTCAGAAATTTTCTATGTCCAGATCTTCCTTACAGATTCTGTTCAATGAGAATTTAAATCAGACTCCAAAAAAATATATCAATGAATTAAAACTGGAAAAGAGCCGACAGCTCATCAGTGAAGGTCGTTATACCATCAGCGAAATTGCTTTAATGTTAGGTTTTAACTCCATTCATTATTTTTCCAGAGCATTTACCCAGAAATACAACATGGCTCCGACAGAATATTCAAAAACAATCTTTAAGAGTTAGCCATGAACCACCAAATATACTAAAGGAGAACTTCTATGAAAATCGGCGTTGTTGGAAATGGTATGATCGTAGGAATGTTTCTGCATGACGTGGCACTGGTTAACCACACTGAGGTTGTTTCACTTTGCGTTCGTCCTCACAGCCTTGAAAAAGGAAAGAAAATTGCAGAAGAACATCACATTCCTCTTGTAGAAACTGATTATGATGCTTTTTTAAAGAATCCGGAAATTGAAACTGTCTATGTAGGTATTGCAAATCTTGTACACTATGAATATGCCAAAAAAGCTTTAGAAGCAGGAAAGCATGTCATTTTAGAAAAACCTTTTACTGTGAACAGCGCAGAAGCCAAAGAACTGGCTGCCATTGCAAAAGAAAAACAATTGTTCCTCTGGGAAGCATTTATCATACCTTATCTGCCATCCTACACTATCGTAAAATATGCGGTTTCAAAAGTTGGAAATGTAAAACTTGTGCACTCTAACTACAGTAAAATTTCCAGCCGCTATGCACAGTATTTAAATGGTGAAATTTTACCAGCCTTTGACCTTTCTTTAGCCGGCGGTGCATTATACGACTTAAACATTTATAATCTGCATTTTACCATTGGACTTTTCGGAAAACCAAAGGCAGCTCATTATTATCCAACCAAAGGATATAATGGCGTGGATACTTCCGGAATCGCAGTTTTAGAATATGATACTTTCAGCGCAGTCTGCAGCGCTGCAAAAGATTCAACCAGTCCATCAGGTTTTGTCATTCAGGGAGATGTCGGCACACTTCGCGGCGAAGGCTCTGTCAGCACTTTGGCTAAAATTGCATTCTCTGACAAATCCGGTGAAACAGTTCTTGCAGAATTTGACGGCAAGATTAAGCTTTCTTATGAATTAACTGAATTTGTAAGACAATTCGAAAACGACGACTATGCATCCTGCTATGAAATGTTAGAACATTCTGTTGCAGTTACAGAAGTTGTGGACGAATTATTAAAGTAAGTATAAAAATAGTGTGTAAAACACACTCTCAACTCCCCTGCCCCTCAATCTTTGAGGGGTAGGTTTTTCTTTGCTTCTTTTTAGTGTAAAATGATTACATGAGCAATGTATTACAAGATATTTTTTCTGATTATTATGAGCAT
>JBGVRS010000076.1:0-1652 GCA_045128635.1 Lachnospiraceae bacterium
GGGTTGTAAGAGCCGAGCTGCTCGATGAAACGACCATCGCGTGGTGCGCGTGAATCTGCCACTACAATGTGGAAGAATGCGAAATTCTTCTTACCGTGGCGCTGAAGACGAATTTTAACAGCCATTGTGAATCTGTTTTAAAAAGTTAATTATTAAAATACCATGCTTCCTACCCGAGGAAAAGCGCGCAAAGATAGTAAATAAAAATGAGAATACAATGATTTCGCTGAAAATGAATGCATTGAATGTATTGCAAGATCTGCCTGGAATAAAAAAGTGAAAATTTTTGCAAAAAAAGTGAAGAAAAATTTGGAGTTTAATTTTTTTGTCGTACCTTTGCAATCCCAAAACAAACAAAGCGGTCGTGGTGAAATGGTAGACACGCTACTTTGAGGGGGTAGTGGGAGTAATCCTGTGCGAGTTCGAGTCTCGCCCACCGCACGAAGGAGATCAGCAAAAGCTGGTCTCTTTTTCGTTATATATGCATCTGATGTCAGATATTTTTGTAATTTTACACAAAACTAAGAAACTGTTTCAGTTTCAACCTATAAAGTTTTTGTATAAAATCTAACGACTATCGATATGCATACTCTAAAGAATGATGTCCTGACCGTTCAGGTCAAGGAACATGGTGCAGAGCTCGCCAGCATCATGAAAGGCTCGACAGAATATCTATGGCAGGCTGATCCTGCATTCTGGGGAAGACATTCTCCGGTATTGTTCCCGATTGTAGGAAGCGTATGGGAGAAACGTTATCGTGTGGATGGAGTGGAATATGAGATGGGACAGCACGGTTTTGCCCGTGATATGGATTTCACGCTTGTGGAAGGCAATGATACTGAAGTTAGGTACCGACTGGAATCTTCTGCAGAGACATTGGCAAAATATCCTTACCCTTTTGTTCTCGAAATTGCGTATAAGCTGCAGGGAAACAGGCTTGATGTCATCTGGGAGGTTTGCAATCCTTCTCAGGAAGACATGTATTTCCAGATAGGTGCTCATCCTGCATTCTATTATCCTGATTATGATCCGCAGGCTGCCGGGAGAGGTTTTCTTTCATTTGACCGCTCTGAGGGGCTTGAATGCATAAGAATAAAGGAAAAGGGCTGTGTGGATGCGGTGACCAGATATCCTCTGGAAATCCCGGAGGATGGAAAACTCCCGTTGACTAAGGAGACATTTGATCAGATCGACACGATCATGCTGGAGGACAGCCAGATCGCTCGCGTGACCTTGCACAGAAATGATGGAAGCCCTTGGCTGAGTCTCTGTTTCGATGCTCCGGTGGTAGGAATATGGTCACCTCCGACCAAAAATGCTCCGTTCATCTGCCTGGAGCCGTGGTACGGACGCTGTGACAGAGCCGGATATGAGGGGGATTACCGCGACAAGGACTGGATACAGCGCCTCGCTCCGGGAGAAAGATTCTCGAGTGTCTATACCATTGAAATAGCATAGTATTTGAGTGACCTGCGTTTAAGTACAATAGTGTAATTTAAACGCAGGTTTATTATGACAATAGTTCGGTAAAATTATAAAAGTTACACCGCGGCGCGAACGCCGTAGAATAAAAGTTCTTTGAAATCAGTGTTATTTAATCGCATGTTCGGAGATTTTCCGGACATTGCAATAAATCGATCCACCATTGCAGC
>JBGVRS010000077.1:0-10245 GCA_045128635.1 Lachnospiraceae bacterium
GGGGATCAAATCGGTGTAACTCTGCCCCATTCATCAATCTTATATCTTCTCTTTCTCGCTCCATGTTCCTGTCTGTGATGTTCCCTACACAACGCAATCAAGTTGTCATAGTTCAATGTCACAGTAGGATCGTTTATGTTCTGCGGACTCAAATGAACCTTGTGGTGAACCTCTTCTGCCGGAGTTATCTTTCCTTCCTTCAAACATAACTCGCAGAGTCCACCGACCTTCTTCATGTAAGAGTTTCGGCAATCTTGCCACCTTGTAGATTTATAAAATTGTTCTGCGTATGGTTTCATAATTAGAAAGGCAGAGAAGAAAGGTATAGAACTCTGCCTGTTAGAAAAAGAAAGAATCCCTTTCGAGATTCTTTTTACACTACCATAATACTCTTTATTTTATGTGACACATCACAAAGTAATAGTTTTTGTGACTTCGATGCCGAAGTAGTGATCGCCCTTTTCTCTTTCGATACTGTCCTCGGTGACATACTTGTATTCGTTTGGATAAAGGAACAGGACTTGAAGTCCATCTAAATCAGCATTTCTTTTTAGTCTTCCTACCTTGTACCATTCTCCATTTACTTCGGCAAAGACTTGCTTTCCCTTTATTTCAAATGGCAACTCATAAGGCTCATACTTGTAGACCTTTTCATGATCGTAGTTTTCTTTAAGATACTTTGCAGACTCGGTGTACTCATCGTTCTCGTTTAAATCATCTTTGATGAGTTTATATATATTGTCTGCGTTCTCCGTATCGGCTAGATAGTTAATTTCTGTAATAGTGCGTACTAATGGTTTCGGTTCTTCCTTTTTCTTTTTGAATAGATTAAATAGCATGATAATCACCTTTCTTGATTTTATGTTATCACTAATAGTCAAACAGTTTTAATTGTTTTGGAGTCATCAACTCTATTTGAATCTCAACCGATTTTAAGGCATTCTGCCATGCGTTTCTTTGTTGCTCGGTTAATTGTTCATCCTTTGCTTTTTGTTCGGCTAATGCCTTTAATTCCCATATAGTCATATGATGATCGTGCCACCTCTTAACTCTCTGCGTTTCTGTCGCTTTGCTCTTTCTATACCTCGTTTCAAATCTCTTATTTTCTGTTTTGACTTTGGGTTCGTTGTTTCTAACTGTCTGTACATCTCGTCGATTCGTTCTTGCAATGTCAAAACAATGTCACCTCACCTTTCGCATTTATGTTGTTAAGCCGATCTTTTGCTATGTTGTAGTATTTTTCATTGATCTCAAACCCTATATATTCTCTATTTAAATTTTGACAGGCTTTTAATGTTGTGCCTGTCCCACAGAACGGATCGAGAACTATATCGTTTGGGTTTGTGCTATTAGCAACCAGCCTTTCTATGAACGGCAACGGTTTTACTGTTGGATGATCGTATGCTTTGTTATCTGCTGAATTCTGTGGGCTTATGTATATTCCGTTTGCACTTTGATAATCTTTAGGTTTCCATGTTGCCCCATGATCTCGAAAGAAACAACAGTATTCTTTGTTTTTTAAATACCCATCATTGTAGAATGGTGCAGATCCCTTTTTGCACCACATCAGGACATCGTACATATACCCTCTTGAAATGAAGTAATTCAGTAAATCGTTTAACTGTTTCCTTGAACACCATATATAGCAATTTACTTTCTTTTGCACCCTAACAAATTCATCAAGAATCGAATAATCAAATCCATTTAGGATGTCTGCTTCATCTAGTTTTTTTTTATAGGATTGAACACTCCTCGGCATCCCCCCCCCCGCAATTGGGTCTAAAACATACGGAGGATCTGTTAATATCAAATCAATGCTCTTGTCAGGGATCTGCTTAATCAGTTCATACGCATCGCCTAAATAAATACCCTTTTTCAAAATAGACTCCTTTGAATGCTACAATTATTTATCATTTTGTTTTTTGCTTCTTCGTAAAATGTTTTATCAAGTTCAAACCCATATGATGACCTGTTGAGTTCCATACAGGCTCTTAATGTGCTACCACTTCCACAACATGGATCGATCACAACATCATACTCATCTGTAAATATTTCTATCAGTTGTTTTAATAGTCCAACAGGTTTCTGCGTTGGATGAATTTTAGGAATCTCTTTTCCATCTCTTTCCCATTTGAACCAATTAAATATCATTCTTCCGTTGTTGTTGAATTTTGGCAGTTTATCCCTATACAAAACCAACGCAGTTTCTGTCGCACCGACAATTTTCATATTTGCTTTCAGCACCTGTGGAGAATAATTTTTGATAAAGAATAACGGATATGAATGAGCGAATCCATACTTTGCCCCATATTCTGCCAACATATCCAATTGGTTATATGCACAAAACACGATCATAGCAGGTGCTTTCCCACTTTCCTTCGGTTCTTTTACTAGCATCTTTGAGCAAAAGTGCATATATTCAGGTATTTTGAAATAACCATCGGTATTGAAAAAAGTGCTTCCGGCAAATTTGCTTTCGCCATTTGAATTGTCACCATCTACATACCATTGAGGATTACTGCCATACGCATTTACACCCAAGTTATACGGAATATCAGCAATCACCAACTGTGCTTTTGGAATTCCGTATTTTTTGTAATTTTGGAAATTATCTCTAAATATCTCCGTTTTTATTTCTCTTTCTCTATCTTCCATCAAAGAAATCTCTCCGTTTCTCGTTTAATGTAGTGCCATGCCCCATTGTAGGAATATCCATACTTTTCGCCCACGGCTCTGTATGTCTTTCCATACACAAACACCTCAATCAGCATTTCCCTTAACGTTTTCGGCATCCTGTTTAATGTTTCCTCGATTTGTGCGATCGCCAATTTCGTGAACTTTAATTCCTTTTCTATTTTGTCGAGTTTATTCCTCATCTCATGCCGTTTTTCCTCAATTACCGAAGGATTCCCATGAACCATAACCGAATCATAGCGAACTCCTTTAACTCCTTCTAATTCGTAACTAATCAGGTCTAATTGAGTTTTAAGACTTTCTTCGCTATCCTTGAGCCTTTTTAGATTCGCAAGATTCGATGTGAATACCTTATAATCCATCTCTGCACCATCCTATCGAGTTTAACCAAAGTGTAAATATTTCAACATCGATGTAGACATTTCCATCAATCTTGTTATGTCTTCTAAATCTTTTAAGACAGGTATAAGTGTTGATTTTTCTGTCCGTCCATTGCTTGAATGTTTCCATATCCGTCTGTGCATCTCGCCACTCGTTGCTTAAATTTCTCTGTATTTCATCAAACATACCTTACTACCTCGATTGAGTAATATTCCTTTGGTTTCCTATGTGTAGTCCTGATTGAAGGATCAACGTAGGTGTTTATCTTGCAATCGAATCCTAGTTCGTACAATTTCGGTAGATATTTAGCCGGATTCTTTTCGTTACTGCCTAGAGCGAAGTTGCCATAGGTTTTTAGATGCATCAGCATGGTTTCTTCGTAGGTAGGTTCTTTTGATTCCTTTCTGGTGTATTTAGGACAGTAAGGAAGAATGTCGAAATCACTTAAATTCATATAGAGAACGAACTCGCCTGTTTTCTGAAAGGTGTACATTCCGTTTAACCTAACATGATGCCACATCGTTGAACGAATACAATTAGCGGTTGTGTGATACCTTGAAGCTAAATTATCGATGATGTCGCAATCGATTTTCTTGTCCTCTAAATACACTTCATACAAAGCCATCTTCTTGAATCCGCTCATTTTGTTATCTCCTCAAGACATCTGTTCCAACCATCTGCGAGCCCATACTTGTACGGATCAGGGAACTCTGCATATGTCTTTTGTGGCAAAGGTCTTAACGGCACAAACTTGAATACCTTGCTCTCATCAAACGGAATACCTTGTATCAATTCTTCTTCTGTTGCCTTTAATCTATCTACAACAACTTTTACGGCATACCACTCATCAAGTGAAACACCATCAGGCATATCAATCACAATTACTGCTTTCATTTTCGTATCTCCTCGATGCAGACTTTAATGATGTAAGCAATCATAATAACTAGCATGAGAATCATAACTACTGCACACATACCTAACGCAACATGAAATGATGCACGAAGTAACACCATGATTAACTCTGTTACTGCATTTATTAAGTCAATTAGTATTTTCAAAATAATTTCGTTTGCTCCTCTCTTTTTAATCGGTAGCCAATTCTTCGGTATTCTTCATAAACAGGTTGCCACAAGTATTCAGCCTGTCTTCTAGCACTAGGCAGAACTCTTTCTAAAGTTTCCAACTCTTGTTGAATGTGAATATTGTATGGGCAACCGACACATCCGGTTCTTTCGAAGCTGTAAGGCGGATAGTACAATTCGCAGAGTCTTATTTGATGCTCTTGGATGAACCACTCTTCCCACTCTTTAGTGACTTTCGCCAACGGCTGAAATGAATAGAGTTTCTTTCCATGAAATACGGCACAATCTGTGAATGCTCTTCTGCCACCTTCTTCTCTCATCAAGCCTAGAATTTTATAAGGTTTCTTGTTTTCCTTCTGCCATTCTTTCAAAGGCTTTTCTTTGAACTCAACACAACATTGATCGCTGACTTTCAGCTTAAATTCTTTAGTGAATTGATATTCAAGACATTTAGGGACATCGCTGATAACAGTACAACTCTCTCTCTCTCTCTCGCCTACCATAGAATTGCGATATGACATATTTCACATTCACAGGTAGGTTGTGGATGAAATCGTAACTGTCTAGCAGACTTGGGTTCTCCTCAACCATCTTGAAGTATGGGTCTATTCTGTCCTGATGCTTTTGATATATCTTGACCCAATTTGAGTATTCTTTTGACTTGAACGGATAACCCACTTTTTCAAGGGTTTCACGCACTTTTTTCTTTGGATGAATAATCACTAGCCTTGGATCGTTTAGGCTCTTCACGAAGTCTACAATTGGCTTAAATTCAATTCCTGTATTAGAGAATACTCTAGGGATTTTGTTATTCGGTAAAGCCATGTCCACTAGATGGTGAACCACAGTAGAATCTTTCCCACCACTAAACGAAATATAGAAATTCTCTTCTCCGTATTTATGGATGGTATCTCTAATGACACCTAATCGGTCTTGTAGGATGAATTCATTCTCGTTCATTCTCAACTCTCCACTTATGTATTAACCTGATATAAACCATTAAGACATCATGGTCTATTTCTCGGTTGTAAAGCATTTCATACAGTTCTTTTCTCAACCACTCGATGAAATCGTTATCGGTCACTTTCAAACCACTTCCTTTTAACTAATTTCATACCTTCAACCATTCCGGAAATCTTCAACCAGGATTCTCTGTCATGATTGTTTTGCACCATGTCCTCTAAATCTTCCTCAAGGTCTTCAATCATCTCATCGATAAACGAGAATGGTACACATGGTTCAATCATCTTCGCACCTCGCATACAATCTAACTTTGAAGCATCCATCATCAGCAAGGATTCTCATGTCGCAATAGCATGGTGTTGGACGCTCTTTGATTTCCTTGCCGTTCTTGTTAAGCCACTCGACCAATGCTTCTGCCACTCTGTCATCAAATAAGATATTTGTCATTCAAACATCCTTTCTAAAGCATCTAACGGATTGCCCATCTGCTCATCGAAAGCCATTTTGGATTCTAACTGCCTTATTCTCTGATCAATCGCATCGTGGGTCTTCTTGTATTCGCTAGGATCTATTAACCCTAACCTGTGCTGACTCTCATTCAATAAGACTTGTTGCTTTATGCTTTTTATCTCCATATAAAGTCCATCTTCCCAATACTTCTCTATGGGTTTTTCTTTCTTCTTAAATATCATTCTGTTTCCCCTAAAAACCTTTCAAGGTATTTCTCAAATATGAATGCTTGTCTGTTATTTGCAAATGTCGCAACAACATACCATTCATTCGGCTCTTCAAATAAGCAGATTGCTTTGTTCTTCCTTTTTGGAACGTGCATAATTGCAATTTTTGTGCCGTTCTTTCTATTTTCAAAAATGCCGTTCATTCTGCTCCTAACAGTTCACAGATTTTCTTTTTAGTGAACTCACATCCATCAACGATGTCTTGCATATATTCCCTTAACATTGGGTCTGTTGTTCCAACTAGACCTTTGTGTTGCTTTTGAATCTCTCGTTCTAAACAGGCAAGTCCTGTATATAGCAAGTATCTTTCTTTATCGGTCACTTCACTCATGCTCATCCTTAAACCTTTCTATCTCTTCACAACAGAGGTTTACTATTTCCCTTATCTCTTCATACTGTTCTATCTGTTTCTTGATGTTACTAGGTGTATGGATGCCCATATGTAAGCAGTAGATAGCGATCAAATCTCTTTCATTTGTAGTCATCGCTCACCTCATACAATTTGACATCGGCATCCTCGACATCGTGATTATCCTCAAGTACATCGTAGGCATTGTCCATGTTGTTGGCAGTAACTGTGATGTACTCGACTCTTGTGACCTTAAATGTGTAATCTCTCATGGTTCACCTCTCAAAAGAACGGCAAGTCATCTTCATCAATCTGTACGGATTGAGTAGCACCGAATTTATCGGCATATGGTTTCATCTCTTCTGCAAACTTGTCCATCTCGGTATATTTGCTATCGTTATGAATCAGTTCGTATTTGAAGACAGTAAGATTGATCTTTCCTTTGTATGCTCCGTACTTCATTTCCTGGATGTCGATGTCGGTGAATACGAATTCGTTATCTCCGGCTTTCTTGTAAATCGGTTCTTCACACTTTGCAAAATGTACGTTCATGAAAGCCTTGTCTTCCTTGTCTTTGTAGTTGGATGCACTTATGTACCATCCTTTGCCTTTGTTGAAAATTCTCTGTTTCATTTTTTCCTTTCCATCATCGTGTATGCATATGCATTGAGATCGTTTATGCTTTCGTACCTTGTAACAAGTTCCACAAGGTCATAGGCTTTGAAATCGTATGGCAGTAATGCCAACAGACATTTATCAACGATTTCTTTGCCAAAGGCTTCGTTCAATCGCTCGATCTCTTTTTGTATATCTTCTCCACTATGTTTAGTTATGTTAGGTTTAGTTATGTTAGGTTCTGTTTCCAAAATGTTTCCATTTTGTTTCCATGTGTATGCTTTGTTTGTTTTCAAGCCGATTAAGGCATATTCTTCCTGATAATCCGTAGGATGATATCTGTCATTTTGAAGTGTATTGTGCATTCGCCAATGCTTAATGACTATGACCCCACTTTCAAACACAAGGATGAATGCCTTTGTTATCAGCAGTTTCAAATCATCTTCACTCGCACCGATTTGTCGCATGATTCGTTTAGGATTGTTCACGAATCCATCATCATCGGCATTCATATTTAAGTGGAAATATAAGCATTGAGATGATAACGGCATATCCAAGAAAGCATCACTCTCGGTTATCTTCTTCGTAAACATTCTCTTTTCCGGCATCAGTAATTTCTGCCCCCAAGCAATCCCAAACCTAACTGAATGGGTTTCTTGATTCTCGCTATCTCATCAGGCTCAAGCCAATACTCTTTCAATGTGCCTTTGCCTGGTACGGATTTGGAACAGATGTTCCATCCTTTCTGTTCTTTGATGTCTAGGATTCTCTGTGCCAAACACACCGAATTCGCCATAGACAGTAAATCAAACTTGTTGATGTGCTTGCCCTGGAGCAGTAGTTCTTCAACGATCTCTTGTGTTGTCTTCACTTCCACATATCCTTTCTAGTGACCTTGTAGTCACTTTCTTCTGCATACTTTCTCACCTTGCATTTTTCTTCACTCCATCCTTCGTATCGCATCTTTAGGTGATTCTTCATAAGGATGTCGAACTCTAGCCATGTGTATCGTTCTTTTCCATTGACCGGAATTGAACAATGGTCATGGTATAGTCTGTGTTCTTCTTTCGTTAATGCGACAATATTCCACTCATAGCCGACACCACTCGCTGATCTCGGTATGACATGGTGAAACTCGATATTATATGGTGCTAGATAGACACCACTAACACTTCTGTTGCCTTGTCTATCTAGTACCTTTTGTTTCGTTTCGTATGATATTTCCTTTGCCTTTGTAAGTTTACTTTTTGCCATACTTCTTAAAGTTCACATACTTCTGTAAATCTACGATTCCTATATCCTCGGCTCTAGTATATTTGAGTCCTTTAAGGATTCGGTCTTGCTCTTCTTGTGTGTAGAGTTTTCTAAATTCATCAGCAAGATCCTTGATGTTTAAGTCTTGTTCTAGTCCTTGCCATCTTTCAGCTTTCTTTAAATCAGTAGGCTCTTGTGTTTCGATCTTCTTGTCATCATCACAAGCCAACGATAATGCGAGTAATGTTGTATATCTTCTCGCATAGGTGATTGCCGATCCATATCTCTGTGCCGAATTAGAACCTTTCATTTCCGGCACTACGATTTCAGCACCACGAACCCATTCTTTTAACTCGGCATCGTAGTAGTAAACATATTCCTTTTCACCATCTGTGCCTGTTTTCATTTTTGGGATTGTGAATCCCTGGTTTGCGATATCGCTTAAACTCGCATAGTTATATCCGTAAGCCTTGCTTGTATTAGCAACGATCTTGTCTGTCATTTCTTCTCCTTATAACTTGTGTGTGCCTTTACATTGGTTTGCTTTACGAAGAATTCGTAAGCATTAACTTTAGTGACTTCGCCATTAGCATCAACGATGTCGAACCATGTTTCTTTCATTCTCTTCGTATCGATCTTCGGTGATTTGTGTTCATCGATGTAGTCCATTACGAAGTAGTCTGTTTCCCATTTCTTAACATGGTTCTGTTCCATTGCGACTCTTGCCTGAAACTTGAATGTTTCAAACCATTCAACTGCTGACTTGTATTCCTCTAACTTGTCAAATATGACATCAGGAACGTAGCCACCTTCAAGCATTTCTTTTGTGATAAGTTCGTTCATAACCCAAACCCCAAGACCATCATGGTCAACATCAGGAGCATTCCACCCATTGATAAGGTGAAGATGATTTCATTACGTTTCATTTTTCCCTTTCTTGTATCTGCCCTATTAGGAATCCACCACAGAAGATTTGAGGATAACTAATCATGAAGAAATTACTTTTAAGCAAATGTAAGGAGTTTTGTTTAATATGGGCAATTGTGATGGACTCCTAGCAGAGCAGATACGATATAATGTTGTTGTGAAATTAAATAAGCCATCCTTCTACGGATGGCAATTTTTTTGGCAATAACATACAAATTACGATATGAATTTTTTTCGAATAAGGTTGATTATGCGAAGTCACCTTATTTTTCCGTAATTTTCTGTATAGTTATGCGATATGAATTGCCATCAATAGAAACTGTCAGTTTCTCTTTGATTGAATTTTCATCCATGATCTGTGCGATTTTGACCAATTCCGGCATTGTCCAAAGTGTTGTGCCTTGTTCTTTATTCCATAGGGATTGGCGAGTGATACCGATCATTTCTGCAAACTCAACATTAGAGATTTTCAATGTTTCTCTTAATTCTGTTGTAGTTATCTCATCACCTCTCTTTACAATTCCATTCTAGTCCTATTAAAAATCAAAGTCAAAACTTTTTTACGATTTTGCTTGACTCTATGTGCATAGTATGAGATAATGATTATGCCCTGATAAGGGATATGAAAAGGAGTTTATATGGAAAGAAGACAGAAATATCCAAACACAAAAACCTTTAGGTATTTCAATGCTAATCCTAAAGGCAGAATTACTGCTGATTGCTCGATCAGAGCGATCTCAAAGGCAACAGGCTTGGACTACAACGATGTTGTAATGGGTCTTGCTAAAGTCCAATGTGAAACAGGCTATGAACCGACAACAGGCAAAGGCTTGGAAATCTACATGGAAAGCATTGGATGGGAAAAGCAAAGCCAACCGAAGAAGTCATCCGGCAAGAAGTACACAGGTGAAGAATTCTGCAAGTTCCTCAATAAATGTGGTTGGTGGAACTGTGATGGAATTGTAGCCAACATCGGTGGTCATCACATGGTTGCTATCATGCCGACAGATAAGAATGACCCACAAGAGAATTGGAAAGTCTTCGACATTTGGGATTCTACCGATGGTTGCATAGGCAACTATTGGGCAAAAAAAGCATCCATCTAACTCGCAATTAGATGAATGCCGGAGTGTAGAGATTGGATTGCCCTACACTCCTATTTTATCTTAAGGAGTAATTTTATGACAAGGGAACAGATTAATCAGTATATCAGCACGATCGATTCTGCTGACCTCGATGCCAT
>JBGVRS010000078.1:0-2076 GCA_045128635.1 Lachnospiraceae bacterium
AAACAGCCATGAATAGTAACATTTTGTATTGTATCATACAGAATATCAGGACTCAAGGTTTACTTTTTTCCATACTCTTTAACCTGTTTATCCTTTCACAAATATATCCTTTTCATGTTTTACATAATACCCATTGCATCAAGTATAGCACACATTATCGTACTGTTTGCAAAAATTACTACTAGTATAATCCACGCAAATTAGAAGCCTGTTTCAAATTAGCATTTTCATGCTAATTCTGGATAGACTTTCTCTTTCGTGAAATTGGTTTCGGGGCTTTCTTGGTTTTGTTTTCTGCTGAAGCAGCTTTTGCATTTACAACCTCATAAACTATGGAATTAATATCTTCTTTAGAAAGATCAATGGTATCCATTTTATAAGTCCATTTGTAGGGAACAGGTTCTTTGTTAATTTCGTCAAAGTATTTGTAGATTCTATCCTCGAGTTCTTTCTTGGTTTCTACACGGATTCCACCCAACATCTGTTTTGTCATTTTACTGAAAAAACCTTCAATCATGTTTAACCATGAACCATGTTTGGGTGTAAATACAAACTCAAAACGTCCAGAAATCGTATTCAAATATTCCTGTGTTTCTTTGGATGTATGTGCAGAGTGATTATCCAGAATAATCCGGATGATGTCACCCTTTGGATATTTTTCATCAAGCTTCTTTAAAAAGGTCACGAAGTCAGAACTTTTGTGAGTCTCACTTACTAATGGAATTGCTTCTCCTGAGAGTAAATCAATCGCTGCAAGCAGAGAGAGGGTACCCAATCTGACATACTCATAATCCCGCTGATAGCCACTGCTTTTATCTGTATTTGGAATAGGTGGACGGTCTTCACCTGTGGTGGCAATTGCCTGAATTCCGGGCTTTTCATCGTAAGACAGGGTATGTACGGCATCTTTCTCAAAGGGAATCAGTTTTCCATCCTCATCAAACTGCATTTCGATCTGCTTGTAGATGACAAGAACATCATGCATCTTTTCATCAAACTCAGGATCGCGTCTTTCACAGTAATAGGACACCTGAAAAGGTTTGATTCTTGCATTGCTTAGAATCTTCCGAAGTGTTGTTTCGGCTACTGTTGCCATACGGGGATGGCCTTCCGCTTCTGCTATTGAGTTGATGAATTTTCTAAAACTCATGGGATACCAGAATTCAGCAGAATAGCCGTAATCCTTCGGTTTCTGGCAGGCTTTATTGATTACCCAAGTGATATCGTCATCGGTGATTTCCGCTTTTCTTCCGCGACCTTTGTTGTCATGCAAGGCGGCTTCAACACCGTTTTCTTTAAATTTATTAAGACAACGTTTTACCACACCGATCCCAATATCCAATTTGTCAGCAATTGCTTCGTTAGATGCGCCCTCAGATTTAAGTAAAAGAATTTTGGCACGTTGATAAATGCGAATTTCCAAAGTACTCTGAGTCAGCAGTTTTTTTAAGTAACATTTATTATCATCTGTCAAAGAAATAGTTTTAATTGTATTAGGCATAATTGAGACCTCCGATGGTTCAATTATACCATACCGGAAATATATGTTCAAACAGTTTGTTATTTAAAGTGAATTATACTAGCTTTGAACTAATCTGCTTTGGATTATTACTGTCATAGATAAAGCTGTGCTTACCAATATCAATGTTATAAAGCCTCTTGAAATGGTCAGCCAACTGCTCCATCGTTTTCTCTACACCCTTGCGAATAGCAATTGATGGAACTACTATCATAAACTTGCGGAATCCATACTCTTTATATAACTCAAGAATTGTACGCAGATACACATAAGTCTTTCCTGTACCTGTCTCCATTTCAATCGTAAAATTATTACCATCAGCCAGAACATTGTCCGCAAATAAATCATTTGATAACTGTACTTTGCGCAAGTTTTCCAACAATCTGCTACCAACAACAATATCATTATTTCTAATTGGATTTCCTTGCGTCACATCATGTATTCTACTATATCGATAAACTCCATCTACATGTCGTGACAGTCCCCTGAATAATTCCACAGTAGAATGAATCGCTTGCATCTGATAATCAAGATCATCCTCAAATTGGAATGTAATA
>JBGVRS010000079.1:0-2160 GCA_045128635.1 Lachnospiraceae bacterium
CACTAATCAAAGTAGTATATCGGGAGGGATGGCTATGGCAAATAAAGAAAAGAAGATTGAAGGCAGACTTGGCTACAACAGTGAAAATGGCAGATATGGATTGCTGGTATCAGATTTATGGGAACATATCGGATTCCATTGTGGAGAATGCTTGGAAGTCAAGGTTGATGACAAATGGGTAAAAACTCGGATGGAAATGGATATTGACCGTAACTGGTATCTGGTGGATACCCCTTATACAGGAGATTTAGAGTATGTTAGGGCGAGAATTTAGGAAACGGAGGAAACACAGAATGAACAATAGTATTGAAATAATTGGAATTGACCATGGCTGGTCACAGATGAAGACAAGCAACTATTGCTTTAACACATCAATCAAAGAGTTGCCGAATGTTCCGGCATTTACGGATAATGTTCTTCAATATGACAATAGACATTTTGCTGTTGGAGATGAACGACTGGAAGTGCTTGACAGTAAGGTGGAAAATGAGAACTTCTATTTGCTCACTTTAGTGGCAATGGCAAAGGAAATGAAAAGCAGAGGAATAAAGGAAGCAGACATTGCTCTTGCAGTTGGACTTCCGCTGACAAGATTTTCAGCGGAAAGAAAACCATTCATCGAATATCTGTCAAAGAATGAATTTGTAGCGTTTACCTTTGAAAATGACTTGTATCGGGCACACATTATGAATGTGTCAGTCTTTCCACAGTGCTATGCGGCAATCGCCGGTATGTTACCATCCTTTGGTAAAAAAGCATTGGTTGTCGATATTGGTTCATGGACGATTGACAGTATGATGATTCTTGACAAGAGACCGGACAGTACAAAATGCGATACCCAGAACGAAGGATTAATCCGCTGTATGAGGTCCATAAACCGACTTGCAGTACAGGTAAAGAATCACAAGATTGATGAAGCTGATATTCAGGAATATATGATTACCGGCAGAACATCATTACCTGATGAGTACAAAGAACTTATGGACCAGGAGATTAACGAATTTGTAAATAAGGTATATCGTTATCAAATTGAGTGTGGTTATAACCTTGATATGATGCCGGTCTATTTTGTAGGCGGTGGGGCAATCGTTATGAAGAACTTTGGAAAGCATCAGCCAAATTTTCATTATGTACTTGATGTAAAGGCAAATGCCAAGGGATTTGAGAAAATGGCGAGGATTGCATTGAATAACGGGAGGTAGTGGATATGGCACGAAAGGATGTCGAACAATTCAATCTTCGGCTTAATCTGAATAACCCGAATCATTTGAAGATATATCGAACCTTCCAAGACCTGAATACCGACATTCATAAGTCGAGAAATAACTTCATTATTGAAGCGTTGCTAAGGTATATCAATGGTATTTCAGATGAAGATTTGACCTTTACCGGGGCGAAGAAAAAGCAGGAGGCAGACAGATATGTTACCCAGTCAGAAATTGCTGAACTGGAAACGAGAATAACTGCGAAAGTTATGAAAGAAGTTGCTGAAATGATGGGAAGAGCTGCGTTAGGCAATCAGGGAATGATGATAAATCCTATGATGATGCAGTCCTATATGCAGATGGCACAAACTACTCAGCAGGAAGCACCCAAAGAAAACGAGACAAAAGATGTTTCAGAGGAAGAGGATGCAACATTGCAGGAAATGTCACTAATGTTTGCTCAAGGAGAATTTGGAAAGGAGTAAAGCCTATGGCAGTAATAAGCGGAATCGGAAATGTGTTACTTACCATATTGAAATGGATATTAAAAATAGTATTAGGAATACTCAGACTGGTATTGGAGGTGGCAAAAATCTTTCTGCTTCTGCTTAATCTGGTATTCAGAGTGTTTATGGCATTTGTAGGTGCAGGAACACCATGAAAGGGGGTGTGGCTTATGAAGTTTCGATTTGAGAATTATCTTAAGAATCGCAGACTGGTAAAGTATTTCTTTGCCATGAAGAAGCTTGTAACTGCGTAAAGAAAAAAGCAAAATGAAAGGAGACTAACAATGCACAGAATACGGGACAGTCCTATAGAAGATGTCCCGTGACAACCGAATAAATTGTTCACATAGAGTAAGAGTGGACAGGTCAGTTTGTCATGAGGACACAAGCCTATCCCTCTTACGGAAAGGGAATAGGTGATTCATATGAAGAAACTATTATTTTTCTTA
>JBGVRS010000080.1:0-1578 GCA_045128635.1 Lachnospiraceae bacterium
GGGCATGACAAGTAAGCGGATGGGGAAATCCGCTTAAAAAGGACTATCCAAAGCACCAGAATTATGCTACTCTATAGATGAAGCTAACCGCATGCTTAGCGGTCAATTTGCGAGGCCTGCTTCTGCCGGGGCGAATTGGAGAAACATGCCTGAGAATGAGAGCTTCAACATCTGGTGGAGATACATTACCAAGAAAGAATTGTCTGCATATATGTACTGCGACAGAAAAGTTTGCCTTATAGGCATACTTAGCGTCGGCTTTCTGGATGATTACGGGCGAGGTAACCAACTCAGCAAAGTTGTACATGATTAGTCTGGCAAAGACCTCCTGGTATATGTACTCCACCTTTTTTGCGTGGAAATGGAGTAAACCAACGGTATATTTCAGTTCTCGGAAAGAAGTTTCAATACCCCAGCGCATATTATAAAGCTTTTTCAATTCATCAGCCGGAAAGCTGTGCGTATCCAGATTTGTGACTACGGTTTCGTAGGTATCATCAGTAATTTTGAAGCGGACAATGCGAAATGGCAATTTATAGAAAACCGCTGGCTGATATTTCCGGTTTTTCTTCGGTAAAAAGTCGAATGTGGTGGTAGGAGGAATATAGCGATAATGGTTTCTGTCTTTGCAGAGTTCCTTGATGTCCTTGCTTCCCTTTGTGGTTAGCGATAAATCGATGTACAAATCAAATTCCCCCGCATCCGGCAAGATTAGTCCAGAAGCAAAGCCTCCAACAGTATGGATATCTTTAACGCGAACCAGGAACTTCCAACCCTTTTCCTGCACGTGAGCAAGCAAATTGTACCCTTCATATCCTCTGTCGGCAATCAGTAACACATCTTCAAGAGAAGAATAATCTACCATCTTGCACAGGGATGCTTGTTCATTTACTTTTCTTTGGCCTATAAGATGAGCATCTATATAGGTATGCTGCAGCAAATCATAAACAGCATCCAAATGCAGCATATTATAGGCGCTCTGTTTATTGGTTCCGGGAAAGAAGGAGTCCGCAGAATTTGGATTTGTTGGGATATGAATATCGGATCCATCCGCGGCGAGTATCCGCAACCCTTTATATCGTTTGTTTGAATCAGTCTTTTTGACAAACAGACTGAACAGCATAGGAAAAACTTCATCACTAAGTTTTCCTCTCTGCTGAACGAAAGCTGAAGAGGAAGCGATATCCGCAGAACATCCGAAATGTTTCAGCAATTCAGAAGTAAGACTTCCCCCTTCCATAGAAAGCAGAACAGAAATAACCTTTGAAAAGGGTAACTTCCTATCCCGTGTGAAGTAGGTGCCTGGTTTCTTGGAAAACATCCATGATGCTTCGCAGAGCTGAGAGATGCAGCCATCTAATTTTTTCTTTATTGTCACAATCTTTTCTTTCATTTTATGTGCCTCCTTGTAATTTGGGGTGGGACACCTCTAATTACAAAGGCCTTTTTGCTAATTCTGATTAGCAAAAAGGCCGCACATTTTTACGCATTTGTCAAGTGCTTTTTTTGAATTTGTAACGAAAAAGCTGGACTCCTCATTTCTGTGAAGTCCAGCTTTCTTTAACTTAATGACATTGC
>JBGVRS010000081.1:0-4324 GCA_045128635.1 Lachnospiraceae bacterium
CTGTGAGTGATCACCTGCACTACTTCTCTTTTCTCAAATGCCTTTCCAATATTTAGTTTTTATCTATCCTGATTTTTATTCTACATCCTGTAATGCATCAAAGCCTTCTTCACCAGTACGAACCTTTACTACATTTTCCACATCATAAACAAAAATTTTACCATCACCAATGTGACCTGTGTAAAGCACCTTCTTCGCTGATTCAATGACTTTACGAACCGGAACGGCACTCACTACAATGTCCACCTGTACTTTTGGAAGCAGATTCGCTTCAACCTGTACACCTCGATAATATTCCGGTTTTCCTTTCTGTACACCGCAGCCTAACACATGAGAAACTGTCATGCCGGTAATACCAAGCTTCATCATCGCATTTTTCAAAGCTTCGAATCTGGATTCCTTACATACAATCTCGATCTTTGTAAACTTAGGAGCACCTTCCTCAAATGTTGGAACTCTTTTCACAGGGATTGCATCTGCCATTGGTGTATCTCCCGGCACCATAACCGGCATAACCTCATCCTCCGCTGTAACCGTATCCGGAAGCATTGCAAAACCTGCATATGCTGTTAATAAACCATGTTCAGATACATCAAGTCCCGCAATTTCATCCTCTGCATCAGCACGAAGACCAATTGTATACTTGATTGCTAAAAATACAATCGTGATGATAACCGCAACATATGCTGCTACAGAAAGAACTCCTACCACCTGAACTCCAAGGAAGTGTAAGCCGCCTCCATACAAAAGCCCTGCTTCTGTTGTTACACCTGTTGCAAATAATCCTGTAAGGATTGTTCCGATTGCACCACATACACAATGAACAGATACAGCACCAACCGGGTCATCAATTTTTGCAATCTTATCAAAAAATTCAACGGATAATACAACTAAAACACCACATACAACACCGATTACGGCTGCGCCAACCGGACTTACTGCATCACAGCCAGCCGTAATACCAACGAGTCCTGCCAATGCTGCATTGTATGTCATGGAAACATCCGGCTTTTTATAACGAAGCCATGTGAAAATTAAAGTTGTACAGCAAGCTACCGCAGCTGCCATATTCGTGTTAAAAAATACTCTTCCTGCTGTCTCCATCAAAGCATCGCTGTCCATACCTACGGTAGATGCACCATTGAAGCCAAACCAACAGAACCAGAGAATAAATACACCAAGTGCTGCAAAAGTAAGATTGTGTCCAAGGATAGCTCGTGGTTTCCCATCTTTACCATATTTTCCGATACGAGGTCCTAAAATTTTGGCTCCGATCAATGCACAGATACCGCCTACCATATGTACGGCTGTGGAACCTGCAAAATCATGAAAGCCCATCTGCGAAAGCCATCCGCCACCCCAAATCCAATGTCCTGAAATCGGGTAGATTAATAGAGAAATCGCTGCTGAATAGATACAGTATGCACTGAATTTTGTTCTCTCAGCCATTGCTCCGGACACGATTGTTGCAGAAGTCGCACAAAAAACGGTCTGGAAGATTGCAAATGCCCATAGCGGAACCCCCGCCGGCAAAATGTGACTGTAATCTCCACGAATCAATGGGTCAAAGGTTCCTATGATTGCAGAACCGCTGCCAAACATCAGCCCGAACCCTACCAACCAAAAGGCTGGTGTACCGATACAGAAATCCATCAGGTTCTTCATCAAAATATTTCCTGTATTCTTTGCTCTTGTAAATCCGGCTTCGCACATGGAGAATCCCGCCTGCATAAAGAACACTAATGCTGCTCCAATCAATACCCAAATTGTGTTAACTGCACTATAAATCATAAACATTCCTTCTTTCTATCCGTTATTTCACGCCAAACAATAAATCACCATAAGTTGGGAATGGCCAGTATTTCTTTGCCGTCATTGTTTCTGCCTCATCACAGGCAACTCTAAGTTCGCCCATTTTGCCCAGGATTACATCACGAATCTTATAAGACTCAGCTTCAATACTTCCGGCATCCTGTAACTGCATAACTGCTTCTTCCAAATCATCCACTTTCACCGCAATCTGATCTTCCAGTCTTGCCAGCTTCCTTACCAAACCAGCTTCATAATTACAGGAAATGGATGCATCCACTGCCTTTTTCGCTGCAACCGTATTTGCAAGTTCCAATGCATAGGCACTTACTGCCGGAGCAATCTCGGTCTTTGCCATGTCAATCATCGTATTTGCTTCAATCAGGACAGTTTTACAATAATTCTCCAGCATAATTTCACATCTGGATTTCAACTCTGCCTCAGAGAATACCTTATGTGCTGTCAGCATCTGTACATTCTTTTTGTCAAGAAGATGCGGCATACAATCCGGTGTCGTACGATAATTAAGAAGTCCTCTCTTTTCTGTCGCTTCCTGAATCCATGTATCATCATAACCATTACCGTTGAAAATGATATGTTTATGATCCTTGATGGTCTTCTGAATCATTTCGTGCAGCTTTTCCTCAAAGTTTTCCGCTTTTTCCAATCTGTCTGCATAAATTTTCAAACTCTCTGCTACTGCACTGTTCAGCATAATATTGGCACATGCAATGCTGTTAGAGGAACCTAGCATACGGAATTCAAATTTGTTTCCGGTAAATGCAAAAGGTGATGTACGGTTACGATCTGTGGTATCACGATTGAATTTCGGAAGCACATCTACACCAAGCTTCATCTGTGTCTTTTCTGCCCCAGCATATGGTGTATCTGTCTCAATTGCTTCCAATACTCCATTCAATTCATCACCAAGGAAGATAGAAACAACAGCCGGAGGTGCCTCATTTGCACCCAGACGGTGATCATTTCCAGCAGTGGCAACAGAAAGACGGAGAAGATCCTGATAATCATCCACCGCCTTGATCACTGCACATAAGAACAATAAAAACTGTGCATTCTCATAAGGTGTTTCTCCCGGGGATAAAAGGTTCACACCTTTATCTGTTGCCAGTGACCAGTTGTTATGCTTTCCGCTGCCATTCACTCCGGCAAATGGTTTTTCGTGAAGGAGACATACCAGACCATGCTTTGCAGCTACTTTCTGCATAATTTCCATGGTTAACTGATTATGATCGGTTGCAATATTTGTTGTTGTATAAATAGGTGCAAGCTCATGCTGCGCCGGAGCTACCTCGTTATGTTCTGTTTTTGCAAGAATGCCTAACTTCCATAATTCCTCATTCAGTTCTTCCATATAAGCGGCAACTCGTGGTTTGATCACTCCAAAGTAGTGATCGTCCATTTCCTGTCCCTTTGGCGGCTTCGCACCAAAAAGAGTACGCCCCGTAAATCTGAGATCTTTTCTCTGCTCGTACATTTCCTTAGTAATAAGAAAATATTCCTGTTCCGGTCCTACGGAAGTTCGAACACATTTTACATCGTCATTTCCAAATAAGTGAAGAATTCGAAGAGCCTGCTTATTCAGTGCCTCCATAGAACGAAGCAACGGTGTTTTCTTATCCAGTGCTTCCCCTCCATATGAACAAAAAGCGGTAGGAATACATAATGTTTTGCCCTTAATAAATGCGTAAGAAGTAGGATCCCATGCCGTATATCCTCTTGCTTCAAAGGTGGCTCGGAGTCCTCCTGAAGGGAAAGAAGACGCATCTGGCTCACCCTTGATCAATTCTTTTCCGGAGAATTCCATAATCACACCACCGTCAGGAGAAGGGGAAATGAAACTGTCATGTTTCTCTGCGGTTACACCGGTAAGCGGCTGAAACCAATGGGTATAGTGTGTTGCACCGTTCGCAACAGCCCAGTCTTTCATTGCTGCTGCCACAGCATTTGCCACACCAATATCAAGCTTTGCGCCTTCGTCAATGGTTTTTCTCAAAGATTGATAAACCTTTGCGGACAAATTTGCTTTCATTACTCTGTCATCAAAAACTTTACATCCAAAAAATTCTGATACATTCTTCATAATGTCACTCCTTCCTACAACAGAAAAATTCATTTTCTGTTGTCATGAATTTGAAAAACAAAAGGCAAGGTTGCCTTTCATGGTACTAATCCCTACACCACAAAAGACGCCCTTGCCTTCTGAATCAAATTGCATTTTTATATTTTAAATGTAAAAAACGTCTCTGAGAACTTTATCTCAAAGACGTCTTTGCCTTTACGTGTTGGATAATACACCCAGCAAAAAAATTTGTCAATTACTTTTTTTAATTTTTTATCAGCCATTTTTCTTTTGCTTATTCCACTTTCCCGTTTTATAGAACATCAGAGAAAGCAAAGCAGCAACCGTCCAGCCAATTGGCCATGCACACCAGATTCCTGTTTCTTTTAAGATTGTATGTGATAACAAAATCGCAAGTCCAACCCTCAAAATCAG
>JBGVRS010000082.1:0-7273 GCA_045128635.1 Lachnospiraceae bacterium
GCAAGTACGATTCCTGCTAAAACTGCCACTGTAATTGATGTATGAACCGTCTCACTGATATCTGCCTCTTTTTTCGCCCCGTAATATCTTGAAATCAGAATATTTGCGCCAACGGAAAGCCCCATAAACATATTGACCAGAAGATTGATCAGCGAGGTGGTAGAGCCTACCGCAGCCAGTGCCTGAGAACCGGCATATCTTCCCACCACAATGGTATCCGCCGCATTAAACAGCAGCTGTAAAATCCCGGAGAACATCAGCGGTATAGTAAAGATCAACATCTTTCCAACCAATGGTCCCTCACACATATTCATTTCATAGCTTTTCTTTTGCCTACTCATTTTATAACCTCACGGTCACTCCGTTGACTTCCACATGATCATCAATGGCAATGACAAGACATTTTCTTCCTTCAATTTCCATTGTTTCAATCAAATCAGCTCGTTCAGGGTTGACTTTGATTACGATATCCGGTGTTTCCACACTGAATTTTTTCACATTTACCACATTGCTGGCAAGTAAGGTCGTTTTCTCTCCAGCCACCGTATCAAATTCCGCATCAAACACTTCCATTTTTTCTTCCGGTGCACCGCTCTTTTCCAAAAGCTTCTTTACATCCATTTTGGAAAGTTCCAGTGGCTCCGGATTTTCCTTATGCTCTTCCATCATCTCATACAAATTGTCATGAAGGTTTCGCACCACTTCATAGTCGCAGTCTTCTCCAAGGGTTTCCGCAACCACCGCATCAAAAATCTGTTTCTGACTCTTTGCAGTTACCGGAATGCCTGCTCCAAATACCTGGTCGATCAGTTCCGGCTGAATCTCTTCCGGATTCTTCGAATAGTAGAGCATATTATGTACGTCTGTGGCACGGTCACTAAATGCCGGGAACAAAAAGCCGTTCATTGGCATTTCTACCACCCAATCACGCACACGGTCTTCCATGAGATTTGTTTCTGGATTATAGGAAAGCGCCCCTTTTGTTAAATTTACCGGACAGATGCTGCATAAAATGTGTCTGAATACCGTATCGGATGCATCATCCATTTCAAGTCCATCGGTAGATTTTCCC
The DNA here is from genome assembly GCA_045128635.1 of Lachnospiraceae bacterium. Taxonomy (GTDB): domain Bacteria; phylum Bacillota; class Clostridia; order Lachnospirales; family Lachnospiraceae; genus HGM12587. The sequence goes on from JBGVRS010000082.1 coordinate 1,073, forward strand.
GGAACATCATATGCTGCATAGATTAATACAATGTAATAATTTTCTCCGTAACGGTAATGCTCAATAACTTTATCGTAGAATTCTTCCACCAGCATATCGTCCTTTAATTCACTTTCACGAAGCTTCATTAAAAACTCCTGCGGACCGCCCTGCATTTCAGAATCCAGTGTAAATTCCATATTGATCATATTTTTTCCAACAGTTCCTGAAAGGGTATGCTTAAAAATATCAAAATATTTATACGCTTCCTCTTCAGGCATGGATAAAAACGCTTGCTTGGACTGACAGATTTTTTCTTTTTCATGATTTACATAGCAGCCGCAAATACGTGTGATCGCACAATTGGCCGGTGTAAACTGTTTTCTGATTTCTAATATTTCTTTTTTATTCATGTTTTTCCAAAATCTCCTCTAACTGCCATAAATCTTCAATTTCATAATCGATTTTGACATTTTTTGTATTTTCCGAATGATTCGGATTGTACCAGCAGCAGACAATTCCTGCATTGTTGCCTCCCTGCATATCGCTGGTCAAAGAGTCTCCGATAATCAGTACTTCGTTTTTGTCATACTCTCCGATTTTTTCAAATACGTGATCAAAAAATTCAATGGAAGGCTTTTCAAATCCAATCAAATCCGAGATAAACGCTTCTTCCACCAATTCTCCGATTCCGGACTTTCGAAGTTTTCTCTCCTGGGCAACAAAAGTTCCATTGGTCACCACAAACTGACGGTATCTTCCCTGCAGCTTTTTCACCAGTTCATACCCGTTGTCTCTGAAACAAATGGTATCACCAAGTGCTACCTGATAAGAATCATTAAACTCCTTTTCACAGTCTGTTTCAATACCCTCTGATGCAAAAAATTCTCTAAAACGATTCACAAGAATGTCTGCCTTTGACATTTCTCCGCGTTCTAACATTTCCCAGTATTTTTTATTGATTATAGAGTAACGTCCTAACATTTCGTCAGTACATTCTCCAAGATTATATTTTTTAAAACAAGTTCGGATTGCCGCCTTTTCTGCTGCAAGAAAATCCAGCAGCGTAGCGTCAATATCCCATAAAATCACCCTGATCATTCAGACACACTCCTAAAAAACTTCTAACTTTTATTATAACAAAAAGGCACCCGATTGTTCAATCGAGTGCCCCAAAAATTCTTATAATCTTTCAATCAATTCTTTATACAATGTCATTTCCGCAAAGCCTTCACTAATCGTTACTTCTGCACGATCTACCATCATACCAAGAAGAAGAAGCTGTCCCGGTTCTCCCGGATCACCGCTTCCTGCAAGCTCCCAGTAAATATCTTCCATACCGGCATTTTTCGGTTCATTGAAATATCTTTCAAGTTCTTCAACTTTGTCCCTGTTTTCCGGAAGAAAATTTGATGAAAATGTAATGGTTGCTGACACTCCGTCATACTCAATGCCGGAGTTCATTTTTGTTCCTCCCATTGAAAAAAAGAAGATTGTCAATTCTTCTACAATTTTAGTCACTTTTCTACGCTCATGAATCATTGATTTTTACTCTCCCTCTTTAATTTTCTTTGTTGTTTTCTAACCTCATAACCACGCATGAAACTTTCCAGTGCAGGTATCATAACAATTGCTACCCAGCCACAGCTAAATCCATTATTGTAAAGATTCAAGCCTCCATACATTTGAGATGTGCACATGACAATACAGGAATGTAACATTCCCGCTAAAATCCCAGGAATCACTCCAAACTGACCTGCGATCGGCGCCACACCAACTACAAAGAATGCTGCAATGATCACTCCCGCATCATTCGCCGAATACTGTGTCAAAAATGTCGAAAGATATACACCCAGCAATACCGGCAGATAATTTCTAAGATGCGCACCAAAGGCTGCAAATCCAAATACCGTAAACAGGCATCCCAAAACAGGTCCTGAGAAATCCGCATCGATCAGCATCGCATAAGTAAGTGCTGCGGTTCCGGTAAGAGCCATATTCATCAAGGTAGCTCCCGGTCCGTCCATTAAAACAAAATCTGCAACTGCACGCCCCGGATGCTTGAAAATCTTTACCAGATTTTTCATTCTACCTTCATTCATGTAAAGTCCGAGCAGAAATGCCGCCAGCAGATAAATGTAAACTCCTGCAATAAGCTTCGGATGTTGTTCCGCCTTCCATATAAATACTGACTGGCTTTCAATTCCAAAGGATTTCAGCACGCAGAACATGACAAATGCCAGCGTTCCGCCGGAAAAGCCTACGTTGAACAAACTGTAACCCATATGCATAGATGCCGTATGCTGAGAAAGCGGCGGCAATACATACCCTACAAACAACCCTGCAATGATTGCAATCGCCAGATTTCCCCATAATCCAAAAGGCAGAATATAAGTCAGCTCCGTTACAAAAGGAGCTAAACAGGTTGCAAACAATGCCGTATAAGTATATCTGCTCATCGGTGTATTATGCGCTTTCGCATATAAAATCGTACCAAAATGAATCGGCAGAATATTTACCACATTTTTGCCCCAAAAGCCAAAGCCCGTATTAATAAATACTGCCGCAATGGTAAGCCCTGTAAAGGGGAGTTCCGCATATTCGATCATGACCAGTGAAATTGTCATAACCAATGCAGCATTAAAAAATGCCGGTCCATAGCCCACTAATTCAAAATAATCTGTAATCAGTGCATCTCGGGACAAAATAATACTTCGCCCCCCGCTTGCCAGTTCCTGCGGATGGGAAAACCTGATTGCTGTAAAATACAACAATGCCAACGTAATATACGTAAAATATTTTAAACCATCTTTTTTAATTAATTCTTTCATTAAAACTTCTCTTTAACCAGTTTTACCACTGTTCCGGATAATAAGAACAGTGCAATTAAGTTCGGGATTGCCATCAGTCCGTTAAATGTATCTGCGATGCTCCATAACAATCCTAAATCCATTGTAGCACCAACAATACCCATCATGGAATACACAACCATAAATGGTTTGATAAATTTTGCGGAGCCTAAAAATTCCATGCATCTTGCTCCGTAAAGTCCCCAACCTAATATTGTAGAAAATGCGAAGCAACACATTGCAACTGCTGTAAAAATAGAAACCCAGCTTCCATAAGTTGCTGTAAAACCGCTGATTGTAAGTTCTGCACCAGCAGCAACGCCATAGTTTACAGTCACACCACTGCAAAGAATTGTCAGTGCTGTTAATGTACAAATAACAATTGTGTCCGCAAATACTTCAAAAATACCAAATACGCCCTGTTCTACAGGATCTTTTGTATCTGCTGTCGCATGTGCGATAGAACCTGTACCAAGACCAGCTTCATTAGAGAAGATACCTCTGGATACACCTTTCTGCATGCTGACAAATAAACTTCCTACCACACCACCTGTAATTGCAGATGGGTTAAATGCACCATAAAAAATCGAATAGAATACAGATGGTACTTTTTCAACATTTAATACGATAACACCAATGCCAAGAATTACATAAAGTACTGCCATAAATGGAACCAGCTTTTCAGTAACTCTCGCAATACGTTTGATACCACCAAGAAGAACCATTCCTACAACAACAGTTATAACAATACCGATAATCAGGCTAACCATTCCCTGCGTAGATTCATTAATTACATTATAGTTTAATAATGCAGAATTGATTGCTGTTGTGATTGTATTTACCTGAGTTGCATTCCCTGTACCAAAAACAGTCAATACCGCAAACGCCGCATAAAGCACTGCGAGAAAATGCCATTTCTTTGAAAGTCCATTCTTGATGTAGTACATTGGTCCGCCAACGTAATCGCCATGCTCATTTCTTTCTCGAAAATGTACTGCCAGTGTTACTTCGGCAAACTTTGTACACATCCCTAATAAGGCAGAAATCCACATCCAAAAAACAGCACCAGGTCCACCAATTGCAATGGCACCTGCAACTCCGGCAATGTTGCCAGTACCTACTGTTGCTGCTAATGCCGTACAAACTGCCTGGAACGGTGTAATAGAACCCTCTCCAGCTTCGCTTTTCTTAAAAATCTTTCCAAGAGTTGCCTTCATGGCATATGGAAATTTTCTAAACTGGATAAATCCGGTTCTAACTGATAATAAAATACCCACACCAATGATGCAGACCATGGCTGGTACACCCCAGACAAGACCATTGATCACGTCATTGATTGATTTAATTGTTTCTAACATAATCTCTCCTCTTTTAAAACGTAATATGTATGCCATTATACATGAAATACAGTTGATTTAAAAGAAGAAAAAATTGAAAAACCCTTGAAAAATCAAGGGTTTTTAGTGCATTTATTAGAGTATTAAATATTCTTTTCTCTTTTATTAAATTTCAAAATCAAGGCATGATCTGTACTTTGTATAAGGACGAACTTTACCATCAGCAACTGCTACATGTTCCGGGTGAACCGCATAAGCTTTTAACGCTTCTTCATCAGTAAATGTAGTGTCTAACATTACCTCCGCATTTTTTGAAGATGCAAGACCTTCTGTGTAAACCTTTACATCTAAAAGTCCAGGAATCTTTCCTACAAGTCCTTCTAAGCTTTCTTTCATTTCTGCTTTGATGATTTTCTTTTCTTCTGCTGTTAACTCATCCTTTAACTGCCATAAAATAATGTGTTTTACCATGATGTTTCTCCTCCTGCTGTAAATCTTTCTTCTATTATAATTCAAATGATTCCAGTCCGCAATTTGGAAATGCGTGGCTTACAAACTCTTCGTTTTCCATATCATAGAAATAATTACAGATAATGCGGCATACGCCACCGTGAGATACTACCAGAACCTTTTTGTCAGGATATTTATCTCTGATTTCAAATAAGAAATTATAGATTCGATATGCCATATCAAAATAAGATTCTCCGTTTGGATAACGTTTGAAATGGTCACGCTTCGCATTTTGGTATTCTTCACACCAGCGATCCACCCCCTCAAAATCCCCAAAGTTCGTTTCAATGAGTCTCTCATCTACAATCGGTGTCAGACCTTTCACATCTGCTACAGCCTGCGCAGTTTGTCTTGCACGGGTTAATGGTGATACAAAAATCATGTCGATATCAATATCTTTCATCTTTTCTGCAAGCTCTGCCGCCTGAGAAAGCCCTTTTTCGCTTAATGGATCGTCTGTACGGCCAAGTACGCGTTGTTCTTTATTACGCTTTGTTTCTCCGTGACGTGTAATATAAAGTTTCATTTTTGCTCCTTATTTAAACAACGGTGTTGATAAATATCTGTCTCCCGAATCTGGCAGCAACACTACAATATTCTTCCCTTTATTTTCCGGTCGTTTTGCAACTTCTGCCGCCGCTTTTAATGCAGCCCCTGAAGAAATCCCTACAAGTACCCCTTCCGTTTTTGCAAATCTTCCGCCTTCCATAAATGCGTCATCATTTTCTACAGTAATGATCTCATCATAAATATCTGTATTTAACACTGCCGGTACAAATCCTGCTCCGATTCCCTGAATGGCATGAGGTCCTGCCTGACCGCCAGATAATACCGGGCTGCTTGCTGGTTCCACACCAATTACCTTAATGTTTGGATTCTTGGATTTTAAATATTCCCCTGTACCGGTAATTGTACCACCAGTTCCAACGGTTGCTACGAAGATTTCCACTTTTCCATCAGTCTGATTCCAAATTTCAGGTCCTGTTGTCTTTCTGTGAGCGTCTGCATTGGCAGGATTGTCAAACTGACCTAAAATAATCGCTCCTTCGATACTGTCACGAAGTTCTTCTGCTTTTGCAATAGCTCCAACCATGCCTTTGGCACCGTCTGTCAGTACCAGTTCTGCACCGTATGCACGAAGCAGCGTTCTTCTCTCTTCGCTCATAGTTTCAGGAAGTGTCAAAATTGCTCGGTATCCTTTAATCGCAGCTGCCATGGCAAGTCCAATACCCGTATTACCGGATGTCGGTTCGATGATGGTTGCGCCTGGTTTCAAAAGACCTTTTCTCTCTGCATCTTCTATCATTTCAACGCCTACACGATCTTTTGCAGAACCTGCAGGATTTAAGTATTCTAATTTAGCCAGTACGTTGGCATCTGCCGCCTCCACTGCCTCGCAATAACGACTGATTTTTAACAATGGAGTATTTCCCACTAGTTCTAATGCACTTAATTTAATATCGCTCATCACAATTTCCTCCTCAAACAAGGTTTCTTGATTTATTATATTCGTTCTATTTTTCATT
>JBGVRS010000083.1:0-2143 GCA_045128635.1 Lachnospiraceae bacterium
ATATAAACAATCCTAACACCACAAAACTTGTATATATCAGAACATTACTTTTCCGTTTATTTTTTCGTATAAATATATTATGATATGAGGGTCAAAACCCTATAGTAAAAAATATTTGTACCTTGAAAATTTCACATAAACGATTTTAATGAGAATTTTTTAGTGTTCATTGATTTTTGCTCCTTTTGTTGCTATATACAGCGAGCCTTTGTTGTTATATAGAATGCTTTTTCTGTTTTTCTTTATGCATTTGGGGCAATTTGGGCGCAGTTATCCATGCTGCTTGAATATTTTAGCAGCTTACGAAAATTTAATGCTCCAATTTTAAATCCAAACCAATGCTTGGTACGGATTTTTCCACGCACAGGCATATGATCTACACCATACTTTCTCCGAAGGACTGACGGAATTGTTTCTACTCCATTTCGAATTCTCCCCAGAAATTTATGCTGCCATGTCTGGGTAAAACGCTGGGCTTTGGCTCTTTCATGAGATGCCTTTGAAACATATACAGCACTGGTTTTGTTGGATATTTTTGGATTACACTGGTCTCTGTGAGGACAGTTTTCACATTTGTTTTTGTTGAAGGATGCGCGTACTTTTCCTGTGCTTTTGACAAATGAAGTGCTCTTGGGCTGATTACCTGCCGGACATAAAAGTATGCCTTTTCCGTCATCGGAAAAAGTAAAGTCAGCATAGATATCTTTGGTATCTCTGCCTAGTAAATCTGTGGTTACAAGCTTGATGTTTTTGCTTTCTGCAAGGGCACGGTTTTCTTCACCACTGAATGCACCATCTGCTACAAGTGTTGCTTCTTCCGGCTTTTTATCTGTGGCATCAAGGTGTTCTTTGAGGAAGTCGCTGTCACTATGGATGTTTTGATCATATTGATAGTCAGTTACCACTGAGTTTCCTTCGCCAACAGATTCTGTAATATTCGCAGAATACCCACGATGCTGTTTGCCTGCTTTTTCCCTATAGGTTGCATCTGGATCTGATGGATTCTGGAGAATCGTTGAATTCATTTCGCCATCTTCCGCTGTTTTCAGTCTAAGGGAGCCGTCCTCTTCCACGAATACCTGCTCCGAAAATGCCCTCACCAGAAGCTGATATTCTGGAACATCATCATAGCTGCCATTGCATTTTTCCATAAGTGAATTGGCATCAGACAGGATACCTGCAAGCCGGTCTGCATAATCTTCCTGCCGCTGATGATAGATAACCTGGTTGAAATCCTTTGGATCATAATAACGCTCAAGACCTTCAATTTTGTCATCCTCTTTAGTTTTATGAAGATATTTGACAAAGTTGGAAAGGCAGGTATAGAGTAACTCCATGCGGCTTAATTTCTTTATGTTTGATGCGATCATCAGGGAATCCATGCGCTGAATCTGGCCATTGATTTTCATAAGCTTTGCCATTTCCATAGAAAGCTCAGTGATCGTGTCATGAATCAGATCTTTTCCATGGGTCAGTTCATAATTGTAGCATCGGTTTCTAAAGCGGCTTAATGTTTTATCGCTTAAAGGCTGTTCCTTAAAACTCGTAGTATGGAGGGCGTACTGAAATCTGATGTCAAACATAAGAGATTCAACAAGTTCATCATCCGTCATGTTAAACAGCTCCTTGATAATAAGAGCTCCGATAATTACGTTTACCGGTGTATTGGGACGTGAGGCCTTTTCACTGTATAAACAGGCAAATTTGTTTTCATCAATCAATGGGAAAATTTTGTCTGCAAAATGTGTTGCCCAGGATTTTTGCAGCATTCTGTTTTCACGCTCGGTAAGCCCCCAAACGGCATCGTTTAATGTAAGCTGTTGACAATCGTTTTCTTTAAAAGACATAAGTAAATCTCCACTTCCATAAGATACTCTAATTATACTACTTATGTCTTGAAAAATCTCATTTATGTGAAGTTTTCAAGGTACAAATTTATGGTTACAAGGTTATGTTAGGACATACCTTTTGACCCTCGAATCATCTCATATTGTTTTAAAAGACTTGTGTCAATAGAATATGTCTCAAAAATGTCTGTACATGCAGACAGCCATTTCACAATATGTTCCCCAAAGCTTCTCAAACAGATATGATATGTTTCTGGTATTCCTTCTCTACTCTGTTCAGATGGTTTTCTTCCGTC
>JBGVRS010000084.1:0-7745 GCA_045128635.1 Lachnospiraceae bacterium
GACTGCATCCAGTTTGAATTGTTTGTCATAGTGCTTTGCCATAATGAGATCCTCCTTCAGTGCGGTACCTACATAGTACCATAAAATTTGTAATAAGGAATTCTCATTTTGACTTGTACTATTTGTATTCTAGCACCATTATACCGATTGTTCTTTTTGTGATTTATGGATATAAACATGGAAAGATGAATCTTTCCAATATTTCATCCCTTGTACAAGTGGAAAACACGGAAGAAGGAATTGCATATCGAAGCAAAATAGACTTGTGGCTTGGCATTTTGCTTGGAGGAACCGTTGTAATGATGCTTTATATCGTGATTGAACCACTCATTCATGGAGAAGGTATTCAATTAGGTATGACGATTGTTTCTGTCATTACGTTGCTGATTGTACTTCCGTTATTTTTTATTAAATATACGTTTTATTCCACTCATTTGCTCATTTCTTGTGGAATTTACGGAAAAGAAAGAGTAGAATATCATTTGATACGTCAAATGAAAGAGACAAAGAATCCGATTTCATCGGCAGCAATGTCATTAGACCGTCTGCAGATTGATTATATCGAAAACGGGTACCATCAGACAGTGTTGATTTCGCCTGTACGAAAAAAAGAGTTTATAGAAAGATTAGAACAGTATAGAAAGAACGAGAAGGAGTAGATAAATATGACGGATTTTTCACGCTTAAATCATTTACCATTAGAAGTAAAGCAGTTGATTGTAACAGGGCAATCTTTGATAGATGATGCAAATAATACATTAAAAGACAGATACTGCAATTTTGATCTGACATCCAAAAGACAGTTGAAAGGTGACTGCAGAAAAGTAGAGAAATGTATTCAGACCATTGTAGATGGAAAAGTAACTGATAAAACAATCAAGCAGTTAAGTGATGCGGTGACATGTTTAAAAACATCTTATACAGGACTTGTGGCATTTTTTACGAGATAAATTTTAAGGACGGGTAATCCCGTCCTTTTTAAACGTCATTAACATAACAATATTATGTTAATCTTCTCTTAGTTTTACATATTTTGCAGCAGTTCTTCGTCTTGCATCACCCACACTTGCGTAGTGCTTTCGTGTTGTATTGACATCTTTGTGTCCCAAAACATCTGCTACTAGGTAAATATCTCCGGTTTCCTGATAAAGAGCAGTGCCATAAGTACTTCGAAGTTTATGTGGCGTGATTTTCTTTAAAGGAGTTACCTGCTTTGCGTATTTCTTTACCAGATTTTCTACTGCACGGATACCAATGCGCTTTCTCTGAGTAGAAAGAAAGAGTGCATGTTCATGTCCGGCAATCGGTGTCATTGATTTTCTATCACCTTCTATGTAATCGGAGAGTGCTTTTGCAACTTCATCTCCAAAGTACACGATCATTTCAGAGCCGCCTTTTCGAACAACCTTAATTCCGTAATTCTTAAAATCCACATCTTCAATATCAAGTCCCACACATTCTGAAACTCGAATCCCGGTTCCAAGCAGGAGAGTTACAATTGCAAGATCACGCTGTTTTGTCTTTTCGTAGTAAACTTTCTGCTGACCGGTCAGATTTTCGCCGCCTTTTTCGATAAAATCAAGCAGTTGTGCAGTTTCATCCGCTTCCAGACGAATAATTGCTTTATCATGAAGCTTTGGCATATCTACAAGCAGTGTCGGATTTGTTTTGATCATTTCTCGTTTGTAATAATAAAGATAAAAGCTGCGAAGAGCAGACATTTTACGCTTCAGACCACGTTCTCCGTTAGTTACCAAATTGTCGTTATCATCTGAATATACCTTTAAATATTCCATATATTCTTCGATATCTACAGCCTGTAATTCATCCAAATCAGAAACTTTAAAGTCATCTGGCTTATATTCTTTATATACCGGATTTTCATCCGTTAAAAAGCGAAAAAATACGATTAAGTCATAGGCATAGGAGATACGTGTCTTTGTACTGGTTGTAGGTTCGATGGCGCGAAAATAATCCTTTGCAAATGATGGAAGACGCTTTAAAAGCTGACGAAGCTTTAATGTATTGTCAACGGTTAATTGTTCATGGTAGGTGGTTCGTTTATCGTTATTCATCATAAACTCCTGAATCTATATAATCTATTCGGAAAACCCATATATGCATTATAACTTTTTTCTGCGAAGTTTGCAAATTACTTGTAAAAGTGATAGCATATAATAATATTGATGTTTTGAGGAAATATTATGAAAATTGTTAAAGCAACTGATGAGAAACGATTAAAGCTAATCGAAGATTTATATATGCGTGCTTTTCCAAAGTCAGAGAGGAAACCATTTAAATTAATGATCCAAAAGCAGGCAGAAGGTACCATGGAATTACTGTCTATAGAGGAAGAAAATGCCTTTCTAGGACTTGCAATCTTTGCACATGACAAAGATATCGCACTGCTGGATTATTTTGCAATTTCAGACGATTTGCGCGGTCAGGGGATAGGTTCCCGCGCTATCAAAGCATTACAGAAAATCTATGCCGGAAAGCGCTTTGTACTTGAAATTGAGACTACGAAGAAACCCTGTGATGATTTAGAAATGAGACAGCACCGTAAAGCCTTTTATCTTAGAAACGGCTTGCATACCATGGATTTTGATGTAAATCTTTTTGGCGTTGAAATGGAAGTGCTTTCTAATGGAGAATATTTGAATTTTGATGAATATTTGGATGTTTATAAAAATGCATGCGGATTGAAATTCGCTGATAAGATCCATTTGATTCGTGAAGTTGAACAGAAACCTATGCAGGAAACGGTGGTTTCAGAAAATACAACTGATAAATCAGCTACAGGTATCACTAAAAATTTGATAAAAACAGCCTTTATCAAATCGCTTCCTGTCATGGCAGGCTATGTAGTACTGGCAATTGGATTTGGAATCTTAATGAAAGAAGCCGGTTATGGTCTTTTCTGGTCATTTTTAATGAGTTTTACCATTTATGCTGGTTCCATGCAGTATGTGGCAGTATCCCTGTTAAGCTCCGGTGCATCCTTGATTTCCGCAGCATTAACCACACTCATGGTAAATGCAAGACATTTATTTTATGGTGTGTCTATGATTGATAAATATAAAGATGCAGGAAAGAAAAAGCCGTATTTAATCTTTGCATTGACTGACGAAACTTATTCGCTCCTTTGTGGAGACGATTATCCGGAAGGCGAAGACAGGCATTGGTATAGTTTTTTTGTGTCTTTGTTTAATCAGTGTTACTGGGTAATTGGCAGCATTATTGGAAGTATTTTAGGTTCATTAATTACATTTAATACCGCGGGAATCGATTTTTCCATGACAGCACTGTTTGTCACAGTTTTTGTAGAACAGTGGCTGACTGCGAAAAATCATTTACCGGCGATTGCAGGGCTTTTCTGTTCCATTGCATGTTTAATGATTTTTGGTCCGGATAGTTTCCTGATTCCGACCATGATTTCAATTACAATTGTTCTTTCTCTTTGCAAAAATGTGATGGACAATGAGGGAGGTGCGAAAGATGAGTAGTGGATTACATGCGTTGGCCATGATTTTAATCATTGCACTGGTGACAGTAGCACTTCGTTTTGCTCCATTTTTTATTTTCAGCAGTGAACGACCGGTTCCAAAGTTTGTAAATTATCTTGGTAGAGTTTTGCCATACTCAATTATGGCAATGTTGGTTGTTTATTGCCTGAAAAGCATTTCCTTTGTAAAAGCGCCGTTTGGACTGCCGGAATTGATTTCCGTAGTTGTAGTGGCTGCGCTTCATGTATGGAAAAGAAACACCTTATTTAGCATTATCTGCGGTACCGTTTGCTATATGGTACTGATTCAGTTTATATTTTAGTTTGGAGGTTTGTATGAAAGTATTATTGATTAACGGAAGCCCACATGCAAAGGGCAGCACATTTACTGCATTAAATGAAGTTGCAGTCACATTGGAAAAAGAAGGTATTGAAACAGAAATGATCCATATCGGAAATCAGGCGATTCGTGGATGTATCGCATGTGCCAAATGCCGTGAAATCGGACACTGTGTTTTTGATGATGCAGTAAATGAAGTGGCTGAAAAATTCGCACATGCAGACGGACTTGTGGTAGGTTCTCCGGTATATTATGCATCTGCAAATGCTACATTAGTTGCTTTTCTGGACAGACTGTTCTACAGCAGTGCCCGCCAGTTTGATAAAACAATGAAGGTTGGTGCAGCAGTTGTATCTGCTCGCCGTGGCGGAAATACTTCAACTTTTGATGAATTAAATAAATATTTTACAATTTCAGGCATGCCTGTTGTATCCAGCCAGTACTGGAATCAGATTCATGGAAATAATGCAGAAGATGCTTCAAAAGATGCGGAAGGATTACAGACAATGCGTACTCTTGGAAGAAATATGGCATTCTTAATGAAGAGCATTGCACTTGGAAAAGAAGCTTATGGACTTCCGGAATCAGAACCGAAAGTGGCAACAAACTTTATCAGATAAGGAGAAAACCCATGGCACACAGAAGATTAACCTCCGCATGTATCAGTTGTCTTACAAAAGGACACATTGATAAATATCCGGAAGGAACAAGTGAAGAACAACAGATTGAATACAAACAGCGTACACTGCAGATTCTTGGAAATGCTACAGAAAATGAAAGCGCACCAATGATCGTAAACAAATTGGACAAACTGCGTCTTGAAATGTTTGGTATGAACATTGATTATTCGGATATCAAACAGTATTTTAATGAATATGTGATGAAAAAGCAGTCCCGAATTGAAGCGGAAGTTTCAGAAGCAGAAGATAAACTTATGAGAGCATTGCAGTATTCCATGACCGGTAATTATATTGACTTTGGCGCAATGGAAAGTGTATCAGAAGAAAAATTTGAAGAATTATTATCTAATGCGAAAAACATTTCTTTAGATGATGCTGAATATAAAAACCTGAAAAATGATCTGGAAACAGCAAAAAGACTTGTATTTTTACATGATAATTGCGGAGAAGTAGTATTTGACCATGTTTTAATTAAAACACTGAAAAATATATATCCTAATTTACATATCACTTCCATGGTTCGCGGGGTTCCGGTATTAAATGATGCAACCATTGATGATGCAAGACAGATTGGTCTGACAGACACTGTTGAAGTGGTTGGCAATGGAAGTACCATTGCTGGAACCTGTTTAGAGGACCTTTCAAAAGAAGCCCTTGAAGTTGTTCAGAATGCAGATGTTATCATTTCCAAGGGACAGGGTAATTTTGAAACATTATATGGATGCGGTTTGAATGTATATTATTTATTTATGTGTAAATGTACATTATTTGCAAACAGATTCCATAAAAACTTGTTTGAAGGTATGTTAATTAACGATAAAAATGTATAATGACTTCCCAAAACCATCTTATCATGATATAATATTTTAGATAAATATTGTCATGTTTTGAGAGGAAAATATTCATGATTGACGTGCATAGCATTAGTACCCATTGTACACGTACCGAGTTTGTCGGAACAGCCGTACTGGATACCATCGGTCTTGTAATTTCAGGGATTGATGAGACATTATTAGAAAAAATGAATATTGGAAAAAAATACCGTGTATTAGGGCTTTTCAGTTCACGTACAGGTGCAGCAGGTCAGCTGTGCGCTATGGATGATGCAGTAAAGGCAACCAATACGGAAATGTTATCTTTTGATCTTCCTAGAGATACCAAAGGCTGGGGCGGTCATGGTAACTATATCGTCATTGGCGGTTATGATGTATCTGATGTTCGTCATGCAATTGAACTAGCATTGGAACTGACAAATCGTAATGCCGGTGAAGTATATATCAGTGAATCCGGACATTTGGAATGTGCTTATTCTGCAAGTGCCGGTGAAGTCCTTGAAAAAGCATTTGGTGCAAAAAGGGGCAAAGCGTTTGGTTTCTTTGCAGGTTCTCCAGCAGCCATTGGTCTTGTGATGGCAGATCATGCAGTAAAAGCAGCTGATGTGGAAATTATCAGTTATATGACACCAAGCATTGGCACCAGCCACTCCAACGAAGTGATTTTAGCATTTTCAGGAGAAGCAACAGCAGTAAAAGAAGCTGTTTTAGAAGCACGTCAGATTGGTTTGGAATTATTGATCAGTATGGGAACATATCCGATAATTCCTGGAACACCATATTTATAGAAGATAAAAAAACTTATTGAAACTTGGGGAGATTTTTACAAATGAGTAAAGTAGGTTCAAACATTGTATTAGGTACATTATGGGTTACTGCCGGAATTGGAATGTATTTTTCCGGTTCCAGTGAAAATCAGATCGGTGCAGCCATTTTGATTGTATTAGGATTTATGTTCTACTGGGCAGCATATAAGATTTACAAAGATCCAAAGCTTGCAAAAAAGAACAAAAAGAGCGTTGTTCAGCAGATGACAGATCCAAACTATAAAAATACAATGAAAAATAATAAAAAGAAGAGATAATTATGATCGTATTTTTAACAAGCAGTCCTACCGGACCTTTGGATAACAGTCGTCAGGTAGATGGTATAGACAGCAAGAATTATCTGATTGAAAACTTTCATAAGTATTGGAAAGCAGATTCGAAGTGTCTTTATATTACTGCAACACCGGATAATTACGAATTAAATGATGAAATACGTTCTGGTATGAAAGCCACCTGGGAAAAGGGTGGTTTTTCTATCGCATCTTTTGATGTATGGGATTACAGAACAATCAATTTTTCTAAGGAAACATTACATTCTTATGATGTGATCATTCTTGGAGGCGGGCATGTCCCGACACAGAATGTATTTTTCCATCGAATCTCTCTGCGTGAAAAGATTCAGGATTTTGACGGAATCGTAATCGGCATCAGTGCTGGTACTATGAACAGTGCTGATCTTGTCTATGCACAGCCGGAAGAAGCAGGAGAGGCCGTTGATCCGAATTATCAAAAATTTATCACTGGCCTTGGATTAACAGGAATCAATGTATGTCCGCATTATCAGATGGTAAAAGATTTCTATCTGGATGGCATGCGCCTTTTTGAAGAGATTACCTATGGTGACAGTCATGGTCATGAATTTGTGGCATTACCGGATGGAAGTTATATTTTAAGTGAAAATGGTGTGGAAACTATCTGGGGAGAAGCCTATCTGATCAAAGATGGGTGGATTGAAAAGATTTGTGAAGATGGTCAGACATTTCATGTATATTAGAAAATGATTAAAAAGAACCAAAAGTCTACATAATATTTTTATGTAATCCTTGGTTCTTTTTATTTTATTTAGACTCAACTAAGGTTCCACCGTGAGAGACAGCAGCACCAAATGAAATATCCGTCAGATGATTAAACAATTCTGCAGAATCCTGAATTTTCGTTAATCTGCCGTCTATACGCTCACATGGTATCAACTGGATGGAAAGTTTGTCATCACTGTCAAAAGTTGTATTTAAAAGAAGGGTTTCTCCGGTACGGTTTCCAAACAAGTAATTCCCTAAACTGTAGCAAATCGGAACGCCTTTGTAATATTCAAATCCCTGTAAAACATGTGGATGGGCTCCGATGATCAAATCTGCACCTGCATCAATATATCCTTTCGCAAGAGTTCTCTGATAATCTTCAGGAATTTCCACTCGCTCTACACCCCAGTGTACAAATACAATAACATGATCATATTTACCATTGGCATCCTCGATTTCTTTATTAAGTGTCGTTGCATCATAAGTTTGCAATATACCCGGATGATTTTTCCCTGCATACCAGTTGGCAGAAGGAGAAACT
>JBGVRS010000085.1:0-1853 GCA_045128635.1 Lachnospiraceae bacterium
ATGATGCCGGGGTCAGAACATAGTGTTTTCTGTGTCTGACCCGCTAAAAGAACCTTGAAAATTTAATATTTGACAGTAGATTTGTTATAAGAATGTATTGTTGATGGTCATTTCTTACTATTTCTTCGGTGTATTTTACACTAATACTGGATTTGGAGCATAATTACCCAAGCCCTTTCGGAATCCAAAGAGCTTTCTGAAATTTAATGCAGCTATTTTACTTCCGAAGAAAAATTTACCACGCTGTTTACCTCTTGGAAGTTTATCAAGATGATAATTCTTCCGGATGTTAGCTGGAATGGTTTCTACACCATTTCTTAATCTTGCTAAGTTACCAAATTCTTCACTCTGCATGTATCGTTGGCTTTTCGCTCTGTTAGATGCATTTTTTGAAGTAATAAATGTGGCAACTTTTTTATAAATCTTCGGGCGGCACTGATCCTGATATGGGCAGCCAGCACAATAATTACGGTCAAACGATACTCGGCACTGTCTTGTCGATTTTGTGAAACTCTGGCTTATAGGCTCATGACCTGCAGCACATTTTAACAGGCGGGTTCCATCCTCATTAAATTCAAAGTCAGCCAAAGCATCTGGAGCCTCTTTTCCTATCAGAGCTGTTGTTACCAGTTTGACATTTTTCTCCTTGGCAAGCGCAATGTTATCCTGTCCGTCATAACCACCATCTGTAATCAGAACGATTTCCTCTTCGGACTTTTCCATTGCAGAAAGAGCATCCTGAAGGAAATGACTATCGGTATGTGTATTTTTATCAAACTGATAATCTGTGATTACAGAGCCATTCTTACCAACTGTTTCTTCAAGATTAGCTGCATAACCTCGGTACAGTTTACCAGATTTATTTCTGTAAGTAGCATCAGGATCTGATGGATTTTGAAGTGCAGACGAATTCATAGTGCCGTCTTCTTTTGTTCGTAGGCGACGCTTTTCATTTTCAACAACTGTCTGTTCAGAAAGGCATCTTACAAAAAGCTGATATTCTGTCACTTCTTCAAAATCAGTTTTGCAGATTTCCAAGAGTGAATCACTGTCTGTCAGCAGCATTTGAATAATATTTTCCATATCATCATTTCTTTGATGATAGAAGATGCGGTTATAGTCATTTGAATCTGCATAATGCTTCAATTGTTCTGAAACTTTATCAGGATTATTCTTTGTAAGGTATACAATCAGTTTTGAAATACAGGTATATATCAGCTCCATACGACTCAAAACTCGAATATTAGATTCAATCATCATAGAATCCATACGACGAATACGTCCGTTCAGTTTCATTATTTTTGCAATCTTACCGCCAAGGTCTTTTACACAGTCACGATATAGATCTACACCATGAAGTGCTTCATAGTCATAACATCTTTTACGGAAACGGCTCAAAGTTTTGTCAGAAAGTGGCTGTTCTTCATAACTTGTGGTGTGCAAAGCGTATTGAAGATGTAAATCTAACATAAGATTTTCAACAATCTCGTCATCTGAATAATCAAAAAGTTCCTTGATGATAAGTGCACCTATAATAACATTTACAGGTGTATTAGGTCTAGATGCTTTATCACTATACAAAACAGCAAAACGTTCTTCATCTATGGCAGGAAAAATTTCATCCGCAAAAATCTTAGCCCAGGATTTATCCAAAGCTTTCTTTTCACGTTCGGTAAGATTAGTTAATTTGTCATTTAGCGATATTTGTTGGCAATCATTGGTACGAAAAGACATAGGATTTACCACCTTTCATAAGTTACTTTTATTATAACTCATTAAAGAAGGTTTTTGAATTTACTGTAAAATATTAAATTTTCAAGGTTCAATAGGGGCTTTTGACCCCGGCATCATGA
>JBGVRS010000086.1:0-3497 GCA_045128635.1 Lachnospiraceae bacterium
AAAAGGTGTAAGATTATTCGCGTAAAGGCAAAGGCGTCTTTAAGTTTTAAATGAACTTAAAGGCGTCTTTGTCTTTTTTTGCGTGAAAATACGCATGATTAGCTTTAAAGGAGGAAATGCGAAATGCAAAAATGTGAGCAATTATATGAAGGGAAAGCAAAAAAGGTCTTCTTAACGGAGAACCCGGATGTCCTGATTGTATCCTATAAGGATGATGCGACTGCTTTTAATGGATTGAAGAAAGGGACAATTGTTGGAAAGGGTGCAATTAACAATCGCATGACAAATCTGTTGTTCCAGAGAATTGAGGCTGAAGGTGTACCTACTCATTATGTTCAGGAATTAAATGATAGGGAAACCGCAGTTCGCAGAGTAGAAATTGTTCCTCTTGAGGTAATCGTGCGAAATGTTGCAGCAGGTAGCTTTTCAAAACGTTTAGGAGTTCCCGAAGGTACAGAGTTGGCAGAGCCGACTATTGAGTTTTCATACAAGAACGATGAACTTGGGGATCCGTTGATTAACAGTTCTTTTGCAAAAGCACTTAATGTTGCAACTTCGAGTGAGATAGAAATCATAAAGAAATATGCATTTATGATAAATGATATCTTGAAATTGGAGTTCTTAAAGGCAGGACTTCGATTAATAGATTTTAAGATAGAATTCGGACGTTTTCATGGAAAAATCATTCTTGCTGATGAAGTATCACCGGATACATGCCGTTTGTGGGATGTGGAAAGTGGAGATAAGATGGATAAAGATCGTTTCCGTAGAGATTTAGGCAATGTAGAAGAGGCATATGTCGAGGTAGCCAGAAGATTAGGATTAGATATTGAGAAGGAGTAAACAGTATGAGAACAGATATTTATCAATCACCTTTATGTGAGCGTTATGCAAGTAAGGAAATGCAGAGTATATTTTCCAATGATAGAAAGTTTACTACTTGGAGAGAATTGTGGATTGCCCTTGCGGAAAGTGAGCAGGAGCTTGGACTCCCTATTTCTGATGAGCAGATTCGGGAAATGAAGTCTCAAATCAGTAACATAGATTATGAAAAGGCGAAGAAATATGAAAGCGAGCTTCGTCATGATGTTATGGCACATGTGCATACCTATGGAGATGCATGCCCAAATGCAGCAGGTATTATTCATTTAGGAGCTACCTCATGCTATGTGGGGGATAACACGGATATTATTCTTATGCAAAGTGCACTTATACAGATTAAGAATCTGCTTCTTAACGCAGTAGAGGCACTTAGCGAGTTTGCAATGGAGTACAAGGGACTTCCTACTCTTGCATATACACATTTTCAGGCGGCACAACCAACAACAGTAGGGAAAAGAGCCTGTCTTTGGATGAATGATTTGCTGTTTGATATCGAACAGCTTGATTTTCAACTGAATAATTTGAAACTGCTTGGCTGTAAAGGAACTACCGGGACAGGTGCCAGCTTTTTGGAACTGTTTGATGGAGATGAGAAGAAGGTAGAGCTGCTGGAGCAGAAAATCGCATCTAAAATCGGCTTTTCACAATGTCAGAGTGTCAGTGGTCAGACATACACTAGGAAAGCTGATTTTGCAGTTTTACAGGTATTATCCGGAATTGCCCAGAGTGCGTCTAAATTTTCCAGTGATATCAGATTGCTAAGTCATTTAAAAGAGGTGGATGAGCCTTTTGAAGAAAAACAGATTGGATCCTCTGCTATGGCATATAAAAGAAATCCTATGAGAAGTGAGCGTATTGCATCCTTGGCCAGATATGTGATTTGCGATTTACAGAATACAGCAATAACAGCATCCGCACAGTGGTTTGAAAGAACATTGGATGATTCTGCCAATAAGCGATTGTCCGTGCCGGAAGCATTTCTTGCAACGGATGCCATACTTAATCTTTATATCAATGTGATTAGAGGGCTTAAGGTTTATCCGGCTGTAATAAAGAAGCACCTAGATGCAGAGCTTCCGTTCATGGCTACAGAAAATATATTGATGTATTGCGTAAAGAATAAAGGCGGAGACAGACAAAAGTTACATGAGGCAATCCGTAAGCATTCGGTGAAAGCAGCAGAACAGGTAAAAACATACGGCAAGGATAATGACTTGATAGAGCGTATTAAATCAGACGAATCGTTTGGATTGACTGAATCAGAAATGGAAAGCCTGCTTGCCCCTGCAAAATTTACAGGTATGGCAGAATACCAGTGTGAAAAGTTTATTATGGAAACAGTGAAACCGCTGTTAGAAAGCAATAAACAGCGAGTTAATGTGGCAGCACAGATTAATGTCTAGGAGGAAATGATATGCTTACATCAATTGTCGGAACAAACTGGGGCGATGAAGGAAAAGGACGTATGGTTGATTTGCTCAGTGAAAAATATGATATCGTGGTCCGTTATCAGGGCGGTAATAATGCAGGGCATACTGTAATCAATGAGAAAGGTAAGTTTGTAATGAACCTGATGCCTTCCGGAATATGCAGGGAGAATACCGTTAATATTTTGGGACCGGGCATTGTAATTGATTTAGAACATTTATATGGAGAAGTAAGAAAGCTGTCTGAAAAAGGTGTTGCAGTAACACCGCAGCATTTGAAGATTAGTGATAGGGCTACCATTTGTATGCCTTATCACAAGTTAATGGATTGCTTGGAAGAAGACAGATTACTGGATAAGAAATTTGGATCTACTCGTAGAGGGATTTCTCCTGTATATGCGGATAAGTATATGAAAAAAGCATTGCGTATGGGAGATTTGTTGCATATGGAATGTCTGGAGGAACGGTTAGAAGATCTTGTTGAGTGGAAAAACCTGACTGTGGAAAAAGGATATGGACATGAGCCTATTGAAGCAGAGGAAATGCTTACATGGTTACAGACCTATGGAGAGTTCTTTATTCCATTTATTTGTGATACAACGGAGTATTTGGGAAATGCCATTGCAGAAGGAAAGTCCATTATGTTTGAAGCACAGCTTGGTGCTCTCAGAGATATTGACTTTGGAATTTATCCGTATACTTCAGCATCCACGACATTGGCATCCTATGCACCAATTGGTGCAGGCGTGCCTTTTGCGAAGCTGGATGAAAGTATAGGAATAATGAAGGCTTATTCAAGCTGTGTAGGAGAAGGACCATTTACCTGTGAGCTGTTTGGAGACGAAGCGGAAGAACTTCGTACAGCAGGCGGGGAGTATGGTGCAGCAACGGGGCGACCTAGAAGGGTAGGCGGTTTTGATGTTGTGGCTTCCAGATATGGTACAAAAATGCAAGGTTGCACATATGTGGCACTGACAAAATTGGATGTGCTTTCCTATATGGAAAAAATTCCTGTGTGTGTAGCATATGAGGTTGATGGACATAGAATAGAGACATTTCCGTCCGGTATAGAAGAGTTAAATAACGCAAAGCCGATTTATGAATACATGCCGGGATTTCAATGTGACATAAGTAATTGCAGGACAGTGGATGACCTTCCGAAGGAAGCATTGGAATATATAAGATACA
>JBGVRS010000087.1:0-1805 GCA_045128635.1 Lachnospiraceae bacterium
ATTTTCCCATATCAAAAGCACTCCCATCTTATTTTTATAGTTACATAAATTATATGCCAAGATAAAAAGAGTGTCAACTTTCCCAATTATTAAAAAATGCCCCGAATACGGGGCATTTGATTAGTTCTCATTCATTTTTGCCAGTTTTGCTGCCTGATCTGCTGCGATACAAGCATCAATAATTTCCTGAATATCACCATTCATGACTTTATCCAGTTTGTAGATTGTAAGGTTAATACGGTGGTCTGTTACACGTCCCTGTGGGAAGTTGTAAGTTCTGATCTTTTCAGAACGATCCCCTGTACCAATCTGGCTCTTACGAAGCTCTGCTTCTGCATCATGTGCTTTCTGCTGTTCGATATCGTAGAGTTTTGCACGAAGAAGTGCAAAAGCTTTTGCTTTGTTCTGTAACTGAGATTTTTCAGTCTGGCTGTAAACAACGATACCTGTTGGGTAATGTGTTAAACGTACCGCTGAGTCAGTTGTGTTGACACACTGTCCACCGTTACCGGATGCACGCATAACGTCGATACGGATATCTTTTTCATCAATCTGTACGTCAACTTCTTCTGCTTCCGGCATTACTGCTACGGATGCTGTAGATGTATGAATACGTCCGCCGGATTCTGTTTCAGGTACACGCTGTACACGGTGTACACCAGATTCGTATTTTAATACGGAGTAAGCGCCATTACCTGTTACCATAAAGTTTACAGATTTCATGCCGCCGATACCGGTATCATCCACTTCCATTGTTTCTACTTTCCAACGGCGTCCTTCTGCATAGTGTACATACATACGGTATAATTCAGCTGCGAAAAGTGCTGCTTCATCTCCGCCTGCACCTGCACGGATTTCAACGATAACGTTTTTGTCATCATTAGGGTCTTTTGGAAGAAGAAGAATCTTTAATTCATTTTCCAGTTCTTCAATGCGTTTTTTCGCATCATTTAACTCTTCTTTTAAGAGTTCTCTCATTTCTTCATCAGATTCCATTTCTAACATTTCCAAGCTGTCAGATACGGTTTCTTTACATTTCTTGTATTCTGTATAAGCTTCTACAAGGGGAGTTAAATCGCTCTGATCTTTCATCAGCTTACGAAATCTCGCCTGATTATTGGTTACATCCGGCTCATTTAATTCGTTCATGATCTCTTCATAACGAACGAGCATGTCTTCTAATTTATCAAACATATCCTTATTCCTCCTGTAATAGTTTTCCTATAACAACTCTGTCAAGCCCTGCCAGGTCTTTAATCACCTGTACTTCGCAGTAGCCAGCAGATTTCATCATCTCACTTAACTGTTCTCCCTGATCATAGCCGATTTCAAACAGCAACCAGCCTTCAGGCTTTAAGTAATCCACCGATGCGCTTACAATTTTACGGTAAAAGAATAAACCGTCTTCCATACCGTCCAGTGCCATCAGTGGTTCGTGAATGCGAACCTCCGGCGCAAGCGTTTCGATTTCTTTTGTGGCAATATATGGCGGATTGGAAACAATCACATCAAATTTGCCATCTATATTTTCAAACAGATCACTGTGAATGAATGTGCATTCTTTTTCAAGCTTCTTCGCATTCTGCATCGCTACATATAATGCTTTTTCTGAAAGGTCTGCTGCAGTTCCCGTGCAGTCCTTCGCATAATGCAGCAAACTCAGGATAATACATCCGGAACCTGTACACATATCCAGAATACTGCTTCCCGCTCTGATATGCTTTAATGCTTCTTCTATCAACACTTCCGTATCAAGTCTTGGACACAATACATCCGGTGTAACGATAAAATCCAAACCGCAAAAG
>JBGVRS010000088.1:0-2264 GCA_045128635.1 Lachnospiraceae bacterium
AAAAAGGGGCTGTCGGGAAATAGACAGTTCTAAATAGGGCGAGGAATGGCTCACATGAGCCACACCTCGCCCTAACTTTTTTGCCTAAAAAGAGAAAAAAGATGGCTAACCACAACCATCTTCTCTCCGTTACATGTTATAATGTAACTATGGAAAAACAAGATTATTATAACCAATTTTTTGAATTAGGACAACAGAAAATTAACTTTAAATTCTTTGAATTGAGTTTGCCTGAAGACGATCCAGTCTACACCCTAAAAAAAGTTTTGGAGGAATTAGATTTTACTAAGTTTTTAGCTCAGTATTCAAACAGGGGAAGAATCGGGTACAACCCAATCATGAAGTATGCAGTGCTTACATACGCAAATATGCGCGGAGTGAAATCTGTTGACCGTATTGTTGAATTATGTGAAAGAGACCTTGCATTTATCTGGCTTACGCAGGGAGAAAAACCTCAAAGAGATGCCTTTTATGATTTTATAAACAATAAGCTTACCGGCGAAATCTTGGATGACCTGAATTATCAGTTTCTGCGCAGACTTAAAAAAGAAGGATTAATTACTCTAGAGGCTCTCTACATTGATGGAACAAAGATTGAGGCTAACGCCAACCGTTATACATTTGTGTGGAGAGGCACGCTTAATTATCATCTTGTAGGACTGCTTGATACTATTGATGCTCTTTATGCCAGATACAATGAAGTTCTGAATGAAAATGAGTATGGTCAAAAGTACGACTTGGGCAATGTCCAGATGTTTATCATTGAGGGTATGGATAAAGTGCGTGATGTTATTGAAAAGAACCGCAAACGCAAACTCACAAAACACAAAAAACTTTCCAACAACACGATCATTGAAATAGACAACTGTTCTCCGTTAGAACTGTTAAAGTTGCAGAACAACCTGATTAAGATTGCTGAAGGAGAAGGAATTTCGTTTGTTTACGAAAAAAGACAGAAGAAATCAGAAATCCAGCTTCTTTATGAGGAACTGGAGGCATGTGGAAGGCGTCTGATGAAGTATAAGGAATGTTTTGAAATCATGGGAACAGACCGTAACAGCTATTCGAAAACAGATTTGGAAGCTACCTTCATGAGAATGAAGGAAGACCATATGCTCAACGGACAGTTAAAGCCTGCATATAATGTTCAGATTGCAGTAGAAAACTATTTTATTATTCATGGATACGTTAGTAATGACCGAGCAGATTACAATACACTGATTCCAGTCATCAACAAACATTTCCTTGCATTTGAAGAAAAGTTAAAAGAGGTAACTGCTGATAGTGGTTATTGCAGTGAGAAAAATCTTTTGTTCTTAAAAGAACATGACATCGACAGTTACATTAAACTGCAAGACCACGAGAAACGTAAAACCCGTGCGTATAAGGACGATATTGGCAAGCATTATAACATGACCTATCAGATTTTTGAGGATGAGCATTACTATGTTTGTCATGACGGAAGGGAACTGAGACATATCCACACTGAAACAAAGGAACAAGATGGTTATACACAGACCTTTGAAGTTTACGGATGCGCAGACTGTAGTGGCTGCGAACATAAAGCAAAATGTTTGTATAAATATAATCCGGAAAAAGATGCTGATAAGAATAAGATCATGAAGATAAACGAGCAATGGGAAGAACTGAAATCAGAATCCCATGCAAATATAGAAAGTGAAAAAGGAATTCTGAATCGTCAAATCCGTTCCATTCAGACAGAGGGACATTTTGGCGACATGAAAGAAAACGAAAACTTCCGTAGATTTAATTATCGTTCATCCGACAAAGTATACAAGGAATTTATGTTGTTTGCGATAGGACGAAATATTAATAAATACCATCGTTTTCTTCACGATGAAATCCGAAAATTCGAAGGAAAACAGGTAGAAAATGTAGCTTAATCAAAAGTGCGGTCATAAAAATGAGTACCCTTAGTTTTTTGCGCCCAAAAATAATTATGAAGTATAGAAATAGAGATACCCCGCTGAAAATGCCCGTGCCAAAAGGCGCGTATTTTCGCGGGATATCTCTATTTCTTTTTAAATGGGTTAGAAATCGGTATTAACCGATTTCCCCTTTTATTTGTAAAATCTCTCTATATTATGCTCCACTAGGAATCCGCAGCTCTTCCATGAATTTCTGGCAGGCAAATGACTGCTGGCGTTCTGGATCAGACAGCATGCAAATAGAGCGGTTTGGAAGCGGCTCGGTGAAGGTCAATTCCACAACCCGCTGGCTTCTAAGTGCCTGATCCGCAAAAA
>JBGVRS010000089.1:0-2070 GCA_045128635.1 Lachnospiraceae bacterium
TATGGAGATTGTACTTCTACTTTCAAGGTGAGAAGTACCGTTGCACTGGCAGAAATTTTTTTAACTGGTTTCCTGCCGTTCTCTGATATGCTATGTATTGATAAATTTTGCTTCGTATGAGCAGATAGATAACTGCCCGAAAAAAGGACATAAAAAAATCCCTCCAAATTTAAAAACAAATTCAGAGGGTAATTTAGGGTATAACAAAATAACCCACCCGAATATCGTTTTTTTGGCGCTCTAAATTATCGTGTGGGTGTGGGTGGACTCTAAACTATCGTGTGGGTGATTTTCACCCACTTTTTTTGCTCGTGTGGGTGTTCTCTAAATTATCGTGTGGGTAAAAAAAGACCCTTCATGGTATGATTTCTTATGGAAACTTCAAATCTATCACGAAGGGAGGAATCATTATTCCTAATATTGATTTTACCACATTAATGCTCAATGTCAGCAACTCTGACATTAAAAAATCCGATATCATTTCCGTAGATGATACCATTTACTATGATATCACACTTGTTAGAAAACCTATGACTTGTCCTTACTGTAACAGCAAAATGATTGGTCATGGACATAAGCTTAAATTGATTAAGCATCCTGCTGTTAGAGAAAGTAACGGTATTATCCGCTACAATGCTAACCGTTACATCTGCAAAGGATGTGGCAAAACTGCTTTGGAAAACAATCCGTTCTCTTTTGCAGGATTTAACTCCTCATTCTTTCTGCTCCGAAACGCTATGAAGTTATTGGCCAATCTGAACTATACACTTCATATGATTTCGCAGGAGCTGAATATCTCATCTACACAATTAAACATGTATATTGATTCCTACATCACGGTCCCACGCAGGCCCCTGCCAGTAAGCCTCGGAATTGATGAATTACATAGCAAAGAATTATCGAAACGCAATTCCAGCTACCTATGCATCCTTGTCGATAACGAACAGCGTTCCGTGTACGATGTACTGGATTCTCGCAGTAAAACAAATATCGCATTGTACTTTTCATCCTTTCCACGAGAGGAACGCTGCAGAGTCAAGTACGTTACTATTGATATGTGGGAACCGTACAAAGAGATTGCAAATACATACTTTCCAAACTGTATTGTTGCTGTGGATCCATTTCATGTTATTAAGCACCTGCACAGTAACTTTGAGCGTCTTAGAATCGATTTAATGAATCGCTGTGATTATGGTTCCAACGCATACTATCTGCTTAAAAAGTGGAGTTGGCTTCTGATCACAGACGATGTTTATTTAGACAATGAACGCGTATACAACAGTCGCTTTCGTATGAAATTGAATCGCAGAGATATACGAGACATGATTTTTGATGCCTTTCCAGTTCTATTTACAGCGTATCACCTCAAGGAGCGTTACCGCAAAATGAATGCAGAATGTTCCTACGATGAAGCAGTTTGCCAGTATGATGAAATTGCCTTAGCGTTCAAACGCAGTGGAATTCATCAATTTGAAGAATTTACAGGCATCCTGTTTGCCTGGAGAACAGAGATTTTGAATTCATTTTACCGTCCATTTCATGATCGAAAATTATCCAACGCATTTACCGAAAATGTAAATGGAAAGCTGAGAACCTATCTTTCAGTATCTAAAGGGATAAGTAATTTCGAACGGTTCAGAAAACGTGTAGTTTATGCACTCAATCCTGATGTCTTGTATGGGTTGTCTGCAAACCTATCAAGCTGTAAACGATCCCAGAAAAAGCGTGGTTCATACTGCAAAACAAAAGATTAGTTAATTAAAATAGCACATCAGGCAGCCATTACAGCTACTTGATGTGCTATATTCTCGTCTGTTACCCACACGATAATTTAGAGTTGTTGAAAAACCTGACCCACACGATAATTTAGAGTTCAAGTTCCTCCACCCACACGATAATTTAGACTATCATTATAAATAAAGCAGGATTGCTACACCTAAAGACACATAGTAGTGTTAGCAAAATTATTATTAAATTGTCAATGATGGTGTGTAGCATTATCGTATCATCCTCAGCATAATTTATTCACAGGCTATCTTTCTATAGTAAATACATTACCATTATCCGTTT
>JBGVRS010000090.1:0-2987 GCA_045128635.1 Lachnospiraceae bacterium
ACTTATGGAGGTGACCAAGATGGCAATGACAGAGAAACAGCAACTGCCCTGGTGGATGAAGTACACATTGACTTTGAATGAAGCTTCGGAATATTTCGGTATCGGATATAAAAAGCTTAGTCAGTTTGTGTCTGAGCATAAAGACGAAAACTTCATCTTGTGGAATGGAAATCGGGCACAGATTAAGCGGGAGCAGTTTGAGAAGTACTTGGATAATAAATTAAATGTAATTTAGCACAGGGTAATTGCATAAAATAAATTTTAATACAGGGAAGTGACCTTTGATAAGGCGCTTCCCTGTATTGTATAAGGATTACATTTTCTATCTTTAAAAGGTGACATTTCTCATATTGTATTGTATAATATACATATACTATATGAAAGGAGTGTACATACAATGGCTAACTATCCGGACTGGGTAAAACAATTCAGAGAAAAAGGGACTTCGGTTAAAAAGGTTGGTAATTCATACTACCTCTACAAACATACTTCCAAAAGGGTGCCTGGAAAGAAATATCCTCAGGCAATGGATACATACATTGGGATCATTACCCCTTCTGGAGTAATCAGAAAAAACAAGAAAAAAGTTTCCATGGAGAACATTGAAGTACGTGAATATGGTTTTTCCAGGGCGCTATATGCCTTATGTCCCAGCAAATGGAAAACCCCCTTGGGTGATGATTGGGAAAATGTCCTTCTGAAGATTATTTCAAGGCACTCCCCGAACTCCTATCTGTTAAGGGACTGTGAACCGGATGCCGGGAGACGGAATGTGTCCCTCCAGGAAGAAAAGCTAAAGCAGATGCTGCCGTGCACACTGGAAGAACTCAAAGAACTGTCGCTTATCTTTATTCTGTATTTTGAGGACAGGGAAGTGGTCTCCAGGGTTTTGGAGCACCAAAGAATCCTGCTGGATTCCCTTGGGATAGAATTGGAGGCCGAATAAGACCACGACAATCCGCTCCCTGAAAGAAGCGCTTTCCCATATGGAAGACCCAAGGGATAACCGTGGGAAAAAACATGATTTCGTGGAGATACTGGTACTTATTGTAATTGGTTTTCTGATTGGGAAAACAGACTTTGTAAACATGGCGCACTGCCTGGAGAAGGAACGGGACAGCCTTAAGGAATTCCTTGTTTTGAAAAACGGGATCCCATCGCATGACACATTTTCCCGGATTATGCGGATCATAGAGCCGCAGAGTCTCATGTACCATGTATGCGACTGGTTCAGTTGCCTGGCCGACAGGAAAGGGACGCACATAGCAATTGATGGGAAGGGGATACTGGCGGCAGCCCGGAAAAATCAGGGAGGGAAGACACCCTATATCGTGAATGCACTTGAAACAGCCACAAAGACCGTACTGATGCAGCTAAAGGTTGGTGACAAGACGAATGAAATCACAACCATACCGGAGCTCTTGAAGTATATGGAACTGGAGGATGTGACGGTAACGACCGATGCGATTGGCACCCAGAAAGAAATCATCCGGGTAATCCTGGAAAAGGGAGGGCATTATGTACTGCCAGTCAAAGAAAACCAGGCGCTGCTATTGGAAGAGGTGAAGCTTTATATAGAAGATGCCATTGAAAGAAGGGACGGGGAACTGGACGTGTTTGAGGATACCTGCCAGTGCCACGGGCGGATAGAGAGGCGGAAGTATTTTGCCATCCGGAACCATTCATGTATTACAGAGAAAGGCTACCAAAGCGCAGTAACAATTGGGAAAGTATGGAGGAATCGGAAGATAAACACATACCGTTCCGATGGGGAGCCCGAAAAAACAACAGAATCCGTTGAACAGGTTTATTACATTTCAGACAGGGAGCTGGAGGCAGAAGAATTCGCGCGCTATGTCCGTGAACACTGGAAAGTGGAAGACTCGCTTCATTGGGTCTTAGATAATACTTTCAGGGAAGACCGGAGCACCGCCAAAAAGGGAAATGCGACAGAAAACCTGGCACTGATGAGGAAAGTGGCCTATAACATCATCCGTCTACATGAACGGGTCATGCCAGGCCACAGTATAGAATATCTGATTGATGAACTGAAATACGATCTCCCGCAGATCATGAAATATATAGGTTCGTCAGAAAAGATATCCTTATCGTAGTATTTACCAAGTTTTCAAAAAAAAGTCAAGAGGCTGAAGGGGGATTTTTGCGCTTTTTATGGCTGAAGGGGGATTTTTGCGCTTTTTTAGGCGAAGAAGAATAGATGACATCTTTCATGAGGCTATCAGAAAGCAAAAATATAAGTTCGTTTTTTGTGCGATTGCCCTGCCATTTATTATTTATATATGGAAATTATTTTCATTGCGTGGTATAATATTATTTAGTCTTTTAAAGAGATATGGAGGCAATTCAAAAATGGGGCAGTTAGTGTTTACCTTTTCCTCACCGAAATGTATTGAGGAAACGAAGATAATGATAAATGGTGCTATCAATCAGATAAATGGTACTGTTATCAAAGAGAAGGGAAACATCATAAAGGCAAAATGGCGTAGCAAGGGATTCCTAACAGTGCTGCCAGTTGAGTTTACATTCTTTGTTGGTCAGGATATGGTACGTGTGATAATGGCTGGAGCAGAGGCAGGACTCATTACAGCGAAGAGAAACACCGGTGGAAAAGAAAGGGTCTGGGAGGAATTTATAAAGAAACTTACAGAACTGAATCCGTCAATAGATTTCGGACTGAAGGCTGGAGTAGCTGAAATAGATGCAATCAGATTCATAGGTGACGGAACAGAGCAAGTGTACACCTCGACCACAATACATAGAGAAACATGGTTCGATAGTGTGTTGTCCTATGGGACTACTACAGTTAAAACACAATTTTCAGATAAGGTCCTGGCAGTAGTGAGATATACAAACGGTGCCACTTTTGAAGGAGAGCTTTCAAAGGAAAGTCCTGTTTATCATGAAATCATGGCAAACATGAGCTTATATAAAACCACGATAGGATAAAAGAGGGTCAGAGGAAACTT
>JBGVRS010000091.1:0-27497 GCA_045128635.1 Lachnospiraceae bacterium
ATTTAAAAGAAGGGTTAGATGACCTTCATGAAACTATCCCTGAGATGTATGCGAACGAGTTAAAATCTCAGGCAAAAAAAGTCCGAAAGATCGTTCTGATCATCGGTGGGATTTTGGCAGCACTGGTTTTATTCTTTTTAATCAGTACCTTTGCTTTTGACTCTATCGGTTCCAGAGACGAAAAAGAAGTCCTTTTATTTACCAAAGAAGCCTTTCCCATTGCAGACGAATACTACGAAGCCGGCGATTATGACGGACTGCTAAGATTTTATCATACTTCCCTGGAAGAAAATGAAAATGCTGATTTTTATAACTGGGAACACTATTCATTTTTGATGTGCTATGAAAATCTCTGCATCTTCAGAGAATCTGCTGACAAACTTAATTCTGATGATTTTTCAGATTTCGATATGCATGAATTGTTCTACTGCTACATTTCCAATCGTTACTATCAGAAGGGATATCCAATGGATGAAGCCGACCAGCTTCTGGCATCTGGATTTGAAGATGAAATGGAATCTGTCATTGATTCCATTCATTTAACAGAAGATGAGCAGAAAACTTTTAACGACTTTTTAAACGCCAATGAATACCCTTCCTGGGAAGAAATCGAAGATTTCAGTAAAAAAATATATAAAAGACTGTACTAGGAGAAACGCTTATGAAATGTAAATCCTGTAACGCCCATCTCTCTATTGAAGATGAAAAATGTCCCTACTGTGGGACACCCAATCCTGATGCCATAAAACACCGCCAGGATATGAAACATTTCACGGGAGAATTCCAAAGAACCCGTTCTTCCGTGTTAAGAACCGCCAGTGAAAATGCCGGAAAATCCATGCGTATTGTTATCTTATGTGTGATGACCGTACTGCTTATTTTAAGTTTTGCATTTCTGGCAAGCAGCTGGGACATTGCCTCTGCTGTAACCAAATGGCAGGCTGCCGCCAACAGCGATACCTACTGCGCTCTGTTAGATCAATATGAAGAAGAAGGAGATTTTCTTTCCTTTGCAGCTCTTTACGATCAGCGTTCTTTATACGGACCGGATGTATATGAAGAATACCGACATGTATATACTGCCGCTTCTAATTACAGCAGCATTTACGGTTATATACTGACACTTTTAGAGGAAGAACACTGGGAAGACGGGCATGAAAATGCACTGGAATACCTGTGTGAAGCTCTTGATTATCATTATGAATATCTGGAGCGGGAACCTTACGAATGGTTATATGAAACCGGCGCTTATGATGAAAGACACCTGGATGCCGTAGACCGTATGACAGAGAAAATCGAAAATCTTCTGCAAATGACATTCTCCATGACAGAAGAAGAAATGGTTTCATTCAAAGAATTCTCTCCTGCTGAAAAACAGGTATTTATTGAAAGGAGGTTCGAGGCACATGAGTAAAACCTTCCAAACGGTAACCACCATCATCATTGTCATCCTTGCCTTCTTTACCATTTTATTTACCGTCATGGGCATTTTTGAAATGGCAGATGGAATGAGACTCTACACCGTATCTGAAGATTCTTTTATCTATGCACTGGAAGACGGAAGATACGGAGATCTGGTGGAATCCTACCATAGAAATCTGGTATCCGATGTCAAAGCCACCGATACCATGAAAGAATGCTATGCCATTGCAAGATATTATGAAGCTGCCATTGATTATAAACTGGCTGTTCAGGAAAAAGACACAGAACTTCAACAGACCTTAAAAGAAAAAATGGAGACTGCCGCCAACGAAATGGGAGCACTCTCCTATGCAAAAAAAGAAATTAACGAACTATTGGGACTCTAGTTTTGAGTCCCAATTTTTTGTATAACAGTTTTATTAATATAAGCCATGAAAAATGCACAGAGGATAATTGCCACCAGCTCTGCAATCGGAAAAGCAAACCATACCAGTCTGACTTCTCCTGTTAAAGAAAACAAATATGCCACCGGCAAAAGCACGCCAAGCTGTCTTACAATGGACATAAGCATACTATAAAATGCATAACCAAGCGCCTGGAATGCACTGGAGCAGGCGATACCGATCGCTGCAAAGATAAAGCTTAAGCTGATTACACGAAGTGCCGGAACACCGATAAAGAGCATGGTTTCTGATGCATCAAACATCTTTAAGAGCACATCCGGAATTGTCTGGAATACAATCACTCCCGCTGTCATAATGATCAATGCGATCACAACACTTGTCTTAATCGCTTTTAACACACGTTCTTTATTTCCCGCACCATAGTTGTAAGCAACCACAGGAATTACCCCATTGTTCAAACCAAATACCGGCATAAAGATAAAGCTCTGAAGCTTAAAGTATACACCAAATACCGCTGTGGCAGTGGATGTAAATCCTAATAAAATACGGTTCATACCATAGTTCATCACAGAACCGATGGATGCCATAATAATCGATGGAATACCGATTCCATAAATCTGTTTGATCAGTTTGAAATCCGGACGGAATCCTTTTAACTGAATGGTGATTTCTTTATTCTTCTTCTGATTTAAGGTCGCTCCAACGATGGCGCTGACAATCTGTCCTAAAACTGTGGCATAAGCCGCACCTGCAACTCCCATCTCCGGAAATCCAAACATCCCAAAGATCAAAATCGGGTCCATGATAATATTTGTAATAGCTCCGGCTCCCTGGGAATACATAGAATATACGGTCTTACCTGTTGACTGAAGCATTCTTTCACAGAAAATCGCAATAAACAGTCCAATGCTTAAGCAAAGACAGATTCTTGTATATTCTGTTCCATAAACAATAATCTCCTCAATGTCTGTCTGGCTTCTAAAAAATGCTTCTGCCCCGAAAAATCCAATGACCAAGAATGCAAGATAACTTAACACTGCCAAAAAGATTGCATGATTCGCGATCTGGTTTACCTTTTTAAAATCTTTTGCCCCCAGATTTCTTGAAAGCAATGCATTAATACCTACTGCAGTACCCGTTGCAACCGCAATCATCAAGTTCTGAAGCGGGAATGCCATAGAAACGGCTGTCAATGCATTTTCACTGATCTGCGCAACAAACACACTGTCTACGATATTATATAATGCCTGCACAAGCATGGATGCCATGATTGGCAATGACATGGTAATGATCAGTTTTGGAACCGGCATAACGCCCATTTTATTTTCCTGTCTTACTTCCTGCTGCATAATTTCTCCTAATTATTTATCATATTTTTCCGGATTCATCCGAAATTATTCTATTGAATTTTGGCATAAAAAAAGCACCGCCCCAAGTTCTCCGACTTAAAACGATACTTCAATGCGCCTTCAGGGGCTCGAACCCTGGACACCCTGATTAAGAGTCAGGTGCTCTACCAACTGAGCTAAAGGCGCATTTTTATGCATTTTTCAACGCAAATGTTATTATATACAGACACTTTGAAAAATGCAAGTACTTTTTTAAATTTTTTTCTTTTTTATCGGTCCGCAATCAATTTACAGATTGGATTTCCCTGAGAAGAAAATTTTTCTTCATATTCTGTCATGATGTTTCCTTCGTTCATGGTTTCATGGTGATGAAGGTCAAAGGTATATTCCAAAAGATTCCATCCGGCTTCCTTTACAGACTCTAAAGAAAACTCAAACAACGGACGGTTGTCTGTCTTAAATTCCACTTTACCGTCTTTTTTCAGAATCTTATTGTATCTTCCAAAAAATGTTGTACTTGTCAGACGTCTCTTCGCATGACGGTCCTTTGGCCATGGATCAGAGAAATTCAAGTAGATACCATCAACCTCTCCTTCTGCAAATACTTTTTCAATATTTTCAGCATCCATACGGATAAATACAAGGTTTGGAAGCGGAGTTTCTTCTTTGTCCATTTTCTCTAATGCACGAAGCAGAACACTGCTGTATTTTTCGATTCCTACATAATTATTTTCCGGATGACGCTTTGCCAGTTCCATAATAAACTGACCTTTCCCCATCCCAACTTCAATATAAAGAGGGTTGTCATTTCCAAAAATCTCATGCCATGTTCCGGCTTTGGTTTCTTCCTCATGTACTACATAATCACTTGCTCCGATTACTTCTCTGGAGCCTTTAATATTTCTTAAACGCATGTTGTTCTCCTTGTCTTTTCAATATCCACATTCTACAACAAATAACCACAATTGAAAAGTGTTGATATTTTTCTAAATTTTCTGACAATTTACAACCCATTTTCTCATTTTTTGACATTGAAAAAGTCAACAATTTTTTCAAAATAGATATCCACATTTATCAACTTTATCAAAAATACACAAAACACTTGTTTCGAAAAAAACTATGTAAACTGTTAATATTTCGATTTTTTTATGTGGATAAAGTGGATAACTCGGTTGATAAATGGGATTTTGCCAGATTTTCCACATTTTTGAATGTGGATAACTTTTTTTCATTTTTTGAAAGTTTGGGCATTTTTTTTCGACAATTTTTTTCGATTGTGCAAACTGCTGATTTTCACTTTTCCATCCACAAAATTTATCCACACCCTCCATGTGGAAAATGTGGATAAATGGGGATAACTTATATAAACTTTTCCACCGCGTAGGCAACACCGCTTTCTTCATTGGAAAGGGTAATAAAAGTTGCCGCTTCTTTGACTGCCGGTTTCGCATTTTCCATGGCTACTGCCACATGTGCCGCTTTTAGCATGGATAAATCATTCTCAGAATCTCCACATGCCATGGTAAGCTCCATCGGCACGCCCAGACGTTCTGCTAAAAATCGAAGTCCGGTTCCTTTATTAACACCGGCTCTTGTAAATTCCCAGTTATGAAATCCTCCGGATAAATATTCTACCTGTGGATATCGGTCTAAAATTGCTGCACTTTCCGCTTTGCCAAGACAGGTTCCATCTTCCAGATATGCAAAATTAAGCGTTGTTTTCTCCACCGATTTTCCACAGCTTCTGATAAAATCTTCCAAATCTTCCACAACAATTCTTGTTCTCTTGATATGCTCATGTAACGATTCCGGCATATCCATTTTTCTAATATTATGACAGACAGATTTCGGACAATATACCAGCCCTTCCACATAAATATCATAATAAATATCCAGTTGTTTTAATTCTCTGATAATGTCACAAACCACATCATTGTCCAGACAGTCAGAGAAAACACATTCTTTATTTGGTAAACGATACACTGCCGAACCATTTCCGGTAATCGCATAATGAATCCCCACCTCATAAAGCATTTCGATCGGAAGCTCTGAATAAGCTCTTCCTGTGGCAACTGCTACCGCAACACCGGATTCTGTTGCTTTCTTTAATGTCTCTCTATCTTTTTGGGATATTTCTCCCTGATTATTGAACAATGTTCCATCCATATCCAATGCGATCAATTTCACTTTTTCCATTGTCGTTTCCTCCGCTGTAATGTTCTTCTTTTTTATTTTATCTGATTTTAGCATAAATTAAAATACAGGACTGATATTTTCTATCAGCCCTGCAAATGATCTTTTTCATTATGAAATTAGAAGATACGTCTTACTGCAAGAACCTGTCTGTAGTTTGCAGGAGATGTATATTTAATACCTGTTTTCGCTGTACTTGCGTGAACAATTGTATTGTTGCCAACATAGATACCAACGTGACCGGAGTAACAAATAATATCACCCGGCTGTGCATCTGCTAAAGATACACCGTATCCTACGCTTCGCAGCGCACTTGAGGAATGTGGTAAAGATACACCAAAGTTTGTATAAACACTCATAACGAATCCTGAGCAGTCCGCACCATTTGTTAAGCTTGTACCACCGTATACATAAGGATTACCAACAAAACGACTTGCAAAGTTTGCAACTGCACGTCCTGAAGATGAACCGCCGCCGTTACCAACTACCTGACTTCCGGAACCTGTCTTCTTCGCTGCTGCCGCATTTGCTGCTCTTCTGGCTGCTGCTTCTTTTTCCAGACGTGCCTGTTCTTCTTCTTTTGATTCAGCCTGAACATAATCAGTACGAAGTGTTACATAGTCGATGGATACCCATCCATCACCTTCTTCGATAGAAACCTTAACCCAGCCTTCTACCTCTTCTTTTACAACCAGTTCTTCACCTTCCGGAATCAGACCTAAGATTGCACTATCAGTACCTGCTTCTTCACGAACACGAAGTGTCTGTGTGATAACAGTAGCCATTCTTGTACCAACTTCTTTGGCAAGTTCTTCTGCTTCTGTACCAACTACCACATATTCTTTTTTTACAAATCCTTCTTCAATAGAGCCGGAGGAAATTTTATACCATCCATCTACTTCTTCCAGAACCTGTCCTGCAGATTTATCGTATAACTTTCCTACGATTTCTTCTTCCTCGCTTGGACCTTTTCTTACATTGACATAATCATTGACTTTTGCGATACAGATATTTTTTGTCACTGCTGCAGTATCAAGATATTCTTTAATCTTTACATCAGCATTAATTGTATTTGCTTCGTAGGTTTCCAGTGCGGAGGCAATCCCTGCACTGCTTCCCAGACTTAAAGGTGCAGCCTTGGACTCAATGTTGCTTAAGGAAAGCACTGCCACGACTGCCAATGTATATATCAGAAATTTATTTTTCATGCGTACCTCAATTCTTTAAAATTTATTACGTTTATTACAAAAATATTACGTTAATCATAACAATTTCGCTTATTATTGTCAACCTATTGTAAAAATTAACAATAATCTTAAGAAATTGGCCGTTTCATTTTTTACAAATTGGCTGTTGTGGGAAAGCCGGTTTTTCCCTATACTACTCTTATGGATAAGAGTGGAAAGGAAAACTAAAATGCCTGATCGTAACAAGCAAAAGAAAATCGCAATCATCAATGATATGTCCGGTTTTGGCCGCTGCTCTATTGCGGTAGAACTGCCGATCATTTCTCATATGAAAGTACAGTGCTGCCCGGTTCCTACTTCTATTTTCAGCAATCACACTGCTTATGACAGCTTCTTTTTTGAAGACTTTACGGAGCAGATGATTCCTTATATTGAAGAGTGGAAAAAGCTTGGTCTTACCTTTGACGGAATCTGTTCCGGATTTTTAGGTTCAGCCAGACAAATCGAGATTGTACAAAATTTTTTCAAATATTTCAAGTCCGAAAATACAATTGTCATCTTAGACCCGATCATGGGGGATGATGGCATTCCATATACAACTTACACAGAAGAGCTTTGTCAGAAAATGAAACATCTGGTTCCATATGCAGACATTATCACCCCAAATCTGACAGAAGCCTGTATCTTAACTGATACACCTTATAAAAAGAAATGGAAATTAAAAGAGCTGGCAGAATTGACAAGAAAGTTAGAAGAAATGGGAGCAAAGAAAATCGTTATCACCGGTATTCCACAGGGCTCTTATGTTGCAAACTACTGCTATGAAACAGGAAGAGAACCTTCTATTAAAAAAACTCACCGAGTGGGAACCTCTCGCTGCGGTACCGGCGACATTTTCTCCTCCATTGTCGCAGCAGATGCAGTCAACGGCGTGGAATTTTACACTTCCGTGCGAAAAGCTTCTTTATTTATAAAAAAATGTATTTTAAAATCCATCGAATATGACATTCCATTAAATGATGGCGTATGCTTTGAAGAAATTCTTTATAAGTTAAAATAATGTAAAATTTTTCAAAAAAGGGGTTGCAAAAACCCCTTTTTTCTTTTATACTAATATCAGTAATAATTATTGTTTTCAATTTAAGAAAGGAGGATTTTATGGCAGCATTAAAGCACAGCCGCCAAAGAGACTGTATCAAAGAGTTTCTTATGGGGCGCAAAGATCACCCCACTGCCGACATGGTATATGCCCATGTAAGAGAAGAATTTCCTCATATTAGCTTAGGCACAGT
The DNA here is from genome assembly GCA_045128635.1 of Lachnospiraceae bacterium. GTDB lineage: Bacteria > Bacillota > Clostridia > Lachnospirales > Lachnospiraceae > HGM12587. The sequence continues at coordinate 7,848 of JBGVRS010000091.1, forward strand.
CTATAGAAATTTATCTCTTCTTTCAGAGATCGGTGAGATTCGAAAAATCACCTGCAACGGACCGGACAGATTCGATGCAAACACCATGCCTCATTACCACTTCACCTGCAACTGCTGCGGATGTGTGGAAGACCTGGAATTTAAACAGGAACCTGATTTTTCAGGACTCCTGCCAATGCATTTTGGCGGCATTATCGAACAGACAAATTTAGATTTTAGCGGTACCTGCGCAGCATGTATCAAAAAATCATAAAAAAGAAAAAATCATATAAAATAGTATTGACAACCGGAAAAAATATGGTATACTAAAATCAGTAATAATTACTATTATTACCGAAGTAAAAAGAACTTAATAAAAATAATATATAAAAAAGGAGATTAAAATTATGGCAAAATATGTATGTACAGTATGTGGTTACGTTCACGAAGGAGATGCAGCTCCAGAAAAATGTCCAGTATGTAAAGTTCCAGCAGAAAAATTCAACAAACAGGAAGAAGGCATGACATGGGCAGCTGAACACGTTGTTGGTGTAGCAGAAGGCGCTCCAGAAGACATCATCATGGACTTAAGAGCAAACTTCGAAGGCGAATGTTCAGAAGTTGGTATGTACCTTGCAATGGCTAGAGTAGCTCATAGAGAAGGATATCCAGAAATCGGTTTATACTGGGAAAAAGCAGCTTACGAAGAAGCAGAACACGCAGCAAAATTCGCTGAATTATTAGGCGAAGTTGTTACAGCAAGCACAAAGAAAAACCTCGAAATGAGAGTTGCAGCAGAAAACGGCGCTACAGCTGGTAAATTCGATCTTGCAAAACGTGCGAAAGACTTAAACCTCGATGCAATCCATGACACAGTTCATGAAATGGCTAGAGATGAAGCTAGACACGGCAAAGCATTCCAGGGTCTCTTAGAAAGATACTTTGGTTAAGAATCGGTCCACCCTTATTAATCCCCTAAAGGTTAATAGGTAACAAATATAATAGCCTCTTAAATAAAAGGGATGAATCCTATGCGGTTCATCCTTTTTTGTTGCACTTTTCGACCAAATCCCCTATAATCTTAGAGAAATATAAAATTTTTATAAACTTTATAAACAATGAATGAAATACTATTTTAACGGGGGAAACTATGTTCAACAAACGACCTGATGGCCGTGCCATTCAAAACCTAGAACCGATGCAGATGATCATGCCTTACATCATGAAGACCCGTACCGATTCCATGAATATGTACGAGGATTCCTTCGCTTGCGAACCTTGGGATGTCTATATCAAAGAAAAAGCTGCAGAAGGCATTTCTTTAGGCTACATGCATATCATCATTGCCGCTGTTGTGCGTCTTATCGCACTTCGTCCACAATTAAACCGTTTCTGCATGAACGGTAAAATCTACGCCAGACCTAAAATCTGGGTAAGCTTTGTGGTACACCCGACACTTCGCGATGAAAGCGTTGGAACTACCATTAAACTTTGCTTTGAAGGTACAGAAACAATTCTGGAAATCGCTGAAAAAATCAACGAAGCAATCGCTAATGAAACCATCAATCGTAAGGGAGAAAACGATACTGACAAGCTTCTTCGTACATTAATGAAAAAAATTCCTGGTCCATTGATCAAATTTGTCGTAAACACTTTAATGTGGATGGATAAGCACAACATCATGCCAAAGGCAATTGTGGAATTAAGCCCATTCCACACATCCTTCTTTGTGACAAATTTAAAATCACTGGGAATCAATCACATTTATCATCATACATACAACTTTGGCACTACAGGTCTTTTCTTTGCGATGGGCAAAGAAAAGCAGGTTCCGGTCGTAAAAGGGAACGAAATTACGACGCAAAAAGAAATGGGATTCGGTCTTGTTTCCGATGAACGATTCTGCGACGGACTCTACTTTGCGCTGTCCCTTCGTAAACTCCGCAGATTTATGTTAAACCCTGCAGTACTGGAAAAACCATTAGACAAAAAAGTTGAAGACGTAGAATAATTCCATATTTGTCATTTCAAGAGAAAATCAGCCGATTTTCCCTTATTTTATAAGGATTTTTTATAAAAAAACCTTGATTTAGTAAGAATAATATCTTTTTTTTTGACGAAAATATGTTATAGTAAATATGTATTCAATTTACCAAAGGTGGGATAAATGTATGGAAAGAAAAATCGGAACAGTATCAAGAGGTGTTCGTTGCCCAATCATTCGTGAAGGTGACAACCTTGCTGATATCGTAGTAAATAGTGTATTAGAAGCAGCTGAAAGCGAAGGCTTTGAACTTCGTAACCGTGACGTGGTAGGTATTACTGAATCTATCGTTGCTCGTGCACAGGGTAATTATGCATCTGTTGATGCAATCGCAGCTGACGTAAAAGCAAAAACTGGCGGTGAAACAGTTGGTGTTATTTTCCCAATCACATCCAGAAACCGTTTTGCTATCAACTTAAAAGGTATTGCAAGAGGATGTAAAAAAGTTGTTCTCATGCTCAGCTACCCAAGTGATGAAGTTGGTAACGCATTATTAACTTACGATCAGATTGACGAAGCAGGTATTAACCCATATTCTGATGTTTTAACATTAGAAAGATACCGCGAATTATTCGGCGAAAACATTCATGAATTTACAGGTGTTGACTATGTAGATTACTATGGAAACATCGTAAAAGAAGAAGGCGCTGAAGTTGAAATCATTTTCGCAAATCAGGCAAAAACAATTCTCGACTACACAGACTGCATCATCACATGTGATATTCACACAAGAGCACGTACAAAACGTATCTTAAAAGCAGCTGGTGCAAAAGTTGTTCTCGGTCTTGATGACATTTTAAATGCTCCTGTAAACGGAAGCGGCTACAATACAAAATACGGTCTTTTAGGATCAAACAAAGCAACTGAAGATAAGATCAAATTATTCCCTAACGAATGTAAAGATTTAGTTCTTGATATCCAGTCTTCTTTCTTAGAAAAAACTGGCAAGCTGATCGAAGTTATGGTTTACGGCGATGGTGCTTTCAAAGATCCACAGGGAAAAATCTGGGAACTTGCTGACCCGGTTGTTTCTCCAGCATTTACAGATGGACTTATCGGTACACCAAACGAATTAAAATTAAAATACCTTGCTGATAATGATTTTGCAAACCTTAGCGGTGCAGAATTAAAAGAAGCAATTTCTAACAGTATCAAAGCAAAACAGGATAACTTAGTTGGTAATATGGCTTCTCAGGGAACAACACCTAGACAGTTAACAGACCTTCTTGGATCTTTATGTGACTTAACATCCGGTTCCGGAGATAAAGGTACACCTATCATCCTTATCCAGGGATACTTTGACAACTACACAACAGACTAATCTGAATTTTAAAAGCACATCGGAAAATCCGATGTGCTTTTTTTACTTACACCAAACGTGCTCGAGACCCTGTGCCATAATCGTCATGACATGGTCATCTGCCAGTGAATAATAAATGGTCTTTCCTTCTCTTCTGGACTTTACCAGATGTGCCTGCTTCAATACTCGAAGCTGATGAGAAATCGCACTCTGTGTCATTTCCAGCGCATCTGCAATATCCTGCACGCAAAGCTCTCCTTTGATCAAAATATCCAGGATTCTGATACGGGTGGAATCTGAAAATATTTTAAACAAATCTGCTAATTTATATAATGTTTCTATATCATGATGGAATACATGCTCTTCACTCATAACCGATATTCCTCCTACTATTTTTTATAAAGTACTCTGATAGAATTCATAACACAGATCATGGCAACTCCGGTGTCGGCAAACACCGCCATCCACATATTGGCATGCCCTAAAAGTCCAAGAATCATCACAAATACTTTTACTGCCAATGCAAAGACCACATTCTGAACTGCAATACGATTTGTATCTTTCGCAATACGGATTGCTTCCGGAATAGATTCCACACTGGAGGTCATAAATACCGCATCTGCCGCTTCAATGGCTGCATCTGCACCGCTTCCCATAGCCGCGCCTACATCCGCCCCTGCAAGTACCGGTGCATCATTGATTCCGTCTCCGACAAACATCACAGAACCATATTCTGTACGCAGTTTCTGCAATGTTTCCAGTTTTTCCTGCGGCAGTAATTTTGCATAGACTTTTTCGATTCCGACTTCTTGCGCAACCGCCTCTGCACTTACCTTTTCATCACCGGTAAGCATTACTGTTCCAAGACCCATTTCTTTTAAATGTATCATTGCTGATTTTGCATCGTTCTTAATCGTATCGGAAATAACAAAATATCCTGCAAATCTTCCATCAATACCAACAAACACAACAGAGCCTGCAATTTCCTCTTCTTTTACCGAAACTGGGATTCCATTTTCTTCTAACAATTTCTGGTTTCCACAGTAAACTCTTCCCTGTGGCAAAAAGGCACTGACTCCACGGCCTGCAATTTCTTTTAACATCACCGGACGATCCAGAGTAAAATCTTTTTCATGAGCCGCTTTAACAATGCTCTCCGCAATCGGGTGCGTAGAGCGCTGCTCACAACTTGCACAAATACGAAGCAATTCATCCGCAGAATATTTCCATGTAGTTACGATTTCCTGTACCTGGAAATTTCCTTTGGTCACGGTACCTGTTTTGTCCATGACAACTGCTCCAATCTTACTTAAAAACTCTAAGGATGCGCCGCCTTTGAATAAAATACCTTCTTTAGAACCTGCACCAATTCCGGAAAAGAATGCCAGTGGTACACTTAATACAAGGGCACATGGACAACTCATAACAAGGAATGTAAGCGCTGTGTATATCCAGTAATTCCAGTCACCGGTTGCAATTGATGGTAAAATCGCTGTCGCAACTGCAAGGCAAATAACAATCGGTGTATAAATCTTTGCAAATCTGGTAATAAATCGGTCCAGCTTTGGTTTACTTGCCGCTGCATTTTCCACAGAATCCAGAATTCTTGTAACCATAGACTCTGACAATGCTTTTTCCACACGCATAAGAAGCTGCCCCAAAGTATTGACACATCCGGAAGTAACTTTACTTCCATTTCTAACTGCTAGCGGAACTGGCTCTCCTGTAATTGGAGATGTATCAATACGGCTCTCTCCCGAAACTACCACACCGTCCAACGGAATACGGTCGCCTGGACGAATCAGAAGGATGTCTCCAACCTTCGCCTCTTCTGCAGCAATTTCCACTGCTTCTTCTCCCATCATCAGATGCACTGTTTCCGGTCTTAAATCCACCGCTTCCATAATCTGGCTGCGACTTCTCTCCACTGCTTTTTCTTCAAAATATTCACCAATACGGTAAAACAGCATGACACCTACAGCTTCCGGATATTCCTGAATCACAAACGCTCCGATGGTTGCAATACACATGAGGAAATTTTCATCAAAAATCTGTCCATGAGAAATATTTCTGCCTGCTTCCAAAAGAATTTTTCCACCAAGAATCAGATAAGCAGCAACAAAAACCACAAGTCCTGCTACATCCATATGTAGATGATTCAACACATTTCCAATAAGAAAGAGAATTGCACCAGCAATGATTACCGGCAGATCTCCCAGGTCTTTTTTTGTTTTCTCTTGATTTTCTTCTTTTACAGCTTCCCGAACTCTAATATCTCTTGGTTCTACCTTCACCTGAGACTCAATAGCGCTGCAGATTTTTCGAATCTCCTCTAGATAAGTATCTGGTTCCTCTGCAGTCACGCGCAACTGCTTGGTTGCAAAGGTGATCGTTGCTTCTGTAATGCCGGAAAGCTCACCAATCTTTTCCTCCATCTTGGCTGCACAATGGGCACAACCCAAGTTTTCCAACATATATATTTTTGTACTCATAGGATTCCTCCTCGAATTAATATTTAAACACATGATTAATTGTTCATATATTAATATAATCACAGTCATAGAAAACTGTCAATCTTCTTGTCGCTTTTTATCAAAAAAATCTGTAATTTTAGAAAAGTACCAAAAATCTAAATAAATTCTTAATTATTTTTAGAATTACTTTAGAGTCCCGACATATTTTTGACACAAATACTTGCTATATTATAACTGTAGCAAATACATATCAGTATTTCATTCATAACACTTGGAGGGTGAAATGCCCTCCACTCCCTCGATTCATAGACGATGAAAATCGTTTGACTATAAAATCCTAATCTCTCCTAAAAAAGAAAAAACATCGTCCGGCCAGACGGTGTTTTTCTTTTTTATAAATACGAAAAGGCTGGAATTACCCAGCCTTTAACTTTTAAAGAATCGATAACGGCATCCCTGCCACAAATACATACATCACAATAAAGTGACATACACTGCCTCCCATCACAAACAGATGGAAAATTTCGTGAGAACCAAAATATTTATGCTTTGCATTAAAGATTGGAAGCTTCAGTGCATAAATGACACCGCCAATAGTATAAATGATACCGCCTGCCAAAAGCCAGCCAAAAGCAGCTCCAGGAAGACTGTTTAAAATCTGCGTAAATGCAAGAACACATGTCCAGCCCATGCTGATGTATAACACAGAGGAAAACCATTTCGGACAGGTCACCCAGAACATTTTCACGACAATTCCAAGTAATGCAATTCCCCATACAAGTGCCAGCAGCTGAATCCCCAGTGGCTGTGGCAGCGCAATGATGCAAATTGGTGTATAGGTTCCTGCAATCAATACGAAAATCATCATATGGTCAAGCTTTTTCAGTCGTTTATTTACTTTTTCAGACAAATCTAATGTGTGATATAAGGTACTTGCCGCATAAAGTAAGATCATACTGGTAATGAAAATGCCAAGTGCAATCATATGAATCTGATCCGGCTGTCTTGCTGCTTTAATTAATAATGGTGTAGATGCAAATACTGCCATCATCATTCCTATAAAATGAGTAATTGCGCTTCCCGGGTCCTTAATTCTAACATTCATTTCATTTCCTCCTCTTTGATTTCATTTATATTATACGATGTAGTTTTAAATACTATGTGTTGATGTTGTAATATTACATCATGTTTAAAATAAAATCAAGTACCTTGGAAGAAAAATTAAATTTATTTAACTTTTGTCGTAAATCTCTAGAATCTTGGTGCCAGCAGCACACTTGCCACAATTCCAGAGAAAGTAGATATCAAACACCCTGCCAGCGTATACCGCGTCTTTTTAATCCCTGCAGTAACAAAATAGAGAGACATTGTATAAAAAATCGTCTCTGTACTGGATAATATGAGAGAACCTATTTTTCCAATCTGAGAATCCACACCATATTCCTTGAACAAATCCAAAAGAAGCCCTGTAGCACCGGAACTGGAAAATATTTTGATAATGGAAAGAGGTAACAGCGGTGCAGGAAAATTAATTTTCTCTGCCAAAGGTGTCAGCAAACTGCCCAGAAACTCTAAAAATCCGGAAGCACGCAGCACATTCACTGCTACCAGCATGGCAATCATGGTCGGCATAATTTTAAATACCAGCTCTAATCCATCCTTTGCACCTTTCATAAAGTCTTCGTAAACATTCTTTTTTGCACAAATTCCCATAAGTACAATATAAAAGATCAAAAACGGAATCATAAATTCCGATAGATATGTCAGCAGTTTCATTCATACTCCGGGCTTTTTCTCATTATATGCATGAAAAAAGGAACCTATTAACTAGGTTCCTCAAAGTTCACTTCTTCGTATGTCTGCCAGGTTACATCACCTTCTAATTCAACATGCGGATTGCTGTATCTTCCTTCACTAATCTCACGGTAGAATACCGCAATGGATGCCGTAATGTATGGTGATAAAGTCAGGCTTAAAACGATTACAAATATGATCAACACCACCAAAAGAATTACCAACACTGGTACAATGATAGCATCTGCAGATGCGCCATCTGCCATAATCATTGGTGTCATGATCAGCATAATCACTACCCCCATGACTCCGGATGCTAAAAGCTCCCATCCGATAAAGCTAATTTCCAGACAGAAAAGTCTCCATTTATTGCCTCTCATCAGTTCTTTTGACTCTCTAATCGCTTCTCTTGACGTCATATCCGGTCTCTCACACAAAATAAACGGTGTCATGTAGTAGCTGTAGCTTGCAATAATTCCAGGAATTACAAACAGCAATGACCATAAAAATGTGAATAATCCTCTGAAAAACTGCATTCCAAAGCCTGTTCCTAGTCTGTCATACTGAGAAAAAATATCTTTTAGTTTCGGATTCTTATCATCTACAAGATTTAAATTATATTTTGCATAGCCTAAGGTAGTGGCACCACCAATCACAAGAATGACAATCGCCCAAAGAAGCAGCACCAAACCTACTCCCATGAGAATTGCTAGAAGTATCGGTGGAACATCCGGACCGGAACCAAGAGAAGCTAACATATCCGTACCTGCTGCACTGCTTCCGGATTCTGCCCCACTACCCGAGGACCCTGAACTCCAGCCACTGCTGATGGCTCCTCCCAATAGTCCTGCAACCAATCCTGCGCCGCCCGCTTTAAGCCAGCGTCCTCTTAAACTTTCCCGCGCGTAATATCTAAAATCTTTTGCCTTTAACATAATCTTGCCCTCCTCGCACGTTTTTCTTATGTAATTATTATACAATGTGACTTTATAATTCGACAATCATTTCACAATCATCTTTGTAAAATTAAGAAATCCTTAAAAAATTATTTTTGTATATCTGTAGTTTTTTTCTCATAGACTATAAAAACCTCTTCTCGGAGAATCTATGGACTATTTATGGGCAGGGATACTTTTGATTGGCATCTTATATGGTGCTTTTACAGGAAATATTCTGGCTGTCAGTGATGCGGCACTCTCTGCTGCCGGAGAAGCAATTTCTCTTTGTATTACGACAGCCGGCGTTCTAACACTTTGGACCGGTCTTATGGAAATCGCAAAATCTTCCGGTGTCATCACTTCTGCTACCAAAGCCATTCGACCACTAATTGCATATCTATTTCCCAAACTTCCAAAGAATCACCCTGCTGTAGAACATATTTCTTTAAACTTTATTGCAAACTTCTTAGGACTCAACTGGGGCGCCACTCCTACCGGACTAAAAGCAATGGAAGAACTGGAAAATTTAGAAAAAGAACGCCAAAATCCTTCGCACATTGCCTCTGATGAAATGTGTACTTTTTTAATCATCAATATTTCTTCCCTACAATTAATTCCAATCAGTATCATCGCCTATCGCCAGCAATATGGCAGTGTCAATCCATCTGCGGTGATCGGACCTGCCATTGCCGCCACATTTGTAAATACGATTGTCGCCATTATTTTCTGCAAGATCATGCAGATACGCCCTGTAAAAAAAAAGAACCGGAAATCTTCATGATTTCTGGTTCTTTCACTATAACTTTATTTCTTTTTATATTTTCGCCCTTTAATAGCCCCATTATCTACAAGCGCGCCTACTTCAACAAGTGCTCTAAGCAGTGTTTTAGTTCTTGTTTCCTTAACACCCAAAACATCAACCAATTCACTCGCTTTATACCATACATCATCCTCCATAAAGGAAAGAATCATGTCATAGTGTGCTTGTGTTTTTACCGTCACTTTTTTACTGACACTTTTTTCTGACACTTTTTTACTGGCACTTTTTTCTGACACTTTTTTCTTAAAATAAAGCGACAGTACCGTTCTATCCGGATCAAATCTTTCCTCAATCACTGGCTCTTCCCATCCTTCATCTTCCCATACATTAAAGATATTTGGCACACCACTTCCTGCACGTTCACCAATATTAATTAGATTAAACATTTTCATAAGCGCCTTGTTTCTTGGATCCGATTCACCACCAAGACGCATCTGCTTTTTACCTGTTCTGACATAACCAGGATTTGCCAAGACTATTTTATCTGGCTCTTTACGAATAACAACCCCACGTACGCCATGATAATCTGCATTTATCAGGCAGTTTGCCAAGGCTTCGCGAAGCGCCTTATGTACTGGAGTATCGTCAATGCGCTCGCCACCAGCCATTTTGAAAGGAACCTTAATCTCTTTGATAATTTTGTTATAAACTCTGAAATAGAAGTCACACACATTTCCAGACCATTCCCCAGAACTAGATTGCACCCTGTCACTCCAACGTGTAGTAGGGTCCATCTCTTCTCTGTAGTCCAAGAAATATTCCGGAAAGTAACGTACAATATTATACTCATTGCCAAACATCAGCATGCCTGCTGCAGTAGGATGCAATTTACCATCTTCATCAGAAATTGCAGCCGCACCAATACTTCTCAAATATTCATGGTCGCTTAAACGTTCAAAAGGATGTCCCTCTTTTAAAGAACGATGACTGTTACGATAGCCATGTATCGTATCATAATTCAAGTCTTCCATAGGAACCTTATCAAGTACTTCCATATCAATAGTGCGCTCTGTCTGGTCACGAAGCATGCTCTTTACTTGTAACCTGGTACAATGATAATCCCCCTCATAGTTACGGCGGAAAGTACCATTAAAAATATCATTGTTAATGTACACCGGCTTCTGTTCGCGCTTTGCCATAGGCACAGAAATAACCAAGATAACATCTTTATTTTCACCAACTTCATACGTTTGCACATCATCCTCAGACAGAAGATTAATATTTACTTTCTTGGGATTATTAATTGTATCCCAGAAGTCCTTGCGAAGCTTGGATGCATTTTGAAGACCGGTAGTTCTCCAACTACCATCGTTTTCCTCTTTGACACCAAGGATAATCACACCACCATAGCAATTGGCAAAAGCAGAATAAGTATCCCATAACGACATTGGAAGACCACTATTGGCTTTTTTCACTTCTCTTCTGTTATCTTCTCTATATTCATCAAATTGTGAAAGATCAAAAGTTTTTTCCAAAATGCTCATCTCACTTTCCATAACATTAATACTCTAAAATGCTTCTTCAATTACTACCTCTTTTTTATAAGAGTGCCTGATAAATATCGCGTTTCGATACTCCACGGTCTTTCGCTACAGCTTTCATGGCTTCTTTTTTGTCCATGCCCTGGCTCAAATACACTTCCATGTGTTCTTCGATGGTCATCTCTTCCCATCTGGCACGTTCTTCCTGCACAAGCTCCTCTCGGCTCTTTCCTTCAATAACGAGCACACATTCTCCTTTTGGTTCCTGTGTTTCATAGAATTTTAGTATATCTGCTATGGTCGATACAAAGGCTGTCTCATGCTTTTTGGTAAGTTCACGGCACAGTGTCATCTTACGGTTTCCCAGTGCCTCTAAAAGCTCATTTAAGGTCTTTAGTAATCTATGAGGTGCTTCGTATAAAATAATCGTTCTCGTCTCATTTACAAGCTCGGCAAGCACCGCCTGACGCTCTTTTTTATCCGATGGCAAAAAAGCTTCAAAGGCAAATCTTCTGGTTGGCAGCCCTGATAAAGTCAGCGCTGTAATACATGCTGCAGGACCTGGCAGAGAAGTTACTTCAATACCTGCTTCATAGCACATGCGAACCAAATCTTCCCCTGGGTCTGATATTCCCGGAGTTCCTGCATCGGTAATGAGCGCAATGTTGGTTCCTTCCTGCATTTTACGGATCAGAACCTCTGCTTTTTCAATTTTATTATATTCGTGATAGCTTGTCATCGGCGTGTGAATATCAAAATGATTCAGCAGCTTAATACTATTTCTTGTATCCTCTGCCGCGATCAGATCCACTTCCTTTAATGTGCGCAGAACTCTGTAAGTAATATCTTCCAGATTTCCAATTGGTGTGGCACATAAATATAATTTCCCCTGCATGGTTCCCTCCAAGGTCTACACCTCATAATACATTCTTTTTAACTCTTCCGTATATACACCCGGTGCATCATATACGATTAGTGGCGACTCCACAGTAATTCTGGAATTTCCACCTTTTAACCCTTCTATCAGCACCATATTCGGCTCCTTATCCACATATGGATACACTAATCTCATACGCTTTGGCTCCAGATGATATTTCACCATCAGCGTCATGATTTCTGCCAGACGAAATGGTCTGTGTACCATATAAAATCGACCTTTTGATTTCAGTACTTTAGAAGCCTGGGAAATCATATCTTCCAAAGTACAGGTAATCTCATGACGTGCAATGGCCTTTGCATCCCCGGGATTCACCAATCCGTGATTTCCTGTCATATACGGCGGATTCATGGTAATAACGTGAAAAGAAGCAGCGCCGAAAATGTCTACTGCCTCTTTCATATCGCCTGTTACAATCTCTATTTTTTCTTCCAATTCATTTAAGGCAACGCTTCTTCTTGCCAGATCAGCACTCTCTTCTTGAATCTCCAGACCAAAGAATTTTTCTCCTTTGGTTTTTGCTTCCATCAAAATCGGGATAATGCCATTGCCGCATCCTAAATCCAGCACCCGTTCTCCCGGTTTTACTTTTGCAAAAGAAGATAACATCACCGCATCCATTCCAAAACAAAAGCGCTCCGGATTCTGGATAATACGGTAACCATTTCTTTGAAGATCATCAATGCGCTCGCCTTCATTCAAATTAATTGTCTTCAAGCTTAGATTTTCCTTCTTTTCTTTCCAATGCTTCCAGTGCCTTTAATTCTTCATCAGCCACTGTATTTTTCTCTTTCTTCTTACGAGGTTTGAAACGAAGTTCGCATGCTTTATATTCGCGAATTTCTTTTTCATCATTTTCCAAGTTTACAACAACTTTTACAAGTTGGCGAAGTACACTCAAAGACTGCACTTCTCCTTTCAGTCCATCTGCTGTTGTTACAAAATCGCCTACATTTGGAAGACGACTGTTTAATTCCTCATAAGTTTCCTGCTCATTTTTCAGACAACACATCAAACGTCCGCAAACACCGGAAATCTTTGTAGGATTCAAGGAAAGATTCTGTTCTTTCGCCATCTTAATTGATACCGGTACAAAATCAGAAAGATATGAATGGCAGCAAAGCGGTCTTCCGCAAATACCGATACCACCCAAAATCTTTGTCTCATCACGCACACCAATCTGACGAAGTTCGATTCTTGTCTTAAATACGGCTGCCAGATCTTTTACCAGCTCACGGAAGTCGATTCTTCCATCTGCAGTAAAGTAAAACAGCACTTTATTGTTATCAAATGTATATTCTGCATCAATAAGCTTCATTTCCAGCTCATGTTTGCGAATCTTTTCCAGACAAATTTTAAAAGCTTCTTTTTCTTTTTCACGATTTTTTACAGCTTTTTCATCATCCTCCGGTGTTGCAACACGCATAACCGGCTTTAACGGCTGAACAATTTTATCATCGTCCACCTCTTTTATACCAAGAACTACGTAACCGTATTCCACACCTCTGGCAGTTTCTACGACTACATGGTCTCCCTGTTCAATATTTAACTTTCCAGGTGCAAAATAGTATACCTTTCCGGCATTACGAAAACGCACCCCAATTACTTTTGCCATAGATTAATTCTCCTTCATGGTCAGCAGCAGAAGCTCCATGGTCAGATCAAAGTTTACATTGGCGTTCAGGCGGATTTTCGCCTTATCCAATGCTTTCAAAATGTTTTCGATTCCTTCATAGGAGCTTTTGGAAGCCATCTTTCTAAGTGTGTGTATTTCATCAGAAAATACGATCGAAGACGGATTCCATGTTGCTTTATATAATAAGACATCCCGATACCATACCATTAAAAGATCCAGATAATCGGAAATATCTGTCTTAAATTCTGTAATTTTACGCATGCTGTCAATCAGTTCTGAAATTTCCATTTCCTGAATATATTTTACCAAATGAATCGCATGCTCTTTCATCTGATTAAATTCTTCGGATAATGCCAGTCTTCTGGCTTTGCCGATGTTTCCCTGTGCAAATGCAACACAGATATCTGCCTGATAATCAGGAATTTTTACCTGTTCCATCAAATATTTACGAACCACGCTATCCTTGGCTGGTTTTAAATTAAGCGTTACACAACGGGATAAAATGGTTGGTAAAAAGCTTTCTGCATTTGTAGTCAGCAGTAAGATCACCGCATAAGCAGGCGGCTCTTCAATGGTCTTTAACAGAGCATTCTGCGCCTGTATATTTAACTTTTCTGCTTCATCCACAATATAAATCTTATAAGGTCCTTTGTACGGCTTGATCATAATATCGCCGCAAAGCTGCTGTCTGATATCATCCACACTGATGGTATTCGGCTTTTCGTGGGTAATGCGAATAATATCCGGATGATTTCTTCCTTCAGCCTGCTTACAGGAAGTACAGTTTCCGCAAGGTTCTGTTCCTTTTTCTTCACACTGCAGGGTTGCTGCAAAAATATCCGCTAAGAAATTTTTTCCGGAACCTTTTTCTCCATTAAAAATATATGCATGAGATACCTTGCCCATAGCAATGGCACTCTGTAAATGTTCAATGAGGTGTTCGTGCCCCAGCACGTCTTTAAAACCAAACATGTACTTACCTCCCTTCGCCTTTTCAGACTTATCAACTTAGTATATCATAAAAATCTGTTTTGCCGCAACTATTGAAACTGGCGGATATACTCTGTAATTTCTTCCAGACATTTTTCAAATACATCATTTTCAAATCGTCTGGTAATTCCTGCTTCCGCAATATTTTCTTCTGAAAAATCATCGCTGTCTGCAATATATCTGCGGCACATTTCTCTGTATTTTGGTTTATCCTGAGCGCGTTCCCTATCCAAGGCTCTCTGCAAACGCACACCATCATCCACTTCAATGTAAATCGGAACCAAAACATCTTCCCCAAAATATTTTTTCGTCGCCACATAAGATTCCAGTGTACCAATTACCACATAATCATTTTTTTCTAAATTAATCTGCTCATCATGAACCGTAAAATAGTGCCAAACACCATGCACGGTATTATAAGAACGTCTTTCAATGACTTTTCCTGCAGCTTCTAATCTTGCAAGTTTTTCATCATTTACAAAAAAGTATTCTTCCCCATTTTTTTCCTGAGCACGAATCGGACGAGTCGTATATGTTACGATCTTTTTCAAACCCAGTTTTTCCTCAGCCATTAACTGCTTATAAAAAGAGTCTTTGCCTGTGGAGCTTTTCCCCATTAAGTAAAAAATTCTTCCCATACGATTTCAATCTCCCTCTCCCTGGTAAGTCCATGCACTTCCAACTCTTCATCCAGATAGAACTGAATCTGTCTTACACAACGCTCACTGATCTTTTCCCCCGGCGTGAGCAGTGGAATTCCCGGTGGGTAAATGTAAATATAGGAGGCAGATGTTTCCCCCATGCTCTCCAATAAATGCATCGCCTTTTTCTTTTTATTTACAGCTTCACTGATGCGCATCAGGGACTTTCTCTGTCCCATGTCGTCTTTTACAGACTCAGGCATTGGATTTTGCTCCAATGCAGCATCAATTTCCAGAATTGCTTCCAGAAATCTTCTATAATACTCTTCTGTATCCGCCACACTGGTCATAAACAACACATAATGCACAGAAACCATTTCTGACTGAATATGATATTTTTTCAACAGTTTTTTATGAAGCTCTTCTCCGGAAATATTACTGTTTCTTGTAGAAATTAATACTTTTGAAATGTCATAATCAAATACATTTTCCGGTGTGAGCAGCTGTAAATGCTGCAGCTTTGTGCCAAATGCCGCTCGCAGCTTTTTTAAATCTGCAACATATTTTTTATAATGTTCTCGTCCCTCATCCACATACCAGTGCAGCGCACTATCAATACTTGCCATCAGTACATATGATGGGCTTGAAGTCTGGAACATGGTAAGATATTTGCAGACCTTTGCTCTGTATTTATAATCTTTATTGATATGTATCAATGCGGTCTGTGTAAGTGCAGGCAGAGTCTTATGAGTACTTTGAATTACCACATCTGCTCCACACCGAATAGCACTTTTCGGAAAGCCGCTTTCCTTTAAGAAATGTGCTCCATGAGCCTCATCTACAATGACCGTCACGCCATTTGCGTGGGCAGCCTTTACAATCGCTTTGATGTCAGATATTACTCCGTCATAGGTCGGAGAGGTCAAAATCAGTGTTTTTGCCTCCGGATACTTTTCAATGGCTTCTTCTACCATCTCCACAGAAATACCGCCTAAAATCCCCTCTGGCAGCATTTCCGGATAAATGTAATGAGTCTTTAATTCCCTCATCTCTGCTGCATGATAAACCGCTTTATGACAGTTTCTAGCCATAATCAGCTCTCCGCCCTGTTTTGTTGCCGAAAAGATAGCACTTAAGATTCCACAGCTGCTTCCATTTACTAAGAAATGTGTCTCATCAGACTGACACACGGTTGCTGCAAATCGCTCTGCGTCTTTAATAATCCCTTCCGCATGATGCAGATTGTCAAATCCGTCAATCTCCGTAATATCAAAGCTGTAAGGATTTTCAAACTCCATGAGGGCACGCTTATGTCCCGGCATATGAAGAGGCACATAATCAGCTTTTCCATATTCAATTAAGGCGTCATAGAGTTTTTTCATATAAGGCTCCTAAATACTGCAGATTACAATCCCAATTAAAATTAATGCCATTCCAATGGCTGTCTTTTTGTTAATCTTTTCTTTTAAGAAAATTCTTCCCAAAACTGCAACAAATACATATCCCATGGCTTCAATCATTGGTCCGATAGACAATGGAACATATTTGTAAGAATACATTGTCAGGAATGAAGATAAAAGGAAAATCGTATAAGCTCCAATTACCAGCGGATTTAAATATTCCTGAATAATATTTTTATAAGTTTTGTTTGCTCCCTTTTTCAGTAAGATCTGAGAACAGGAAGAAATAAATACACTAAAGATAAATAGTAAAATAAATGCATACTTAATGTTCATTATTCGTCACCACCATATAAATTCCTGCGAGAATGATTGCACCACCGATAATGGTCTTTAATGTAATCGTCTCGTTAAACAAAATTGCGCCCCAGATCATCCCCCAGATAATGGTGATTCCTTTGTTGGCATAAGCTACCGTCAATGGCATGTACTTTAAGATTCTCTGCCATGCAAGAGCATAGAAGAATAAGAAAAACAGTACTAAGCCGTAAAATAAGAAAAATTTAAAAGAAAACATTTCCTGCGCTGCTGCCATTTTAGAACATACACTTTCTAAGGAGTATAAGAACAAAATCAGATGCAGGCATAAAATGACTTTCCAGTTTGTCTTTTTTTCCAAAATATTTTCCTCTCTTTCTTTTGCATTCTTTATTTTCTAATGAAACTGATAAACTGCATATGGAACATCATTTGCTCCAAAAATAGTCTCTACCCATTCTTCTTCCACACCTAAATATTCCTTCATGCATTTCAACTGATAATTATGAAGCATGATCACATAGGTGTTTTCATCGGTAATGGACTCTGCGATGTTTTCCACACCGTGTCTTTCCAACTTTTCTTCATAATGCGGACAATATGCCGACCAGTCACCCATGGAAATATAATTGATATACTCCGGTTCCGTATTTCTAATCTGACATCTGCCGTACAATTCTGTCATGGTTGCAATGTCCATATAATAAAGTCGGTCCGGATCCTGTGCACAATATTCCTTAATGGTCTGCACATCCCCATACCAGTAGGTTTTCGCAATATTATCATGACGATACATATTAAAATTCGTCATAGCTGTAATGGCTAATGCAATCAGACTTAACACGACCCCAATTCTACTATTTTTACGTTCTTCCTTAGTTTCTGCAACATCAAGACTCTTCTTTTTCAACACATCAGCCAGTTCAACAATCACATGTAAAACCACCGCCAAAAAAATTAGACTCATAGTCACCTGGATTCGTTCAATAGCTCTTCCCCAGTACGTAAAATATATCCAGACGATACATAGCACTCCGCTCTGAATCCCCAGATAAATGGACAGTACATATTCTTTTAAACAAATCAGTAAAATTAAAAGAACTGCTGCAACAATGAACAAAAAACTGTTTTCTGTTCCATAATTATTAGAAAGTACATCTTTCACAAATATTTTTACTGCATCCACAGATTTGCTTACAAAGGTAATTCCCTGTTCTGCTTCCAGTGCCTCACAAGCTTCCAAATATTCCGGGAAAAATTCTTTTGGCAAATCACCAAGTACCGTGTAATTATACACGCGCATCATATTGAATTCTTCTTCAGAAATTCCGTATGGCTCGTATAATTCCGGATTTTCTCCGTATGGACGAAGATCATAATAATCATACACATTGGTACGCACATCAAAGAAGTCTCTGAATTCCTTCCAGCCATCCTTCGAATATGCCGCTGCATTGATCAGAAAAAGAACTGCTGTTACAGCTAAAACCACAAACGGAGCCGCAATGGTCAGTTTCTCAAAATCTTTCTTTCCAAACATTTTCCAGAGATACACAAGCCCTGTTGCCGGCACGAACATATAAAAAATATTTGGACGAATGCAAAATGCAATGTTTGCTAACAGCACCGTCATCAAAATATTTTTCCAATTAGTCTTTAAGGTGGCATACCAGAAAATTGCCGCCATGCCTACAAAAGCTGCCGTAGTCGTATAAGTTAACTGCACATATACCTTTAACCAAAATCCTACATAAAGCAAAATCGCTGCCGTCAGAAGATAAATCTTACCCTGCCACTTTTTTGCAAAACTCTGAATACGATACAAAATCGATCCAAATGAAAATATCTGCACTCCAATTAATACGATTCCGTACCAGTTAAAGCTTCTTGTAATCTCATAGAGCTTGCTTAAAAACCATGTAAATCCATATGTCATCTGAATCCCATAGCTTTCCGGCTTACCCGTAAACTGTCCCGATACGATTTCCGCAATCATACGGTCATCATTGGTGGAATACACAATCGGTATAAACTTATAAATAATTAAAAATACGATTACCGATAAAGCCATGCTTCCGGCAAACTCAAATACTTTTCTTTTATTCTGTAACATTCCTGTTCCTTTCTCTTGAAAAGTAAATTATATCATCATCTAGTAAACTTTGTGATTTACTATTCACCTATCAGCGTTACAGTTTTGTAATCGTGATGTACCGCCTCCAGATATTTTGTAAATACATCTTCAGTTTTTAATTTCAAACTGGATGTATTCACACATGGATGACATCCAAAATACTCACCTTTTAATACATCCTCATCTACCAGCAGCTGTACTGTATTGTCATGGTCATTCATCAATCCCATAACACTGACTGAACCAGGATGAATATCCAGATACTTTTCCATATCCTCCGCAGATGCAAAAGAAAGTCTCGCACTGTTTATCTGAGAAGATAATTCCTTTGTCTTAAACGGCTTATCTCCCGGCATTAACAACAGATAAAAATTTGTTTTCTGTCTGTTGCAAAGAAAGAGATTTTTACAGATCAATACTTCCAATACTGCATCAATTTCATTACATGCTTCCATAGTATCTGCATGCTCATGATCTGTACGCAGATATTCAATACCAATTTCATCTAAGAGATTATAAACTCTGATTTCACGTTCTTCACGTCCGGATATATCTGCCGGACGACCTTTATATAATTCCATTTTACTGTCTCCTTTATAATATTACCATTGTTTTTTTCAGAAATAAAAATAGTGTGTAAAACACACTCTCAACTCCCCTGCCCCTCAATCATGAGGGGTAGGTTTTTCTTTGCTTCTTTTTAGTGTAAAATGATTACATGAGCAATGTATTACAAGATATTTTTTCTGATTATTATGAGCATA
>JBGVRS010000092.1:0-3101 GCA_045128635.1 Lachnospiraceae bacterium
AAGCGGGGCTGTTTTTTTTACAGGCTGTAATTTACGGTGTGTATTTTGCCAAAATTTCCAGATTGCGAGAGCGGAGCAGGGAAAAGAGATTACGGTTGAGAGATTATCGGAAATTTTTCTGGAATTGCAGGCGCAAAAAGCCAATAATATTAATCTGGTGACAGCAACTCATTATGTGCCACAGGTGGTGGAAGCACTTAAGAAGGCGAAGGAGCAGGGCCTCCATATCCCGGTGGTTTATAACTGCGGCGGCTATGAAACGGTAGATACACTGAAGCGGCTGGAAGGTCTGGTGGATATTTATCTGCCCGATTTTAAATATGTGGATACAGAGCGTGCGAAGCGCTATTCCCATGCGAAAAATTATCCGGAAGTGGCAAAAGCGGCATTGGCTGAAATGGTAAGACAGCAGCCGGAAGCAGAATTTGATGAACGTGATATTATGAAAAAAGGTGTCATCGTGCGTCACTTGATGCTGCCAGGCGGTATCAAAGATTCCAAGGCTGTGGTAAAATATTTGTATGAGACTTATGGTGATCAGATTTATATCAGTTTGATGAATCAGTATACACCGCTGCCTCATGTGGCAGAATATCCTGAGATTAACAGGAAAGTAAAGAAATTTGAATATGACAGGCTGGTAGACTATGCGATTTCCCTTGGTGTGGAAAATGGATTTATCCAGGAGGGAGAAACGGCGGAAGAGAGTTTTATACCGGCATTTACGAACGAGGGAGTATAGATGATGGAAGTTTGTTCAGTAACAAAGAAATGTGGCGGCTGCGCTTATCAGGGCGTGCCATATAATGAACAGTTAAAAAAGAAGAAAAAAGAGGTAGCAAAGCTTTTAAAGCCATATTGCGAAGTCAAAGGAATCCTTGGGATGGAAAATCCTTATGAATATCGTAATAAGGTTCATGCGGTGTTTGCAAGACTGAAAAATGGAAAGATTATTTCCGGCACTTATGAGGCAAACAGCCACCGTGTGGTAGCAGTAGATTCCTGTATGATTGAAAATCAGAAGGCAGATGCAATCATTCGAAGTGTAAGAGAACTTGCAAAATCCTTTAAAATTAAGATTTATGATGAAGATACAGGATTTGGTCTGCTTCGTCATGTATTGGTACGTGTGGGACATCACAGTGGACAAATTATGGTGGTTCTTGTTTTGGCAGACCCAATTATGCCTGGAAAAAATAACTTTGTGAAGGCACTGCTGAAACTTCATCCGGAAATTACCACCATCGTTGTCAATGTGAATGATAAAAAAACCAGCATGGTGTTAGGAGATAAGGAAAAGGCAATTTACGGCAAGGGCTATATCGAAGATACTCTTTGTGGTCTGACTTTCCGCATTTCGCCGAAATCTTTTTATCAGATCAATACAGAGCAGACAGAAGTTCTTTATAAAAAAGCAATTAAACTGGCTGATTTAAAAGGCAAAGAACGTGTGCTGGACGCTTACTGCGGTATCGGAACTATTGGGATGGCAGCAGCAAAACATGCAAAAGAAGTTATCGGGGTAGAATTGAATCCGGATGCGGTGAAAGATGCCAGAGCGAACGCAAAGATTAATGGTGTAAAGAACATTCAGTTCTATCAGAATGATGCGGGCAAATTTATGGTTCAGATGGCAGCACAGGAAGGAAAAGGCGCCATTGATGTAGTATTTATGGACCCGCCAAGAGCCGGAAGTGATGAAGCATTTATGTCATCGGTGGTGAAACTCTCACCAAAAAGAGTGGTGTATGTGTCATGTAATCCGGAAACACTGGCAAGGGATTTAGCGTACTTCAAGAAAAATGGGTATGAAGCGAAGGAAGCCTGGGCGGTGGATATGTTCCCGTTTACTGCTCATTGCGAAAGTGTCGTGCTGTTAGAAAAGAAATTTTAATGCCGGAAAAGATATTGATTTTTCTATTAGATTAACATAAAATATAAATGAAGAATAATGTAGTTATCAAAAGCCATACTGAAAAGGAGGTGTTCAAATGGCAACTTCAAGTATTACTAAAAATTTTGTTGTTTCTGGTGAGCGTCAAGTTGAAAAATTTGCAAATGCAATTGAAGCATCTGCCACAAGTAAAACACCAGTATCGAGAGTGGCGGTAAAACAACTACGAGGCACAAGTGAAATAAAACAATTTTTAGCGAAAAGGAAAAATACGAATGAATAATATTGAGGGATTTACAATCTTAAACATTCGTGATTATTTACAAAATGATAATGAAATCGGAGAGGCTGATTTGAAACAGCTTATCTCCGATTTTTCATGCCCATTAAATCCGGATGTCGAGAAATTTTTAACAAAAAATGCAATTGAATTTACAAAAAAGAATCAGTCGGTTACATATTTAGTCTTTACCACAGAAGATGCAGTATTAGTGGGATATTTTACATTGGCAATTAAACCGATAACATTGAGCGCAGAAGGGTTCAGTAACAATGTGAAACGTAAATTGGCAAGGGTAAGTGAGTTAGATGCTGAAAACAATACATTTGCTTTATCTGCATATTTAATTGCTCAGTTAGGCAAAAATTTTACAGGTGAAGCAAATAAAAGAATTTCAGGGCAACAGCTATTGGAAGTCGCAATGGAAACTGTGTACGATCTTCAATTTATGGCTGGTGGTATGGTAGTGTTTTTAGAGGCGGAAAATCATCCGAAATTATTGAATTTCTATGATGAAGAAAATGGATTTAAAGAATTCGAAATTAAAGAAGTACAGCGTGCGGAAAGCGAATCACATACATTAGTGCAGATGTTGAAGATATTATAATTTGAGAAAAATTGCTGTTTGCAAAAGCGGACATTGAAAATGCAAAAAGCGTACATTAACATCCAAAACAAATACCAGGTCAAACAGTACGCGCGTCGATAGAGTAGGCAATATTACTTAAACATGAAAACTTGAGGTCAAAAAATTTGACCTCAAGTTGGGGCGGTATCAGATTTATTATTGAAATAGAGCATTAGCATCCACTATTCCGCTAAATTAACCGTTTTTATGGACCTCTATGTCAGCTACAATGATTCTGTAAAACTTGGGAGGAAGAAGTTTATGAAATTATTGTTTAAACAAAGATTATTTACATGGTT
>JBGVRS010000093.1:0-7603 GCA_045128635.1 Lachnospiraceae bacterium
CCACCTGAACCGAAACAAAAAACATCATATACAACGTCATGGCGAAGTAGCACCTTCGCTCTTTTGTCATGTCATTTTTTATTTCTTACTCATTATACACTATCTTTTAGATTTTGCGAACTTTCCTATAAAGTAAAAAAGCACGAGGGCAAACCCTCGTGCGCATATTAAAGCTCTGTACGTCCTTCTAAAGCACGTAATAAAGTCACTTCATCAATGTATTCTAAGTCTCCACCTACAGGTACACCGCTTGCGATACGGCTGACTTTAATTCCTGTCGGTTTGATCAGCTTACTGATATACATTGCTGTTGTTTCACCTTCCAGATTGGAGTTTGTTGCAATGATTACTTCATCCACATCCCCCTGAAGGCGTAACATCAACTCTTTTAATTTAATATCATTTGGACCAATTCCCAGCATCGGAGAAATTGCCCCGTGCAGAACATGATAAACACCATCAAATTTACCGGTCTTTTCATAGGCTGATAAATCTCTGGAATTTTCAACTACCATGATCACTTTCTGGTTACGTTTTTCATTTCTGCAGATTGGACACAGTTCATCATCCGTCAGCGTAAAGCACTGACTGCAATATCTGACGTGGGCTCTTGCTTCCGTAATGGAATCCGCCAGTGCCTGGGCACGGTCCTTTGGCATATTCATAATATGAAATGCCAGACGCTGCGCAGTCTTACGACCGATTCCTGGCAAAGACCCTAACTGCTCCACCAATTTTGTAATATAACTGCTATAGTATTCCATTAGAATGGGAATCCTCCGCCCATGCCGCCTGTCATTTTAGACATCGCTGAAGCACTTGCATCATCTGCTTTTTTGATTGCTTCATTTACTGCAACCATGATTAAATCTTCTAACATTTCCACATCATCCGGATCAACTGCATCTGGATCTAATTTTACTTTTGTAACCACTTTTTTACCTGTCACAGTTACTTCTACAGCGCCTCCGCCTGCTGTTGCAGTATATTCAGATTCTTCCAGCATTTTCTGCTGTTCTTCCATCTGTTTCTGCATTTTCTGAACCTGTTTCATCATATTGTTCATATTCATGCCGCCGCCCATACCTGGGTATCCGCCTCTTTTTGCCATTTTCTAATCCTCCTCAATTAAAATGTCTGCGTGAATCACTGACTGAATGTAATCCACATCAATTAAATTTGCCATGGCGCTTCCATCCTGCTCCACGGAAATATACTGAACAGAGACCTCTTTACCAATCTGGTTGTAAATCGTATTCTCCAATTCTTTTCTTAAATCATCAGACCCCAAAAGATCTGCTGCCAGATTCTCTCTCATCACAATCTGCAGGCCGCCATTTCCATCCTGACGGAAATCCTTATGCCCCATCAGATAACTTTTGATGACCGGAGAGCTTTCTCTGACAATCTGGTTCCACTCATGAATGACACGTCTGATATCATCGGAACATGCTTTCACTCTTGGCTGTTCCTTCACAGGTTCCGGCTTTTTTTCGGTAACTGCTGCAGGCGCTGCAATTGCCACACCGTTTTCCAGCTGTTTTTCAAGGGCATTTAAACGATCCAGAATCGAATCGTAAGTCTGCTCCATCTGAGGTTTACAAAGCTTGATCAGCGCAACCTCTACCAGCACACGTTTCTGAGTTGAATATTTCATCTGCCCCGACAACTCTGAGAACACACGAATATAACGCATCAGGGATTCCGGATCGATCATCTTTGCTTCTTCCTTTAACTGAGCAAGATTTTCAGAAGACACTTCTAAGAAATCCTCCAGATGATCTGCACTCTGTACAAACATCAGATTACGAAGATACTGAATAAACTCTGTCACAAACTGAGACAGTTCACGTCCCTGCATGACAATTGCTTCCACATCTGCCATAACTGCAGGAATATCTTTCTTGATAATCTTACGAAGAAGACTGCTGTATACATCCGTATCCAATGCACCAAGTACTTCCAGTACATTGTCGTAGGTCAGTTTTTTTCCTAAATAAAATGCAATACACTGATCCAGTAAGCTCAAAGCATCTCGCATGGAACCATCCGCCGCTTTCGCAATATAACGAAGGGCTTTTTCTTCCACTTCCACCGATTCCTTATCCATCAGTTCCCGAAGTCTCGCACAGATGGTCTCTGCGGTGATACGTTTAAAATCGTATCTCTGGCATCTGGATAAAATGGTAATCGGAATTTTATGAGCTTCTGTTGTTGCCAGAATAAAGATTACATATTCCGGTGGTTCTTCCAGCGTCTTTAAAAGTGCATTGAAAGCACCGATAGAAAGCATATGCACTTCGTCGATGATATAGACTTTGTACTTTCCTTCTGTCGGTGAATAAGCAACATTTTCTCTAATTTCACGAATATTGTCAACACCGTTATTTGAAGCGGCATCGATTTCAATGACATTCATGGAAGTGCCTGCTGCAATAGACTTGCAGGTCTGACATTCTCCGCATGGACTGCCATCTACCGGGCTTTCGCAATTGACTGCCTTTGCAAAGATTTTGGCTATACTTGTCTTCCCCGTACCTCTGGTACCGCAGAAAAGATAAGCATGGCCAATTCTGTTTGCTTTAATCTGATTTTGCAAAGTAGTAACAATATGCTCCTGCCCCTTAACTTCCGAAAATTCCGCAGGGCGGAATTTTCGGTATAAGGCTACATATGACATAAATTAATCTCCAAAGCTGATTCCAATCAGTTTTGCTTCTTTAATAATCTGAGAGTTTGGATCAACATATTTCAGCTTACCAGCTGTTTCTTCCAATGGAATTCTCTTAGTTTCGTTATTTACGATACCAATCATTACACCGTACTGTTCATCAATGATAGACTGTGCACATGCTGCACCAAGTCTTGTAGAAAGAACACGGTCATATGGACATGGGCTTCCGCCACGCTGTGTATGTCCAGGAACTGTTACACGAACTTCAGAACCAAGTCTCTTGGTAAGTTCATCAGCGATTTCGTAAGAAACTGCAGGATATTTATAGTTTTCCATAAATTTCTTAAGTTCTTTCTTAGACATTTTCGCACGTTCTTTTGGAATCGCACCTTCTGCTACTGCAAGAATTGTGAAACCTTTTTTATTTTTATTACGTTTTTCGATTGCTTTACAAACTTTATCGATATCATAAGGAATTTCAGGAAGAAGAATGATGTCTGCTCCACCTGCAATACCTGCATGAAGTGTTAACTGTCCAACTTTATGTCCCATAACTTCAACGATAAATACACGACCATGTGAAGCTGCTGTTGTATGGATACAGTCGATGGCATCTGTTGCAATATCTACTGCACTCTG
The DNA here is from genome assembly GCA_045128635.1 of Lachnospiraceae bacterium. Lineage (GTDB taxonomy): Bacteria > Bacillota > Clostridia > Lachnospirales > Lachnospiraceae > HGM12587. Next base: position 3,314 of record JBGVRS010000093.1, read on the forward strand.
GAAACCGAAGGTCATATCTGTTGCCCAGATATCGTTATCGATTGTCTTTGGCATATGGATAACATTTAATCCTTCTTCTCTTAAGAGGTTTGCAGATTTCTGTGTTCCGTTACCACCTAAGATTACGAGGCAGTCCAAGCGAAGCTTGTAGTAATTCTGTTTCATAGCTTCTACTTTATCCAAACCGTTCTTGTCCGGAGTACGCATTTCTTTAAATGGTGCACGAGAACTTCCGATAATTGTTCCGCCCTTTGTTAAAATACCGGAGAAATCTCTTGGTCCTAATAATCTGTAGTTGCCGTAGATCAGACCTTTGTAACCTTCTTCAAAGCCGTAGATTTCAACTTCATCATAGTAGTTACAGATACCTTTTACGATACCTCTCATTGTAGCGTTGAGTGCCTGGCAATCGCCACCGCTTGTTAATAACCCAATACGTTTCATAAATTTCGCCCTTCCCACTGTCAGTTCATTTCCGTCCATCTGGCAGTTAAAATGTCTCATAGAATTACTTTTCCTATAAGCAGATAATATATGTTAGATTATATCGCATTTTCTGTTCAATTCCAAGGGCAAATATTGGACGATGACACAAAAGAAAAGCCTGAAACTTTCGTTTCAGGCTAAATATTATATTTAAAAATCCGTACATTTCGCTTCGAACGCTCATCATGAACGTTACCCTGACAGTTAACTCGGCTCGAGCACCCTCACGGCACCCGGAATGGTCTGCTTAGTGCTGCTGTATTCCTACCCTGACACGGTTCACAGTATCCCGTCGCGTAAGACCCAAACGTCAACATCACTTATCAGGGGCAGCCTCACAATGAAACGCCCTCTGCGAAATATCACCCCTACTATAGCGGATTGTAGGTACAAGGCACCGCTACCGCCCCGGCTGTACGGAAACTTTATGACTGTTTCACGAGTGTTTAGTATAACTGTTTTATTCTTCTTTGTCAACCAACTGCTGATTTTTCTTTTTTTCGCGTAATTCTCGGAAAAATCCGCTCATCAGGGCACTGCATTCTTCCTGCAAAATCCCCTCTGTCAGCTCTACCTGATGATTAAACTCACTCATCTGAAGCAGGTTGATGACAGAACCGGCACAGCCTGCCTTGGCATTTCTGCTGCCCATGACAACTCTGTCAATTCGCGCCTGCACAATGGCTCCTGCACACATCTGACAAGGCTCTAAGGTCACATACATGGTGCATCCTTCCAGACGCCAATCCCCCATCACTTTCGCAGCTTTTCTGATTGCAAGAATCTCTGCATGAGAAAGTGTAGACTTATCAATGTTTCTTCGGTTATATCCTCTTGCGATGACTTTCCCTTCATAAACAATGACACATCCAATCGGTGCTTCTTCGAGTTTGTATGCTTTTCGTGCCTGACGCAGTGCTTCTTTCATAAATTTTTCATCTGGGGAAAGTTCTTTTCTCATAATGTTTTACTTTCCTTCCAGTTCTAAAAGAATGTCTGAAAGTCGTGCAAACTGTTCTAAGGTCAATGCTTCTCCGCGGACACTTGGAGATGTTCCAAGTTTTTCAATCGCTTCCGCAATCTGTTCTTTAGAGTAGTGCAGTTCCGGACTGTTGTTCAAACCGTTTGCCAGAGTTTTTCTTCTCTGATTAAAGGATGCACGAATCAGTCTAAACATTAATTTTTCATCACGAACAGTTACCGGTGGCTTTTCATGCACCGTCAGTTTGATAACCGCGGAACTAATCTTTGGTCTTGGCATAAAACAGTTCTGCGGAACATTTGCCACAAGATAAGGCTCTGCATAGTACTGCACTGCCAAAGATAATGCGCCGTAGTCTTTTGTTCCCGGACCCATACGCATTCTGTCTGCAACTTCCTTCTGTACCATAATGGTAATGGAATGAAGCGGTACATGATTTTCAAACAATCCCATGATAATTGGGGTTGTAATGTAATATGGCAGGTTGGCAACGACTTTGACCGGTCTTCCGCCATTTTTTTCTTCTGCCAGTTTATTTAAATCTACTTTTAAAACGTCTTCGTTGATAATTGTAACGTTATCGTAAGCACTTAATGTATCCTGCAAGATTGGAATTAACATTTTGTCAATTTCAATCGCCACAACTTCTCTTGCTGCGCAGGCAAGGTACTGGGTCATGGTTCCAATTCCCGGTCCGATTTCCACTACCAGATCATCTTTTGTGATCTCAGCTGCACTGATAATCTTGTCCAGTACATGGGTATCAATTAAAAAGTTCTGACCAAACTTTTTCTGGAATGCAAATTCATACTTCTGAATGACTTCAATCGTCTTTTGCGGATTTCCAAGATATGGTGTTTTATCGCTCATTGATGTTTCTCCTAAATATTATAAAGTCTTCTTCCATTTTCATTGGTAATGCGGATTACTTCTTCTACCGGCACCTGCTTAATCACAGCCAGTTCTTCTGCTACATAAGCAATCTTTGACGAATCATTTCGTTTTCCTCGAAATGGCGTCGGTGCAAGATAAGGACAATCCGTTTCCAGCACAATCTGGGAAAGCGGCGTATATTCTGCTACCTCTTTTAATTTCTTCGCATTTTTAAAAGTTACCACTCCGCCGATACCAATATAATATCCCATGTTCAGATATTCTCTCGCCTGTTCTACAGAGTAAGAGTAACAGTGAATAATGCCGGATAAGTTTAACGGCTTTGCTGCAATGACCATATCCAAAGTATCTTTGGCAGCTTCTCTGCTGTGTACAATCATCGGAAGTTTTACTTCACTGGCAAGCTCCATCTGGCGCATAAACCAGTGTTTCTGCAGATCATGCTTTTCTTTATCCCAGTAGTAATCCAGTCCGATTTCTCCGACTGCTTTTACCTTTTCATGACTTGTCCATTTACGCAGCTTTTCAAACTTTTCCTCGTCCAGTTCCCCAACTTCATCTGGGTGAACCCCCACCGCTGCATATACAAACGGATATTTTTCTGCAAGCTTGATACTTCTTTCCGAAGAAGCCATACTTGCACCAACATTTACAATATATTCTACGTTTTGCTCTCCCATCCCAGATAGCAGCACGTCTCGATCTTCATCAAAAGCGTCATCATCATAATGCGCGTGTGTATCAAAAATCATAATAGCCTCCTAGTTTAAAGGCTATTATAACATTCATATCCTACATCTGCAAACAGAATGCGGTCTCCTTCGAAAATTTCTATCTCTTCTCCCGGTTCAATGGCGGTTCCATTCACATAGGTGCCATTGGTTGAATTCATGTCTGCAATATATAATCTTTTTTGCCTGACAAGTAATCTGCTATGAATTCTGCTGATGGTATCTCTGCCAATAAAGCCATCTACAGAATCTCTTTTTTTACCTATCAAAAAATCTTCTCCTTTGATACAAAACTCTTCGTATCCCGGGATCAATGGACGCAAACGCCATTGTCCTGCCGGCATGTTTTGTAAAAGAACTGTTCCTGACTCAACGGGTGTTAAAATTTCTGTATAGCTTACTTCACTACGTTTTTCTATAAAAGACTCCCCACATAGTTCTTCATAGGACTTTTCTTCTTCCAAGTCATCTTCTTTGACTTCTTTCTTTAAAAAGAATTGTAATATCCTCCCTAAAAATCCATTCTTTTTTTTCTTGAGTTCCTCCTCTTCTTTTGGCAAATCTCCAAAAAACTCCTCTGTTAGTTCTTCTTCCAACGGTAAATTTGTTTCCAATGGCTTTGATTCTTCCAACGGTTTCTCTTCTCTACAATGTTCTTTTAAAATCTCTTCTATCTGAAAATTCCCTTTACATGCGCTTTGATATAAGTGATAGACAAGTTCCACTCCTTCCGTATCATGGTAATCAAGATTCCCAAGCATCTCCTCCAGCATCTCACGGAATGATGTCAACACATCTCTCTTCTCCCACGGACAATAGCAAAAATAAAAATTCCCTTCTTTTGTATAAATATGTTCCATATCTAACAGTACACTTTCCATATCCAGCAAATAATCTGTGACATCCCTTTCCAACTCTTTTACCGTAAAAAAAAGTTTTTTTATAGTGTCACCATTCAACTTCACCCTGTCGGAACATGCTTTCAGCGTTTGTTTAGAGGAAATATCATAATACAACTCCATGGAGCCATCTACCCTAAGCACATGCAATGGCAAAAAAGTTTGTGGTTTGTTTTTCACAATCATTTCTGTTTCATAAGTTTCTTCATATAAACCATCTTCATTACCGATAATCAAATATGTTTTATTCAGATCTCTTTTTAATGTTTCTCCCATCCTATTCTCCTGCAAAACCTTT
>JBGVRS010000094.1:0-12103 GCA_045128635.1 Lachnospiraceae bacterium
TAGCAGGCGGAAATAGTGAAACATTCTGGGGCAAAAACCAGGGTCGTTCAGCAGAAGGTATTCTTGCAAAAATTACTAAAATTTTAGCAGTTGTATTTATCCTGCTTGCGTTATTACTGAACATGAACTTGTTTTAATTAAAAGCACTCTTGAGGTAATCGAGAGTGTTTTTTTTCGCGAATAGCGAGGAAAGTGTGTGCTTGCACAAACATTTGACGAGCATCGCGAAAGTCTGGATGTCGCAGACAGCCAGGCAATGGATAGAGGATTTATGGAAAAAGAAATTTATACAGGAAAATTTATTGCAAATGCCAAAGGATTCGGTTTCGTTGAAGTGGAAAACTTAGAAACTGACATTTTTATCGGTGATATGGATGTAAAGGGTGCCATGCATGGTGACACTGTGGAAGTACGCATTCGCACTTATCGTGGCGGAAAACGTCCGGAAGGTGTCGTTGTAAAGATTTTAGAACGTGGAATCACAGAAGTTGTGGGTACCTTTCAGAGAAGAAAGAATTTTGGATTTGTAGTTTGCGATAATCAGAAAATTTTACAGGATATTTTTATTCCGTTGGAAGCAATGAACGGTGCTTTGGATGGGCAGAAAGTAGTTGCAGAGATTACACAATATGCGGAAAAAGGTAAGAAGCCGGAAGGGAAAATCAAAGAAGTTTTAGGATTTTTGGAGATTCCGGGAACAGATATTCTTTGCATAGCCAAGGAATATCAATTGCCGCTTGGGTTTAGCGAAAAACAGCTAAATCAGGCAGAACGTATTGCAAAGCCGGTATCTGAGGCGGATATGTTTGGCCGCATGGATTTGCGTGATACGGTCATGGTTACCATTGACGGTGAAGATGCAAAGGATTTGGATGATGCAGTTTCCATGGAAAAAGTGGGAGATTTGTATCGTTTGGGAGTACACATTGCGGATGTGGCGAATTACGTGCAGGAAAGCAGCGCGTTGGATAAAGAAGCGTTAAAGCGTGGTACCAGTGTTTATTTGGTAGACCGTGTGATTCCGATGCTTCCAAAAGCACTTTCCAATGGTATCTGTTCCTTAAATGCAGGAGAAGACCGTCTGGCACTTAGCTGCATTATGGATGTGGATGACAAAGGAAATGTAGTAAATCATACCATCGCAGAAACTGTTATTCATGTCGATGAACGTATGACTTATACCAGTGTGAAGAAAATTCTGGAAGATCACGATGAGGCTGAAAGAGAAAAATATAAAGAACTGGTGCCGATGTTTGAAATGATGGCACATGTGGCTGGTATTTTACGCGAAAAACGAAGTCGCAGAGGAAGTATTGATTTTGATTTTCCGGAAACAAAGGTGAAATTAAATGCTCTTGGACAGGCAGTGGATATTTTGCCATATGACAGAAATACTGCAACAAAACTGATTGAAGATTTTATGCTTTTAGCAAATGAGACAGTGGCAGAACATTTCTTCTGGCAGGAACTTCCGTTTGTTTATAGAACTCATGAAAAGCCAGATCCTGAAAAAATGACAAAGCTTGGTATTTTTATCCGAAATTTTGGATATTATTTCAAAGCAGGGAATGGTGAAGTTCATCCAAAGGAATTACAAAAGCTTTTAGATAAGATTTCCGGTACAAAGGAAGAAGCGCTATTAAGCCGTTTGACACTTCGTTCCATGCAAAGAGCCGCTTATACAACAGAGTGTTCAGGACATTTTGGTCTGGCTGCGAAATATTATTGTCATTTTACATCGCCGATTCGACGTTATCCGGATTTGCAGATTCACAGAATTATTAAAGATTCTCTGCGAGGACGCTTAAATGAACGTAAAATTTCGCACTATCATAAAATTTTGCCGGAAGTAGCGTTACAGAGTTCTAAAATGGAACGTCGTGCAGATGAAGCAGAACGCGAAACCGTGAAACTTAAGAAAGCAGAATACATGAAAGAACACCTTGGAGAAATTTACGAAGGGGTGATTTCCGGTGTGACTAATTATGGGATTTACGTGGAACTTGACAATACCGTTGAAGGCATGGTACATGTAAATTCAATGAGAAATGATTATTACTATTTTGATGAAATTCACTATGAACTGGTGGGACAGGATAGTGGTGTGAAATATAAGCTTGGTGAGCGTGTGCTTGTTCAGGTGAAGAGAGTCGATATGGCATCAAAAACCATTGATTTTCGACTCATTGACAGGGAGGATATTGACGATGGCGAAAGCTCCTAAGGAGAATGTGAAGTTAATTGCCAATAATAAAAAGGCGTTTCACGATTACTTTATCAAAGAAAAATATGAAGCAGGAATCTCGCTGGCAGGGACAGAAGTAAAGTCCCTTCGTCAGGGGAAATGCAGTATTAAAGAATCCTTTATCCGAATTGAAAAAGGAGAAGTGTTCATTTATGGAATGCATATCAGTCCTTATGAAAAAGGAAACATTTTCAATAAGGATCCGCTTCGTGTAAAAAAATTACTGCTTCACAAATATGAAATTAATAAGATGGCGGGAAAAATCGCTGAAAAAGGGTATACCTTGGTTCCGCTTCAGGTATACTTTAGAGGAAGCCTTGTAAAGGTGGAAATCGGTCTTGCAAAAGGTAAAAAGCTTTACGATAAACGTCAGGATATTGCCAAGAAAGACCAGAAGAGAGAAGCGGAGAAAGAATTTAAGATTCGCAATCTTTAAAAAAGATTAAGATTTGTTATGTTGACTTATTTGTTAAATTTGTTATAATGAATCACACGAGAAAATGCTAAATATTCAGTTATCAGGCGAAAGCCATAACGGTACAAGGGCTTGTACTGGTTTCGACAGGGGTTTTGCAGCTGGTGAAGCTATCCGCATGCAATGCGTTAAATGGCAAACTTAAATATAAACGCTGAAGAAAATTTAGCATACGCTGCTTAATTTAGCGGCCGTCTGACCTAGTGGACCTACACATTAGGACCCAGGCGTCGATCTTGTAGGAAACGACACATGCAAAGCTTTGCGTATGTGGGCGTAATATGAAGCTACCAAAGCCGGCAGGATGTTCGTTTTCGTCCGGTGGAGGGAATGTCAAAGAACGGACTATGATAGTAGAAGAACAGGGAATAGGCTTTTGGACAGGGGTTCGATTCCCCTCAGGTCCACTAAAAAAGATGTTGAAAGAAGATTTCGATATCTTTTTTTCATTTCCTTGCGTAAGAGTCCTGCTTATGATAAAGTAGTGGAGTTGCGATTAGAAAATGTATACTTCTAATCGGGGCAGTTTATTTGAGGAGTTGAAGAGAATGGCAAACAAAAGAATGGCAAAAAAGGCTGCGAAAAAAGCTGAAATGAAGGCTGCTGAAGCAAAGAAAGTGGTGCAGGAAAAACCAGCAGTAAAACCAATTGAAATCAAACCAATTGAAAAAGTAGAAGAAGTTGTTACAGAAGTAAAAGAAGAAAAAACTAAAGTCAAAAGAACAAGAAAAGCAAAAATTAAAACAAGTATCGTTGTTCAGGCTTATGATAGAGAAGTTTCCATGGAAGAAACAATTGAACGTGCAACAGAAGATTGGTGCAAATCTGGAAATGACAGAGCTGATTTGAAAGAAATCGCTGTGTATGTAAAGCCAGAAGAAGCAGGAATTTTCTATGTTATTAATGGGAAAGCAACAGGAAGAGTTGCATTTTAAAGAACAGAAAAAATTTATTTAATGGTGAATGCCATATTTGATATATCAAAATGGCACTCACCATTTTTGGTAAACAAATTTATTGAGATTATTTTACGAAACGTGTATGATAATGTAGGTTATTATAGAAATTAGTTATAGATAGAGGGAATATCATGATTCAGGTAGAAAATTTATTCTACAGTTTTCCAACGAAAGAATTATACAAGAAAGTGTCATTTGTGCTGGAAGATGGGCAACACTGTGCATTCATCGGAAGTAACGGAACAGGAAAAACGACGCTGGTTGATATGGTCATTGATCCGGAAAGATATTTGTATGATGGGAAAATCATCAAAAGTGATGAATGCCGTATCGGCTATGTGAACCAGTTTTTCAAGTCTGAAAAAGATCAGGAAAAGACAGTGTTTGAATATTTAAGTGAAAAATTCGTAGAAAATCAGATAGAAACAGCAAAAGTCTGCGAAGAAATGGCGACAGCAGAAGATTTAGAGCCTGTATTTGCGAGATACCAGGAATTGATGGATTTGTTTTCTGCCATGGATGGAGATAACTACGAAAGCAATATCAAAAAACAGTTGTATTTGGTTGGCATGACAAACCATGAACATACAGAGATCTCAGCACTCAGCGGCGGAGAATATAAGCTTTTACAGGTAATGAAAGAAATGCTTCAGCAGCCAAATCTGCTGATTATGGATGAACCGGATGTTTTTCTTGATTTTGAAAATCTGAATGGGTTGATGGAACTGATTAATTCTTATAAAGGAACTTTGCTTGTAATTACTCATAACAGATATTTGCTGAATCATTGCTTTAATAAAATTTTACATCTGGAAAATACAGATATTCAGGAATTTGACGGCAATTATAATGATTATAATTATGCCCTGTTACAGAAAAAGATTGAATTGCAGGAAATGGTAGCTGAGGAACAGGAAGAAATTGCTCGTGCAGAAAAGATGGTAGAACGCTTGCGTGCGGAAGCAACTAAAATGAGCATTGCTTCATTTGGACGTACTGTCCATGCGAAGCAGACTTATTTGGACCGATTAAAAGCTCGTGCCATCAAAGAACCATTTGTGGATATCAGACTTCCCAAGATTAGATTGCCGGAAGTGGAAGTGGTTGAAGAAGAAAAGGTTGTTTTGAGTGTGACAGATTATGATGTTGCATTTGATGAAACGATTTTGGAAAATGTAAGCTTTGAACTGAAAATGGGAGAAAAAGTTGCAATTGTAGGTGCTAACGGAACAGGAAAGACCACATTGCTGCGCGATATTTTCAAGAATCAGCATGCGGCAATCAACCTTGGTGAAGATGTGGAAGTAGGTTTCCTGTCACAGCTTCATGGAGAAATGCTGGATGAGTCAAAAACAGTCTATGAAGAATTTGAATCCCTTGGATTTGAAAAGAAAGCAGAGATTTATCATTATCTGAAAGAGTACTGTTTTGAAGAAGAAACATTAACCCAGAAAATTGGTCAGTTATCCGGTGGAGAACAAAATCTTTTGCAGCTTGCAAAAATTGCAGTCAGCAAGGCGAATCTGCTTTTGTTGGATGAACCGACCAGTCATCTGGATACGTATTCTCAGATTGCGCTGGAAAAAGCAGTTTCAGAATATAAAGGTGCCGTGCTGATGGTTTCTCATGATTTTTATACGATCGTAAACTGTGCAGATTATGTGCTGTTTGTGGATGAAAAATCTATGAGATCAATGAGAATTCGTTCTTTTAGAAAGAAAATTTATGAAAATCATTTCAGTAAGGAATATCTGGAACTGGAACAGAAGAAAAAAGAATTGGAAACAAGAGTTTCTGCAAGTTTAAAAGCAAAAGATTTTAAGAATGCGAAGAAGCTTTGTGAACAGTTGGAAGAGATTATCAATAAAATGTGACAATAAAAAAAGGTGTTGCTAAACAACAACACCTTTGTTGACTTTTGAATCACAAGATGGGCGGCGTATCCATCATCTCAGGTACTCATATGAGTGCGTCGGGAGCCTTTCCGACCTTTGCGATTCATTTTATTATATTATAATTATAGAAAACATATGTAGTTTTGTCAAATTTTCTTTAGACGACCATTTGCGATACCATGTTGTAATTTGGCATCAGTAATGGAATGTAATGTAGCAACGTATAAATAGTCATCTTTAATATCAAGTTTGATGCCGATTTGAATGTTTTTATCAAATATCTTGACTAATTCGAAACTTGCACCAAGTTCATTGGGATTAACACCAATGTAATCAGGATGGTTAATGATAAAAGGAAGATATTTTAAATATTCTATACATTCAGGATGTCTTTTTAAAATATGTTTTTCAAGACCGACAGATTGGTAAATCATAGTGTTGGTCAGTCGAGTGGGAAGATAATTGTTAAAAGAACTATTAAATGAGGCGACAGGAAATAGTTTGCTATTGAGTTGAGTCATTTGAGATACCTCATATACTAAGAAAAAATACGAACAAATGTTCTGTGTATATTTTATATCTTATTACATGTTATGTCAAGTGGCAAAAAAGATAAAACTTTGAGGGACAAATTATGCAAAAAAATTTCAGGAAAAAATTTATCGGTGACAAAGCCTTTTACATGATGGTACTAGGTATCGCCGTGCCAATCATGATTCAAAATGGGATTACAAACTTTGTAAATCTTTTGGATAATATTATGGTTGGACGTCTCGGAACTGAGCAGATGTCCGGCGTATCAATCGTAAATCAGTTGATTTTTGTATACAATATTTGTATTTTTGGCGGAGTATCCGGTGCAGGGATTTTTACTGCACAATATTTCGGACAAAAAGATGATGAAGGGATTCGTCATACGTTCCGCTTTAAATTATGGATGACGCTGGCTTTGACAATTGGTGCAATTTTATTGTTCTCGTTATTTGATGAGCCATTGATTAATCTATATTTGAGCGGCAGCAGCGATGGCGGGGATTTACTTGCGACTTTAGAGTATGGGAAAAGATATCTTCGAATTATGCTGATTGGACTGCCGGCATTTATGATTTTGCAGGTCTATGCAAGTACACTTCGTGAATGTGGTGAAACAGTCGTGCCGATGAAAGCTGGCATGGCAGCAGTTCTTGTAAATCTGGTATTTAATTATCTTTTGATTTACGGAAAGTTTGGATTTCCGGAACTTGGAGTGGCTGGTGCTGCAGTTGCCACAGTGATGTCTCGTTATGTAGAAGCTACAATCGTAATCTGGTGGACTCATAAGCATTCGGAAATACATACATTTGTCAATGGATTGTATCAGAGTCTGACACTGCCGGCTGCTACCGCGAAAAAGATCTTTATCAAGGGTATGCCATTGATTGTAAATGAAGCGCTTTGGTCTGCCGGTATGGCAACACTCACTCAGTGTTATTCCGTACGTGGGTTAAATGTTGTAGCAGGTTTAAATATTGCCAATACCGTCAATAACGTATTCAATGTGGTATTTCTTGCCCTTGGAAACAGTGTGGCGATTGTTGTGGGACAGCTTTTAGGCGCTGGAAAGATGGAAGAAGCAAGAGACCGCGATAATAAGATGATTGCCTTTTCTGTATTTTCCTGTATTGGTGTAGCGTTGGTGATGATTGCTTTATCTCCGGTATTTCCGTTGTTATATAATACGTCAGAAGCAGTACGAAATCAGGCAACCGCATTTATGATTGCTCAGGCGATTTTTATGCCACAGGCGGCTTTTATTCATGCAACCTATTTCACACTTCGTTCCGGTGGAAAAACAATCGTTACATTTTTCTTTGATTGCGTGTTCCTGTGGATCGTGAATGTTCCGGTTGTGTTTATGCTTAGCCGATTTACAGGTATGCCGGCACATTATATTTATGTTTGTTGTCAGATTGCAGACTGGATCAAATGTATCATTGGATTCATCCTTGTAAAGAAAGGTGTATGGATTCAAAATATTGTAAAAGAAAAATAAAAACAGGAATTATTACTAAAATATGTTGACATATGGATTTCCTTATGTTATATTTTAATTACAAAGAAGTTAGATATAACTAACTATAGAAATATAATAGAAAGTGAGGAAAACATATGAACATTTTAGGATTATTTGTGATAGAAATTATTGGCGCGGCACTGTTTTCACTGGCTTTCTTTGGAGGCATCCAGAAAGTGAAAGGCCTTTGCTATTCATCGTTAGCTAGATAATATGCTTACATACATATTGCTATAATAGAAGCACCTGAGACTCATTAAGAGAATCAGGTGCTTCACATTTTGACCTCTTTTTCAGTGTGAAAGAATTCTTTATAAAATATTAAAAAACAGAAATACATTAATATGGTAAAATATAAAAGAAGAGATAGAAATAGAAAAAACAAGCATATTTAGGAGGGTGTAGTTTATGAAGAGATTAATCGTATTATTAATACTTTCGGTTCTTTTTCTCGTTGGGTGTTCATCTGATGAGTTGGTAGAGGAAAAACCAGTAATCTATCTATATCCTGAGGCAGAACAGGAAATTGAAGTGGAACTGGATTATGCAGGTGAATTGACATGTACCTATCCCGAGTATCAGGATGGCTGGCATGTTGTGGCACAGCCGGATGGAACATTGGTAGATAATGTGACAGGAAAAGAATATTCATATTTGTTCTGGGAAGGGAAATCAGATGTAGAATATGATTTGAGCAAAGGTTATGTAATACCAGGTGAAGATACTGCAGAATTTTTGGAAATGAAACTTAATGAACTTGGTCTTAATAGAAAAGAAGCAAATGAATTTATCGTTTATTGGCTTCCAAGAATGCAGGAAAATACATATAATCTGATCACTTTCCAAGATGAAGTTTATAAAAATGTGGCGAAATTAGAGATTACACCGAATCCGGATAGTGTTCTTCGTGTGTTTATGGTGTATAAGCCACTGGAAGAGAAAAATGAAATTGAAGAACCTGTGTTAGAGTCATTTGATCGAAACGGATTCACAGTTGTTGAGTGGGGCGGAACGGAAATTAGATAAGTTTTGATTTAACGAGGAATGTGAAATTATGGAGAAAATCAAAAGTTTGAATGGATATCAAAAAGGCATTTTAATATTTATGATTGCTATGGCACTGATATTTGCGGTGATTTATCCTAAGACAATCGCAAGAGTTGGATATAGATATAATGATGCAATTCTTGTTCCAACACAGGAAAATGGAGATACTGTGTATTCTGGTAAAATCAAAGGTGAACAGGCTGAGTTTGTAGTGTCTAATGACAATACTGTAACCTTTAATTATGGCGATAAAAGTTATGGTCAATATACTATGAAAGAAGATCCTACAGCAATCCCTGAAAAAGATGAATTGGCAGAGCGAATGAAAGGAATAGAAATTCGCAATGGTGATAGGCTAGTGTTTCGTGGCGGCGTGCTGGATTTCGGAGATTCATATTATTTATACAATGAGGATGGGACGCTAGATAACTTTGGATTCTCTTATGTGTCGAGTGATGGAATTGAAAGAGATGAAAATGGAAATGTGATCGATAGAATGGAACCATCTGCTTCAACTATTTATGAACTGTTAAATGAGCCTGAATTGACCCATAAAGGGGAAGCATATGTTTGGTGTGGAGCAACATTTATTTGCATTCTCAATGCACTTACGATTTTCTTTGCAGACGAGCTGTTTTGTTGGGATCTGGCATTTCGAATTCGCAATGTAGATAATGCAGAGCCATCTGAGTGGGAGATAGCAGGCAGATACATAGGATGGACTGTTATGACGATTATGGCGCTGGTAATTTTTATTGTGGGGCTGCGTTAGGGATATTTTCATTTGTATCAAAAAAGCCAATAGGATTTTGGGCGAATGCAGAAATGTTTCAAGTAACAGACATAAAGAACTATAATGCTGCAATGGGAAAGCTATATTGTACAATGGGAATTATGTTTATTCTTTTAGAGGTGCCACTCTTATCAGGTCATAATTCTGCATGGATTTTAGTATCAGCTGGTGGTGTGATGATAGAAGTTATAGTGGCAATGATTGTTTATATAACGGTTATTGAAAAGAAATATAAAAAGAAGTAAGGAATTGATAAATAAGAATTTGTGAGCAAGGAGGAAAGATAAATGATTCAGATATCATACACATCAATGATAGTGTTCATAAGCATTATTTGGTGTTTGGTAAGATTGGTGTGTGCAATTCAAAACAAGAGAGTTAATTGTAAAAGAGAAACTCAATTACTTTTGGTATATATCTGTATCGTTGTCGTTGCTCGTTTTACCTTCTTTCCATTTTCCACAGTAAATGGGAAAATACAACCACTCATTTTTGAAAGTGCAAAAGCATTTCCGTTTCGGGTAAACTGGATTCCGCTTGTTAACTTGTTTGATTATCCTGAAACAAGCGATATTTTGATAAATGTAATAGGAAACACGACAATGTTTATCCCGCTGGGAATCGTCTGGCCAAGTGTATACAAGGGTTTAAACAAACACTGGAAGATTCTTTCAGCAGGTATTGGTTTTTCTTTATTTATAGAGATTTTGCAATTACCATTTTACGACAGAGTAAGCGATATTGACGATTTGTTATTAAACTCGTTAGGTTTCATCATTGGGTATCTGCTGTATCTTCTTACAAAGTGGCCAAGTAAAAAGGTGTGAAGAATTAAGTAAATTTAAATTTGTAGGAAACGTCTGTAATTATATTGTATTGCAACTTTAAGTTGCTTAAATGCAAATATAGATTGGTAGATTTCTCTATGCGTATATCTATAATTAGTAGGTAATTGCGAAACAAGTTCCGCAATTTTGAACTGAAAGAGGTAGAAATCCTGCTTTGCAAGGATTTCACAGATAAAGTGGCGACGTTTCATTTTTAGGCGCACTTTAACAGACATTGCAGACGGGAAGTATGATCGCTATGCAATGAGAGGTTTTAGACTTCTGATGTATTTGTGCTGATGGATTTTGTCAGCAAGGATAACCGTAATAAGCTGTGTAATGCCAGCTAGGATTAAATCAGCGTGGAGTGTTTTCTCATTTTGTGTTTGACGTCCAGCTAAACAAAGATTTTCTTTGATATGGTTGATATCCCGTTCTACGGTAGTTCGGATTTTATAGGTATCCTCCCACTCCCTTGTGCCACGGATTGTACCGGGGTATGTGCGGTAATTATTATTCTGTTGAGTATAAACCATTCTGCCACAGGAAGAGGATGTGCATGGATTTTCGCAATAACAGTGTCGATAGTTTTTACCTTCTTCTTTGTCTCTGAGCCATTTCATTTTAGGACAGACAAACTTGTAACGGAGGGAGCCGTGTGCGTTTATCGCATTTCCTTCCGGCTTCATAGGCAGAGAAGAATCATGTGGACAGCAAGGGATACCGTTTTCGTTGATAGTAAAGTCCGGATTTTTGAGTTTAGACCGCTCATTGAGCGGAATATAGGCTTGGCTGAAGTGCTTGTTTTTGCCAAAGGTATCACCTGAAAGTAACTGTTCATAAATGGTAACAGAATCAAAGGCAGCATCACCGAGGAAGACCTTTGGATTAATTAGCGGATGTTTTTCAAAAAAGTCTTTTAAAGCAGGGATGAGGATTTTTGAATCATGAGCAATTTTGTCTTCATCTGGAGAATCAGACTTTTTGTCAACAATGATATCAGGGTGTGAATCCATAAAATCTTTATTATAAAAAGCGATATGGCGGATGATGCCCAGACCATTTGTGATAATACCGAATTTAAAGACATAACAAAAGTGTCCGTTGATATAAAGCTGTTTAATTGCAGGATTAGATGCTGCATGAGAAGGCATGTTTCCATAGGCAGCTTTGTAAGGATCGTAATTCTTATCAAATCCCATAGACTTAGCATAAGCCTTGAGTTGTTTGATGATACGATTAGCGTATTTTGGATTGTTTTCAGTAACAAAAACTTCGATGCCTGAAGAATCAAAGATTGTCATATCTGCTTTAGCAGAATCGATAGCCTGACAGATTGGTTCGGTAAGATCAACAAGTTTGTCAAATACAGTTTGAAGGTCATCTAAGAAATCCTGTTTGAAACGTGTGATCTTAGAGGCATCAGGAACTTTGGGAAAACCGCAGAAATCACGAAGCGGTTTGGAATAACAAAGAAATGTTAATAAAAGCTGATCTGTTGGGATTGAGAAAATACGTTGAATAATCAACGCCCAAAGAAAGGCGCGTAAAGGGTATTTACGGGTTCTGCACGTTGATGCATAAAAATGGTTATAAAAAGTAACCGGAATAATTTCATCAAGATTGATATGGTTTTCAAGAAGAGAAAGAAAAGCCGGTTTGTCATTATCAAATTTATCTTGGCAATCCTGAAAAATATCTGCCACAGAAAGCTGTTTGTATGGTATCATAAGTATCAGAATAACTCCTTTCTTGGGTATGAGTAATGGTTTTTAGCAACTCTATTATACCATATCCAGTGAGGAGTTA
>JBGVRS010000095.1:0-12333 GCA_045128635.1 Lachnospiraceae bacterium
TCCACTGCCTCGCAATAACGACTGATTTTTAACAATGGAGTATTTCCCACTAGTTCTAATGCACTTAATTTAATATCGCTCATCACAATTTCCTCCTCAAACAAGGTTTCTTGATTTATTATATTCGTTCTATTTTTCATTTTCAACATACTAGTACTTTTTCCCACAAACCTATTACTTTTTCTAATAATTACCGTCATTTTTTTATTAAAAAATACCTTGTATCTTGCCCCAAATGTATTATAATATAATGTTGAATAACAATGTGGAGGATTATGGTTATGCCAAAAAGAACAGATATTAATAAGGTACTTATTATTGGTTCCGGTCCTATCATTATCGGTCAGGCGTGTGAGTTTGACTACTCTGGTACACAGGCATGTAAAGCTCTTCGTAAGCTCGGCTACGAAATCGTACTGGTAAACTCTAACCCTGCGACTATTATGACAGACCCAGAAACAGCTGATGTAACTTATATTGAACCATTAAACGTTGACAGACTTGAGCAGATCATTGCAAAAGAACGTCCGGATGCACTTCTTCCAAACCTTGGTGGACAGTCTGCATTAAACTTAAGTTCTGAGTTATACAAAGCTGGTATTCTTGATAAATACAATGTAAAAGTTATCGGTGTACAGGTTGATGCCATCGAACGTGGTGAAGACCGTATCGAGTTCAAGAAAACAATGGATGAACTCGGCATCGAAATGGCTCGAAGCGAAGTTGCTTACAGTGTTGATGAAGCACTTGCAATCGCTGACAAATTAAACTACCCAGTAGTTCTTCGTCCTGCATACACAATGGGCGGCGAAGGCGGCGGTCTCGTTTATAACAAAGAAGAATTAAAAGTTGTTTGTGCGCGTGGTCTTCAGGCTTCCTTAGTTGGACAGGTTCTTGTTGAAGAATCTATCTTAGGATGGGAAGAACTTGAAGTTGAAGTTGTTCGTGACTCAGAAGGAAATATGATTTCTGTATGTTTCATCGAAAATATCGACCCACTTGGAGTTCACACAGGTGACTCTTTCTGTTCCGCACCAATGATTACAATTTCCAAAGAATGTCAGGCTCGTTTGAAAGAACAGGCATTCAAGATTGTTGATAAAGTAGGCGTTATCGGTGGTACAAACGTACAGTTCGCTCATGATCCTGTATCTGATCGAATCATCGTTATCGAAATCAACCCACGTACATCACGTTCTTCAGCACTTGCTTCTAAAGCAACCGGTTTCCCGATCGCTTTAGTATCTGCAATGCTTGCAGCAGGTCTTACTTTAAAAGACATTCCTTGTGGAAAATTTGGTACATTAGATAAATATGAACCAAACGGAGATTACATCGTAATCAAATTTGCTCGTTGGGCATTTGAAAAATTCAAAGGCGTTGAAGATAAACTTGGTACTCAGATGAGAGCCGTTGGTGAAGTTATGAGTATCGGTAAAACATACAAAGAAGCTTTCCAGAAAGCAATCCGAAGCTTAGAAACAGGCCGTTATGGTCTTGGCTATGCAAAAGACTTCAACAGCTTAACCAAAGAACAGTTATTAAAAAAACTCATCACAGCATCCAGCGAACGTCACTTCATTATGTATGAAGCAATCCGTAAAGGTGCTACAAACGAAGAAATCCATGCTTTAACAAAAGTAAAAGATTACTTCATCCAGCAGATGAGAGAACTCGTTGAAGAAGAAGAAGCTTTACTTGCATTCAAAGGAAGCCTTCCAACAGACGAAGCTTTAATCTCTGCTAAGAAAAATGGTTTCTCTGATAAATACTTAAGCCAGATTCTTGAAATCCCAGAAGCTGATATCCGCGAAAAACGTATCGCTCTTGGTGTAGAAGAAGCTTGGGAAGGAGTACACGTAAGTGGTACAGAAGCCAGTGCTTACTACTACTCCACATACAATGCAGAAGATAAGAACCCTGTAGATGACACAAAACAGAAAGTTATGATCTTAGGCGGCGGTCCAAACCGTATCGGTCAGGGTATCGAATTCGACTACTGCTGCGTACACGCTGCATTAGCATTGAAGAAACTCGGTTTCGAAACAATTATCGTAAACTGTAACCCAGAAACAGTTTCTACAGACTACGATACATCCGATAAATTATACTTTGAACCATTAACACTTGAAGATGTACTTAGCATCTACAAAAAAGAAAAACCAGTTGGTGTTATCGCTCAGTTCGGCGGTCAGACTCCACTAAACCTTGCAGCCGACCTTGAAAAGAACGGCGTGAAGATTTTAGGTACTTCTCCAGCAGTTATCGACTTAGCAGAAGACCGTGACCTCTTCCGTGAAATGATGGACAAACTGGAAATTCCAATGCCGGAATCAGGAATGGCTGTTGACGTTGCAGAAGCAATCGAAATCGCTAACAAGATCGGCTACCCGGTTATGGTTCGTCCTTCCTACGTTCTTGGTGGACGTGGTATGGAAGTTGTATACGATGAAGAAGCTCTTACACAGTATATGAATGCTGCTGTTGGTGTTACACCAGACAGACCAATCCTCATCGACCGCTTCTTAAATCACGCATTAGAATGTGAAGCAGATGCGATCAGTGATGGTACACACGCATTCGTACCAGCTGTTATGGAACACATTGAACTTGCAGGTGTTCACTCAGGTGACTCCGCTTGTATCCTTCCATCTGTACACATTTCAGAAGATAACGTAAAAACAATTAAAGAATATACTCGTAAGATTGCAGAAGAAATGGGCGTTAAAGGTTTAATGAACATGCAGTACGCAATCGAAAACGATAAAGTATATGTACTGGAAGCAAACCCAAGAGCATCCCGTACAGTACCATTGGTTTCTAAAGTATGTAACATCCGTATGGTGCCACTTGCAACAGAAATCATTACTTCCGAATTAACAGGTAACCCATCACCGGTTCCAGCTTTAAAAGAACAGGTAATTCCAAACTATGGTGTTAAGGAAGCTGTCTTCCCATTCAACATGTTCCAGGAAGTTGACCCAATCTTAGGACCGGAAATGCGTTCTACAGGTGAAGTTTTAGGTTTATCTTCTTCTTACGGTGAAGCATTCTTCAAAGCACAGGAAGCTACTCAGTCCAAACTTCCACTGGAAGGAACTGTACTGATTTCCGTAAATAAGAAAGATAAAGATGAAGTCGTAGAAGTTGCACAGATGTTCCATGAAAACGGATTCAAGATTGTTGCTACTGGCGGAACTTGCGATCTGATTACAGCAGCTGGTATCCCAGCCAAAAAAGTAAACAAAGTATCTGAAGGACATCGTCCAAACACACTGGACCTTATCACAAACGGAAAAGTTGACTTAATCGTAAACTCTCCAATCGGAAAAGACAGTGTGAACGATGACAGTTACTTACGTAAAGCTGCAATCAAAGGCAAGATTCCTTACATGACAACAATCGCTGCTGCAAAAGCAACTGCTGAAGGTATCGCTTACCTTAGAAAACACGGCAACAGCGAAGTAAAATCCTTACAGGAATTACACAGCGAAATTCATAACAAATAAGAGCGTATAAGCTCATAACAAAAATAGCAGATTGCAAAGAATGCCTCGAGGCTACGCTTGACCTCGGCATCTCTTTACAATCTGCTATTTTACTTTTAAACTTTTTTCGTTATCACTGCACCACATTCAGATAACTGCTGACACAGTATAACGTCTGTCCATTATATTCAACCCTTGACCATCCATGGTCTGTGTTAATTCCTGTTCTTGTAAATACTTCCCCTGCGTGTACCGTTGCAACGACTGTTGCATCTTCTCTTGTCACACTTGGAAGTTTTCGAAGGTTCACTTCAATCTTAGGTGTCACCTGTTCATTTACTTTTGTAAATTCTGTATCAATTCCATCATCTGGTTCTGCTACAGGTTTTTTGTAAGAAATATCTGTTGTAAGATAATTTGACACCGCATAGTATCTCTGACCATCAATTTCCAGTCGTGACCATCCACTGTCACTGACTGCAGTTCTTCTGGCAGTTTCACCATTCTTTAACTGCGCAAGGATCAGACTGTCATCTCCCTGACTTGGAATATCACGAAGATTTGTCACGTCCTTCGAGGTGACCATCTCATCCACTTCCGTGAAGTTCATCAACGCTTCCACATCCGCTTCCACGTATTCCGGCGCATCCTGATTCTGTGCATCCACACTGGATGCGTAACCAAAATATGCCACATTGATATCTACCGGTTTATCGATGCCTGCGACTGTTCCATTATTAGTAAACTGCCACATATCATGATTTCCGGCATAAGTAGACATTGGAGTTTCCGGATACGGAGTACCTGGATACTGGGATACCCATATTTTAAAATTCTTTTCAATACGAGAAGTTTCCCAATCAGTATCTGCAGTCATCTCTGCTTTCGATGCATAGAACATTGGCGTATATCCCTGACCATAAATTTCATTTAAAAATGCAATGGCAAAATCTGTACGTTCTGTTTTTGTAAGATTGTACTGTCTATTCTCCGGATTATGGAATCCTTCACAGTTATATGCAACCGGATAAGTAATCTGATACTGAGAAATATAATTAGCTACCCATCTTGCTTCCTCAATTGCCTCTTCTTCAGAGATTGCAGTTGAGAAGAAATATGCACCAATTTTCAATCCATTGGCTGTCGCTTCCTGCATATTATACTTCGCATTAGTATCTGCAACGATTTCTCCACTGTTCTGGGTACGATACCCTACACGTACCATAACAAAATCAATGCCTGAGGCTGCAACTTCTGTCCAGTCAATGGTTCCCTGATATTTTGCAACATCGATTCCCAAAGTAGTATCTGCTGTTTCCTGTGCATTTGCCGCTGTAAGAATCTTTGTAATCTCAGTTTCCGCACCTGTTTCAGGCTGTGTCATATTTTCTTCATTTTGAGGATCTTCCGCATCTTCTTCCGGTTCCTGTTCCTGAACCTCAGAAATTTCATCTTCGGTTTCAATGATCACCGCCGTCTGCTCTGTTTCCTCATCTTTAGAATCCGTCAGACTAAATAATAGTTTCAGCGCTCCAAATAAAATTGCTACTGCCAGTAAAACTGCCAGGGCAATCACCAAAACCACTCTTCCGTCTACTCGTTTTCTTCTTCTTCTTCTTTTCGCCATTCCCTTTCACATCCTTTAGCCATTCAATAAATGAACAAAGTAAACTCCATAAGCTACAAGCATGATTACACCTTCTGATCGACTTAATTTTCGATCATTTACTACTGCAAACCAAAGCAAAAGACCTGCCGCCAGCGCAACCACACCATCAATTAAGAAATTTGCATTGAAAGCAACCGGTGTGATTAAAGCAGTTGTACCAACCACGAATAAAATATTGAAAACGTTACTTCCTACAATATTTCCGATAGCAATGTCTGCTTTTCCTTTTCTTGCTGCAGTTACAGAAGTTACCATTTCCGGTAAAGATGTACCGAGTGCTACAATGGTAAGACCAATCAGGCGGTCATCCATTCCCAAAGCTTCTGCTATGATCGTTGCATTATCAACTGTTAAATCACTTCCATATACAATGCATATTACACCAATTGTAACCATTAGAAGCTGTTTCCAAAGAGGCAGGATTTCTTCTGGTTCTTCATCTGAATTTCCTTTTTTCGCCATCTTGAAAAGATAGCCAAGATACACAAGAAACAGCGCCCATAAAACAAGTCCTTCCCAAAATACAATTTCACCACCTGTTAATCCAAGAAGTACAAGTACAATAGTAATCACATGCATAAATGGCATTTCCCATTTTACAGTGGATTTCTGAACAGGAACAGCTATAATCACAGCTGTTAATCCTAATATAATCAATACATTTAAAATGTTACTTCCAATAACATTTCCAATGGTAATTCCGGCATTTCCGGATGTAGCCGCTGTAATGCTTACTGCTGCTTCCGGCGCACTTGTCCCCATTGCAACAATCGTAAGCCCAATGACAAGCTGAGGAATTCCAAATCTGGCAGCAATTCCTGCTGCTCCATCTACAAACCAGTCTGCACCTTTAATGAGCATAACAAATCCTGCAATCAATAACAGAATAGCAACTAAAAATTTCATTTTGATTTCCTTTCTCTTAATATTTTCTAAAATTTATAATCCTATCATCTGTACAATGAAAACTGCTGCCGCAGCTCCCACTGCCACTGTCAATAATCCTTTTTTGAAATATGCCAGAATCACTGCCACCGTACATCCTGCAATTGCACTTGGATAAGTTCCGGTGCTCGTAAAAATTGCCGGAAATGTCATGGCCGACAACACTGCATATGGCACATAGTATAAAAATGATTTCACGGTTCTATTCGTAATCTTTTTTCTAAATATCACAATCGGAAGAACACGCACGAGATAGGTGACCAACGCCATCACTGCGATTCCTGCAATAATATATCCTGTACTCATCATTCACCCTCACTTTCTTCCACTGGGAACAGCCATGCTGCAATCAGGCAGACCACGATTGTAATGAGAATGATTGTCCAACCACTGGACAGATTCCTGATAATCGGAAGATATTTACATGCCACACTTGCTACAATGGCAAGCGCAACCGCAAACAATACATTTTTATGTTCTCTTGCCGGCGGCACGATAATCGCAATAAACATTCCATATAATGCAATCCCAAATGCATTGGAAAGTATCGGTGGCATTAAAGAAGTTGCTGCTGCACCAACAAAGGTTCCGCCTGTCCACCCAAGGACCGGTGTAAGTATTAAGCCTGCCATATAAGCAGTTGTTAATTCATGATCTCTCTGCATGGAAACCGCAAAAATCTCATCAGTAATCCCAAAGGCAACTGCCATACGCTCTTTCATCGACATTTTCTGTTCTACTTTCTGTGAAACAGAAATAGACATTAAAAAATATCGAATGTTGATAATTAGAGTTGTCAAACCGATTTCTACCAATGCTCCCTGTGCTGCAATTAAATTCATACCGGCAAATTGCCCTGCACTTGTCAGATTTGTTAATGAAATCACCACTGCTGCCCAAATCGGTATACCGGATAATACAGCAGTCAGACCAAATGCCATGGATACAGAAAAATATCCAAGGCAAATCGGAATACCATCTCGAATTCCATCTAAAAATTCCTGTTTTTTCATAATTCCATAGTTCCTATTTAATTTCATCTTTATTAAGAATTCCTTTTATATCCTATAATATTAGTATACTCCTTTTTATGGTAGTTTTACAATCTATGAAGTATTATTTTTCAATAAAAAACACCATGAAATAATAATCTCTCAAATCATGGTGTCATATTTATGCTTTGTCTATGACTTATTTATTCTTCTTTGATGGAATTACGAAGATAAATAATAAAGAACTAATCAGCAACATATATGGATATGTCAGATTTGGTAAAATCTGGAATGCGCTAACTTCGTATCCAAGTTCCACTGCTGTAGATACTGCTACCAGCATCTGCGCACCGTATGGGATAACCCCCTGGAAGATACAAGAGAATGTATCAAGAATAGATGCAGCTCTCTTGGAAGAAATACCATAGTTTTCAGACATTTCTTTTGCGATTGGGTTTGCCATAACGATAGCTACTGTATTATTTGCTGTTGCAATATCCATTGCACCAACCAAGAGACCCATACCGAGTTCTCCGCCTTTTTTACCTTTAAAGATACGTTTGATCAGATCAAGAAGCGCTTCAAATCCGCCATATTCAGCAATGAGAGCACAAATTGCAGATACTAAAATCGCAACCATTGTTGTTTCAAACATACCAGCTGCACCAGAGCCCATATTTGCTAAAAGATCAGTTGCTGCTGTGGCTCCTGTAGCAAGCATGATTACGGAGCCTGTTACAATACCGA
Organism: Lachnospiraceae bacterium; assembly: GCA_045128635.1. Classification (GTDB taxonomy): domain Bacteria; phylum Bacillota; class Clostridia; order Lachnospirales; family Lachnospiraceae; genus HGM12587. The sequence goes on from JBGVRS010000095.1 coordinate 7,842, forward strand.
TCAAAAGAACTACAAATACGTTAATACCAATGATACCGCCAACTAATACGAGTACATATGGAATAATCTGGATTAAGTTGTATTCACCGCCTACACCAGCGCCTACTTCTAAGCCAAAAGACTGTACCAGTAAAATCACAAGTGTCGCCAACGCTGCTGGAAGCGCAATCCAGAAGTTTTCACGGAATTTATCTTTCATGGCACAGCCCTGACCGTTACAAGCTGCAATTGTTGTATCAGAGATGAACGATAAGTTATCTCCAAACATCGCTCCGCCAACAACAGCGCCAATGCAAAGAGGCATTCCAAAGCCTGTACTATTCGCAAGTGCCACGGCGATTGGTGTAATCAGTGTAATAGTTCCTACAGATGTTCCCATCGCTACAGAAACAAATGCACTAACTACAAAAAGAACTAAAACTGAAAATCTTGCAGGAATCAGTGAAAGCATAAAATATGCAACGCTTTCCGCACTGCTTCTTCCTACAACACCGACAAAAATACCTGCTGCCATGAAGATAAGGATCATTGTAATAATATTTTTATCACCAACGCCTCTGGCCATAACTTCCAGTTTATCGTCAAATTTTAATTTCGGATTCTGCAAACATGCTACTAACAATGCTACAAGAAATGCTACGACAATCGGAATATTGTAAAAGCCCATTGGAATTTTCATAACATATTCAAAGATGATTCCAAGACCAAGATACAATACTAAAAACACACCGATTGGCAAAAGTGCTTTAAAGTTTTTTGTTTTCATTTGTCTATCTTCTCCTAAAAATATAATTTTTCAAGGTTTTACCCCCGTTGAACAAAAACTGCTCACTAAAGATATAGTATAACACAAAAAAGAGGGTATTTCTACCCTCTTTCGAAATTCTATCCTCTTTCAAATCCAATCATCAGCCCGCCTTTTTCAGCATAAAAGCTGCAAAGTCCCGATGTTGTTTCAATTCGAATAGTTGCGTCTGCAAATTCTGATTTGATTAAATCTTTCAGTGCATGTGCTGCTGCTTCATTAAAGCAATGGTCAATTACAACTGTGCCCCCTGCATATCCTTTCGCCTTCATATTTTTAAATAATGTAAGAATTGCTTTCTTTTCTCCACGACATTTATCTGTTGGATGAAGACCATCTTTTACATCACCTACCAGACGAATACCGATCACACTGCATATTGCAGCTACTGCATGACTTGTTCGGCCGTTATTCGCAAGGTTCTTTAAAGATTCCAAGCAGAATAACAGGCAAGTTCTTTTTTCCTTATATTCTACTACTTCTTTACAAACAGTATCAAAGTCTTTTCCTTCTAAGATAAGGTCTCTGATTTTTTCCACTAAAAGCTTTGGTTCTGGACCCGCAGAGTAGGAATCGAGAACAAATACCTTTTTACCCGGATTTTCTTCTTCATACTGTGCTTTTGCTGTCATCGCAGCATTATAGCTTCCGGATAATGTGCTGATGATTGTAACACAGTATACTTCATCTGCATCACCAAAAACATCCAGCCAGTCACCAACACCTGGACAAGCACTGCCAGATTTTCCTTTATATTTTGAAAGGTAATCCACCATTTCAAGAATATCCAAATCTGCATTGTCTACAAATTCTTTTTCTGCTGTTCTGATTGTTAACGGTGCGCTGGAAAATTCAACGTCTCCTTCTAAAGTATACATATTTGCAGAAGAATCTGCTACAATTTTAATTTTCATTTCGTTCCCCTTTTGTATCGCAATTTACACAAATATTGTTTTTATTACTTTTCAATGTAGTTTTTAAAACTACATGCTTCTTGTATTATACCCAACGCACTTGATTTCGTCAATGGTATCAGCAAAGTTTCAGTAAAGAAAGCTCCTAAAATTTGACAAAAACCTTCATGACATGCTATTTTGTGGTTAAGTAACAAGGGAGTAGTTTGCGTTCGTTTTATGAACGTTGTATTGTTCGTCATCACGCTATAAGGCCGGGCAATACACCTACAAGCTAATTGTAAGTAACAAGACTTTTACTGTGTATTTATCGTGCAGTAATAGTCTTTTTTTATTGCATGAGCTAAGAATTATTAGGAGGTCATAATTATGATGTATTTACTTTTACTGATCGGTTTTGTATTGCTGATCAAGGGTGCAGACTTTTTTGTAGATGGTTCTTCATCCATTGCAGGTATCTTAAAAGTACCTTCCGTTATTATCGGTCTGACAATTGTTGCCATGGGAACAAGCGCTCCGGAAGCTGCTGTTAGTATTAACGCAGGACTTGCCGGAAACAGTGATATTTCACTGGGTAACATCATAGGCTCCAATATTTTTAATCTTTTAGTAGTTATTGGCGCCTGTGCAGTTATTTTCCCTGCAAAATCCAACGAAGATATTTTAAAAAGAGACTTATGGTGGAATATTGGCGTATCTGTACTTCTTTTTGTTCTCATCCTAGATGGAAGTATCAGCCGCATGGAAGGTATTATTCTGTTAGCAGTATTTATTTTCTACCTTGGTTTAATGGTTCGCAGTGCCATGAAAAACCGAATGGATGAAACTCCAATGGATGTGATGCCACTTTGGAAGAGCCTTCTTTTTGTCGCAGGCGGTCTTGCTGCTGTCGTATTTGGTGGTGACATGGTCGTTGACAATGCCAGCCTGATTGCAAAAGCATGGGGCATGAGTGACACACTGGTAGGTCTTACCATTGTAGCAATCGGTACTTCTCTTCCGGAACTTGTAACCTCCATTACAGCTTCTAAAAAAGGAGATTCCGGTATTGCACTTGGTAATGCAGTTGGTTCCTGTCTCTTCAATATTTTATTTATCCTCGGTATGGCATCTTCTATTACACCAGTCAATGCAGTTCCGGAACTGATTATTGATACAGCAATTCTGATTGTTGTTACAATCTTAATACTCATTGTTGCAAAAACAGGTAAAAGAACAAACCGCGTGGAAGGCATCATCTGCGTTACAGCTTATATTATTTACACAGCATATATTATTATGAGATAATTTTCTTTGTTATTAGCAATTTTAATACTTGGCAAATCTATTATTTAGTAGTATAATAGGTCCAATGTTTCGTTTTAACGTATTAAAGTGGCAGACAAAGGAGAATGAAAAAATGTTTCAGGATATGATGAATTCAATTGGATTCGTAGAAAATTATGATGCCGAAGTGGCAGCTGCAATGAACGCTGAATTACAGAGACAGCGTGACAACATCGAGCTGATCGCTTCTGAAAATATTGTAAGCCCAGCTGTTATGGCAGCAATGGGAAGTGTTTTAACTAACAAATATGCAGAAGGTTATCCAGGACACCGTTACTACGGCGGATGCCAGCACGTTGACGTTGTAGAACAGATTGCTATCGACCGTGCATGCGAACTTTTCGGTGCAAAATACGCAAATGTTCAGCCTCACTCAGGTGCACAGGCAAACTTAGCAGTTTACTTTGCAATCCTCGAACTGGGCGACACTGTTATGGGTATGGACTTATCTCAGGGTGGACATTTAACACACGGAAGCCCAGCTAACATGAGTGGTAGAAACTACAACTTCGTTTCTTATGGTGTAAACGAAAATGGTTTCCTTGATTATGATGCATTAGAAGCACAGGTAAAAGAAGTGCAGCCAAAACTTTTAGTTGCAGGTGCATCTGCTTACTGTCGTGCATTAGACTTTGAACGTCTTGCAAACATCGCACACAGCAATGGTGCAATGGTCATGGTAGATATGGCTCACATTGCCGGTCTCGTAGCAGGTGGTGCTCACATGAATCCGGTTCCATATGCAGATGTTGTTACTACAACAACACACAAAACACTTCGCGGACCTCGTGGCGGTCTGATCCTCACAAACAGCGAAGAGCTCATTAAGAAAATCAACAAAGCAATCTTCCCAGGTACACAGGGTGGTCCATTAGAACATGTGATTGCAGCAAAAGCCGTATGTTTCGGTGAAGCTTTAAAACCAGAATACAAAGAATACGCTCACAACGTTGTTAAAAACGCTGCAGCTTTAGCAGCTCGTTTAATGGAACGTGGCGTTAAAATCGTCAGCGGTGGTACAGACAACCACTTAATGTTAGTTGACTTAACAGATTCCGAAGTAACAGGTAAACAGTTAGAAAAGAATCTTGATGAAGTACACATTACAGCTAACAAAAATACTGTTCCTGGTGAAAAACGCAGTCCATTCGTTACAAGCGGTGTACGTTTAGGTACTCCATCCGTAACTACTCGTGGATTTGGCGAAGAAGAAATGGTAATCATCGCTGATTGTATCGCTGATTGTATTTTCGAATTTGATAACAAGAAGGAAGAAATCGCAGCACGCGTACTTGAACTGACAAAGAAATTCCCATTATATGAGTAATTAATTTATGGCGCTCCGCTGGAGCGCCATTTTTAACTATTAAGCCTCTTGTCTAAATCCGTTAAATCTATAGAATAAACCAAGGATTCCTGTTTTTTATTTTCCAAAAACATTGTCATG
>JBGVRS010000096.1:0-1663 GCA_045128635.1 Lachnospiraceae bacterium
TTTCTGTAGGTTACAGAGTGAACTCCATTCAGGCAACCAAGTTCCGTATCTGGGCAACCGGTATTTTGAAAGAATATATGATTAAGGGTTTTACTTTTTCAATCTTCTTTATGAAATTTTCCTATTAAAAGTCCGTTGCAATATGCAATCAAAGTCAAACTACCTATCAAAATTACATATTCTTCTCTCCATACTTTCCTATTTATTTTGTACAAGAAAACCTTTCTTTGTTATGGAATCACTTTCCTTGCTGCCATCATTGAACCAAAATACCACCTGTCACTATTGTCCCAAACACCCTGTATAATGGTCTCATAAATTAAGACACTTTTTAGGACAGATTTTAATGAATCTGATATACTAAAATCAGTATGAAAGAGAGGATTCATAATCATGTCCAGACAAAGAAGAAATTTTAGTGCCCAATTTAAATCAGACCTTGTGATCGAACTGCTTAAGGGAGAAAAAGATCTCAATACCCTAGCAGTTGAAAATAACATCCAGCCTAATCTGCTCCGCAACTGGAAAAAAGAATTTCTTGACAATGCTTCTGTAGTGTTCAATGACAAGCGTGAGGATAACCTCAAAGAGAAGCTTGCCGAAGAACGCAAAGAAAAAGCTGAGTATGCAAAAAAGGTTGGTCAGTTAACCATGCAGGTTGACTGGCTCAAAAAAAAATCTGAAGAAATTTGCGGACCAGACTATGAGAGTAAGTTTAGTCCAAAACCTTTTGACGACTAAAGAGATTCCGGTCTCCGTTGGTGCCGAGCTGCTTGATATTAACCGCACAAGTGTTTATTACAAAGGCACACCTGTATCCGAAGAAGAACTGGCCTGTAAAGAGATTATTGAGCATCTTCACACAGACAATCCAACCTGGGGTGCAAGGCAAATGTCTGCACAGTTGAAATCCCGTGGCTATAACATTGGACGGCGCAGGGCAAGACGATATATGAACGAAATGGACATTTATCCGATTTATCCAAAGATGAACCTTTCCAAGCGGATGCAACAGGCAAAGGTGTGTCCTTATCTGCTTCGCAATGCGGTCATTGACAAGCCGAATCAGGCATGGTCAATTGACATTACATATATTCCGATCAGGCGTGGATTTCTGTACCTGACCGCTGTGATTGACTGGCACAGCCGCTGTATTGTCGGCTGGGAAGTAGATGACACACTTGATACCAGAATGGTCATCAATACCCTTAAAAAAGCCTTCAAAGTAGCAAAACCCCAGATTCTTAATTCTGACCAGGGATGCCAGTTTACAAGTCAGCAGTACATAGATTTTGTAAAGGAAAATGGTATCCGTCAGAGTATGGATGGAAAAAGCCGCTGGGCGGACAACATCATGATTGAGCGCTGGTTCCGCAGTTTCAAGTATGAGGAAGCTTATCTGACACAGTACAACAACATCAAAGAAGCCAGAACCGCTATTGGTAAATATATCCATACTTACAATTTTGAGCGGAAGCATTCCGCACTTAATTACCAGACACCGGCTGAATGTTACTATCCGGCAATGCTGCTGCCGTATGTAGCTTAGCATATATGGATGTGGAGAGCCTTCCACGATTCGCCCATGTCACCTGTAACTTATCAACCATATCAGTTCATTATAAAAATCTTAGATTTTTGTCTTGACAACTGAGCCACTATA
>JBGVRS010000097.1:0-16357 GCA_045128635.1 Lachnospiraceae bacterium
CATCAATTCTTCTGCTTTTTCATTGGCTTTTTCACCAGTCAAAAGATATTCACTGCTGATGTAACCTTTGATCTCGCCGGATTCAATTTCACACCATTCATCTTCAATAGAAACAACTTCACAAATCGCATCTTTTCTAATCTTACCAACCACGTCACAATCTGTACTCATTTCTTCACGAATGTTAATATAACCTTTTTCTGCATTTACTACACCGAGAAGTGTGTAACCTTCTACAACGGATGGTGATGTTGCTGCTTCTAAAACTGTTACATCTTCTACCTGTTCCATAGTAGTTGTAACACCTGCACTTACAAGGTCAGATAATTCTGCTGCTTCTGCTTTTACAGAAGGTGCAAGAAATGTTCCTGCAACTGCTAAAACTAATACTGTATTTTTAATACCTCTAAAATTCATCATTTTCTCCAAAACATGAACTCACAGCCAAAATATTACTAATTTCAGCTGTATTTATTACATTTTTGTTACATTTCATTAACCAAGTATAACATTTTTTTATTATTTGTCAACCATATATTAAATTTTTGTATGTAATTCTTAAATTTTTCCAGAAAAAAAGCTGCGGAGCAACGCTCCACAGCTTTTTAAGTATTTTCTTTTTTATCCTTTAATGTTTTTTAATGGAACAAGATACTGTTCTCTACGATTTTCCTGTTCAGCAAGATAAGACTGATCTGCTGTATCATGAAGTTTCTGTAAATACAGATGATGATTTTTCATGATTTCTTCATTATCTCTCGCCAGTAATAACATTGCAATGTTAGAACACTGATCTGCTGTACGTTCAACATATGTCAGAATATCCATAAAGATTAATCCTGAATTGATGGAACATACACCCTGGCAAAGACGTTCTGTATGACGGTCTTTTAAGAGAAGTACCATATCATCGATCACTTCTTCCAATGGTTCAATACGGCGTACAATATATTCATTGTCGCTTTCAATTGCTTCAACAGTCAAACGGAGAATTTCCTGAATCGCATCCATAAGGATTGCAAGTTCTTCCTTGGCACTTTCTGAGAAAGAAAGTTCTTCATCATGGAATTTCTTAGCCATCTCGTCAAAGTTTGTCGCATAATCACCGATACGCTCTACGTCACGGATACATCTCATAAGAGCACTTCTCTGACGGTTATCACTTTCCTGTTCGATATTACCAGATAATTCAATCATGTAGTTATCTGCTCTGTCCGTAAATACATCCAGACGTTCTTCGTTTGCTGCAATCAGTTCTGCACGCTTTTCGTCATATTTTTTAAACTGTTTTAAACTCAGTTCGATATTATCTTTGGCTGTTGCTGCCATAGTTGCTGCCACTTTTGTAACACCGCCAAGAGCAACTGCCGGAACACCCATCAACTTTTTATCAAGTGCTGCAAGTTCCGGATAAACCACTTCTGGTTCTTCTTCGTCTTTTACAAATTTACAAGCAATCCATACAAGGAAATTTGTAAATGGAATCAATACAACTGCTGTAATCAGATTGAAGATTGTCTGGAAGTTTGCGATTCCACCACTGTTTACTGTGCTTTCCCAAAGTCCTGCAAATCCACCAGCTGCACGAATAATTGTCATTGCGATCATGAAAAGAATGGTACCTACGGTGTTAAATACAATATGTACAACCCCTGTACGTTTTGCATCTTTAGATGATCCAATAGAACATACCATTGCGGTTGTTACACAAGTACCAAGGTTGATACCCATGATGATTGGATATACCAGCTCGAAAGTCATCGCACCAGTCGATGATAATGCCTGCAAAATACCTACCATTGCAGAAGAACTCTGTACGATAACTGTCAGTACAAGACCTGTGATGATACCTACCATTGGCATATCACTAAAGTAGCCCAAAATATTTGCAAATGCCGGTGAATTTGATAAAGGTTCTACTGCATCTGTCATCGAAATCAAACCAATGAAAAGAATACCAAATCCCATTGCAATCAGACCAACATTTTTTAAAGATTCTTTTTTAATAAACATGATCAGGATAATACCAATGATCAATGCTACCGGTGCTAAAAAGTCCGGTTTAAAGAATGTTAAAATCGAACCGCTTCCGGATTCAATATCCATCAGTCGAATAATCTGCGCTGTTACAGTTGTACCGATGTTAGCACCCATAACGATGCTGACTGCCTGTTTTAAATTCAGGATACCTGCACCGATCAGACCAACTGTTAATACAATTGTAGCTGTAGAACTCTGGATAACCGCTGTTACCAGTGCACCAGTAAGAACTCCCAATACTACATTGTGTGTTAATTTACCGAGAACATTTTTTAAAGCTGTTCCTGAGCCCTGTTTTAACCCATCGCCCATGATTTCCATACCATAGAGGAACATGGCAAGACCTCCAAGAAGCTTTACGGCCATCATAATTATGTCCATCGTGTTTTCTCCTTTTACTTTCATTTGTCGAAAAAAGCGTATGGTAATTAGTTAATTACCATACGCTTATCATGATTTTACACTATTTTTACATATCTTACAAGTTTTTTTAACCAAATCTTTACTTAGACTTAACTTACGAGATTTTTTTCGACAATTATCTCTCTTCCCCAGACTGTATCCTTTGCAAGCTGACTTTTCAAATCTTCCAGAGATTCGAATCGTCTTTCCGGTCTGTGGTAAGCATAAAATTCAACGGTCAATTCCTTATCATAAAGGTCTCCATCAAAATCATACAGATGCGTTTCAATACCTTTGGCTTCTTCTCCACTGATGGTTGGCTTATAACCAACATTAGTGATTCCAAATATCTGCTTTTCCTCCCAGATGGTTTTTGTCAGATAAACACCGTTTGGCGGAAGCATCTTATCATCATCCGGAATCAGGTTAATGGTTGGAATTCCAATCTTTCTTCCGATAGCATGTCCATGAACCACCGTTCCTGACACATAATATGGATATCCTAACAGCTTCTGTACCGTCTCCATCTCGCCGATTTCCAGCATATGTCTGACATAAGTACTGCTGATAACTTTATCATCCAGACATTCCTTATCAAAGACCTCTACTTCATATCCATAGACAGATGCCATTTTTTTCAGCACCCCAACACTTCCCTTTCGGTTATGTCCAAAACGAAAGTCCGGACCTACTGCAATGTATTTCACATGCAGCTGATTTACCAAAACATCTTCAATAAATTTTTCCGGCTCCATCTGAATGACTTCCGGAACAAAGGGACACTCGATCATATAATCAATGCCCATACGTTCCAAATGCAGCTGTCGCTCTTTGCGTGTCAGAATGGTACGGCCCTTTCCAAAGAAAAAGGTGCCCGGCATCTGACCAAATGTAAACACCACACTTTTCAGTCCCTGCTCTTTTTTGGCAAGAATCATTTTCATCAGTTTCTGATGACCCTTATGAATCCCGTCAAATTTTCCCAAAGTAATGGCACTCATTTCTGGAATAGAAAAATCCAGTGTATCATTAATTATTTTCATAAAACATTTTTACAGGTTTAAAATCTCCACGTTCTTTGGAAAATTCGTAAATTCCAATAAACTCACTCTTTGAATCATAAACCCGAAGCCTTTCTGTATTTGCAGGAAGCTTCTCCTGTAACATTCTTTTTTTCACGCGGTTTCCGTTATGTACAACCACATCAAATTCAGGGGTTGTCCACACCTTTGTGTAATCTTCAAACAGTTCATCCACGGAAATGATTTTCTCTTCGACAGCACCAGCTTTGGCAAGTGCATCGATTTCTGCCAGCTTTAAGGTGTCCTGTAATTCAAATACTCCTACTTTTGTACGGAGCAGCTTTTCCATACATCCACCGCATCCAAGCATCGCGCCTATATCATGACATAAAGTTCTGATGTAAGTTCCCTTGGAGCAATGTACGCTCATACGTACTCTTGGCAGATTGATTTCCAGAATTTCAATAGAGAAAATCTGCACATTTCTTGCTTTTCTCTCTACTGTTTTCCCTTCTCTTGCTAACTCGTAAAGCTTTTTCCCATTTACTTTCAATGCAGAATACATTGGCGGAACCTGGGCATAGTCTCCTACAAAAGAAAGTATCGCCTCTTTGACACATTCTTCAGATACAGTTACCGGAAGTTCTTTTAAAATTTCTCCCGAAGTATCCTGCGTATCCGTTTCCACGCCAAGAAGCACCACTGCTTCGTATACTTTATCTTTATCAGTCAGAATATCGCAGACCTTTGTGGCTCTTCCGATGCATACAGGAAGAACACCTTCCGCATCCGGATCTAAAGTTCCTGTATGGCCGATCTTCTTTGTCTTTAAAATACCACGAAGCTTTGCCACCACATCAAAGGATGTAAATCCTTTTTCTTTATATACGTTAATTATTCCACTTTTCAAACGCTTACTCCTATAACTGCTCACTAATCAGTTTAAGCAGTTTTTCCACGATTTCTTCGTAGGTTCCGGAAACCTCACAGCCGGCAGCTTTTACATGACCGCCGCCGCCAAGACTTCCTGCAATGCTGCTGACATTGACTTTTCCGTTGGAGCGTAAGCTCACTTTATAGCAGTTTTCTGCCAGTTCATATACAAACACTGCCACTTCGACACCTCTGGTATAGCGAAGCTGACTGACAATCCCATCCAGAGCCTTTGGTGTCACACCATAATGTTCCATATCTTTCCTGGTCACAACACCAGAAATCACTTTTCCATCCAGATGCAGAACACTTTCTTTCAGTGTTTTGCCAAGAACCTGATTCTGCACGTAAGACTTCTGGTAAAATGTCTCATCAACGATTCTGCTGGCATCAATACCGGTTTCCAGAAGATCTGCAACCGCACGGAATGTTTTTGGTGAAGCATTGGAATACTGGAATACTCCCGTATCATGAGCCATACCAAGATAAATGCATTCCGCAATCTCCTTTGTCAGCTGTTCTTTTCCAATGAGTTCATAGATAATTTCTGCAGTTGCGCTCGCATCCGGAATGATCAGATGTTCTTCTGCAAATCCCTGATTGCTGATATGATGGTCTATTCCAATGGTTTTCTTTGCTGTATCAAAATATTTCACATATTCTCCGTGGCGTTCTTTGTCTGCGCTATCCAAAGAAAAACAGACGTCATAAACTACATCTTCGCTGATGTCATGCTGAATCTTATCAGCATTAGAAAGCATCAGAAACTCCGGCATAAAGTCCTGTAAGTAAACTTTTGCCTGAATCCCCGGAAAATATGTTTCTATATAATTATAAAGTGCCAGACAGGAGCCGATACAGTCGCCATCCGGTCTGATATGACCTAAGATGGCTGCTGTTTTTACTCCCTGTAAGCTTTCCCTTAAATTAAGCATCCGCTTCACCTTCGTTAAAATCACCGTCATTTGCTCTGACGTCATTGATTAATTTTGACATTGCCACACCGTATTCGATAGACTGGTCTACTACGAATTTAATTTCCGGTGTGTTTCTTAAATTTACGCTTCTGGCAAGTTCTCTCCTGATATATCCCTCTGCGCTTTTTAAGCCTTTCAATGTATTTTCCTGTGCTTCCTTATCTCCAAGAACACTGATGTAAGCTTTCGCTGTTTTTAAATCAGGTGCAACTTCTACTGCTACAACAGTTGTCATTGGGCTGATTCTTGGATCTTTAATTCCGCCACGGATAATATTTGCAAGTTCTCTCTGAACTTCCATATTAATTCTAGTATTTTTAATACTGTTTTTTCTCATATTTTAATAACTCCTATCGAGGTACTTCCACCATGATATAAGCTTCTACGATATCAAGTTCCTGAATGTCGCCGAATTTTTCAAATACAAGACCACATTCGTAGCCTGCTTTTACTTCTTTGACATCGTCTTTGAAACGTTTCAGAGATGCTAAAGGTCCTTCGAAGATCTGTTTACCTTCACGTTTAATTCTTACTGTACAGCCTCTCTGGAATGTACCGTCAAGCACATAAGAACCAGCGATGTTACCAACACCTGAAGCTTTGAAGATCTGACGAATTTCTGCATGACCGATAACTTTTTCTTCAAAGATTGGGTCAAGCATACCTTTCATCGCTTTTTCCACATCATTGATTGCATCGTAGATTACACGGTAAAGTTTCATTTCAACTTTGTCACGTTCTGCGTTTGCTTTTGCTGTTACATCAGGTCTTACATTGAAACCGATGATGATTGCGCCTGATGCATTTGCAAGCATAACGTCAGATTCATTGATTGCACCAACACCGCCATGGATGCAGCGAACTGCAACTTCATCGTTAGACAGCTTCATTAAGCTCTGTTTTACTGCTTCTACAGAACCCTGAACGTCGGCTTTGATGATCAGTTTTAATTCTTTTAAGTTTCCGGACTGAATCTGTGAGTACAGATCGTCTAAAGACATTGTAAGCTTTGTATCTTCCAGCATCTTTTCTCTGCCACGAGCGATAAATGCTTCTGCCATTGTTCTTGCTTCTTTTTCTGTTTCAGGAGCAATTACAATATCACCTGCAGCCGGTACATCAGAGAAACCAAGGATTTCTACCGGTGTAGATGGTCCTGCTTCTTTAACACGACGACCCTTATCATCGATCATCGCACGTACCTTACCATGTGCACATCCGGCTGTGATCGCATCACCAACACGAAGTGTACCTTTCTGTACAAGGACTGTAGCAACAGGTCCTTTACCTTTATCAAGTTCGGCTTCAATAACAAGACCACGGGCTCTTCTCTTAGGATTTGCGCGAAGTTCCATCATTTCTGCTGTTAAAAGAACCATTTCAAGAAGGTTTTCGATACCTTCACGTTTCTTAGCAGAAACAGGTACGCAGATTGTAGATCCACCCCAGTCTTCCGGAATGAGTTCATGTTCTGCAAGTTCTTTTAATACACGGTCAGGATTTGCTGCTTCTTTATCCATTTTGTTGATCGCAACGATAATTTCAACACCTGCAGCTTTTGCATGGCTGATCGCTTCGATTGTCTGTGGCATAACACCATCGTCTGCAGCTACTACGAGAATTGCGATATCTGTGGAGTTCGCACCACGCATACGCATCGCTGTGAAGGCTTCGTGACCCGGTGTATCTAAGAATGTCAGTTTCTGTCCATTAATATTAACAGTATAAGCACCAATGTGCTGTGTGATACCACCTGCTTCTCTGTCTGTTACGTTTGTATGACGGATTGCATCCAAAAGGGATGTTTTACCATGGTCAACGTGACCCATAACGCAGACTACCGGTGGTCTTGGAATTAATGTTTCTTCGGAATCTTCCACATCTTCCAGGAATTTTTCGATAACATCTTCTACCACTTCTGCTTCCGGTTCAAAGTTGTATTCCATTGCGATTTCGCCAGCCTGTTCAAAATCAAGTTCTGTGTTGATTGTCATGATCTTACCGGCTAAGAACATTTTCTTGATGATCACAGATGGCTGCATTTTCATCTTTTCAGCAAGGTCCTGAACAGAAATTTTTTCCGGAATCTGGATTGTTTTTGGTTCGTTGTCATCCTTCTTCACTTCCTGAACTGTTTTCACTGGTTTCTGGAATTTTCCGGCTTTGTTCATTTTTGCTTCTTTTTCTTCGTATTTATCCACAACCTTTTTGTTTGCTTTTGCCTGCTGGTTCTGGTTATGTCTGTTATTATCACGGTTCTTTTCTAATGGTTTTTCCGGTGCCGGAATATCCATGCCGCCGCGTCTTCCACCATCGCGTCTTCCGCCGCCCTGTCTGTTGTCACGGCTGTCGCTGTCTTTATCCTTACCGCCAAAGTCTTTACTAAAGTCTCTGTTATATGGCTTTCTTTCACCATTTGGCTGACCGTCTCTGTTAAATGGACGTCTTTCACCACTCTGCTGACCGTCTTTGTTGAATGGTCTTCTTTCTCCATCCGGACGTGGACGTCTTTCTCCATTTGGCTGACCATCTCTATTGAATGGACGTCTTTCACCCTGCTGACCATCTTTGTTAAATGGTTTTCTTTCGCCTTCCGGACGTGGACGTCTTTCTCCTTCTGGTCTTGGGCGTCTTTCTCCTTCCGGTCTTACTGGTCTTTCACCTTCCGGACGTGGGCGTCTTTCTCCTTCCGGTCTTGGTCTTCTTTCTCCGTCCTGTGGACGTGGACGTCTTTCTCCTTCCGGACGCGGACGTTTTTCTGTTTCTTTTTTCTGTGGATTTGGTTTTACACCGCCTCTGCTATTCTGAGCATTATATAATGCAACAATTTTTTTCTTTTTTGGTGCTTCTTCTGTTTTTGCTTCTTCTGTCTTTGGTGCTTCTGCTTTTGGAGCTTCTGCCTTTGGAGCAAATTCTTTCTTCACCATATCAATCTGTGTATCTTCAATGGAACTCATATGGCTTTTCACCTCCACGCCGTTCTTATTCAAAAAGTCCATCACTTCTTTGCTGGACTTATTTAATTCTTTTGCAAGTTCATGTATTTTCTGTTTCGCCATTTATTCTGCTACCTCCGCGATTCTCTCTGCCTCAATCAGTCTTTTTTCGATAGATTTCGCAAATCCTTCCTCCGTAACTGCAAGGGAGGCACGAAATTCTTTTCCCATGGAATGTCCCAAATCTTCCTTGGTTCCATAAACATACATTGGCACTTCATAGTAGGAACACATGTTGCGAAACATTTTTTTGGTGTTGTCTGACGCTGCTTCTGATACGATTACCAGAAATGCTTTGCCGGTCTTCACAGCTTTTTCAGTGGAAAACTCACCGCTGACCACCTTTCCGGCTTTCATCGCCATCCCAACCATTGATAAAATCTTATTCATGGATTTCGCTAAACTCCTTTTCTAATGCCTCATATACGTCTTTTGGAATTGCTACCTTTAAGGAACGTTCCAGTCCTTTATTTTTCATCGCCATGGAAAGGCATTCTGCCGATTTGCAAAGGTATGCACCTCTTCCATTCTTCTTTCCTGTCGTATCCAGGATAATGCCTTCCTCACATTTGAGCACACGCATCATGGCTTTCTTTTCTTTCATTTCGTTACATCCGGTACATTTTCGCATCGGAATCTTTTTTACTGTACTCAATCTATCACTTCCTAAAAACTATTCTTCTACAGGCATATCTTCATAATCATAATCGTAGTCATCGTATTCTTCATCGTACGCTTCTTCGTAAGATTCATCATACTCTTCCTCTTCATATACATCATAATCAAGGAATCCTTCGATTTCTTTTGCCTGTGTTTCAGACTTGATATCAATCTTGAAGCCTGTTAATCTTGCTGCAAGACGTGCATTCTGACCCTCTTTACCGATTGCTAAAGATAACTGGTAGTCAGGAACAACAACTTTTGCTGTCTTTTCATCCGGGTCTGCTAATACTGCAACTACTTTTGCAGGGCTAAGTGCATGTTCAATTAAGATCGCAGGGTTTTCATCCCAGTTAATGATGTCAATCTTTTCACCGCGAAGTTCTTCAACGATTGCATTAACTCTTGCACCGTTTAAACCAACGCATGCACCAACTGGATCTACATCAGGATCATTTGACCAAACAGCGATCTTTGTTCTGGAACCTGCTTCACGAGCAATGCTCTTGATTTCAACGATTCCTTCTTTTACTTCTGTTACTTCTGATTCAAATAATCTCTTAACAAGTTCCGGATGTGTTCTGGAAACAAGAATACGTGGTCCCTTTGTTGTATCGCGAACTTCTAAAATATAAACACGGATACGTTCTGTTGGCATAAATACTTCGCCTTTTACCATTTCATTTTCATTTAAAATGGCATCTACTTTACCTAAGTTTACGCTTACATTTTTGCCAATATATCTCTGAACAACACCTGTTACGATGTCTTTTTCTTTTCCGTAGTACTGATTGAAAAGAACTTTTCTTTCTTCTTCACGGATTTTCTGTAAGATCACGTTTTTCGCATTCATTGTAGCGATACGGCCAAATTCTTTGGATTTTACTTCAAGCTGTACGATATCTCCAAGTTCATATTTGCTGTCCATCATTTTTGCTTTTGCAAGGCTGATTTCCATAACATCATCTTCTACAGTTTCTACGACTGTTTTTTCTGCGATTACTTTGTAATCACATGTTTCATGATTCATCACAACTTTGATGTTGTCAGCTTTACCAAAGTGGTTTTTGCAAGCTGTTAATAATGAGTTTTCAATTGCTTCCAGCATTGTTTCTTTGCTGATGTCTTTTTCTTTTTCTAATACGGTGAGGGCTTCTAATAATTCGTTATTCATTTCTCTTTCCTCCAAAATTTGTATGCGGGCAGCTCTGCCCTTCTATTTATTAAAACTCAATGTACTGTCTAATTAATGCAATATCTGCACGGGCAATGGTCATCATTTCTCCGCTTTCCAGCTGTAATGTAACTGTTTCCTTATCCCATGCATCCAACAGAGCGACAAATTCTTTCTGCTTGTTGATTGGTTTGTAAGTACGAACTTCTACTTCTTCCCCTAAGTTTCTCTGGAAGTCCTTATCTTTTTTCAGTGGTCTTCCAAGTCCCGGAGAACTTACTTCTAAAATATAAGCATCTTCAATTGGATCTTCTTTATCCAGAATTTCTGAAAATGCACGGCTGACAAGTTCGCAGTCATTGATATTGATGCCGCCTTCCTTGTCAATGTAAATGCGCAAATACCATGTTCCGGCTTCTTTGACATATTCAACGTCAACCAGTTCAAAGTTGTTTGCTTCCACTAATGGCAGAACCAGTTCTTCCGCCTTCGCTTCATAGATTTCTCTCTTTGACATCGAAAAATCTCCTTTCTATATTCAATTGTATTGCAACAGTCGCAGGCAACAATAAAGAGTGGACTTTCGTCCACTCTTTGCAAGGTCTACTATGTTACGCATATATTATAGCACAAATTCATTTGTTTGCAAGCGCTTTTTTACTTTAAACTCTCTTCCCATCTATGTAAGTTGCAACCACATTTGACATACTTTCAAACACACTGCCATCCATCAATACGATATCTGCATCCTTTCCAACTTCTAAAGAACCGACTCTGTCTTCGATGCCCGCATGTTCTGCCGGATGGATCGTAATTGCCTTTAATGCATCAAACTCTTTCATGCCTTCTTTTACCGCAAGACCTGCACACAGTCTTAAATACTGCTGCGGAATTACCGGTGCATCTGTAATGATTGATACATGGCATCCTGCATTTGCAAGGTCACCCGGTGTCTTGAAGGATAAATTCTTTAATTCAAATTTGGTGCGATGGCTTAAAGTCGGACCGACTGCCAGCATGACATTTTCTTTTGCCAGCTCGTCCACAATCAGACTTCCTTCTGTTACATGTTCTAATGTGATTCGTACATTGAATTCTTTTGCAATACGAAGTGCTGTAAACATATCATCCGCACGGTGCGCATGGGCCTTTAACGGGATTTCTCTTCGGATAACAGGAAGCATAGCTTCCAGTTTAAAATCAAATGGTGGTCTTTTTGTCACGTCATCTCCTGCCGCTTTGATCTTTGCATCGTATTCCTGAGTTTTAAAGAGAATTTCTCGGAGTTTTGCAGCTGTAGACATACGGCTGTAGTTATTTTTGTCTCTGTAGCATCGCTTTGGATTTTCTCCAAATGCACATTTCATGGCAATACGGTCATTGATCACCATATCATCCACACGTTTTCCAACCGTTTTCATAGCCACAAATGTGCCGCCTACTACATTGGCACTTCCAGGGCCTGTACATACCGTAGTCACACCGCCTTCTCTTGCTTCTTCAAACACAATGTCCATTGGCTGAATCCCATCAATGATTCGAAGCTGTGGTGTGAGAATATCAGTCATTTCATTGACATCATCCCCTTCAAAACCGATTCCGCTTCCCATAGTTCCCACATGAGAATGGGCATCAATAAATCCAGGATAGACATGCAGTCCTTCTGCATCTACGATTTCACAGTCTGCAGAAGCTTCCAATTCCTGACCGATTTTTACAATTTTTCCTTCTTCAATTAAAATATCCTTCTTTTCCGGCATTTCATGCACTGCATCAAATACCAGCCCGTTTTTAATACAGATCATAAAAATCCCCCTTTATTCTTACGTTATTTTTTTGTTCCCTTGGAATTTCTTGCTGCAGCCTTTAAGTTACTTAAAACCATTTCCTTTTCTTTATAGGTAATGGTAGGTGAAGTCTCTTTGTTAAATACATATGCAAGCTCAATTTCATCTTTTGCACCAAGCTTGATGCCATGGTTACCAACCGCAGTCTTCTTCATTTCCGGAATATCGGAAAGTGCAAGCTTTAAGAAATAACCTGCTTTTGACTGCAGAACAACAAATTCACTCTTTTCCAATTTATATACGCCAATGACTTCGTCATCATCGGCAAGTTTCGTAGAAGCAATGGTTTTCTTTG
Source organism: Lachnospiraceae bacterium (assembly GCA_045128635.1). Taxonomy (GTDB): domain Bacteria; phylum Bacillota; class Clostridia; order Lachnospirales; family Lachnospiraceae; genus HGM12587. Next base: position 12,347 of record JBGVRS010000097.1, read on the forward strand.
CAACGTCAAATTCTGCACCTGCTACCACTTTGACCATACCGGTCTTTGTGGCAAATAACAGTTTTTCTTCTAACAGATCACTCAGAGCAAACACACCCACTGCACGTTCTGTAGCGCTGTCAAAATTGCTGTAGTTATCAATTGGCACTCCCTTGTCACGGAATTTACCGAATGGTACATCCATCACCTTAATGGTATGCATTTTCCCGGTATCGGTAAATACAACCAGACGTCCGGTATTCATCACTTGAATCACATGACGGTTCTCATTATCTGCCGCTTCTTTGTTACGCTCATAGGTCGCCATATCAACAGTCTTTGCATAACCAAAGCGGTCCATTAAGAACATTACCGGTGCTTCTTCGATTTTCTTTTCTTCATAAACTGCCGCTTCCGCATTTTCAATAACTGTTCTTCTTGGACGGGAATATTCTTTTTTGTATCCGTCCATTTCTTTTAAGAGAACCTTTGTCATGGTTTTATGATTTTCTAGAACATCCATATAAAATGCGATTTTCTTTAAAGTTTCTTCGTGTTCGCGAATGAGTGCTTCTACTTCCAGACCGATTAATTTCTGAAGTCTCATTTCTAAGATTGCCTGAGTCTGGCGTTCTGTAAAATGAAGTTTCTTTGCATCTTCTTCCGATTCTTTGTGACGGAATTTGATATTTGCAGTTTCCCCTCGTGTAAGACATGCTTTCGCATCTTTCACATTCTTACTGCCTCGCAGGATTTCAATAATCAGGTCAATGACATCACAAGCCTTGATGAGACCTTCCTGGATTTCTTTCTTATCCAGTTCACGATTTAATAATGTCTTATATTTTCTGCCTGCAAGCTCATACTGGAAATCTACGTAGTGTTCCAATACCTTCTTAAGACCCAGTGTTTCCGGTCTTCCATCTGCTACCGCCAGAATATTTACCCCAAAGGTATCTTCCAGTTTCGTTTTCTTATAAAGAAGGTTTTTTAAGTTTTCTACATCTGCCCCTTTACGAAGTTCCAGCACAATACGGATTCCTTCTTTTGAAGACTGATTGGAAATGTCTACGATATCTGTCGTTTTCTTTGTTTCAATCAGATTTACTGTATCATTCAAGAATTTGGCAATGTTATTTCCGATCATGGTATATGGAATTTCCGTGATCACAAGGCGCTGTTTACCGCCTTTTAAGTTTTCCACTTCTACTTTACCGCGGATTTTGATTTTTCCCATACCGGTTTCATAGATATCTTTTAATTCATCTTTGTTGATAACAATCCCGCCTGTTGGAAAATCCGGTCCCGGCATAATTTCAAGCAGTTCTTCAGTGGTAATCTTTGGATTCTTCATGTATGCCTTTGCAGCTTCCATCACTTCTCCAAAGTTATGCGGCGGAACATTGGTCGCCATACCTACAGCGATACCTTCTGTCCCGTTAATGAGCAGGTTTGGTACACGTACCGGAAGAACGGTCGGTTCTTTTTCTGTCTCATCAAAGTTTGGCATAAAATCTACCACATCTTTGTCAAGGTCATTTAAGAACACTTCCTGTGTGACCTTCTGCAGCCTTGCCTCTGTATATCGCATTGCCGCAGCGCCGTCACCTTCTATAGAACCAAAGTTCCCGTGACCGTCCACAAGCGGCATTCCCTTTTTAAATTCCTGTGCCATTACAACCAGCGCATCATAGATGGAACTGTCTCCATGTGGGTGATATTTACCCATGGTATCCCCTACGATACGGGCACATTTTCTGTATGGTTTGTCATATTTGATACCAAGCTCATGCATATCGTACAATGTACGGCGCTGAACCGGTTTTAAACCGTCTCTGACATCCGGAAGGGCTCTGGCGATGATAACGCTCATGGCATAGTCAATGTAAGACTTCTGCATAACTTCCGAATATTCGGTTCTGATAATTCTCTCTTCCATTGCTCTCCCTCCTTAAAAGTCTAATTCTGCATCTGTTGCATGCTCGTGAATAAATGCACGACGTGGTGGAACTTCTGTACCCATGAGCATCTCTGTTACATTGGAAGCCATTCTGGCATCTTCGATTTCCACACGTTTTAAGATACGGCGCTCAGGATCCAAAGTTGTTTCCCAAAGCTGTTCTGCATCCATTTCACCAAGACCTTTGTAACGCTGTAAGGTAAAACTTCCCTTATGACGTTTACGATACTCTTCCAGTGCTCTGTCATCATAGAGATATTCTTCTTCTCCTACTTTTGGCATCGCTTTGTAGAGCGGAGGCATAGCAATATAAACATGACCTTCGTAAATCAGTTCCGGCATAAAACGGTAGAACAAGGTCAGTAAAAGTGTACTGATATGGGCACCGTCAACATCGGCATCGGCCATGATGATGATCTTATCGTAACGTAATTTTGTAATATCAAAGTCATTGCCGTAGCCTTCTGAAAAACCACAGCCAAATGCATTGATCATGGTCTTGATTTCTGCATTTGCAAGGACTTTATCGATACTTGCTTTTTCAACATTTAAAATTTTACCGCGGATAGGAAGGATTGCCTGGAAATTACGGTCTCTGGCTGTTTTGGCTGAGCCGCCCGCAGAATCCCCCTCGACGATAAAGATTTCACATTTGGAAGCATCGCGGCTTTCACAGTTTGCAAGTTTTCCGTTAGAGTCAAAAGAATACTTCTGCTTGGTCAGCAGGTTTGTTTTTGCTCTTTCTTCTGACTTACGGATTTTTGCTGCTTTTTCCGCACAGCTTAAAATATTTTTTAAGGTTTCTAAGTTTCTATCAAAAAATCTAGGGAGCTCATCAGAAGCCACTTTTGCAGTTGCTTTTGATGCATCCTGATTATCCAGTTTCGTCTTTGTCTGTCCTTCAAAACGTGGTGCCGGATGCTTAATAGAAATAACCGCAGTCATCCCATTACGGATATCTGCACCGGTAAAGTTGGCATCCTTTTCTTTGAGCACACCGATTTCTCTGGCATAACTGTTCATGATGGTTGTAAAAGCAGTTTTAAATCCAGTTAAATGTGTACCGCCTTCTGCATTATAGATGTTATTACAAAAGCCGAGTACGTTTTCATGGAATTCATTCACGTACTGGAATGCACCTTCCACAGTAATCCCTTCTGACTCACCCTTGAAATAGATAACGTCATGAAGAGTTTCACTTTTTTTATTAATATCTTTTACGAATCCAATGATACCGTCCGGTTCATGGAATTCTAAATGATTTACTTCTGCACCACGACGATCCTCAAAGATAATTGTCAGCTGTGGATTTAAATATGCTGTTTCGTGAAGACGGCTGATGACCTCTTCTTCTTTAAATTTTGTTTTTTCAAAAATTTCAGGGTCCGGCAGAAAATTCACCTTGGTACCGGTCTTTCTTGTCTTCCCGATGATTGGCAACAGACCTTCTTCCAGTTCAATGACTGGAATTCCTCTCTCATAACGGTCATGGTGAATTGCCCCTTCTCTGCTGATCTGTACATCCATGTAGGTGGAAAGTGCATTAACGACAGAAGAACCTACGCCGTGAAGACCACCGCTTGTCTTATAAACAGAATCGTCAAATTTACCACCTGCATGTAAAGTTGTAAATACAAGACGTGCTGCTGACATTCCTTTTTCGTGCATACCAACAGGGATGCCTCGCCCGTCATCGTTGACCGTACAGGAGCCATCCTTTTCCAGATATACTTCGATTGTATTACAATGTCCCGCCAAATGCTCATCTACCGCATTATCCACGATTTCATAAATCAGGTGATTTAACCCCTTTCTGGAAACGCTTCCGATATACATCCCCGGACGTTTTCTGACTGCCTCAAGGCCTTCTAATACGGAAATACTGCCCGCATCGTAGGTCTGTTTTTTTGCCATAATTTTATCCCCTTTATATAAAAATAGTGTGTAAAACACACTCTCAACTCCCCTGCCCCTCAATCATGAGGGGTAGGTTTTTCTTTGCTTCTTTTTAGTGTAAAATGATTACATGAGCAATGTATTACAAGATATTTTTTCTGATTATTATGAGCATA
>JBGVRS010000098.1:0-2741 GCA_045128635.1 Lachnospiraceae bacterium
ATGAAAAAGTTACATTCCAGTTAAATGATACACATCCAACTGTAGCAGTAGCTGAACTTATGAGAATTTTAATGGACGAAAATGGTCTTTCATGGGATGAAGCATGGGATGTTACAACAAAAACTTGTGCTTATACAAACCATACAATCATGGCAGAAGCTCTTGAAAAATGGCCAATCGAACTCTTCTCCAGACTTCTTCCACGTGTATATCAGATCGTTGAAGAAATCAACAGAAGATTCTGTAAAGAAATTGAAGCAAGATACCCAGGCAACCATGACAAAGTTCGTAAGATGGCAATCATCCAGGACGGTCAGGTTAAGATGGCTCACCTTGCAATCGCTGCAGGTTACTCTGTAAACGGTGTTGCTGCACTTCATACAGAAATCTTAAAGAACCAGGAATTAAAAGATTTCTATGAAATGATGCCTGAAAAATTCAACAACAAGACAAACGGTATTACACAGAGACGTTTCCTTCTTCACGGAAACCCACTTCTTGCAAAATGGGTAACAGATCACATCGGCGACGAATGGATCACAGACCTTTCCCAGATGAAGAAACTTGCAATTTATGCTGATGATGAAAAAGCACAGCAGGAATTCATGCACATCAAATACCAGAACAAAGTTCGTCTTGCAAAATACATTAAAGAGCACAACGGAATTGATGTTGACCCACGTTCTATTTTTGACGTACAGGTTAAGAGACTTCACGAATACAAACGTCAGTTACTCAACATCCTTCACGTAATGTACTTATACAACGAAATCAAAGATCATCCGGAAAGAGATTTCTATCCACGTACATTTATCTTTGGTGCAAAAGCTGCAGCAGGATATGACCGTGCGAAGATGACAATCAAGTTAATCAACTCTGTAGCAGATGTAATTAACAATGACCGTTCTATCAACGGAAAACTTAAAGTTGTATTTATCGAAGACTACCGTGTATCTAACGCAGAATGGATCTTTGCAGCTTCAGATGTATCTGAACAGATCTCTACAGCTTCTAAAGAAGCATCTGGTACAGGTAACATGAAGTTTATGTTAAACGGTGCTCTTACAATCGGTACAATGGACGGTGCTAACGTAGAAATCGTTGAAGAAGTTGGTGCTGAAAACGCATTTATCTTCGGTTTAAGCTCAGACGAAGTTATCGCTATGGAAAAAGCAGGCGGTTACGATGCTAACTACATTTTCAACACAGATCAGGATATCCGTCGTGTACTGATGCAGTTAATCAACGGACAGTATGCTCCAAACGACCCAGAAAGATTCCGTGGCCTTTACAATGCACTGTTAGTTGATGGCGGTTACAACAGACCAGACCCATACTTCATCTTAAAAGACTTCCGTTCTTATGCAGAAGCTCACAAACGTGTAGAAGCTGCATACAGAGATGAAAAAGGCTGGGCTAGAAGCGCAATCTTAAATACAGCTTGCTCTGGTAAATTTACATCTGACAGAACAATTCAGCAGTATGTTGATGAAATCTGGAAACTTGACAAAGTTGGTTCAGTTGAGTTAGATGTATAAAAAATTGAATAATCAATGATTAAAAATAGTCGCCTCTGGTTATGATATAGCCAGAGGTGATTTTTATGAGAAGAAATTCATTTTTAACTTTTCTAAAGGAAAAGAGTTTTCTCATTGTACTGACACTTATGCTGGTATCAGCAGGTACAATGGCTGCCCTGTTTACACTTGGGGGGACTGACGAAAGCGAAAAAAATGAGGTGGCAAAAAAAGAGGAAATCCAGGTGGAAACGCCGCTGGTAAATGAAGCGGAAAAAGAAGAAACTGTGGATGAAACTGCAAATTTGCTTCCAAAGACACGAATTATTAAAAAGGCAACCGATACAGAAGCAAAAATTAAGGAAAATACGGCAGTCAACAAGGAAAATGCAGTGCTGGAAGCAGAACTGGAAGACCAGTACCTGGAAGCGCTGGATGAAATGGCAGAAGTATCTACAGCAGATATTGTTGCGGAAGGATTTTCAGATAGTGCGGTAATTACATTACAGTGGCCGGTGGAAGGGGAAGTGCTTCTTCCTTTTAGCATGGATCAGAGTATTTATTTTAAGACGCTGGCACAATATCAGTATAATCCGGCCATGCTCATTTCTGCATCGGAAGGAACAGAAGTATTTGCTTCAGCAGCAGGAACAGTAACCGATGTTGGAAAAAGCAGTGAATATGGTCATTATGTGACAGTGGATGCTGGTGATGGATTTGAAATTACCTATGGACAGTTATTTGATATTTCCACTGAGGTTGGAGAACAGTTGGAAGCAGGAGATCGAATTGCCATGGTTGCATATCCTACAAGAGCTTACATTGAAGAGGGAGATAACCTTTATTTTAAGCTGACACAGAACGGTATTGCGGTAGATCCGGCATTGTATCTGGAAAACTAAATAAAAAATTTTTAAAAAAGTGATTGACATTTCCGGCAACGTTTGGTAATATATCAACGTTGTCGGGAGTCAAGGACTCAGGACGAGGATTGAATGCCCAGATAGCTCAGTTGGTAGAGCAATGGACTGAAAATCCATGTGTCGCTGGTTCGATTCCGGCTCTGGGCACTTATCTAAGTGCAAAATTAAATATGCGATAGTGGCTCAGTTGGTGGAGTACAACCTTGCCAAGGTTGGGGTCGCGGGTTCGAGTCCCGTCTATCGCTCTCATGCGGGTGTAGTTCAATGGTAGAACACTAGCCTTCCAAGCTAGATACGTGGG
>JBGVRS010000099.1:0-4352 GCA_045128635.1 Lachnospiraceae bacterium
TTTTTTATTTAGTTAGCGGATAAATTTGGTTGCCCCTTTGGGGAAAATAGGATTGCCACTGAACATAGAGAAGTTGACCTTGTGGTATGGATTTTAACATGCATAATTTGCTACGTCAACCAACTGCTGATTCATTTGACCTTCCTCTCGAAGAGACGCGTTTTTGTATTTAAGTTACTCAAACGTAATCTCTTCCTCTGCCTTAACATAAACATCAACTTGTTGGCATCCCTTCAAATTGATGCCAGACCTTTTACCATTCATTATGCCAGTGCTCTTATCCTCTCTCCAGATACCCCTTACCAATATTCCGAACTTGATTGCGAGTACATAAGCATGCAGTTTCACAGCATTTTCAGCATATTATCTTGGGAAACCACTATGCGCTGGAGCAAACCGCCAAAATGCCACAACTTTACCCCTGCGGAGCTGGCCTACATGTTACATATCAGCCCCTCCTATTTTCATGCTTTTTACAAAGATTATTTTTGCGTGCAAAACCACCCAAGAACACTCCCATAATAGCCAATAGTAATATCCACATACTAAAATTGCTATCATCACCTGTGTCCGGTGTATTTGCCTCCTGCGAAACGGTTAAAATTGATTTATCTTTGTCATCAACCGTTACTTCTTCAGTTTCCTCTTCATCTGAAATCTGTGGAACGCTTGGTTCTATTTCTTCTGAATCTGATGGAACCGTTGTATCCATATCTTCCTCTGGTAATTTAACATCACTCTCATCTTTGTCATCAACCGTTGCTTCCTCAGTTTCCTCTTCATCTGAAATGTTTTTTGCAAGACCTTTTTGGAAAAAAATGCAGAACTTTTTGGAGAATTCTGCATCTCCAAATTGGAGAAAATTGCAGAGGTACCGGTCGGTCATTTTTTACCGACCGGGTACCAGTGCAGGCATAGTTAATTGTTACAAAGTGTAGAATGCGAAGGGCAAATTTTCATCGCGCTCCTCATGGGCATTCTGACGGAAATACTGGTAATCATCATCCAGGCCTTTATAATGGATATAGTTATTAAGATACTGAAGTTCCTTTGACCAGTATCGTTGGTCATCCTCTAATTCCTGAATGTGATCAAGTGCTTCTGCATATTGATTCCGAAGATTCCGGTAAGACTTTTGTTCCTTGATAATTGAATCCTTCTCAGGCATTGTTCCCAGCCTCCTCTCTGCCGTTTTTCTCTGCGATTCCACGGTAGACCTCGTTTATACTGGACTCCCTGAGCCGGTTATTCTGGCCCGGAAAGAGCAGGAGGTGGCAGTGGTGGGTCAGACGCCCAATCAATGCAGCAGTCATCTGCTCGTTGTACAGAACATTTACCCATCTGGAAAATTCCAGATTTGTACTTAGGATGATCACTTTTTCATCTTCTACTTCTGACAGATAATCAAAGAGCAGTTGAGCACCATTCCGATCATAAGGTATAAAGCCAAACTCATCCAGTATCAGTATCCGGATATGTGCGAGCTTCTTTTTCAAGGTACTAAGTTGTCCCCGTTCTTTAGACTCGGAGAACTGATTTACCAGACCTGCCGTACGAAAAAACTTTACCGGAATTCCCTGTCGACAGGCTTCCATGCCGATGCAGATAGAGAGCATGGTCTTTCCGGTGCCTGTGCAACCGTACATAATGAGATTCTTGTGCTGCTTATAGAATTCCAGATGCTTTAAGCTGTCAAGTGTCGTATCCTGAAACTCCACTTCCTCCGGCCTGAACTGGCCAAAGTCGTAGTTTCTGGGAAAACCGGCACCATTTACCAGCTTGGCGATCCGTGTTTTCTGTCGGTATTCCAATTCGGATTTCAGCAGATGATACAGGTACTCCTGATGCGTTTCACCGCTTTCTACAGCGGATCGTTCTGCAAGATTGGTGGAAAGCTTCAGCTTCTTGCAGCAGCTGAGTATTTCTTCACGGTAATCAGCCATTGGATGCTACACCTCCTCCCAGCAGGCAGCGGTCATAAGCCGCCAGGTCAGCTGACATCTGCTGCAGCTGCGGTATCTCAGAATGCATGGTGATAGGCGGTAATTCCGGCACATCGGCATACAGTCTGCGGTACAGGTTTTGGAGACTGTCAGCATCCATGACACGATAAGCGATCGCCTGATCTATCGTGGATAATGCGCTTTCAAAACCAGTCCGTTTTGTCAGCTCTGCCAGTATTTTCAGAATCTTTCCACGGTCTGTACCGGGACATTCTTTCAGATACTCCTGCATTTTGGAAGGCATCATGGAAAAGATGCCGGTATTCATCAGGGACCGCGGATGGCGGCTGACATAACCCAGATAAGGCAGCCATTCCATGGATTCCTGCTTGTCATCACCATACAGGCGGCGGTGGGTTACAATCTCACGAAGATTTTCATCCAGCACCGTAACAGTGGAAGCGGTAAGTTTCAGGCTGACCACGGTATTAGTATGTTTAGGCGATACGGAATACTCATGCTTTCCTTTGTACAGTGTGAATTTTCCCCAGTTATTGGTAGTAACCGTAAGAAAGCCGGATAATTCGAACGCTGTCTGTGGAAGCGGCATCAGAGCCTGACAATCTTTCACAAAACGCTCGCGGATGGTTTCATCGTGGCGGTAATGGTCACGTTCCCCATCCAGATCCGCTTCCTTCAATGCCTGTACATTATAGTCTGCAAGGGAAAGAAATCGCGGAACCGGTACCAGAAAGTTGCGCCTGCTGTAACCGACTTTGTTCTCTACACTGCCTTTTTCCCAACCGGAAGCCGGATTGCAGAAAACAGATTTGAAGCCATAGTGCTCGCGAAACCGTATAAAACGTTCTGTCAGTTCACGGCCACCGCCTTTGAGAACTTCTGTAACGATAGTGGAAGTATTATCAAACCATATCTCTTCAGGGACACCGCCAATGTGGCGGAAAATGGCATCCATTGCTTCCAGAAGACATTCCATGTTTTCGCCATAAAGCAGCTGGTAAAAGCCCTGGTTACTGTACGGAAAGGACAGTACCAGATATTTGCCGGAATGTTTTCTGCCGTTTTCATAGAAATCGGCAGAGCCAAAATCACACTGTGCTTCACCTGGTCGATGGATGAGAGGTGTTTTTCCGGAATCTTTGTTTTCAAGGTGCAGTATTTTTTTCTTTTCTTTGACGTAATCCGCTACCAGACGATAGGAACAGTCAAAGGATTCCGCTTCCTTTTTCAAACGTTCATACACGCGTTTGGCGGTATGTCTCTGTTTGCGGGGGGCTTTCTTATCCTCTATCAACCAGAGATCAATCAGTGGCTTGAAGGGATTTAATTTAGGGCAGCTTTGCTGCTGTGCGGCCGACTTGGGAGCCGGCGGATTGAAGTCTGTCATATCCACATATTTGGCGACAGTCTTCCAGTTGAGACCGGTAATGGCGGCAATTTCAGATATATTTTTACCTTGCTCGTAATAGAGCTCTCTGATATGATGTATCTGATCCATTGTAGTCATACTCCTTTCCTCCTTGTATCATTTGTTTGCAACAATACAAGAATAACGGTTGTGGATGATGCCTGCAATGGATTTTTGGTTATATCCGACTTGGTGACCGCCTAAGGGTGTCAAACCGTTCCTGGGACTAACCAAATGCTTCTGCAATTTTCTCCAATTTGGAGATGCAACTTTCTCCATTTTGGTCTGCAACTTTTGGTAATTTCATTATACAATAAATAGCTCTTATTGTCTGAATATTAAACGCAGTCCAATCGGTATTACCTACTTGAAGTTTGTGTATTCCTTCTTTAAAAAGTCCATTAAGCACATTGATACTAGCAGTAGAATAGTTTCCATTATGTTTCTTAACATAAATCCATTTTGGTTTAATTTTTTCTTGTGCATATGCTTGTTTTAAACATTGCAAAGAATACTCCATTTTTGAAACCATCGGATAAATTTTCTCATTAAACTTGAAGGAATGTTTCTCAAAATCAATTATATCCCATGAGGACGAACAAAAATCTATGATTGAAGTCCTATCAAATCCGTAATACGCAGCCAATATGAACATAATAATTTTCTTATGAGATTTCTTTTCTTCCAACCAATTCATAATAACAGAAATATTCTCAACCGTTAAAATCTTATCTATATCCCTTTGTCGTGATACTCCATCTGCAAATTCAATTTTTGCACGCTCCAATAGGTTGCTCATCCTGTTTTCTCTTATATACTTTGACCTATACAAGACTTCAAACATGGTTTTTATATGAGAACACTTAGTTTTCGGAACTCCACCTTCTAGTGGTCTTCCATATGGTCTTTCAGCTTTTAGAAATGCAATAGCATCTCTTTCCGTTATTTCCTCTAAAGCCAATGCATCATCTCTAACTCCC
>JBGVRS010000100.1:0-1904 GCA_045128635.1 Lachnospiraceae bacterium
ACCAAGAATGGGAACGAATAAAAAATATGTTTCCGTCAGAGCATCCTATGGAAGGGAAACGAGGCCGACCAGCAAAATATGATAACCGTGGTATCATGAATGGAATACTGTGGATTGCAAGAAATGGGGCACCGTGGCGAGAACTTCCAAAGCGATACGGAAAATGGCAGGCAGTGTATGCACGCTTTCGTCAGTGGAAACAGCTTGAGATATTTGCGGACATCATTGCAAGTTTATGCACAGATGCAGATATGGAGAATCTTTCTATTGACTCCACATCATGTAAAGTACATCAAAGTGCAAATGGTGGGGAAAAAAACAAAAAATAAGGCTGTCGGTATATCAAAAGGCGGCAGAAATACTAAAATTCACGTCATAGTAGATGGATTGGGTAATCCCATATCATTTTTACTTAGTGCTGGTAATGAGCATGATTCAAAACACGCTATTCCTTTGCTTAGGCAAGTTGAGCTTAAAGGCAGCAACATCCTTGGTGACAGAGCATACAACGCAAAAGAAATTAGAGATTACATTATTGCTTACCAAGCAAGCTATACTATACCTCCAAAGAAGAACAATCCTAATCCATGGACTTTGGATTAGGATTGTCATACCTACAAGGAGCGTCATCTGATCGAATGTTTCTTTCAGAAACTCAAATGGTTTCGCAGGGTCTTTACACGTTATGACAAGCTCGATTCTTCTTTTCTTGCCTATGTTATGGTTGCAGCAAATGCTATTTTGTTGATTTAGCACAATTCGTCCATATTTTTTAAACAAGGCCTAGTTTCTGCCTATGATTTTTGGAAATGACCTTATCCTTCAACTTTGGATTGGACTTCAATATTTTCATCAGTAAATCTTGGATGCATTGATTCATTCTATTCATATCATTCACCATCCTTTCCATAATCAGCAAAGCTGTCCATGTTGGATGCCCTGGACACCCCAACTTCAAGACTGCACTGCAATTCAGGGAATTCATGCTGCAACTTTCTTCTGCACCTTCCAACTGATTCATATTGTGGAAGACCATATCCTTTCAAAGAAAGAAACAGCTTTCCAAATAACATTGAATCAATGTCTTCACCTTGGTCTGCAAGCAGCTTCTTACAAACCAGGTAGAACAGAAGATTGTCTGAATTTCTTGCATCAGGTTCATTGGTCAATATATCCTGCACCAATGCAGAAACAGTGGTCAAGTTATCCATTCACAACACCTGCCCTTCTAAACTGGTCAGAATATGGAATGTGAAGAACATGACATGCACCCCAGTCCACTGCTTCAATATTTTCATGATAGTATTCATCAAGGTTATTGACAGAAGTCCATGCTGCTTTCACAGATGTCACATCAATCACCTTTCCAAATAGACTGTGAATGAATTCACCCAGGGATTCTAGGTTCTTCTTGGTCACCTTTGTCTGATACCATGAATAGTCCTTACAATCTGCACTATACTGAACTGGTTCAACAGTGTTCATGATGAAGAAGTGTCCATTCTTAGACATTCCAAAGTGTTCAATCACATCAAACTTCATTTCCTTCATTTCTTCAATTGTTACATTCTTGATTCCTGCCATAATTAGCACCATACCTTTCATTCTTGATTTCATTACTTTCTTTTCTGTTTGCCTGGGAAGTGTTGCAGCACTTATTCCACCAGGTCTTCAACCTTAACATTCAATGCCTTTGCAATCTTTCCTACTGTTGCAGGTTTTGGATTCTGACTACCATTCTTGATTCTTGTCAGGGTACAAGCACCAATTCCAGTTGCTTCTGACAGCTTTTCAGAAGTAATGCAGGCATTTCCCATTGCAAGCTCCAGTTTGTTTCTATCAATCTTCATCTGTTCACTTCCTTTCCGATAATTTAATTGTCGTTTTTTACATTATCATTATAT
>JBGVRS010000101.1:0-16602 GCA_045128635.1 Lachnospiraceae bacterium
TCAAATTTATCTTGGCAATCCTGAAAAATATCTGCCACAGAAAGCTGTTTGTATGGTATCATAAGTATCAGAATAACTCCTTTCTTGGGTATGAGTAATGGTTTTTAGCAACTCTATTATACCATATCCAGTGAGGAGTTATTTTATTTTATAATAAGAAAAAGCCCGATTTTATGCGGGTTTTGGCGTTTCGCAAACGCCTATCTATAATTAGTTGTGTAAAGGAGGTAAACTATATGAGTTTTGCAGAAAATTTGAAACAATTAAGAAAAGATAAACAGTTATCGCAAGAGAAGTTGGCAGAGATTTTAGATGTAAGTCGTCAAGCAGTATCGAAATGGGAACAAGGAATTGGATACCCGGAAGTAGAAAAGTTGTTGTTACTTTCAAGTAAATTAAGTGTTTCGCTTGACAGCTTAATGGAAACGGAGATCGCAAAAAACTCCAATACCCAAAAGCAGAATGTAACAGGAACAATCACGATAACATCGCCAATTGAACGTGTAATTGCTACTTGTCATAAGGTTGTGTCTTCTCAAAAAATGTCCGGTGGAAAATCATCGCCACAGTATGCACTTTTTGGTAAAAGTGAAGGAAACGGATTTTTTGGTGAAGAGCCAACAACTTTTTTGGGCTGGTATGCGAACGAAAGAGATATTTCAAAAGAAATAATGGAAATTCACGATGCAATTGTTAATGGGATTACGACATATACTTTGAAGTACAGTGTTCGAACGAAAAAAAGGTTGCTTGGAATAAAAATAGAATCAGAATAACAAGCAGTCAAGTTTCAATTTGTAGGAGGGATGTTTCTGTGAAAGTTTTTATTTGCAGTTTGTGCCATAATGGCATACTTGGAGGCGGCTTATACCTCGATAGTCAGTCGCTTACTTATAAAACTACCAAGGTTACCGTTGACAAAAAATATAGGAATTTAGTGTTGCCGTTACAGGAAATAAAAGAAATATCCTGGAAGTGGATAGTGTTTCCAATTGCAACAGTTAATATGAAAAACGGAGATTTATATAAGTTCATTATTTTTAATAAAAAACGTTTTGAAAAATGGTTTCGAGAATATAACGGAGGATGATCATGCATATTGAACACATAGCAATGTATGTTAATGACTTGGATGCAGCCAAAGATTTCTTCATTAGATATTTCAATGCAAAATCTAACGAAGGTTATCATAATAAAACAACCGATTTCCGATCCTATTTTCTACATTTTGATGATGGAGCTCGTTTGGAAATTATGAAAAAGCCTGTGATGGAGGATTTTCAAAAAACATTATCACGAACAGGTTATGTGCATATTGCTTTCAGTCTTGGCAGTAAGGATGCTGTGAATGCTTTGACTGAAAAATTGAAGCAGGATGGCTACCATGTTGTTAGTGGCCCTAGAATAACAGGCGACGGATATTATGAGAGCTGCATTGTTGGTATTGAGGGGAACCAAATTGAAATAACAGTGTAACGATTATGAGTTGTAAAAATAAATTTGAAGTTGGCAGGAGGCGTAATATTGAAAAGAACTATTCGCGAAAATATCAATTCTCCATATACGTTACATGATATGAATGTCATCGCTTTTGAAGTTACAAACGACGATATCATTATGAGAACACAATCCGGCATGGTAGAAAGGGTTGTTCCGTATGGACAACCGGATGGGTATATAGAGTTCCATGATGTGCAATGGGATTTTAGCTATGTTTATTTGCTTGGTGTTACCGGAAATACTGGTACATTCACAGGTGAAAAGATGTTTTTGAAGGATTTTATTGAAAGATATAGACAGTTTGGATTCTCCATCATGGATGAAACCTATGGTTATAATATGACAAAATACTGCGGTTATCTTTTATCTAATCGACAGCACTGTGAATGTGTTATTGAAATATATCACGAAGGTGATATGGTCTTTGTTACGGAAGAATAATTAAGTGGCATTTTTCTCGTGCAATATGGTATAATTAATATAAATAAATGGAAGGAGCGAAAAACATGACAATTGAACGATTGAAAGAAGCGATGAAATTAATATCAAGAAGCTACCCAATTGAAAGAGTTTATCTTTTTGGCTCCAGAGCAGATGGAACTAATAAGAGTGATAGTGATGTGGATTTAATTATCGAATTTTCAAAAAGAGTTTCTCTTTTGACGATATCATCTGTAAAAATAGAATTGGAAGAAATGTTGAATTTAGATGTGGATATTGTTCACGGTCCTTTGCGTGAAACAGATTTGATTGAAGTGAAAAAGGTGGTTGAACTTTATGCAGCGTAGAGATGAAATCGTTATTAAAAAGGTGATTTCAGAAATTGAGATAGGTCTGGAAATGCTTGGAGATACAGATTTAGATGCATTTTTGAAAGACGAAAAGTTAAAACGTGCATTAGGCATGACTGTAATCAATATCGGAGAACTATTAAAAGAACAGTTGAAGTTAATTATGTAGCTGGAGAAATTTCTCCAGCTATTTATATTAGGAGCGTTGTGGAAATACTAAAATGTAAAAATTTAACATTGCTGCAACATTTTGCTCATCATGAGCGTCTATATCATTAGAAGTGCATTTCAAAGCGAGGTGAGTGGAATGGAACGATTTATGGTGCTATACGAATCTGTCTATAAAGATTTGTACCGTTTGGCATACTATTATCTTGGAAATCCTCAGGATGCGGAAGATGTGGTAAGTGAAACCGTATTAAGAGCCTATGAAAAGTTTTCTTCATTACGAAATGAAGAAGCCTTTCGACCGTGGATTTTTAAAATTCTGGTAAATCAGTGTAACAGCTTTCTTAGAAAACATATTTCTCATAAAACAGAAGAATTAACAGTAGAACAAAAAACAGATCAGGAACTTGGAGATACAGTCATTGTAAATGAAATGCTTGCTGTTTTATCGGAAGAAGAGCGTAAGATTGTGGCACTGGCAGTCTTTGGCGGTTACAAAGGAGAAGAAATTGCCAAAATGATGCATGCAAGGCATAGTACGATTCGTTCCAAATACCGCAGAGCCTTGAAGAAACTGGAAAAGAGTCTTCTGGCGGAGGAGGTGCAGCATGAAAAATAATGACGATATTTTGAAATATTTACGGGAAAAGGGAGAGAATTTGGAAATTCCAAAAGCCCTGGAACCGGAACAGATGAGAAAAAGACTGAAACAGCAGTTAGCTCAAAGTAGTGCGAAGAAGCAAAAAAGAAGATTTGCGAATCAAAAAGGCATGGCGATTGCAGCAAGCATTTGCCTGGTGCTTCTTGGTGGTTTTGGCATTGCATTGTGGCAGAATCAGCCAAATAATGAACTTCCAACAGAACTTGCTGCTGAGAAAGAGCAGATTCAAGAGGAAACGGTGCTTTTAGAAACAGCAGAACTTGGAATAGAATATCCAAAAATCAGATATGAAGATATTTATGCATCCATGTCAAGTACATGGGAAAAGATGAACTATGTATCTCGTGGTGAAACACCTGCAGGAGAAATGAATGAAGCTGGGGCTGAAATTGCAGTGGAAGAGAGTGCGCCTGTAGCAGATTTGGCTGCGAAACAGGAGATGAGCATCAATGCTGCTGCAAGTGATGATTATGGTAAAACGAACGTACAGACCATTGGTGTTGATGAAGGTGATATTGTTAAAAACGATGGCCGTTATCTTTATCAGAAAATCCGTGTGAAAGATGAAGAACGCTTGAAATGGGTGATTCAGATCGTTGATACGAAAGATGGGTTACAAGAGATTTCACGTATTGATGGAATCGATGGAATTATTGAATTTTATATCTGGGAAGATGTGCTGGTAGTAATCGAAGAAAAACATTTTGATACTGCGGCAAAAAAGATGAGTGGCGGTATGGTTGCCTGCTACGATGTGGCGTATTTTGATAACTGCTATCATGAAATTACATTTTTCGACATCAAAGACCGCAGTCAGCCGAAAGGAATTAAGCGATTTACCTTACAGGGACAATATACATCTTCAAGAATCGCAGACGGATATTTTTATGGATTTAGCAAATATTATGCAAATCCGGGAGAAAATGAGAAAGATTATGATGCCTATATCCCGGTGATGGATGGGGCACGTTTGCAAACAGATCGAATTTATCTGCCGGAGGAAACGGATGCAACCTCATATCTGGTGCTGGTTGCAATAGATTTACGAAACCCGACAGTTTTTACAGATACGACAGGCATTGTGGCGGATGGAAATCTTTATTATGTAAGTTCTGAAAATATTTTTATAGCAGATGCGAAACCAATGGAACGAAAAAAAGGATGGAGCAGTAATAAGACCTCTCTTTTAAAATTCTCTTACGAAAAAGGAAAATTTGCATTACATGCCGTGGGTGAAGTGAAAGGTCAGCTGGAAGGCAGTTTTTCTATGGATGAATATGAAGACTGTTTGCGAGTGGTGACGACTGTAAGAGAATATCAGTATCAGGATGTGTTTGATGATCGTACCGGAGAAACCATAGGCTGGAATATCTCAAACGATCGAGAAAGCAATGCATTATATGTTTTGGATGAAAAACTAGATATCGTAGGAAAGATAGAAGGTCTTGCACCGAATGAACAGATTTATTCTGCAAGATTTATGGGTGATACGGGATATTTCGTCACATTCAGGCAGGTTGACCCGCTTTTTACGGTGGACTTGAGTAATCCAAAGGAACCGAAAGTGCTTAGCGAATTAAAGGTCAGCGGTTTTTCTGAGTATCTGCATATTTACGGAGAAGACAGATTGCTTGGAATTGGTATAGAGGCGGATGAAGAGACCGGAAGGCAGGAAGGTATGAAGCTTTCCATGTTTGATGTATCTGATAAAACCAATGTGAAAGAAATTACCAAAGAAAATCTGAAAAAATATGAATATAGTGAAGCGTTGTATAATCATCGGGCGGTGATGATCAGTGTTGGGAAAAATATTTTTGGTTTTGAAGCGGAAGGGTATCGAGATGGGTACTATAAAGACTATGTGGTATTTACTTACGAGAACGACACATTTTTACAAAAGTTAAAAGTGAGTACCAAAAGTGCTGATGGAGGCTATGATTCGGCAAGAGGTACTTTTATTGGAGACATATTTTATCTGCTGTTGGGTGATGGATGCGTTAGAAGCTATGACTTAAATACAGGAAAAATATTGGAGAGTCTGGAACCGTAAGGTTTCAGACTTTTCCAGTTTCTAGAACTGTGACTTAGTCACTTGCAGTATTTTTAAGTCCATGATACATTAAGAAAAAGTTGAAAGGAGCGTAATGTATGCAGTATTTTATTTCATTCCTTGAAGGAATTATTACATTTATATCACCGTGCTTACTTCCGATGCTGCCGATTTATGTTTCTTATTTTGCAGGCGGCGGAGAGCGAAGCACAAAAAAAACTGTGGTGGGAGCTCTGGGATTTGTAACAGGATTTACCATTGTATTTACAGCGTTAGGAGCATTGGCAGGTACGATTGGAAGCCTTTTAATTAAATATCAGACAGTAGTAAACATTGTGTCAGGATTGATCGTTATTATTTTTGGATTGAATTTCCTTGGAGTGTTGAACTTTAATTTCTTCCACGGTATCAGGAAAAATGTAGACACAGAAAATATGGGATTTTTCTCAGCAGCATTGTTTGGGATGATTTTCTCCATTGGATGGACACCTTGTGTTGGAGCATTTTTAGGGTCGGCGCTGATGCTGGCATCTACACAGGCGCATATGGTAAAAGGAGTTTTGATGCTTCTTAGCTATTCACTGGGACTTGGAATTCCATTTATCGTCAGTGCAGTATTGATTGATAAATTAAAAGGTGCATTTAATTTTATCAAGAGCAATTACGAGATTATCAATAAAATCTCTGGTGTATTCTTGATTCTCGTTGGTTTGAGCATGGCAACAGGGTTGCTTGGCAGACTTCTTAGCCTGCTTAGTTAGGAGGTTCTATGAATAAAAAAATTGGTTGGATCATAGGTGTGATCGCATTTGTGGCACTTCTTGGAGGCGCCAGTGTATTATATAATAAATATAGTGTAGAAGTAGAAAAAGAAGGTCTTTTGACAGAGAATACTGAACAGGCTGTAATCGAAGAGGAAGTGTCGGAAGAAACCTCAGCAGAGAACGCAAATTCAGAAAAAGCAGAAAGTCAGGAACTGGTTATGGCACCGGATTTTACGGTTTATGATGCAGATGGAAATGAAGTAAGCCTTTCTGATTTTATTGGAAAACCGACGGTTGTAAATTTCTGGGCAAGCTGGTGCGGACCATGCCAGATGGAAATGCCGGATTTTGATGAAATGTATAAAGAACTTGGAGATGAAGTGAATTTCTTCATGGTAAATATGACAGACGGTTCCAGAGAAACAGTGGAAGCAGCGAAGAAGTTCATTGAAGATTCAGGATATTCCTTCCCAATCTATTTCGACACAGATCTGGATGCGGCAATGACTTACGGTGTAAATTCTCTTCCATCAACATATTTTATTGATGCGGAAGGTCATGCCATTGCTCGTGGACAGGGTGCAATTGATGCAGAAACATTAAAATATGGAATTGATATGATTTCGGGACAATCAGGAGAAGAATAATGAATAAGAAGATTCGATGGGGATTTTTAGGCTGTGGAAAGGTTGTACAGAAGAAAAGCGGAGAAGCATTTCGAAGTGTACCAAATAGTGAAATTGCAGTCATTATGAGGAGAAATCTTGAAGCGGCAAAGGAATCTGCAGAACATTTTGGAGCACCGGTGTGGTGTGACAATATAGAAGAACTTTTATCAGAAGACATTGAGGCGGTGTACATTGCGACACCGCCTGGACTGCATTATGAACAGGCAATGAAATGTCTGGAGGCAAAAAAGGCAGTTTATTTGGAAAAACCTTTTGCAAGAAATTATACAGAGGCAAAAGCGCTGACGGAAGCCTTTGCAAAGGCAGGCGTACCGTTATATGTGGGACATTATCGTCGTGCTTTGCCAAGATTTTTAAAAATCCGGGAAATGTTAAATAATAACGCCATTGGAGAAGTAAAAAGCATTAATTTTTACTTGAACCGTGTGTTTTCTAAGAAAGAAGCAGAGAATAGCTGGCTTTATAATCCGGTGCTGTCTGGCGGCGGAAAGTATTATGATATTGCACCTCATACAGTTGACATTATTAATTTTTTATTTGGAGATATTACACAGGTAAAAGGAAGTGCGAAGAATCTTGGAACCGGTTGTCCGCTGGAGAATATTGTGGAAATGTCTTTTCAGACTGAAAAAGGTATTCATGGAATTGCAAAATTTAACTGTGTGGCAGAAGAAAAGTCAGACCGCATGCTGGTGTCAGGAACCAATGGCACTATGGAATTCTCTGTTCATGGAAAAATAGATGTGATTGTAAAGGACGTTCATGGGAATGTTTTGGAAGAATTTGATCTGCCTGATCCAAAGACAGTTGAAGAAGCAATGGTTCAGTCGGTAGTGGAAGATTTGCTGGGAATTTCAGAGTGTGAAAGTAAGGCAAAAGATGTGCTTGTAACCTATCGGATTATTGATGAAGTGCTGGATGAGTTCTATGGTGGCAGAAGTGATGATTTCTGGAATCATCCGGAAAGACATAAAATAGACACAACTTTATGATAAAATCAATTTGAAAATGAGGAGGTGTGCGATGGAACGACTTAAAATTTTAGTAGTAGATGATGAAAGCAGAATGAGAAAATTGATTCGCGATTTCCTTTTGAAAAGTGGTTATGAGGTACTTGAAGCAGAAGATGGAGAAAAAGCGGTTGATACTTTCATGATGGTGAAAGATATTTCTTTGATCATACTGGATGTCATGATGCCGAAAATGGATGGATGGCAGGTATGCAGAGAAATTCGTAAGAACTCCAAAGTGCCGATCATTATGCTGACTGCCAAATCCAGTGAAGCGGATGAATTAAAAGGATTTGAACTTGGCGTAGATGAGTATATTTCTAAGCCATTCAGCCCCAAGATTTTGGTGGCGAGAGTGGAAGCCGTGCTTCGCCGATCGAATGCAATGACACCAGATGAGATTCTATATGCCGGAGATATTGTGATTGATAAATCTGCTCATCAAGTGACCGTTGATGGTAAGGTAATAGAACTTAGTTATAAAGAATTTGAACTGCTGACTTACTTTGTAGAAAACCAGGGAATTGCATTATCGCGAGAAAAGATTCTGAATAATGTGTGGAATTACGACTATTTTGGTGATGCAAGAACCATTGATACCCATGTGAAAAAGCTTCGAAGTAAGATGGGAGAAAAAGGCGGAGAATATATCAAGACCATTTGGGGAATGGGGTATAAGTTTGAAACATAATAATGACAATAAATTAGATATATTTGAAAACAAACCAATCCTGCAGGCTCTTGCTATCATGGCAATTCCTACGATTATCAGTCAGTTAATTACACTAATCTATAATATTGCTGACCTCTGGTATATTGGTCAAACAGATAATCCGTATATGGTAGCTGCTACATCTTTGGTTGCGACCATTTTTCTTATGGCAACAGCCATTGCAAACATTTTTGGAGTCGGTGGTGGAAATTTGGTTGTCAGACTGATTGGTGGGAGACAGGAAGAGGAGGCTAGAAGAGTAGCATCCTGGAGTGTTGCTATGTCTGCTTTCTGGGCAATTGCATTTTCTGTTTTGTGCTTAGGTTTTATGAATCCGATTTTGTATACCCTTGGTGCCAGTGAAAATACGATTACTTATGCCAGACAATATATGTTCTTTGTTGTGGTATTAGGTGCGCTTCCAACGGTACTTTCCAATACCATGAGTTCCATGCTTCGAAATGTTGGTTATTCTAAAGAAGCAGCCTTTGGACTTGGTATGGGTGGTATATTGAACGTAATTTTAGACCCGATTTTTATGTTTGTCATTATGTCGGATGGATATGAAGTTATGGGAGCAGCCATTGCTACATTATTATCCAATGTAATTGCTCTTATTTATTACATAGTCATTTATCAGAAAGTAAAAAATGTGACAATCATAGAATTGCCAAAGCGTATTGAAAAAGTATTGCCGGAATCGAAAAAGTCGTTGTTTTCTGTTGGTTTACCGGCTGCATGCAGTTTGTTGCTGTATGACCTTACCAATATGGTGATTAATATGCTTTCATCCTCCCATGGAGACTTAGAACTTGCTGCTATGGGTATTATTCTGAAGGTTGAAAGGTTACCGCTTAATATTGGTATCGGTATTTGTCTTGGAATGACACCATTGGTTGCATATAATTATGCATCGAAAAATAAAAAAAGAATGCAGGCATTTTTTAAGGCAGCACGTACTTCGGGACTTATCGTGGCTGCAATCAGCCTTGTATTATATCGATTTGGTGCACCGGTGATTATGAAGGCATTTATTTCAGATGCGGAAACCGTTCGACTAGGCACTGCATTTTTACAGGCACGCTGTTTTGCACCACCATTTATGTTCTTAAGTTTTCATATGGTTCATTTTATGCAGGCAGTGGATGAAGGGAAGATATCATTTTATCTTGCAGTAATTCGTCAGTTATGTTTGAATATTCCGATTCTATTCCTTTTGAATGCGATTTTTGGAATGGAAGGAATCATATGGACACAGGTAATCGCAGACATTCTGAATGTAATCGCTTCTTATGTGATCTATGCAAAAGTGATGAAGAAGAGCAAATTTGTTTTTGTATAAAAATAGCGGGAGTTCACAAGCTGTGAATTCCCGTTTTATCATTTTACATTTTCAATGATAATCTCACTGCCATAATCTATTCCTTCGTACCATGGGCAGGTAATATTATCCATAATTTCATGGTGATCATTGGTATATCTCATGGTGGTGCGTTCTCCGTCGCTGGTGACGGCTAATCCCCAGAAACCGTTATCAAATACGAATTCTCTTTCAGTCAGTAGCTGTCCTTCGCTTCGCCTGGAAACAAGAATTGCCGGGAAATTGGCGTTTGTCATAATACGGCTGGCATTTCCTTCAGTCTTACCGCTGTAATGAGGAGAGAGTGTCAATGTGGCACCGTCTTCAAATGCATCATCGATATACCAAAGCTGATGTACATGTCCGCCATAGAGAACCGTCAGTTTCATTTTATTCAGACGTTTGATCCAGGCATCCTTATAAACCCTTGCGTGATCATTGGTGTATTTTACGGTCAAAGGAATATGACATACGGCGATTCGATAATCGACACCTTTGGCATTGAACTCGTAATCTGCATGTTCTAATATATCATCTAAATATTCTGTCTGAGCTCTGCGATAAGCATTAAATTTAGCTGCCCCATAATATTCTTCGTATTTGTCTCTGTGATCCTCACCGATATCAAGCACCACACCCCATACATTTTTTATACGGAAAGTATAGTAGAAGTTTTCGCCGTTAGCTCCTACATATTTATAATATTCGTGTGCAAGGCTCCCTTTTGTCTCATGATTGCCTCTCGCATAAATGACTGGGACCTGACCTTTGGTAATTGTGGCAGCCAGTCGAAGCATTTCTGTTAAGTCTTCCTCACGATCAATCCAGCTTGCAGTATCGCCGCAGCAGATCAGGAAATCAAGTTTGTCTCCGAAATAGCTTCCGGCAGCAGTTGGAGATTTTTGGGTATTATGCGTATCAGATAGTACATAATAATCCAGACCGTCTTCCGCATTTAATCCCCTCCACTGGTAAGTGTTTGAAATGATGTTTCCCTGAAGTGCGCTGTAAGGCCCGCGGAGAATCATGGAGCGCGTAGATACCGTATATTCTCCGGTATTATCCAGGGCAGCAGTAGGGACGATAATCTTATGAATTTTTTCTTCGGTTTTGCGATAGCCCGCGTAGGTTTCATTATATTCGATGCCATCGATGGTTACCCAGGCAGTTCCCTTGGAATGTGTTTGAAATACAATTTGGTAAGTATCTTCAACAGCATAAACAACAGGTGTTCCATCAATACCGCCGCGCAGATTAAAATCAAATCGTAAAAGGATTCCGATTAACAAAAGAGTGAGAAACAGTGCTGTTGGAAACCATTTTTTCTGAAAAACAGCATGTGTATGAAGGTAGGTAATTGCCAGATATATTCCGATGACAATACCTAAAAATCCGGCATTGTATATAAATTCCCGGATAAAATAAATAGAAGCATCAAGAGTCAGTGAAATGATAAATCCATTTAATGCAAGGAAAACCAGATTTATGATGGAAAATAAAATTGTTAACAGCAGAGGATATTTCTTATTTAACGAAAGAAGTGTATGTGCGAGAGCAGTCAAAACAATGATACACAACAAAATGTATGGCACCATTTCGCCAGTGTAGCGGATGATGCCGGA
Organism: Lachnospiraceae bacterium; assembly: GCA_045128635.1. Lineage (GTDB taxonomy): Bacteria > Bacillota > Clostridia > Lachnospirales > Lachnospiraceae > HGM12587. Next base: position 11,328 of record JBGVRS010000101.1, read on the forward strand.
CCACATAGAACGAATTGATATATAACATAAAAGATTAAAAATCGTAAGAATGTTCAGTGTGGAAAAAAGCCAAGGTTTGCATTGTTTTTTCATTGCAAATCTCCTTTGTGATAGTAGACATAATTATAACATAGTATGGAAGATGTGCGCTATACAATTCATGAGTAATTTGTATTTTTCTTGAGTAATTGGAAATGTGTAGATTTTGTGTATTTGTTGACGGATACCCCCATGGGGTATATAATAAAGGCGTAATCAGTAATAAAATACATTTACAAAGGAGCACACTATGTCAGAAATAAAATGTGAATTTTGTTCAGGAAAGAGCAAAGAGCGTTCTGAAAAAGAATACAAAGATTTATTGAATCGTTTAAGCCGCATCGAAGGGCAGGTACGGGGAGTAAAAGCGATGGTGGAACGTGATGCTTATTGTACAGATATTATTACGCAGGTGTCAGCAATTAATTCTGCACTAAACAGTTTTAATAAAGTACTTCTTGCCAATCATATTAAAACTTGTGTAACACAGGATATCAAAGATGGAAAAGAAGAAACTGTGGACGAACTTGTAGCAACGCTCCAAAAGTTGATGAAATAAATGTATTTCTACTATATAGAAAAGAGGGTAATGCGATGAAACAGTATATTGTGACAGGTATGAGCTGTGCCGCTTGCAGTGCCAGAGTAGAAAAAGCGGTAAATCAGATTCCGGGAGTAGAAAGCTGTTCTGTAAGTTTGCTTACAAATTCCATGGGAGTAGAAGGTGAGGTAAATCCGGCAGATGTTATGAAGGCTGTAACTGATGCAGGATATGGCTGCACTTTGAAAGAAGCCGGTGCTGAAAAGAAAAAAGCAGATTATTCGGCTCAGGAAGAAATGCTGAAAGATAAAGAAACGCCTCTGTTGAAAAAGAGATTATTCACCTCTTTGGGATTTTTGATTGTACTTATGTATTTTTCAATGGGACACATGCTGTGGGGGTGGCCGCTTCCGGCAGTGCTAGAACATAATCATGTTGCCCAGGGACTGCTTCAGCTCATTTTAACAGCAATTATCATGGTGATCAATCAGAAATTCTTTATCAGTGGATTCAAAAGTCTGGTGAAAGGCGCGCCAAATATGGATACATTGGTTGCGCTTGGTTCGGCAGCTGCATTTATCTATAGTACGGTTGCTTTGTTTGTGATGACAGATGCACAGATGAAGGGTGATGGTGCGCTGGCAATGTCTTACATGCATGAGTTTTACTTTGAATCAGCAGCAATGATTCTGACTCTTATTACAGTTGGAAAAATGTTAGAAGCACGTTCAAAGGGGAAAACAACAGATGCATTAAAAGGTCTTATGAAACTTGCGCCAAAAACTGCTGTTCTTGTGCGTGACGGTGTAGAAGTAGAAGTGCACATCGATGAAGTGAACAAGGGTGACGTTTTTGTGGTTCGCCCAGGTGAAAATATTCCAGTAGACGGTATTGTTATAGAAGGAATCACTGCTGTGAATGAATCGGCACTGACAGGAGAGAGTATTCCGGTGGATAAAAATCCTGGAGATCTTGTCTCGGCAGCGACATTAAACCAGTCCGGATTTATCAAATGCGAAGCAAGACGTGTTGGTGAAGATACAACACTTAGTCAGATTATTCAAATGGTCAGTGATGCGGCAGCAACAAAAGCACCGATTGCGAAAGTTGCTGATAAAGTATCGGGAGTATTTGTTCCTACGGTAATTACAATCGCTGTGATAACAACGATTGGATGGCTGCTGGCAGGTCAATCTATTGGTTTTGCATTGGCAAGAGGAATTTCGGTTCTTGTAATCAGCTGTCCTTGCGCCCTTGGTCTTGCAACACCTGTTGCGATCATGGTTGGCAATGGTATTGGTGCAAAAAACGGTATTATGTTTAAAACAGCAGTTTCTTTAGAGGAAACAGGCAAGATGGATATTGTTGCGCTGGATAAGACAGGTACTATTACAAACGGAGAACCAAAAGTAACAGACATCTGGATGGCAGACGGAGTAACGAAAGAAGAACTGGTTGGTGTAGCATATGCGTTGGAAGAAAAGAGTGAGCACCCGTTAGCGAAAGCGATCGTTGATTATGTGAAAGAAAATGATGCTCTGAACGCAAATATGCAGACAGCAGATTTTCAGATTCTTCCGGGAAACGGATTGGAAGGTACAATTTCCGGTAAAAAGGCAGTTGGCGGCAGTTTTTCTTATATTAAGAAGATTACGAAAGTTACTTCCGAAGTTCAAAGACAATATGAAATACTTGCGGATGACGGGAAAACTCCATTATTCTTTGCAATGGATGGAAAATTACTTGGTATCATTGCAGTTGCGGACGTAATCAAAGCAGATAGTGCGGAAGCAATCAGACAGTTGGAAAACAAGGGAATTCATGTGGTAATGCTAACAGGTGATAATGAAAAGACAGCGAATGCCATTGGTAAACAGGCTGGTGTCAATGAAGTGATTGCGGGAGTTCTGCCAAATGAAAAAGAAGCAGTGATTCGTGTATTAAAAGAAAAAGGCAAAGTTGCCATGGTGGGAGATGGTATTAATGATGCTCCGGCACTTACAAGAGCAGACATTGGTATTGCAATCGGTGCAGGCACAGATATTGCCATTGATGCAGCGGATGTCGTATTAATGAAGAGCAGCCTGATGGATGTTCCGGCAGCAATTCGTTTGAGCCGTGCAACTTTAAAGAACATTCATGAAAATCTGTTCTGGGCATTTTTCTATAATTCAATCGGTATTCCGTTGGCAGCCGGTTTGTTCATTCCAATTCTTGGATGGGAAATGAACCCGATGTTTGGAGCAGCAGCCATGAGTTTATCAAGTTTTTGTGTTGTGACAAATGCGCTCAGATTGAATTTTAAAAAGATTTACGATACGTCAAAAGACAGAACTCGTAAACACAAAAAAATTGAAGGAAATGCATTCCAAAGAGAGAATGCTTCTGATAATAACAATGCATGCGATGATGCATGTGCCATGAAGGAGGATAATACCATGGAAAAGACAATGAAAATTGAAGGAATGATGTGCCCACACTGTGAAGCAAGAGTAAAGAAAACTCTGGAAGATATGGCACAGGTAACAGAAGCTGTTGTAAGCCATGTAGAAGGTACTGCGGTTGTGAAATTGGCTGAAGCAGTTGAAAATGACGTTCTGAAAAAAATCATTGAAGATCAGGGATATAAAGTTCTGGATGTTCAGTAAGTAGTTTGATTGAGGTAACCAAGATGAAAAGATACTTTCGCAGGCAGCTGACAATTATATTTACAGCAGTTATGGCAGGCACCTTAGTGCTCATGTTCTTTTGTGGTGCAATTTTTCTGGAAAGCTATTACATTGCAGATAAGAAAAATCAGATAAAAGATGCCTATACAAAATTTAATTCAGCTGCCATGGAAGGAGAACTGGATTCGGAAAAATTTCAGGAAAGTCTCCAAAGTTCCAGTACGACAGACAATATTTCTTTTCTTGTTATGAAAACGGATGGGCGGCTGAGGATGTACTCTACCAGAAATAGTGAACAGATGTATTTCCAGTTGTGGGATCATATTCTCGACCGGGAATCTGTAGAAATGACAAGGATTCTTGAAAAAAGTGATAATTATGTTCTGCGCCAGAGTCTTGAACGTATAACAGGAATGGAATATATGGAAATGATCGGGACACTGGATAATGGTGATTATTTCATTATGAAAACTCCGTTGGAAAGTATCCGGGATAGTGTGATGATTGCAAATCGTTTCTATACTGTGATTGGTGCTGCAGCAATTATCATCAGCGGAATCATTATTTACTTATTTAGCCGAAAAGTTACACGACCTGTAATGGAACTTGCGGATATTTCAAAACGAATGACAGATTTGGATTTTGACGCAAAATTTGAATCAAAAGGTGAAAATGAAATTGATGTACTGGGAGAGCATATGAACCAGCTTTCCAAAACATTGGAAAAAACGATTTCGGAATTAAAAACGGCAAACAATGAACTTCGCAGGGATATTGAACAGAAAGAAAAGATTGATGAAATGCGAAAAGAGTTTTTGGCGAATGTTTCTCACGAACTGAAAACTCCGTTAGCACTGATTCAGGGGTATGCAGAAGGCTTAAAGGACGGCATCAATGATGATGCAGAAAGCCAGGAATATTACTGTGATGTTATTGTTGATGAAGCACAGAAAATGAATACCATGGTAAGAAAACTTCTGACATTAAACGAAGTAGAGTTTGGTCAGGAGAATATTTCTATGGAGCGCTTTAATGTTGCTGAACTGATAGAGGGAGTGGCGCAATCCTATTCACTTATGGTACAGCAAAAGGATGGTGAGATTCGTTTAAAGATTCAAAATCCTCTCTATGTATGGAGTGATGAATTTAAAATAGAAGAAGTTCTTACCAATTATATAAGTAATGCATGCAATCATCTGGATGGCGAACGTATTATCGAGGTTAAAACAGAACAAACAGAAGAAAAAGTACGTATCAGCGTGTTTAATACTGGAAAACAGATTCCGGAAGAAGACATGGAACGTATTTGGGACAAGTTCTATAAAGTTGATAAAGCCCATACAAGAGAATACGGCGGCAGTGGAATCGGTCTTTCCATTGTGAAGGCAATCATGGAATCAATCAATGGAACCTATGGTGCTAAAAACTACAGTAATGGTGTAGAGTTTTGGATAGAATTATAAAAATGTACAAAGTGCATAAAAAAAACCGAAAGAATAGTATGTTTTGGTAAAAACGCCATTTTGTAAAAAAGTCAAAAATTGTTGTTGACTTTTGTTGGTTCCAGGGTGTATATTATCCAAGGTTGCTGAACACGGCAACAACAATCAACAAAAAACAACAAGTTTTAAGGGCCTTCTTTGAAAGAGCGAAAACGAGTCGAAAAAAGTTGAAAAAAGTTGTTGACAAGATTTGCAACACATGATAATATAACAGAGTTGCTGATGCAGGTAACTGATAAGCAAACGAAATGAACATTGATAACTAAACAGTATAAGCGAGTTCTAATACGAAGTGTTAGAACATACATGCAAAACGTTCTTTAGAGAACATATGCAGAACCTTGAAATTCTTTTATGAGTTAGACGGAATGCGCAAGCGTTCGGTCAGTGTCTGGAAAGACAGTTCATAAAGAACAGAAATTCAAACAGTAATAAACGGAAGAACAGCCAAGTGTTGTTCTGAACGGAATCAAACATTTAAACATGAGAGTTTGATCCTGGCTCAGGATGAACGCTGGCGGCGT
>JBGVRS010000102.1:0-70994 GCA_045128635.1 Lachnospiraceae bacterium
CAATGAAAAACGTATTAAAGAGAAACTTGGTTGGATGAGTCCTGTTGAATACAGGCTCTCTGCCGTAGCTGCATAAAAACTGCATAGCAGCCATTAAAACTGCTATGCTTAAAAAGTCTAACTTTTTGGGGTCACCTCAAATTAGCGGTTTTTTTCTTTCTTATTCTTAAGTTTTCCAACAAATTTTTCCCATTTACTCAAACGTTCTGCTTTTCCAAGATTTTTCTGAACATTCTTTTCTTCTCGTTCGATTCGTTTGTCCGGATAACGGGAACGATAGTCTTCTACTACCACATCCATTTCTCTTTCTTTCAGCTTTTTAAATACATACTTGCTAATCAGATAATAGATGACCGCAAATGTCGGCACTCCAATGATCATTCCGACAAAACCAAACAAATCGCCAAAAATCAGGATGGAGAACAATACCCAGATACTTCCAATTCCTGTGCTCTGTCCTAAAATTGTAGGTCCCAGAATATTCCCATCAAACTGCTGCAGGATAAAAATAAAAATTGCAAAGTATAATGCCTGAATCGGATTGACTATCAAAATCAGGATAACTCCCGGAATCGCACCGATAAATGGTCCGAAGAACGGAATAATATTTGTCACACCTACAATTGTGCTGACCAGTACCGGGTATGGTATGTCCATAATGGAGATACAAATGAAGCAAAGAATCCCAATAATCAGAGAGTCCAACAGCTTTCCTCTGATGAACCCGCCAAAACACTGATCCATTTCATAAGTAATTTCAAAAATTGTATCAAGATATTTCTTTGGTGCAATTGCGCTGACAATCATCTTTGCCTGCCGTTTTAATTTATCTGCGGAACTAAGCACATAGACGCACACGATAATACCGATTACAAAGTCAAACAGGAACCAGAACGTCGAAATCACACTTACAGAAAGTGTTGTAATTACTTCCTGTGCCTTTGGAATCAAAGTTTGAGTCAGCCAGTTCTGTAATTCTAAAGAAGAACTCTCCAGAGCAACATTCGCTGCTTCCTGAAGCTGTGGATTATCTTTTAACAGTGCTGTAATCCATTCAGAAAGGCTCTCAACCATTCCCGGCATTCCAACGATAATTGATGTAATACTTTCAACCAACTGTGGCAGAAGCATCCATAAAAGCAAATAAATAGCTATAGCAAAAATAATCAGACCACTAAAAATACCAATTGACAGTGTCAGCTTTTTCACACGATCTCCCGTCAGCTTATCAAGATACAGTGTAATCCCCTGGCTGATCGGATAGATCAGATATGCCATAACACATCCGATAATAAATGGCATCAATGTGTTTACTGCCGCACGAAGGTAATGTCCAACCACATCAATTTTAAATAATACAAAGAAAAAGAGAATACTTAAGGAAATGGCTCCAAAACCTGCCAGCATTAAATAGATATATTTGTCAAACTCCTGTTTTCTCAATGCTTTTCTTCCTCTCTTTCCTGTTCTTTATATTCTTCCGTAAGTTTCTTTAAAGTATCCGGTTCTTTTTCTACAAATTCCAATTCTACCATAGGATTCGTCTGTTTCATAAACCGTAAACCATAATAGAAAACCAATATTGAAATACAAGTCATCAGGCAATATCCCACCATAGTTTCTAATGCATGGTTCACAAAAGCACTGGAACCAAGCAGTATCACAAAAAGATTCGCTGACATATGCGCAATGATCGGTGCCCAAAGTGTATCATACCGCTCATAAACCCATGCAAAAAACAAACCAAGACAAAATGCGTACACAGCCTGCACCACATTCAAATGGTAAATCCCAAACACCAGTGCACTCAAAATGATTGCACGACGTTTTCCCCAGTAGCGTTTCATACGAAGATATGTAACACCACGCATACTGATTTCTTCTACAATACAGCCAAATATCCCTGCACTCAAAACCTGCAAAAGCATTCCGCCGCTAAAAAGTACTTCATTGGTATCTTCATATCCTGTAAAAATATATGGAAGCGGTGTAATCGATATAATATTATTCAAAGCCACTGCAAGCGCAGCCCCTGAGATAATAATTGCAAGATAATCCTTATTTTCCATTGAAATGTTTCTTTTTTCCTCGCCAGCCAGCCTACAGTCTTTTTTGTACATGCGATAGTAAATCGGACTACAGATCAAGGCTGAAATAAGTAAAAACAGTACTGCGTATTTTTCATACGATAAAAACAGCATTCCAAATAACACAACCACATTCTGGGCTATTGCATAAATAAATAACGGCCATAATACATTCCAGATTTTCACTAATAAGGATTCTTTTCTCAAATCCGTTACCTTCCTTCTGTCAGAGATTTCACATATTTTCCAGCATTGGTTCCGGCATCTTCTCCAAGAATGTTCAACGCCTGCTGAGTAAAGTGAATACCATCTTCCATATATGGAGGTTCACTCAAACTTTTCCCAAGTGTTGACACCAATACAAAGTTTTCATCTGTTTCACAGAGCGTTTCCTGTGCTTTCTGGATGATTGTACTGTCAAATGCAATCCCGTCACAGATACCATCTCCAATTTGGATCAGAAAACATCTTTCCACACCATATGGCTGCAAGGTAAAGAGCATTTTCTGCATTTCGCCAATATATTCTTCTTCCGGGACTTCCAGATAAGCATCGGTTTCCCCCTGAAGCCATACCATATAAATGTGACGAATATTGACCTTTTGCTCACTCATGACACGTTTTGCATTTTCCAGTCTTTCAATCACATCCTCTAACAGATAATTGTTAAAAGAACTGATTCTCGCAGACCCACGGGATGCAGAAACTGCTACAACACGTTCCTTGGTCTGCTCATAATACGCATTCACAAATGCAGTGACCAGTGAACCGTTTCTTGGAATCAAGCCTCTGTCATCCAAAAAGCCTTCTTTGTGCTCATTTTCACCAAAAGGTTCTGTAATCACACAGAGTTCATCAGGCTGAGTGATCGCACGGTATTCATATCCGGCACCTTTAATCAATTCCGGTGCTTCCTCTGCATCACCGCCTGCGCCACTCATATTGCTCTGCCCCATGAACAAAATCAGGTCAGCTTCTTTTAGGGTATAATAATCGTCATATAAGTATTTTGCTGCTCCTGCTGCGACAACAAGTACCACAGCTATAAGCAGAATTTTTTTCCAAAGTTTTTTCATAATATTTTTATTTACATTCTATCTGGTGCTTCAAATCCAAGCACATCGATACATGTTTCCAATACTTTCTTTGTAAGAACCAAAAGAGCAATGTAAGATGCCTGTTTCTTTTCGTCTTCTTCTCCCATAATTTTGGTATCATGGTAGAATTTATTAAATGCGTTTGCAAGATCATAGATAAACGCACAGACCTTATGTGGTGCATGTTCTGCACATGCATTTTCCATCATGGCATTGAACTTTGTAAGCTCCAGCATCAATGCTTTTTCGCCATCATTGGTTGCTTCACCAATTGTAAGATTAGAAATTCCACCCTTTAACTCTTCATATTTTCTTAAAATTGACTTGATACGTGCAATTGTGTAAAGGATGTATGGACCTGTATCACCTTCTGACGAGGTAAATCTGTCAATATCGAAGATATAATCTTTTGAAGCCTGATTTGATAAATCACCATATTTTACTGCGGAAAGACCTACGATTTTTGCGGTTGCTCTTGCTTCTTCCTCAGACTGTTCCCCGCGTTCCATAATTTTCTGGTACATCTGTTCATTGATATCTGCAATCAATGTTTCAAGTCTCATAACGCCACCGTCACGAGTCTTGAATGGCTTTCCATCCTTACCATTCATTGTACCGAAACCTAAGAAGTTAAGTTCTGTGTTATCCCCTACAATACCTGTCTTTTTCGCGCAGCGGAATACCTGAATAAAATGCATTTCCTGACGTTTATCTACAATATAGAGCACTTCGTCCGGATGGAAATCTTCTTCACGCTGAACAAGTGTTGCAAGGTCTGTGGTTGTATAAAGGGAAGCTCCGTCTGATTTTAAGATCATACATGGCGGAATTTCCTTTGTGTCGGTTTCTTCTTTCACATCAACAACCAGCGCACCATCGCTCATGTAAGCAAAGCCTTCATTTTTCAGTCTTTCAACCATGTCCGGAATATAAGCCTGGGCATCAGATTCACCTTTCCATAAATCAAAAGAAACATTTAAGTTTGCATAGTTTTTCTTAAGGTCAGTCACTGATACATTTAAAATGTGCTGTAATAACGCACGGTATCCGCGTCTGCCCTGCTGTAATTCATGAGTTGCTTTTAATGCAGCTTCTTTATAAGCTTCATCAACCTTTGATTTTCCACTTGCTGTTGGGTAAATTTCTTCTAATTCAGAAATTGTAAATGGAGCTTCTTCAGGGTATTCTCCTTCGAAGTTTACATCATAATATACAAGATCCGGTTTTCTAAGCTGAAGTTCTGTAATGATCAGCCCCAACTGAAGTCCCCAGTCTCCCAAATGAACGTCACCGATGACATTATGACCCATAAATTTGCTGATACGTTTTACACTTTCCCCAATGATTGCAGAACGTAAATGTCCTACATGAAGTGGTTTTGCAACGTTTGGTCCGCCGTAGTCAATCACGATTGTCTGTGGTTTTTCAACCTTATCACAACCAAGACGTTCATCTTCCTGCATACCATTTAAGTATTCTGAAAGATAAGCAGGTGAAAGTTTGATGTTAATAAATCCAGGATTTACTGCTGTCACTTCCGCAAAACAGTCACTTTCCTGTAATTTTTCCACTACTGCATTCGCAATCATAATTGGCGCTTTGCGGTACTGTTTTGCAGCTGCCATGGCACCATTACACTGATATTCGCAAAGGTCCGGGCGGTTAGATAAAGAAACTTTTGCAAATTTTGTATCAATCTCTGCCGCTTCAAAAGCCTTCACTACCTCAGCTTCAATTAAATCTATAATTTTTTTCATACGTTGTCCTCTCTTTGTATGTGAATTTCCAATGAATCTATTTAGTATACCATTTTTTTGCTCATCTTTCAACGTCTAGCGTTGTTCCCCAGCCATTCTTAGCCGTTTTATTTCCTCTTTGTATGGCGGAAAACTATTCTTGCTTCCATCATTTGCCGGAATCCATGGAGTTTCCAGAATCTTTGGTACATGCATAAAATCCGGATGATGTACAATGTAGTTAAGTGCATCAAAGCCTATGTTTCCGTCACCCAGGTTGGCATGACGGTCTTTTCCTGCACCAAACACATTCTTGCTGTCGTTGATATGAAAGACTGCAATCTGATCTTTTCCAAGAATACGGTCAAATTTATCCATGACACCATCGAAGTCGTGCACAATATCATATCCTGCATCATGGGTATGACAAGTATCGAAGCACACGCGCAGTTTGTCACTGTATTTTACGCCATCATAAATCATTGCCAGTTCTTCAAAGGTTCTACCAATCTCCGTACCTTTCCCAGCCATGGTTTCCAGAGCGATATAACAGTCTGTATCTGCCGTCAGCACCTCGTTAATGCCCTTAACGATCGAAGCCACTCCTGCTTCTACCCCTGCACCCACATGGGCACCTGGGTGAAGCACCAGTACCTTGCTTCCCATTGCCATAGTACGCTGCAATTCCAGTGCCAAAAACTCAACAGCAATTTCGTAAGTTTCAGGCTTTATGGTATTGCCAAGATTAATGATATACGGAGCATGTACGATAAACTCTGTAATACCGTTTTCTGCCATACATTTTTTAGCTGCTTCTATATTTAATTCCGATAAATCTTTTCTTTTTGTGTTCTGTGGTGCCCCCGTATAAAGCATAAAGGTATTTGCACCATAGGATAATGCTTCCTCCACAGAGCCAAGCATCATCTTTTTGCCGCTCATTCCCACATGAGAACCCAGTTTCAGCATATTATTCCCCTTTTCCTGCCAGATAATTGATAAACTGCTGCGCAGTACGTCCGGAAACGCCACCATGGCTCATTTCCCACATATTTGCTTTTGCCATCAACTCTTCTTCTGTCAGCTTGATTCCCGGATATCGTTTTGCCAGTTCCACAACAATATTATTAAATTCTTTTTTGGTAGGTTTGGAGTAATTGATAGTCACACCAAATCTTGCTACCAGTGATAATTTTTCCTGCATTGTATCTGAACGATGCAGTTCATCATTTGACATGTCTGAACGATCACTCCATGTTTCTCTGATGAGGTGACGTCTGTTGGATGTTGCATAAATAAGCACATTGTCCGGTTTTGTCTCCATGCCGCCTTCTATAACCGCTTTTAAGAACTTATACTCAATTTCAAATTCTTCAAAGGATAAGTCATCCATATAAATAATAAAACGATAGTTTCTATTTTTTATCTGCGCAATGATATTGGATAAATCCTTAAACTGATGCTTATAAATTTCAATCATACGCAAACCGCGATCATAATATTCATTTAAAATTGCCTTGATGCTTGTAGATTTCCCGGTACCGCTATCCCCAAACAGCAGACAGTTGTTAGCAGCTCTGCCTTCTACAAAAGCCTCTGTATTATCAATGAGCTTCTGTTTCTGAATTTCGTAACCAATCAGGTCAGAAAGCATCACCTTTTCCGTGTTATTAATCGGTAAGAATTCTACTCCATCCGGAAGACTCTTAATACGGAATGCTTTATTCAGACCAAACATTCCCACACCGTATGCCTTATAGAAATCTGTCACAATGTCGAAAATTTCATTTTCATCTTTTGCCTGTTCAATTTTTTCACTGACTGCCTGTACTTTTTCGCTGACATTTTTATTGTACATGCGTTCTTTTTTCCCAATTGCCTTATAATTGCAAATAGTTGAAAAACAGTCAATTTCCAGTTCTTCTTCAATTTTCGAGAAATCGTAATCGAATAATTTTTTAAACACTTTAAAATCTGCTTTCGCAAAATGATTCACTGTTCCGTCATTGGCCCCTATCTTTTCACTTGTCATGGAAAAGGAGTTCTCATTTGTCAAAAGAATAAATGTCAGATAATTGTGCCACAAATTCTTATCAAATCCATAAACTGTGGCAGTATCAAGCAATGCTTTCATCTGCTCATAAATTCTCGTAATCAGGCGTGCCTTGCTCTCGCAGCCTGTTTCAAAATCTTCAAAGATTCCTGCAAGCTTTAAAAGAATGCTGTCTTCTCCTAAATCTCTGTATAATATTAATTTTGCTACCTCTCTGTACATGTTCTTCCTCTTTTCTATGTAAATCTTTATTCTTCCTGTGCGGATGGCGGCTGTTTTTCTTTCATCAGCACACTTCCTCGCACAATCGCATCGTTTCCAAACCGCTTCTTGATAGAATCCATGGCTTTGTCGAGTTTTTCCAGTTTTTCGATACTTGGTCCTCTTTGCTCCGCCACTTTTGGCTTCTCCTCTTTTGGCAATTCTATATCAAATAGAGACATCTGTATCGGTTCACCTACATCCTGTAGTTTCGAAGTGCGAATTCCCAGAAGACGAATCGGAGAACCGTTCCATAATTCATCGAACAATTCACAAGATAATCCGTATATTTTTGATGTTGCATTGGTCGGTGTCAAAAACGGTGCCTGATGAGAACACTTGGTAAAATCCGCGTATTTAATTTCAACAGTCGCATTTCCAGCTAGAAATTCATGTTTTCGAAGTCTTGATGAAACTGATTCAGACAATTTTAGCAATACTTTCTTTGCCTGTTCTCTGTCTGTCACATCACTGCTAAGAGTCGTGGAATTTCCAACACCTTTGGCGGCCGCCTCTTCCGATTCTACCACATCCGAACCAATTCCGTTAGCATTTTCCCAGATTAATTTTCCAAAACTTTTAAAATGTGCTTCCAAAAGTGCTTTATCGGTATTTGCAAGGTCTCCAATCGTATGAATTCCAAGGTTTCGAAGCTTTGGCAATGAAGAATTTCCAACCATAAAAAGCTCTGAAACCGGTAATGGCCACATTTTCTGTGCAATTTCTGACTTCCAAAGTGTATGGACTCTGTCGGGCTTTTGAAAATCGCTGGCCATTTTAGCAAGAATTTTCACTTCTGAAATCCCTATATTAACTGTGAAACCAAATTTTTCTTTTACTTCATCTTTCAAACGATGGGCAAAAGCAACCGGTTCTCCATACAAATGTGCAATCGGCGTATAGTCCAAAAAACATTCATCCACCGATAACTGTTCGATGTCCGGCGTATAGGTTTTAAAATAATCCATCAACTGTCTGCTATATTCCCGATACATCTGATGGTTTGGAGGTTCCATCACAAGATTCGCACATTTTCGAAGAGCTGAGGCAACAGGTTCTCCTGTAGTCACACCATATTTTTTTGCTGATACGGATTTTGCAAGAACAATCCCATGCCGGCTTGCTTCATCCCCTCCAATGATCGCAGGAATTTCCCTTAAATCCACATCTGATCCATTTTTCAGTTTTTCTACCGCTGTCCAGCTAAGAAAAGCGGAATTAACATCAATATGAAAAATAATCCTGCTCATAGGCGCCTCCTTCTCCTTGTATTGTACAAAAAAAGAGAACTTTTTCAAGTTCTCTTTCCTACTTATCCCTGTGTAAATCTTGATAAGAACTGCTTTGTACGTTCCTCCTTCGGATTTCCAAATACTTCCTTTGGATCTCCCTGTTCCACAATTACACCATCATCCATAAAAATCACCTTATTTGCCACATCACGGGCAAATGCCATTTCGTGTGTTACAATGATCATAGTTGTGTGCTGGTCTGCAAGCTCTTTGATTACTCGCAGAACTTCTCCCGTAAGTTCCGGATCCAGCGCTGAAGTTGGTTCATCAAAGCATAAAATATCTGGTTTCAATGCTAAAGCTCTTGCAATGGCAACTCTCTGACACTGACCACCGGATAGCTGATGCGGATAGTTATTCATTCGCTCACCTAACCCCATCTGTTTTAAGAGTTCTTCTGCTAATATTTTGATTTCTTCATGTATTTCTTTTTTTCTTGCTTTATAATCCGGCTTTTCTTTTGCAAGCAGTTCTTTTGCAAGCATTACGTTTTCCAGTGCTGTATACTGCGGAAAAAGATTAAAATTCTGAAATACCAATCCAAATCGAAGTCTTTTTTTGCGAATTTCGGATTCTTTTAATGTTTTTGGATCCTTCATGTCCAAAAGTACTTCGTCAGCCACTTTGATCACACCTTCGTCCGGCGTTTCAAGAAAATTCAGACAACGAAGAAGTGTGGTCTTTCCGCTTCCGGAAGACCCGATAATAGATACAACTTCCCCTTCTTCCAGAGAAAAGCTGACATCTTTTAATACAGCTGTGCTGCCAAATGATTTATTAATATGTTCTACCTTTAATAACGCAGACATTCACCTTTCCTCCTATCTAAAATAATCCAGTTTCTGTTCCAGTTTTCCTAAGAGAACTGTTAAGATTCCACTAAATACCAGATAATAAACTGCTGTAAAGAACAATGGCCAGATGGCACCTGCAATTCCCTGGGAACCTTTCATAAATGCCTGACCTGCCCAGATAACTTCCTGCAGTGCAATGATACGTGACAGAGATGTATCTTTTACCAATGTAATGATTTCATTGGATACCGGCGGTACAATTCTCTTTATCATCTGAAGGAGTTTTACTTTAAAGAAAATCTGTGACTTTGTCATACCAAGTACCAGACCAGCCTCTTCCTGACCAACCGGTACGCTCTGAATTCCGCCACGATAAATTTCTGCAAAATAGCAGGCATAATTGAAAATAAATGCAACAGACGCCGCCAAAAATCTTCCTTTTTCTCCGCTTCCCCAAATCTGTGCATCCAACACCAATCCTGGAAAATAATAAATAATCAAAAGCTGAATCATCAGCGGTGTCCCTCTGATAATCCAAATGACTAATTTTGTAAATAAACTTAATGGTTTAAATTTTGACATTGCGCCAAAGGCAATTACAAGACCTAACGGAAGTGCACCAATCAAGGTCACAGCAAAGAGTTTCAGTGTCTGTATAAATCCTGCATTCAATGCCGGCAAAACGATGGGCATCTGTTCAAGTATCAGTTCCATTCCTTTTCATCCTACTTTCTTATATTCCTTAC
The DNA here is from genome assembly GCA_045128635.1 of Lachnospiraceae bacterium. Lineage (GTDB taxonomy): Bacteria > Bacillota > Clostridia > Lachnospirales > Lachnospiraceae > HGM12587. The sequence continues at coordinate 10,067 of JBGVRS010000102.1, forward strand.
GATAAAAGAGAGGGCGGATCATCCGCCCTCTATGTAATTCCTATTTACTGTGAAACAAGTGCTGCATCAACACCATAGTTTGCTGCACATTCCTGCATAGAGCCATCTGCATAAGCTTCTACAAAGTATGCATTTAATTCTGCTACTAAATCAGAACCTTTACGGAAACCAACACCGTATTCTTCTGTTGTAAGTCCTACAGTATATGTCAAATCAGCATATCCTGTGCCTTCACCAACCATTGCTGCTGCCATTAAAGAGTCAATCACTGCTGCATCTGATGTTCCTGCTGCTACTTCCATCAGTGCATCTGACTGAGCTTTTACTGGTGTACAATCTAATCCAAGATCTGTCACCGCTGCTTCTCCGGCACTTCCTGCTTCTACTGCAAAGGCAAGACCTTCCAAACTTTCTGCTGTCTGATAGTCGTCTGCTTTATCAGCTGGTACGATTACGATCTGAGCATTGTTGCAATATGCGTTAGAACAATCCATTGCTGCTTTTACTTCATCTGTCAATGTCATACCGTTCCATACACAGTCGATTGTTTTTCCATCAAGTTCTAAAATCTTGTTATCCCAGTCAATTTCTACAAATTCAACTTCAACACCAAGTTTTTCTGCAAAACCTTTTGCCATATCAGCGTCAAATCCGATCCATTCACCGTCTTCATTTTTGTAATCCATTGGAGCAAAATCTGTAATACCTACAACCAATACTCCTTTTTCTTTTACATAAGCTAAATCACTTTCAGCGTCTGCTGTATCTTCTGCCTCCGCTGCTTCTTCTGTTGCTGCAGGAGCTTCTGCCGCTTCTTCCTTGCTTCCACATCCTACAACCATAGATGCCATCATACATCCTGCTAAAAGTAATGCAATCAATTTTTTCATAATTCTACACCTTCTATACTTTAGTTCGTTTTCACTCTACCGCAGTAAAGTGTTAACGACAGTTATAAAGATATCACAGCTTTCCAGAGAAGTCAATACTATTTTTAGTAAAAAAGAGACTGTCTTCATCGACAATCTCTTTCCACTTATATACAGGAAATTCTGCAATAATTTTTCTCTCTTTTTTTCAGAAAATCACTTTGTGATATCTGTTCACAATCTAATTTACTCTTTTCTTCTAATTCCTGTAAAACCACTTCAGACTGTTTCGAAAATTCTTCGGAAATCTTATCTTCGACCAGTTCTTCAGTCTCTTCCTGACCATATGCAGCAAGTTTTCGCGCATAATATGCCTTTTCTTTATACTCTGAAATCTTCTGATACTGATAAGCACTTTCAAAACATGTCGCTGCTTTTTCGAACAAAAACAATCTTGCATAACATCCTGCCAGATTATTCCATACCTTCGCATAAAACTCCACCGTTAAGCGACTGCTTTGGCGAATCCCCAAAATTCTCTCATATTCCGCAATCGCTGCCCAGTAGTTTTCGTTCTGCATCAGTTCATCTGCTTTATATTTCATTCTCTCCTGTGCCTGCATTCCGGAAATCGTCTTAATTTTCTCCGACAACTCACCAAGTTCACGCTCAGAATAATATTCTGATGCCTGTAAGATAGCCATCACCTGATTATAAACATGATTTCCGATGCTTCTTCCGCTTCGAAGACGTTCTGCCAGCTTCCAAAGTCCTAATTCCGACTCAATCCAGGAATATAATTTTTCATCAATAATTCGTTCATCGATCAGATAAATATTTTCATACAGATAATAAGCAAGTTCTTCGATTGAATACAAATGAATCCCTGTTGCTTCTGCATAATAAGGAGTCTTTGCAGACTCATGAACACATAATTTTACTGTTCCCATTGCAGTTCTCCTTCATAAACCATATCTGACGGAGGAAATAACTCTCCAAATCCCAAATCTTTGATGATTACTTTTGCACAAGACACACTCGTAAACTCCAACTCAATTCGAAGTCTTGTTGTTTTTTTCGGGCGCACCGGCAGATCTCTTAGATAAATCATCGTAGTCTTTTTCTCTTTTCCGTTAATTGGAATTAATGCAAACTCCAGTTCCGGTTTATCGAGCAAAAGAACTTCCAATGCCACATTGGATTCATACCAGTTTCTTCCGCCTTCTACAATATAAATGTATTCCTGTTTTCCATTTGTTTCCGAGCACAGGGCAATATGACAGCAAAGTTTTTCGGCACCAAGATATAAATAATCCTCAACGCCTTCTTTTAGTTCCATTCCACGATATACAGCACCTTTTACATAGAGATTCTTTCCTGCAAAGACACGTCTTCCGTTTCTTAGAATTTTCAGATTCTTTTGCATCCATTCTTCTTCAAAATCATCTCCCACAAGAAAGACCGAAGAAATCGCATGATCGCTAAATACACTTTCCAGAGATTTTTCTGAAACATTACGAACCTCTGCTACCATTGGAGTTGTTCTTGCACGTTTATGTAATATAAACTTTTCTTTCTCACCTTCGCAATTTTCAACCAAAAGAGCGTTATGTGACAAAAGCTCTGCACTCTGGTGAAAAACATAAGCACAAAAGCATTCCTGCTTGCTCATAAAATGTACTTTTTCCAGCGAAATGTTATAAATTTCTACGATTTCCGAGAGTCTTCCTCTCATTTCTTCGGAATTATCCTCCAGACAAAATATAAGATATTCCAGTGAATCCTTATTTCCATAAGGTGATAACAATTTCCAAAGCTTTCGGAAAAATTCTTGTAATTGGACCTTATCTTCCAGATCTGCTTCTGTTGGGATTCGATAATTTTCTGTTCCCGCTACCGTAGACAAAGATTCTGCATCTTTCATATTTACAGTTTTTACACAAACCTGCGCATATTTTTTTCCTAGTTCAATTGCTGCAATCATATTGCTCATCCTTTATTTCATAGGAAACAGCTGTTCCACTGCCATTTCCAAAAATCTATACTGCTGCATTTCAGTTGCAAAATCCAGATTCTGCCCCTTCGCTGCCAGCTGACGCATACCATTAATCCTTCCATACCTGGTTCCTGAATCCAGTATGCACACTTCTTTTTCCTTTGTCACAGATGGCGTAGAGATTTCTGTACCGTCTTCTTTTTTCTCTGTAATAAAATAAGTGATTTTTTCTCCTTCAAACAGAGTAAATGCTTTTGAATAGACGCCTCCATAGCTAGGATACATTCGACAGGTGGTATAACGATACTTTTCTTCACCGTTTTTCTCTACAATATAATGAAGAACAATCTCCGATGTAGCCGGCGCATAATATTCAATAAATATTTTATCTTCCAGTACAAGTGCTTCTGTAATCACCCTGCCGAAATCCTGCATAAATCCAAAATAGCATTTTTTTGCAAAGAATTCCTTTAAATAGTTGGCCGATGCATTTTTCTGCTTAATTGACAGCACCTGTTTTTGGGATAAATGCTTCAAGTAAGCCAAAATGCATACTTCTGCATAGTTTGCATCCTGAAAAAGTTCTTCTTCCAGCAGGAAATAGAATCGATTGTCCAGTTCTTTATTCTTTACGAATGCTTCTCTTGACATATAAGTCAGATACGCTTTTTTCAAATATTCTTTTGGCTCTCTCTGATTATAGGAAAGATAAACGTCAAAATGTCCTGCAACTTCTGTTCCGGTAAACATCATCTGCATAAGAATTCTTTCCTCCAACGCGGATGTTTCTACACCAAAAGATTTTGCCTGTCTCCACACCTCTGCCATCTGAGCACAAGTCCCCAAAAAAGAAGTTGCCAAATATCTCAGACTGACATAATTCATCTGACCGTTCTGAAAACAGCCATAACACAAGCGGTAATACAATTCTTTTTCGGCTTCCTCTGTATCTGCCAATGCAGTCAAAATTTTCAAAATACGGTTTGCAGGTACATACACTGCGCCATATGCTTCCAGCCAGTAATATGCCTGTCGGTATTTTCCTCGCTGCGCAAGATAACCGATCATCCTGCCTCTCTGCTCTCTCGTCATATGCTTTCCATCTGTTTCGAACCAGCGCTCCGGTAAATCTTCCAGCAATTTCTTTCCGGCTGCGTATTCCAGCATCTTGACCAGCACAGTATTGCGATATAGTTCAGTAAATCCGGTTGTTTCCAGTACCTGACCATAAAATTCTATATTTTCTTCATTAATCGTAAGATTGTCAGTTTTTTTCACACACAGATGCAAAAGAAATCCCATATGATTTTTTACATACTGTTTGCAGATATCAATGTATTTTCTCTCATCCAAAAGCTTCTCAATTTTATAAGAAACTGTATTTCGATAAAGATTTCCCACCTCATCTACCAATGTCACCACTGCTGAAGGAGAATAAATCGGCAGATATGCTTCCTGCTTTTTCAGTGGCACTCTCATAGTTTCTTTTACCTGCTCATAGGAAACCTCCACTTCTCTGATGCGCGGATCGGAACATGTAACTTTTCGAAGAAACATTAAATCTGCCATTGCTTCCGCCATTTCCTTCGTGAAAATCTGCGGATACAGTACATGATCATAAAGATACGCATATTCCGGACTGATTCGACGTTTCAAAAGACTCTCTACTGTATAATGTTCTATTTTTTCTTTATATTTTCCGTAAATTTCCGATTCTTTATCTCCATAGCAGACAAGGTTCTTATATAAATAGACTTTCTGATTTGCAGATAACGTATCATGGTATAAGAAATATAACAACACCTGTTCCGGCAGCAGCTTGTGCTTCTGCTCTGTAGTTGCCATCATATAATATTCATGCAAATTATTTATTTTTAGTTCAAATTCAACACCTTTTGCATAGTATTTCGCTGCAGCCTTATCAGTTCTTCCCTCTCTGATATAAAGACTGCATAAGGCTCCCAGAAGTTCTTTTGTAGCGAAAATACGATAACATTCTCTCAAAAGATACTCATAACGTCTGCCGCAGCTTTTTAATTTCATCGCATTTTTTGCAATCTGCGCCGCCATCTCTTTATTGATGACTTTACGTCTCTGAGCCCAGATATAGCACTGCATTAAGAACTCATCCATATTCTGCGCAGCTTCCGGATGCTCTCTTAAAGTTCTGATTACTTCTATGTATAATAAATTCTGGTTACTGCCCAATTTCCACTGTTTTTCCAGAAAAGCAATCTTTTTCTCAGGATTTTTTTTAAATCCCTCATCCAGTCTTGCAAGATACCAGTAAAGAGACGGTAATGTCTGATTTTTCTGATAAAGCTTCTGCAGCTGAATCACTATATTTTTCTTCTGAATCTTATCGTCTGTCAGTTCTCCTGCCAGATATAAAAATCCGGCACGAAACTCAGCATTACGAAACTGTAACACATGATTCTTCTCATATTTCTTTAAAATGCGTTCGCCGTCTTCTTTTTTGCCCACACGAATATAAACAGCAGCCAGCATCAAATGATATAATGGATTATCCAGACACAGTTCCACTAACTTTTCAGCTCTGTGCAGATTCAAATCCAAATAACTTTTAGCATCTGTTTTTCCAAAAGAAAAATATTCAAATTCTTTTAAATAGTCTATGACCAGACCTTTGATCAAAGCATTTTCATAACTCATGGAAGTTACTCTCCTTCCTGTACTGCAGTATCACGAATCAGCACTTCAAATGGCACTAAAAATTCTCCTGCATTGGTAATAAGTATCAGTTTTCCCCGTTTCTTATCACCATGTACTGCATTTTTACTGCTGTAAGTAAACTCAATCTTCACATTTTTAGCAAAAAACTGTGGATGACTGATTTTCATATTACCGTCAGAGCAAATCACATATCCTCTGATTCGAAGACCATTTTCAGAGCGAAAACGCAGATAACCGATAAACTGTTTTTCCGGTTCCATTTCCCAGGAAAGCGGTTCCTTCGGCAGTTCTATCTTTGGTAAATTTTCATCAAATTCTCCCCTTGCAAATCGCTCCATCTTTTCTTTCATGATCTCACCCTTACTATTTTACAAATTCATCATAAATATTGAAAAAATTCGCATCCGTACTATGAATTTCTTCATTTAATGTAATTGCATTCCAACGCTTATCCTTAAACTGGGAATGTGTATTTTCCTCAATTTCAGTATAAGCCTTTAAGAATGCTTCTTTTTTTCTTTTTTCTGCCAGCACAAGCTTGTTTTCCTGCGTTGCCTCATAGTCCATGGTGCTGATACATTTCACAATATAATAACCATCTTTTGTTTCAATAATATTGCTGATGTCACCTTCATCCATGGAAAATAAAAGTTCTTCAAAATGTGGCTCCACGGTTCCTCTTGCATAATTTTTCACAAGCTGCTTATCTTCACTATATTGTACCGCTACTGTTTCAAAATCTTCGTCCGCATTTATTTTTTTCAATGCCTCTTTTGCGCTCTTTAAAACATTCAGCGTTTCGCTTTCAGATAATGCCGTTTTTTCATTATTTTTCATTTTCCAGTTCTGGAAATAAATTGTCTGTACTGTTACTGCCCTTGCCTCATCATCACTGATTTCCATATCTGCTGACTCTGTAATCGTTTCATAGACCTTATTGGCAATGGCATACTCCCGGTAAACTTTCTCAACCACATCTTCTGTGATGCCTTCTGCTTCTATTAAATCACTTTCCAGTTTTGCAAAATAACTCTCTGCAGCCATTTTCACATTCTGCTTTTCTTCATCAGTAAGCTCAATATCTCGTTCTTCTGCCATCAAAGTTATAACCTTAATCTGAGCAAGCTTTGAAAGTACCACATCTTTTACATGCTCTTCCAAAGATACTCCCCCAAAATCATAGTTCCACATCTCAGAACCATAAATATCTGCATACTGATTATAAAATGTTGTCAAATAAACCATTGCTTCCGGCATTGTACAGACAGTAGAACCAATTTTAAAAATCTGATTACCGGATAGACCTGTAGTAAACACAAGTTTTGTATCTTTCTGGCAGCCAGTCAAAGTACCCATACTAAGTATCGCAGCAAGGCACAATATAGCTGCTTTTTTATTCATCATTCTAAATTTTATCATAATATCCCATCCTTCTATATTATCCTACTAGATTTTGGGAAAACTTTCAACGCATTCCTCAAGATAGCGTATCTATTTTACAAATTAAAAAAGAGCGTATGGTCACCCACACGCTCCTGACTTTATCTTATTTTGGTAATTTAAAAGAACTCTTTAATGAAACAATTCTGTTAAATACTAATTTTTCATCTGTAGAATCTTTTGCATCTACGCAGTAGAATCCGTTTCTTACAAACTGGAAGCTATCATAAGGTTTTGCACCTGCAAATCCTGGTTCAAGATATGCTTTTTCTACTACCTGTAAAGAGTTTGGATTTAAGTTTAAGCTGCCGTCTTCGTTATAAACACCTTTTTCTTCATCAATAATGTTTTCGTAGAGACGTACTTCTGCTTCAATGGCATATGGAGCTGGTACCCAGTGAATGGTGCCTTTTACTTTTCTTCCAGTAAATCCACTGCCGGCTTTTGTTTCAGGGTCATAAGTACAATGTACTTCTACAACCTTGCCTGTTTCATCTTTTACGAAGCTTTCACATTTTACAAAGTATGCATGCATCAAACGTACTTCATTGCCTGGGAACAGACGGAAATATTTCTTAGGTGGTTCTTCCATGAAGTCTTCTCTTTCGATATAAAGTTCACGGCAGAATGGTAATTTTCTTGTTCCTAATTCTTCGTTTTCAAGATTGTTTGCGGCATCTAAATATTCAACCTGTCCTTCCGGATAGTTGTCGATAACAAGCTTGATAGGGTCTAAAACTGCTGCAAAACGTGGTTTTTTCAGTTTAAGATCTTCACGGATGCAGTATTCAAGCATTGGGTATTCTACAGAGCTGTTGCTCTTTGCAACACCGCAAAGTTCTACAAACATTTTGATAGATTCCGGTGTAAATCCTCGACGGCGAAGAGCCGCAATGGATACGAGACGTGGATCATCCCAACCATCTACGATACCTTCTTCTACAAGACGTTTGATATATCTCTTACCTGTTACCACGTTTGTCAGGTATAATTTTGCAAATTCAATCTGACGAGGTGGTTTTTCGTATTCAAGTTCCCTAACAACCCAGTCATACAATGGTCTGTGATCTTCAAATTCCAATGTACAAATAGAATGTGTAATGCCTTCAATGGCGTCTTCTACCGGATGTGCATAATCATACATTGGATAAATGCACCATGCATCTCCTGTGTTGTGATGTGACATATGAGCAACACGGTAAATTACAGGGTCACGCATGTTCATGTTTGGTGAAGCCATATCAATTTTGGCACGAAGAACTTTTTCACCATCTTTGTAAACACCATTTTTCATGTTTTCGAAAAGTTCTAAGTTTTCTTCAACGCTTCTATCACGATATGGGCTGTTTTTACCCGGAGTATTGAAATCTCCTCTGTAAGCAGCAATTTCTTCTGCTGTCAAGTCGCAAACAAATGCTTTGCCTTTTTTAATTAATTTTACCGCACCTTCATACATTTCCTGGAAATAGTTAGATGCATAGAAAAGACGATCTTCAAAATCTGCACCAAGCCATTCAACGTCAGCTTTGATAGATTCAACGAATTCGATTTTTTCCTTTGTAGGGTTTGTATCATCAAAACGTAAGTTGAATTTACCATTGTATTTCTGTGCTAATCCGTAGTTTAAAAGAATGGATTTTGCATGTCCAATGTGCAGGTAACCGTTTGGTTCCGGAGGGAAACGTGTATGGACAGTGTCATAAACGCCTTCTGCCAGATCCTTATCTATAAACTGTTCAATAAAATTTTTGGATACTACTTCGTTTTCCATAATGGATTCCTCCCAAGTATTTCAATATCAATAATTTATGATACCAAAAATTGTTTTTGTTTACAAGCATTACTTTTCTGCGATAACACGACAAAGGAATTCCCATGTGCGCTGTACGGAGGCTACTTCCAATGTTTCTTCCGAAGTATGTACATTGTGCATGTTCGGCCCTACAGAAATACTATCTAATCCATCAATTTTCTTGGTAAACAGACCACATTCCAGTCCTGCATGAATGGCTTCCACCACTGGTTCTTTTTCATACATTTCACGGTATACTCTGATAAATGTTTCTCTAAGTTCAGACTTTGGATTATATGCCCAGCCCGGGTAATCTCCTTTGATCTCACAGTTTCCGCCAAGCATCTCAACGAAAAGCAGCACTCTGTCTGTCAGATAATGCTTTGCAGATTCAATAGAACTTCTGATTGCAAAGGACATTTTCAGACTTTCGCCGTCCATAGTCATAATCCCCATATTTAAGGAGGTTTCTACCAAGCCTTCGATATCCTTACTGTAAGCCTGAATGCCGTTTGGAATATTATTCAGTGCATGAAGAGCTGTTACTTTTGATGTAGCATCTAAAACTTCCGCAGTTCCTGAACCTTTACATGTCAGTTCTAAGGTAACACCTGCATCGCTTGCATGGAGCTCATTTTTTAAAATTGCTTCCTGTTCTTTTACAAGCTCTGCAAATTTTTCTGCATCTTCTTCAAAAATCATAACTTCTGCAACAGAAAGTCTTGGAATGGCATTGTCTTTGGAACCGCCTTCCATTTTTACAATATCAAGTCCGATTTTCTGTCCGATGTTCAAAAGCACGCGACCAAGAATCACATTGGAATTTCCACGGCCCTTGTGGATTTCCGCACCGGAATGGCCGCCAAGTAAACCGGTTACTTTTAATTCGTAAATTTCCCCTTCTACTTCTTCTGTAAACATTGGAATGTCACAGGCAAGGGTCAGACCACCTGCACAGCCAACTGTAAAAATGCCTTCTTCTTCTGAGTCCAGATTGATTAATTTTTTGCCCTTTAACATAGACATATCAATGGCTTCTGCACCATAAAGTCCTGTTTCTTCGTCAACGGTCAACACAACTTCCAATCGTGGATGCTGCAGTTCTTTGTCAGCTAAAAGCGCAAGACCATAAGCCACTGCAATTCCGTTATCACCGCCAAGAGTCGTCCCATCTGCCCAAATGTTTTCTCCATCTGTACAGACATCAATCCCTTCTGTCAAAAAATCTTTCACCTTATCCGGACGTTTTTCACAAACCATATCCAGATGTCCCTGAAGAATGAGTGGTTCAACCTCTTCATAACCAGGCGTTGCTTCTTTGATAATGATGACGTTTTTCATGTCATCCTGAATATATTCCAACCCATGTTCCTTGGCAAAATCCACACAGAACTGGCTAATTTTATCCATATTTCCTGAACCATGAGGAATTTTACAGATATCTTCAAAATATCCAAATACACTCTTTGGTTCTAAGTTTCCTAATACGCTCATGTATTCTCTCCTCTTTTCCTTTAATTTTCATATCTTGCACAATAATTTTTCAAATATCACGCTGCGCGAGTCAACATCTGCTGTTACACTTGTTGGTTGACAATATTTTGCATAACGTATAACTTTCAATGAACAGCGGACAAAATACTCTGTCATTGTAGCGAATCGGCCAAAGTCACTCGTAAAATCCGTCTTAGTACTTCTCCGCGAAGCACCCATTGGTGCAAGTGGTTAGAAGTACTTAGACTAGTTGGAGAGTGACGACGCCTGAGCAACAAGGATAGAGTGTTTTGACAGCGTCCGTTAAAAGAAATATGTTTCAATAATTTATTGGCAAAGAATAGATTTGACAAGCAAACGGTACTCATCCAGATGTTTGACCTTGCGCATTGCCTTGACTGCCTTTTCATCTTTTGGCAGACTCTGGAATAAATAATACCAATGTTCTTTCATCTTGTATAGTACATTCATCTGTCCCGATAAATATTTATCATATTCATCAAGCAATTCCATATGGAAGTCATACCAGAGAGTCAGATCACGTTCTTCTCCTGCCAGTTCCCTCATCAATGTTGGAGCCTTCAGCGGTCCTCTGCCAAGCATGATGTTTTCCACCGTTGGATATTTTTCTTGAAAGTTTCGAATATCTTCTACACTAAAAAGATCTCCATTATAGCAAAGAGGTGCTTTTGCCTTTTCTACTGCATAGGTAAACACATCCATATTTGGATGATTTTTATAATAATCGATTTGAAGTCTTGGATGAATAATTAACTCCTTTAACGGATATTTATTATAGATTTCCAATAAACGTTCAAATTCTTCGGGGTTTTCCATACCAATTCTGGTTTTCACAGAAATTTCCATATCTTTACAATACCAAAAAATTTCGTCTAAAAAACCATTTAATTCTTCCGGATATGCCAAAAAGCCGGAACCTTTTTTCTTGGTTACCACAGTTCGTGACGGGCATCCAATATTGATATTTACTTCTTTGTATCCCAAATTTGACATTTTCTCAGCCATATCGCGAAACTGTTCTGCATTGTTAGTCATAATCTGCGGAACAAGATAAATTCCTTGATTGTTTTCAGGGGCAACATCCTTTTTTTCTTTATTCTGCATTCCAAAATGCTGGTTTGTTGTAATAAAAGGTGAAAAATACTTCACAAAGCCGCCAAAATGCTTTTCATAAGTATTTCTGTAGATGTAGCCTGTAATTCCCTCCAGGGGCGCAAAATAGTAATTCATAACATTCCTCTGTCAGTGTGTTTCCACAAAATCTTTTTCAAAAAAAGCCGTCGCACCATGATGTAACATCATTTTGCGACGGCTTCTTTATTTTAAGTCCAAATTGCCAATAAAAACCAGATCAGCAGTCCGGCACCTACAATATAAATGCCGCCAATGAGCAATGCACTTTTCAATGCACCAAAAATAATCCAGCGTTGTTCCTGTCTTGATAACTTCAGTTCCGGTTCCAACGGTTCTTCGTCCATTTCGTCCGGTTCCCTGTAAAGATCATTCTTCTCTGAATATCTCATACTGCCTTTCCTTCCTTTTTGGTCTTATTTGTCATAAAGATGACATACTACATAGTGTCCCGGTTCGATTTCTCTCTGTACCGGAACCTCGTGTTTACATCTTTCCATGCAGTGAGCACAACGTGTATGGAATTTACATCCCTGCGGCGGATTTGCCGGTGAAGGAATGGATCCTTCCAGTACGATACGTTCTTTTTTCACCTTTGGATCCGGGACCGGAATCGCTGAAAACAGCGCTTTGGTATATGGATGCAGCGGATTCTTAAAGATATCCTCTGTTTCACCATATTCCAACAGATTACCGAGATACATAACACCCACAGTATCAGAAATATGTTCTACTACTGATAAGTCGTGAGAAATGAACAGGTATGTTAAGTTATGCTTTGCCTGTAAATCTTTTAACAGGTTAATGATCTGCGCCTGAATGGAAACATCAAGAGCAGATACCGGTTCGTCACAGACAACAAATTCCGGATTCAAAGCCAGTGCACGTGCGATACAGATACGCTGACGCTGTCCGCCGGAGAATTCATGAGGATAACGAACTTTGTGGAATGGCTGTAATCCACAGTCATCCATAACTTTATCGATATAATCATCAAATTCTGCCTTTGGTACCAGGTTATGTTCACGAACCGCTTCTCCGATAATTTCACCTACCGGTAAACGTGGAGAAAGGCTGGAGAATGGATCCTGGAAAATGATCTGCATCTTTGTTCGAAGTGCACGCATTTCTTTGCTGCTAAGATCATAGACTTCCTGTCCGTTAAATAAAACCTGTCCGCTTGTTTTTTCACCTGCAAGACGTAAAATGGTACGTCCGGTTGTTGTTTTACCGCATCCGGATTCACCTACAAGACCCATGGTTGTACCACGTTTTAAGTTAAATGTTACACCATCTACCGCTTTTACATGTCCAACAGTTTTGGCAAGCATACCATCTTTGATTGGGAAATATTTTTTCAGCTGGTTTACCATCAGGATGTACTGCGGGTCATAAGTTACCGGATCAAATTCAGGTACAACAATTTTCTTATCTGCTGCCATTATTTATCCCCCTTTCCATCAAGATAGCGATAACAGCTTACTTTATGTGTTTCAGAAAGGCTGATTTCCGGTGGATAATCACCTTTACAGCATTCTACACACATTTCACAGCGGTCTTTAAAATAGCAGTAGTTCGGCATATCTACAGGGTTTGGTACTTTTCCCGGAATAGAGTAAAGTTTATCCACTTTTTTACCAACTACCGGTTTGGATGCCATCAGACCGATGGTATATGGATGGGAAGGATGTTCAAAAATTTCTTCCGCTGTTCCTTTTTCTACCACTCTTCCGGCATACATTACTACAATATAATCTGCCATTTCTGCGATAACACCCAGGTCATGAGTGATCAGCATAATGGAAGAATTGATCTTATCTTTTAAGTTGCGGAGCAGATCCAGAATCTGCGCCTGAATAGTTACGTCAAGAGCTGTTGTCGGTTCGTCCGCAATGATAACTTTTGGATTACATGCAAGAGCAATGGCAATCATAACACGCTGACGCATACCGCCGGAAAGCTCGTGAGGATACATTTTGTATACACCCTCACTGTTGGCGATCCCTACCATCTCTAACAATTCGATGGTACGGGCTTTGATATCTTCCTTTGTTTTGCCTTCACTGTCATGAAGCTCGATAACCTCTTCAATCTGTTTTCCGATACGGAATACCGGATTTAAGCTGGTCATCGGTTCCTGGAAAATCATGGAAACCTTATTTCCGCGAATTTCCTGCATTTTCTGCTGCGGCATCTGTGTTACGTCATAAGCCTTATCACCAAGATTCAGACGAATGGCACCTTCCACCACCTGACCCTGCGGTCTCTGAAGCAGCTGCATTAAAGAAAGACTGGTTACGGACTTGCCGCAGCCGGATTCTCCTACGATACCAACTGTTTTCCCAATTGGAACGTCAAAGCTGACACCATCCACGCTTTTTACAGTTCCCGCATCTGTGAAGAAGTAAGTATGCAGATTATCAAATTCCACTGCATTCTTAGAGTCCTTCATGGTAGTCAGATATTCAGATTCAGGAACATTTTTTCTTTTACGTTTCTTTTCAAACTCGTTTGTAATCTGACGGTTTCTTTTGGAAATGAGGCGGGATTCTTTCGCTGAAAGATAGCCTTCTGCTTTTTTCTTAGCCATATGTTCCCTCCTTATCGTTTCATTTTCGGGTCAAACGCATCACGCAGACCGTCACCTACAAAGTTAAAGCCAAGCACGGCGATCAAAAGACAGATGCCGGCAGGAATCCATACGAACCAGTAATGTGTCATAACAAAGGCATCATTAACGTCCGAAATAATATTACCCCATGAAGCAAATGGGAATTTAACACCGATACCAAGGAAGGATAATGTTGCTTCCATGATAATGGTAGAACCAAGGCTCATGGTACATGTAACAATGAGCTGTGGGATTACATTTGGAATTAAGTGTCTGAAGATTCTTCTGCTGACACGAACACCACATGCCTCTGCTGCTGTCATAAATTCCTGTTCACGTAAAGACAGAATCTGTCCGCGAACAAGACGTGTAATCGATGGCCAGCCCAGGAAACCAAGGATTAACATTAAGTAGAACATACGGGTCATTGGTTCTACTTTCATGGCATCCATGGCAGCACCCAGGATAATAATGAGCGGCATAGATGGAATACAGTAGAAGACGTCTACAATTCGCATGATCAGCATATCTACCCATTTTCCAAAATATCCTGCAAGACCGCCTAAGGTTACACCGATGACTACTTCGATAAATACAACGATGAAACCGATCATTAAGGAAACTCGTCCACCATACATGAGACGTGTCAGCATGTCCATACCATTGGCATCTGTACCTAACAGATGTTCTTTGGAAGGTTTTGCATAGGAATCATATACATAGGTTTCTTTGCCTCTGCGTACGGACCAGTTATCCATCGTTGCATCGTAAGCAATCTTATAGGTGTCTTCTGTTCCGTTTTCATCTGTAAACTGGAATTCTTCCACCTTATCATTGATGGCAGCTTCCAGTGCTTCTTTAAACTCACGGGTAAATGTGATTCCGTTTTCTACCGGAGATACCACCAGACGGCTGATATAACCTGCCACCTCACTGCCTAAGATAATGTTGTGGTCTTCATCCAGTGTATATTCTTTTCCATCCGCAGAAAATGCAGTTTCACCTGCACTGAAAGCTTTCAATGCAGCATATTTTTCATTAAAAGTAAACTCTACAGTTTCGCCGTTTACAATATCCTTAAAAGCAATCGCCAGCATGGTGCCATTAGAAGAAATGGAATAAAAATCTGTACCTTCTTCTAAGATATCATAAGTTACATCCTTATATTCAAAGGAAAGCTCTTTTTTCTGATATGCCAGCTGGAATTTCGCCTGCAGCACGCTGTCAAATTTCTGTCCATCTGCAGACATGTAACGGAATTCTTTGTTTTCTACAGCCCCTGCATATTCTTTCATCTGGCTTTCATAGCGATAAAACTGCTCATCCTGTCCATAAGGAATGATCAGACCTCCAATGAAAGAAAACACAAACATAGAAACAAGCATGATCAATCCAAGAACTGCCAGACGGTTACGAAAGAATCTCTTTACGACCAAAGCACTTGGTGAAAGAACTTTTACACGTCTGTCGTCATTCAGGGAGTAGACTTCTGTTTCACTGTTATTATTAGCTGTTACTTCTAAATTTTTATCACTCATAACAGGACCCTCCTTTCCTACGCAATGCGTACTCGTGGGTCTACCACGGCATATAAAATATCAGAAAGCAGGTTGCCTGACAATGTCAAAATCGCCAAAAATGTCAGATAAAACATGGAGAACGGAATATCACCGATAACCATTGCATGATATGACGTAAAACCGATACCCTGAATCGAATACAATGTTTCTGTAATTAAGGCACCGGAGAATAACCCTGGCAGCGAACCGCCAATGATCGTTACCAGCGGAATCAGCGTATTTCTAAACGCATGCTGATAAATAACCTTCTTTTCAGATAAGCCCTTGGCACGTGCAGTACGGATGTAGTCGGCGTTTAAAACCTCTAACATATTGGTACGTGTATAACGCATATAAGAACCTATCGAAACGATTGTGAGTGTTGCAATCGGCAGAACCAGATGGTGTGCCTTGTCTAAGAACTGTCCCATAGCATCTAACTGCAGATGATCACGTCCTACGAGACCATATAAATCAAACCAGCCTAACTTTACGGAAAAGATCAGCTTTAAAATTGTTGCAAAAAAGAATGTTGGAAGTGAAATACCAACCAACGCTCCCGCACTGATTGCATAATCGGTACGTGAATACTGTTTTGTTGCTGCAATTACCCCAAGCGGAATTGCAATGAAAAGCTGTAATACAAAGGAGATTGCTCCCATTGCAAATGACAGCCAGATTGTATCGTTAAATTTTTCAATTACTGGCACGGTCCATTTCCAGCTATCGCCAAAATTACCTTGGATCGCATCGGCCAACCATGTCAGATAACCTGGAAGGATGCCCTTATCCAAACCATATGCCGCATTTAATTGTGCCAGCCACTCATCATACGGTTTTGCACCAGGCGCAGACGAAAGCTGCATTGCCACAGTTTCCACATAAGAAGCCGGCAGGCAGCGAAGCAGCGCATAAATAATAAAGGTAGCGCAAAACAGGATCATGACTGACAATAAAATTCTTTTCAGGATGTACTTTCGCATACGATGATCCTTCCTCTCTACTGAAATGATATAACTTTCCGGAATAAAACGGAATGAGGAACCACCCCTTTAGAAGTGGTTCCTATTCCAATTATAAGCTTTTGTATTATTTTACAACGATGTTGTAAAGTTCACTCTTCCAGTTCCAGTATGGTGTCATATCAGTTGGCAGAGAAGAAACATCTACACGTTCTGTAGATACTGCATAAGCATCTGAACGCTGGTAAACAGGAATTTCTACACCCCAGTCCATGATAATTTCCATAGCTGCTTTGTAGAGACCTTTACGGTAAGACTGTTCTGTTGACTGACGAGCATCCATAATTAATGTATCAAGATCTTCATCTTTGATCTGATAGTAGTTTGTAGAACCATCGCTGTGATATAACTGGTACATATCCGGGTCACTTGATGACTGCCATGCAGCACACCAGAGTTCCGCAACACCTGTCTGGTATGATGCGAATAAATCAGATGCGTTTGCAAGGTCATTCACTGTTAATGTAAAGCCGATCTTAGCAAAAGCGTCTGCTGCATTTTTAAGTACTAAGAATGTTGGGTGGTCACCAGCGCCGTTTGCACCGATGTTAACTGTGTATTCGAGTTTTGCACCTGCAGGAGCTGCTGTTAATTTACCATCTGTTACTGTATAACCGGCTGCTTCGAAGTATTTTAATGCTGCTGCTAAAGCTGCTTCATATTTTGCTGCTGCATCCATATCTGCTGTGTAGATTGGATTGCCGTCAACGTCTACAGAGTATGCTGCTGTATATCCATCATCTGTAACCTGTGGTGCTGCCCAGGATGTGTTGGAAATTGGGTAGTTGATGATAGATGCTGTTTCTCCGTAGTAAGAGCTGATACCTTCATCACGGTATGCTGCCAGGACTGTACCGATGGCTTTACGAAGTGCTTTGGATTCTGCTGATGCAGGATCATCGCCAACTTTTACATTTTCAGCTGAAATACCGATGTAACCGTATCCACGGTAGTCGATCAGTTTTGTTGTGATAACGCTTCCGTCGAAGGATGGATCACCGCCATTGAGCTCTGCAATCTGTTTCGCCAGTTCTGTAGAGTAAGATGGTGTAGCGATATCAATTGTTCCTGTGCTGATACCATTTAACATATCAGCTTCTTTTGTTTCAACGATGTTTACATATTTTGTTTTTGCTTCCCCACGGTAGAAGTTTGGATTTGCTTCCAGATAAACTACACCGTTGGCAGCTTCTTTAAACATATATGGACCAGCGCCCATTGGCTGAGTTGTTTTTGATTTTACGTTTGTAAGGTCACCCTTTACAAAACCAAAGCTGTTGTTTTCGTAATCATAAAGTGCTTCGTCACCGTAGTAGTGAAGCGGAGCGATTGGCTGAGCCATCTGGTAGATCATTGTAGCGTCTAACTGACTTGCAACGATACGTACACTGTAGTCACCTGTACGCTGGATACCTTCGATGTGATCAGCGGATTCACCTGTCTGAACACCAACGCTGTAGGTTGCATAGTCATTCATTAAATCAGTCAGTGCAGAACCTGCAGTTTCTGTACCTGATAATGTCATAAGATCGCCTTCGTATGCTTCAACCATTGCTGCGAAGAAATCTGCTGCTGTTGCATCTGCTGCCAGGTCCGGGAAGTTCCATGATGCTGCTGCTCCTGCTACATCTCCTTCTTCTACATAACCGGCTGCTACACAGTAATCAACGATTTCCTGTGCGAATTTTTCACCTGCCTGGTCAACATCTGCCCAGAATGCTGTCTGTGCAGCTTCATCCCAGTATGTGAAATCTGTATTGTCACGACCTGCTGCTGCTAAGAGGTTGAACAATGTGTCCATACCTGTGCGGTATTCTTCCAGACCAAGGATTGGCTGGGAATAAAGTGTTGAAGATCCATCGTAGGATGGGTCAAGCAGAACATATAAACTGAAGATAAAGTCATCAATGTCCACTGGTGTTCCATCAGAGAATACCAGGTCGTCACGCATTGTGATGTCATAATATACTGTTCCGTCTTCATTTTCTGTGATCACAATGTCTGAAGGACCATAGTAAGTATAGTCTGTTCCATTGTAAGCACGGGTTTCACCTTCAATACCATTGAGTACCGGGTTTGCAACACGGTCAACGTACATCATGTAAAGTGATACAAAATCAGCTACATCCTGATCGTCAGCGCTTGCTGCGAAGAATGGTGAGAATTTGTTTTCAAATCCTGTAGCCGAAAGAACTACTCTGCCAGCTTCGTCTGTTGCTTCTGCAGCATCTTCTGTAGCTGGTGTCTTTGCTGCTTCTTCTTTTGAGCCGCAGCCTGTGAGTGTGCTAACGCACATTACTACGCCTAATAATAAGGCAAGCAATCTTTTTCCCATAAGTTTTTCCTCCTTATATATTATTGTGAAAAAGACAAATTTCTTATTCATATCATGTACATGATATGAATAAAGGGGTATACCCCTTTACGCTCTACTTTTTTAGTAAAGCGCAGTTATTTAAATGATAGCTATTTTAACGTCTCTTGTCAATTTATCTCGACAATTTCTTCATTTTTTTAGCCATGTTTTTAGCTGTTTTCTTCATAAAAAATGCAAAAAGAAGTCCCATTCCTTCTGCCAAAAGCAAAATCAGTGCACCTGTCAGCATATTTTCTGCACCATGTAACAGCAGGTACAAAAGCTCTCCTGCAATGGTAATTCCTGCACTGATCATGACTCCTATGCTTCGAAAAGGAATTGCCTGAAATGTTGCTTCATATATATATGCGCGCATCGGATATTCCGCAAAACATAAGCGGCCAAGCCCCCAGGCAGCACTGATTCCAAAAACAAGGCCGATGGCTGCCGGAAACATGACATAAATGCAGTCAAACGCACCCGGAGCATCCAGGCAGGTACCAAGTACCAGCATAGTCAGCATCATCATACAGCAGGCCAAAAGAATTCCGATATGTTTCAAATATTCCTTTTTTTCGCCCTGCCATTCGTACAGATTCCCCTGATACTCGTATTCTCCCTGTGCATTTTTCCGAAAATCATTCAGATACGCTTTACGCCCTTTATATTTTTTTTCTGCCATATTTAGCAAAGTCCTTCCAGATCAAAGTCGTTCAACCACTGTTTCGCAGTTTCACACACGCCTTTCAATGTTGCTTCCTCAAACGGACTTTCCATGCCTGCATTGCTTAAAAGTTCTGTAAACACACGGCTTCCGCCCTGTTTTGTGTATGCCATGTAGTGTTCCCAAGCATTTTTCTGATCTTTCTGGATCATTGCCCAGAACTGCAGTGCCACTGTCTGTGCCAAACAGTAATCGATGTAATAAAATGGCATAGAGTAAATGTGGTGCTGTCTCTGCCAGCCTTCCCCTTCACTGTAGAATGGAATGTCACCATCTAATTTCATCCAAGGCATGTAAACTCCCAGCAGTTCTTTCCAAACAGCGTGACGTTCCTTTGGAGTCATTTCCGGTTTTTCATATACTTTATGCTGGAAATGATCCACCATAGTTCCGTAAGGGATAAATGTTAAAGCTCCGGATAAGTGGCTGTAATAGAATTTCTTTGTATCTTCACCGAAGAATCCTTCTGCCCATGGCCATGCAAAGAATTCCATAGACATGGAATGTACTTCACAAGCTTCCATTCCAGGCCATACAGTTGCAAGCGGCACACGTTTGCGGTTCATCCATGCAGCAAACGCATGTCCTGCTTCGTGTGTTACAACTTCCACATCATGCTGGGTACCATTGAAGTTTGCAAAAATAAACGGCACTTCATAATCCGGAAGACTTGTGCAGTAACCGCCGCCTGCTTTTCCTTTGGTAGAAAGCAGATCTAAAAGTTCCATATCCAGCATCATATTGAAAAATTCGCTGGTTTCCGGTGAAAGTTCATCGTAAAATTTCTTTCCATGAGCAAGAATGCCGTCTGCATCCCCACATGGAGTCGGATTTCCGGAGCGGAACTGCAGTGCATTGTCAGCAAAGCTCATTGGATATTCTTTTCCAAGGCGTTTTGCCTGATCTCTGTAAATCTGATCAGCTACAGGAACCAGATATTTTACAACTGCTGCACGGAATTTTTCCACATCTTCCTTTTTGTAGCAGTTTCTTTTCATTCTGTAATAACCAAGTTCTGTATATCCGTCATATCCTAATTTTTTTCCAATGGCGTCACGCACATGAGTCAGCTTATCATACAGATCGTCCAGTTCTTCCTGATGATCTTTATACCACTGGCCTTCCGCTTTCCATGCAACAAGTCTTCTTTCATCATCCGCATCATTTTTGAATGGTGTGATCTGAGAAATTGTATAATTTTCTCCCTCAAACGGAATCTGTGCAGAAGCAAGAAGTTTTTCATACTTGGTTGCCAATTCGTTTTCTTCCTGAAGCATCGGAATGATTTCCGGTGCAAATGTTTTCTGTTCAATTTCCGCATTGATAAATGTCAGTTTTCCGAATTCTTCTTCAAATTCTGCACGGAAAGGACTCTTTAACAGTGTTTCTGTCCATTTCTGCACATATTCGGTCAATAACGGCTGTGACTCATCGATAAATTTCATTTCTCCGTCATAAAATTCATCTCTTGTATCAATGGTATGACGAATATGAGCCAGAGACATTACAGTTTCCATGTTTCTTTCCAGCTTGTCTTCTTCTAAAAATACTTTTTTAGCTTCTTCATAGCTTTCTGCTGCTGCAAGGCGTGCAGTCAACTCGGTCAGTTTACCTTTCACCTGTTCAATATCCGGTCTTTCATAGACCATCTGAGAAAATTTCATATAATAGATCTCCTTTTCCTATTCCATACGCAGGAATGCTTTGTAGCCTTTTACAGCTTCATAAACATCTGCTTTGCTGCTTACTTC
The DNA here is from genome assembly GCA_045128635.1 of Lachnospiraceae bacterium. GTDB lineage: Bacteria > Bacillota > Clostridia > Lachnospirales > Lachnospiraceae > HGM12587. The sequence continues at coordinate 31,527 of JBGVRS010000102.1, forward strand.
ATATGGTGCATGCATGTTCAGTACTGCAACACCGCTGTCAATAACTTCCATACCATAATTTGCCATGATGTATGCGATGGTTCCGCCGCCGCCCACATCAACTTTACCGAGTTCTGCAAACTGATATGCTACCTTTGCATCGTCAAATACTTTGCGAAGTCTTCCGATATATTCTGCATTTGCATCATTGGAACCGCCTTTTCCGCGACTTCCTGTAAATTTATTAAAAGAAACACCTCTGGAAAGCAGTGCAGCGCTTCTCTTTTCAAATACATCTGCAAATAATGGATCATAACCTGCACTTACGTCAGAAGAGAGCATCTGTGAATTCTGTAAAGCACGTCTTGTCTTTAATTCAGATTCTCCTTCGTTTAATGCCACAAGTTCTGCCACTACGTTTTCAAAGAAACGGGACTGCATTCCTGTTGCGCCAACGCTTCCGATTTCTTCTTTATCTACCAAGAGACAGCAAGCTGTTCTCACCGGATTTTCCACATCCAGCATTGCAAACAGAGATGTAAATGCACAGATACGGTCATCCTGTCCGTAAGCTAAGATCATACTTCTGTCAAAACCACAGTCTCTGGCTTTTCCTGCAGGAACCAGTTCCAGTTCAGCAGATAAGAAATCTTCTTCTTCCATATCATAAGTATCTTTTAAAATACTTAAAATATTTGCCTTCACTGCTTCTTTCACATCTTCTCCGTTTTCATCTTTTTCCATTGGCTGATTGCCGATGAGAATATCTAAGTTTTCCCCTGTGATCACAAGGCTTGCCTTCTGATCCATCTGTTTTGCACCAAGGTGTGGTAAAAGATCTGTAATCACCATTACAGGATCTGTATCTTTTTCACCTACCACAACGTCTACCACGGTACCGTCTTTTTTTGCAACAACACCGTGGATTGCCATTGGCTGAGCTACCCACTGGTATTTCTTGATACCGCCATAGTAATGAGTATCCAAATATGCAAAATCTTCATTCTCATATAATGGATTCTGTTTGATGTCAATTCGTGGAGAATCAATGTGAGCCCCAAGAATATTCATCCCTTTGGAGATTGGTTCCTTACCCATCTGGAATAAAGCGATTGCTTTTCCCATGCATACTGCATAAACCTTGTCTCCGGCGTTTAATGCTTTTCCTTCTTTTAATACTGCTTCAAGGCTTCTGTAACCTGCTGCTTCTGCCATTTCCACGGTTAAAGTTACACATTCTCTTTCCGTCTTTCCTTTATCAAGACATTCTTTATACTTTTCGTTGATTACGTGAAGTTCTTTTAATTCAGCTTCTCCGTAAGTTGTCCAAACATTTTTTCTTTCCATCGTACTGTTTTCTCCTTTTTTTGTGACGCTTTTTACAGTATATACATTTTTCGACACAAAATCAATTCTTACGACAAAAATACACTCTTACCAATTACATACAAACAAAAAACTGCTGCAGCCTAAGCTGCAGCAGTCTATGTGTAAATTCATGTTTCTATGATTATTCTGCTTTTTTGTCATCTTTTTTTGCAACAGTTTTCCATGCATGTAATGCAAGAGAAACTGCGATAACACCGTAAGAGATGAACATACGGATATATTCACTGATTGCAGAGTCACCAACAAGTTTTGTAGCTGCAAGAGGAGCTACCACGAACAGTGTATGGAATAAGATAACCCCAACAACTGCATGTCTGTTGTTTGCTTTCTGTACAGTTGCACCACCAACGAGGATAGCTGCTACAGAGTAAAGACCTACGTTATCCTGCTGCTGAACAGTGTTGAATGTACCTAAGTTCTGGAGGAAGATTAACTGTCCCCATGCAGCTAATACTGTAGAAATACATGTAGCAATGATACGTGTTTTATCTATATTAATACCGGCAGATGTAGCAACACCACGGTTCTGACCTACTGTACGCATGTTCTGTCCAAGTCTTGTTTCCATAATCCAGTTGTTAAAGAAACAGAAAAGGACGATAACACCGTATGTTGCAGATGGAAGCTGTACAGCCTGATAAATTGCTCTAACAGCTGGAATTACTGTACCAACCATTAAAAGAATGCCAAGAACTGCACGGCCGATAAATTTACCAACTGCTTTTTCACCTTTTTTCAGACTTAATACGATCTGAAGTACAGATGCAATGATCAGTCCAAGACCCCCAAATAATGCAACGTCTGTAAGAACCAGTCTGGATGCACCGAAAAGTACATTTACCATTGGAATGAAACGTCCAACAAGACCAAATGCTAATGCAACCACACCGATGATCACTTTCTTCATTGTGCTCTTTTTATCAGCTGGCTGGCCAACTTTTTTACCATATACGCTTGTAACAACTGCAGCTACAAGTGCAATCACGCCAAAAACAACACATACATTTAAGAAGCTGATATCATCTAATGCATATTTTAAGTTACCTGTTAAGTCAAATGCGTTACGAAGACCAAATCCACGTGGAAGAAGATTTGGATCATCAAACGGAATTACACCGCCAAGAATATAAAGTGTAAACAAACGATACACACCAGCTGCGAAGAAACCAAGAATCAGACCTGCAATCATTTCGGAACCTTTTGTGTTATTGTAAAGCTTACCTACTAACCACCCAAAAAGAATCGCCAGAGGAGTACTCATAAGTACACAAAGCACAAAACCACCAAGTCCTACAAATCCCCAATGCACTACAAAAAAGATAGAAATTTGAGCAGCAATCGCGCCTACAACAATACCAAAGTTCATACCAAGACCAGCCAGACAAGGAATGATCAAAGAAAGAACAAGGCATGCGTTACGACTAAAACGTGAGAAAACTTCTCCTACTACATAAGAAACGTTTGTTTCTGCAACGATCATACATCCTAAACAGAGAACAACGAATAATGCGATAACCTTGTTATCCATAATTGCTTTTTTGAGGCTGTTCATTACTTTATTCATTTGAAGAACCTCCTTTCGATTTAACAAGAGCATAAAGGATTACACCGTTCTGGATAATCTGACGCATTGTATCTGAAATATCTGTACCAGCCAGTAATTTATTGGATACCGGAGGTGTGAAGATAATCAGACCCTGATATAAAAATGTACCAATAATAACGTGCGCAATTGTCGCTTTACGCATTGTAGCACCACCAATCAGTACAGACGCTACACAGATAAAGCCCATTGCTAATGGAGCTGTATAAGCCTGTAAGTAACCAAAGCCCTGTGTATAGATTACGATACCAATTGCCCCAAGCATTGTAGAAAGTGCAACACCTGTTACACGAGCTTTATCTACATCAATACCTGATGCTCGTGCAAATGTTGGGTTTGCACCAGTTGCCTGGATTGCAAGACCTGTTTTTGTACGGAAAAACAGGTACACAGCAAAGCAGATTAGAAGACAGAATACAATCAGACCTGTTGGAACGAATATTCCTAATAATTCAAATCCGCCTGCTTCATTTAATAAGAATCCAAAACTTGATTCCATAGCAACCTGATTACGTACACCAACACCACCCAATGGCCATGTAATTTCACCACTGGAGAATGGAGCACGGAACCATACGATACACATTAAGTAAATAACTGAGTAACCGATATAAGTTGTTACAGTCATTTCAGAACCTTTTACAAGGTTCAGGATTTTACCATATCCAATACCTACAAACCAAGCAAGTACTGCAGATACGATAATTGCAAAGAACATTGCAGCCCATGAACCAAATCCCGGCATCACAGCGTTTACAGCTGGTGCAATGTTGAACTGAATTGCAAGTAATGGTCCTAACAAACCGCACACGATACCTAAGCTGACACCATAGTTAGGACCGATACCACATTTGATTGTTGGTACCATCGCTAATACAAGGATTACCCACATACCCCAGTACTTCATTGTAGAAGAAAGATATGATTTGACATCAATATCATTTACATGCGCTGTAATAATAATAGCAACTAAGAAACAAAATACAACCAGACGTGGAATCCCGATGACATCAAGTGCTTTTTTAAATTTTTCTTTAGTCATTACTTGTTTCCTCCTTTCACGCCTGACATTGCCATACCGTATTCTGCATCCGATGCATCAGGAGCAAAGATTCCTGTAATCTGTCCATCAGATACGATTGCAATTCTGTCACATAAACTGCGAAGTTCGTTTAATTCAGAACTTACCATAATGATTGTCATTCCTTCTTCGCGGTTCATTTTTGCTAATAATTCAAGAACCAGTTTCTTAGCACCGATATCGATACCACGAGTTGGTTCAGATACAACGAGAAGTTTTGGTCCCATTGTGATCGCACGAGCAAGACAAACTTTCTGCTGGTTACCACCTGATAAACGTCCTGCATACTGTTCAGGACCTGTACAACGGATATCCAGCTGTTTGATCATATCAAGAGCATGTTCACGTGCTTTCTTGTTGTCAAACAATTTTAATGGGCCCACTTTTTTCAGGAATTTTCCATCAATCTGCATTGCTGTGAATGAAATATTATTTTCAATAGAATCGTCAAGTAAGAGACCTACACCACGACGGTCTTCAGAAACGAATGCAATATGTTTCTTTAAAGCTGCGCCGAGTTTTTCTGTTTCGATCACTTCACCATCAAATGTTACTGTACCTGTGCTCTTGTATAACCCGAGGATACCGTTTGGAATACCAACTTTACCCTGTCCGGCAAGACCACCAATACCAAGTACTTCGCCACGACGTACATTTAAATCTACACCACGAACTTTTTCACCCGGCATATCTACATAGAAATCTTTCAGACTTAAAATAATATCATCTTCGCTGATTGTACGGGTATCTTCGCCTGCATCATCTACTAATTTTTCTACTTTACGTCCAACCATCATTTCAGCGATTTCTGCTGCAGTTGTACCTTTTGTTTCTACGTGCTGTACGAATGTACCATCACGAAGAACTGTCATGCTGTTTGCAACCTGAATAACTTCATCAATACGATGTGTGATGAAGATAATGGAGATACCTTTGGATGTCAGTACCTGCATTGTTTCAAGTAATTTCTGAGCTTCACTTTCAGCTAATACGGCTGTTGGTTCGTCGAAGATCAGAAGCTTCATACCTGTTTTATCAATTTCACGCGCAATTTCGATGAACTGCATGTAACCTACAGGCATTCCCCCAACGTAATCTGTTTCAGGAATATTTAAGCCGATTGTATCAAGAGCTTTTCTTGCATCTGCTGCCATTGCAGGTCTGTCAAGTTTTTCTAATGATTTGCCAAATACTCCGCTGGCGATTGTTGGCGTTGTGATTTCACGGCCAAGTTTTACATTTTCTGTTACTGTAAACCCTGGAATTAACATGAATTCCTGATGTACCATACCGATACCAAGTTCCATAGCCTTCTGTGGGCTATCAATGTTTACAGGCTGACCATCAAATTCAATGGTTCCTTCGAAACCGCCTGTATTATGGATAACCGGCATACCAAACAGAATATTCATAAGTGTAGATTTACCAGCACCATTTTCACCCATGAGCGCGTGGATTTCCCCCGGCGCTACATGGAGCTGAACACCTTTGAGTACCTTGTTTCCAAAATACTCTTTAGAGATGTTGTCCATCTTTAATAAATACTTTGTTTCCATTTATTTCTTACTCCTTTTGTAAGCGTTGAACGCTTTACGCGACATCTAATACCACACTGCTGCGTGCAAACTGTTCAGCGCTTACAGTGCTTTTAATATTTTCTCTTTTATGTGTTAACACGTTACCAAGAGAAAAACTTTCACCCAAAACATAAGAACGCGTCCATCGTTATAAAGCGATGAACGCATTCTATATGTTACTTAATCAATTCTCAACTAAGCTTTTGCCTAATCCTAGAATTCGTAGAATGGGCAAAGAATCATGAAGAAATTGTCAATTCCTTCTGGTGAAGCCTCATCTACGTAGTGAGATACTGTTGTAGCTTCGCCAGCGATTTTCTTCATTTCTGCTAATAAAGCTTCTTCGTCGCAACGATCTGTGATGTCGCCTTCGATGTATTTAATAGCGTATTCAACACCAGCTTCGATCATCATCATGTTGATAGGTACTTCCCATGTAGCCATACGGCCTGTGTTGCCATATTCAGCAACTTTAGCTGTGATCTGTTCTAACATGTATGGTACATCGCCTTCATGACCTTCTGTAGAGATGTTGAATGCTGAAGGATATGCATGGTATGGAGATGGACAGCACTGCTGTGGGTAGATTGCTCCAAGTTCAGCACACTGCTGAATTAATGGAACCTGCATAGAGCAGTTTGTACAGAAGAATGCTGTGTCTTTTCCATATGTTTTAACATATTCTTTGATGTTTTCTGTCACCCATGCCTGAGCGCCTGTAACACCTGCATCACCTGTTGGGTCTGGAGCTGTAGCTTCAACGTATTCGATGCCGAGTTCATCACATCTCTGGATAAATCCTTCACGACGACCAGCGATTGTAGCGTAACCTAAGTGACGTTCGAAAGAAATGTGAACGAATGTTTTAGCACCCATTTTCTGCGCTTCATCGATGATTGTTGTACCCATAGCGATTTCGTCTACTAACATACAAATGTCAGCTGCTGCAGCGATAACTGCTGGGTCTTCTGCACAAACACCTGTGATGAAAAGGATATCGTCACGTGTTTCTTTAACTTTGTTGATTGCTGCTGTAGCACCTGGAACTGCCTGTACGAATACGATAGCTTTTACCGCTGGGTCAGCTGCCATGTTTGTTACTGTAGCAATTGTCTGTTCTGTTTCTGTAGAGAAGTTATCTGGGTATGTAGCTGTAACGATCATATCGCCGTATTTAGCTTTAAGATTCTGAGCTGCCTGATATTCTTCTTCACCCTGAGATACAGTACCTGTGATGATACCGATCTTGTAATCAACTGAAGATTCTTCTGTTGCTGCTTCTTCTGTTGCTGCTGGAGCTTCTTCAGCTGGTGCACTTGCGCTGCTGCATGCTACTAAAGATACAGTCATTGTAAGCGCAAGTAATAAAGAAATAATCTTTTTCATTTCTTCATCCTCCTACTTTTTGTTTGTTTTATATTTCTCTTTATCGCTTTGCCCTGATAAAGTAATATACTTCCACATTATATACTCTTTTTCCTTGAAATACAAGTGTTTTTCAAAAAAAAGACACTTATTTTTCATAAGTGCCTTTTTATCGTGTCTCTTCAAATCTTCTTTTTTGATTTACAAAGCTGCTGACGGGAGTTGAACCCGTGACCTCCTCACTACCAATGAGGTGCGCTACCACCTGTGCCACAGCAGCCTGCATTTATCATGCCAAAACATAATAGCATTACAAATCTGAAATGTCAATCTGTTTTAATAATTCCCCAAAATTTTAAAATTCGCTGTTTCTTCCTTAATACCTCTAAGCGCATTTTTTACCGCTGAATCATTTAAATTCCCATCAAAATCCACAAAGAAATGATATTCCCACTGTTTTTCCGGAATCGGTCTGGATTCAATTTTTGTCATATTCAGATCATTGTAAATAAAATGAGATAAAATATTATAAAGACTGCCGCTTGTATGAGGTACTTCAAAGCAGATGCTGATCTTATTTGCATTTTTTTCAAAAATCTTTTGATTTGTAACAATAATAAATCTAGTAGAATTTGCCTTTCCGTGGCAGATTCTTTCCCGCAGAATCTTCATTCCATAATATTTTGCGGCCTGTTTGCTGCCAATAGCTGCTTTTGTTTTATCTGCACTATCTTTCACATTTTTCACCGCTACTGCAGTGTTATTTACACTCATCTGCGTCCATTCCCGATGTTCATCTAAAAATTTTGAGCACTGCATAAGCGCTTGCGGATGAGAATAGACGGTTTCAATATCAGATTCCTCTGCATCGGTCTGTCCCATAAGAACATGGTCGATATATACTACTTTTTCCCCTACAATATAGTTACTGTATTCATTTAACAGATCATAATTGTCACTGACAATTCCGGCTGTAGAATTTTCCAGAGGAAGCACCGCATAATCTGCACTGCCTTCTTTAATCGCTTCCATGGCATCTCTCCAACGCTCCACATGGAAACAATTTACATACTCTCCAAAATATTCTAAAGCAGCCTGATGCGCATAGGCTCCTTCCAGTCCCTGATATACCACACGTACATCCTTCTTATCAATTTCATCCACGCATGTAAAATCAAGTCTTCCCTTCACGCCATTCTGTTCCAGAAGCTGGTACTGCAGTTTTCTGCTCATTGCCATTACTTGCTGAAAAAGTTCTGTCACACCATGTCTGTTAAAGTCAGAATGGGCAAGGTCACCTAAAACCTGTAACTTGCTAAGCTCGCGTTCTCTGTCTAATACTTTCTTTCCTGTGTTTATTTTATATTCCGCAACCTCTCCACATATTTCCATACGTTTTTCGAAAAGTTCCACCATCTGTCTGTCAATTCTATCGATTTCATCTCTTAGGACCAGTAAATCTGTCATTTTTTCTTCCTCACTTCACACTTCCTGCTGCTTCACCGCGGTGAATGGTAACAGTATAAACCCATTTTCCTATTTTTTCAAACATATTATTTACAACGACGGACATACTTCTTATTATGAAAAATAAATTTATTCTCTGTGGCGTCATTGGCTGGTGCGCCGAAATTCTCTGGACCGGCTTAAATTCCCTGATAAATGGCCGTTTGAAGCTGATTGGCCAATCCTCCCTCTGGATGTTTCCAATCTATGGCTGTGCTGCGCTTATCGAGCCATTATCAAGAATCTACAAACGATTCAATACATTTTCCAGGGGTATCATTTATATGATACACATTTTCTTTGCTGAATTTGTTTCCGGAAGTATCTTAAAAAAATACGGTATCTGCCCCTGGGACTATTCTGCAAGTCCGCTAAACATTAATGGTATCATTCGCCTTGACTATGCCCCCTTATGGTTTGGACTGGGACTATTTTACGAAACACTTTTTAGGCGACAAAAAAGGCAGGTCCGCTAAGACCTGCCCGAAAATTATTTGTCTTTTCTTAATCTTCCTCTGTACTTTTCTTCACACCATTTACATCTGTAAATTTCCTTACGAGGATCTGTCAGCACAAATACCTGTTCAAGTTCCTGTTCAATAGATGTAATACAACGTGGATTTCTGCATTTTACGACGTTTACTACCTCTTTTGGGAGTTCCAGAGTCTTTTTATCTACGATTTCAGAATCTTTGATGATATTGATTGTAATCTTGTGATCAATAAATCCAAGTACGTTCATATCAATGAAATCGATCGGGCATTCGATTTTCATAATATCTTTTTTGCCCATTTTATTACTTCTTGCATTCTTAATAATCGCTACACAGCAATCTAACTGATCCAAGTGCAGATATTTATAAATATCCATACTTTTTCCGGCCTGAATGTGGTCCAGAACGAAACCTTCCTGAATTGTACCTACGTTTAACATTCTACACCTCGATTCCCAGTAATGTGAGGATTAACGCCATACGCACATAAACCCCATACTGTACCTGTCTGAAATATGCTGCTCTAGGGTCATTATCTACTTCTACGGAAATTTCATTTACTCGTGGAAGTGGATGAAGAACCAGCATATCTTCTTTTGCAAGTGCCATTTTCTTCTTGTCTAAAACATAGAAATCTTTTAAACGGATGTAATCTTCTTCGTTGAAGAAACGTTCTCTCTGAACACGTGTCATATAGAGAATGTCAAGCTCAGGCATCACATCTTCAATATGCTCTACTTCCTTATAAGGAATGTTCTGTGCATCCAGAACATCTTCACGAATGTATCCAGGAATTTTTAATTCTTCCGGTGAAATCAGTACAAATGAGATGCCTTCATAACGTGCCAGTGCTTTGATTAAAGAATGAACAGTACGTCCAAATTTCAAGTCACCACAAAGACCAATTACCAGATTGTCAAGACGTCCTTTTAAGGAACGAATTGTCAAAAGGTCTGTCAATGTCTGTGTTGGGTGCTGATGACCGCCATCACCTGCATTGATTACTGGAATAGAAGATACTCTGGTCGCTACCATTGGTGCACCTTCTTTTGGATGACGCATTGCGCAGATATCTGCATAGCAGGAAATCATACGGATTGTATCCGATACACTTTCCCCTTTTGCTGCTGAACTGCTTGCTGCTGATGAAAATCCAAGGACATTACCACCAAGGTTCATCATCGCTGCTTCAAAGCTAAGTCTTGTTCTTGTACTTGGCTCATAAAAAAGAGTCGCAAGTTTTTTTCCGGCACAGGCATGTGCATATTTTTCAGGATTCTTTTCGATATCATTACCAAGGTCTAATAACTTGTCCAGTTCTTCTACCGAAAAATCCAAAGGAGTCATTAAATGTCTCATTGGTACCTCCTAATATTCATTTCTTTTCAACTATTTAGCATACACTATTTTTGACTTTTTTTCAAGTAACCAATCTTTAGGAATTAATTAAATGTACATCCAGCTGGTTAAATGGAATTTCAATTCCTGCTTCATCAAATGCAAATTTTACTGCTTCTGTCAGACGGAATTTCACATCCCAGTACTTGTCTGTTGGTGTCCACACACGAAGAAGCATATTCACAGAGCTGTCCGCAAGTTCGTCTACTGCTGCCATCGGTGCTTTGCCTTCTTCTTTTAATGTGTCAGAATCATTTTCACCAAGCTTCAACAACAAATCTTTCGCAAGCTTCACATCACTGTTATAGGAAATGCCAACTTTGATATCCAAACGTCTTGTGTCTGCAGCAGTTGCATTAATTAAGCTGTTATCCGCAAGCTGACCGTTTGGAATAATAATTTTACGATTATCCGGAGTTGTTAAAGTTGTATAGAACAACTGGATTTCACTTACCGTACCTTCCAAACTTCCCTGAATCACGTAATCTCCCACTTTAAATGGTTTGATCAATAAGATGATTACACCACCTGCAAAGTTTGACAAACTTCCCTGTAATGCCAGACCAATTGCCACACCGACTGAACCAATTGCCGCAACAATGGATGTTGTCTGCACACCAAATCTCTGTAAAATTGTTAATGCAAGTAATATGTATAAACCATATTTTACGAGGGAATCTAAAAACTGAACCAGCCCGGTATCTGCATGATTCTTTTCCAGTGACTTTCTTAAAATCTTACGAACCCAGCCAATGAGTTTCATTCCAATTACGATGAATACAAATGCCAGTGCCACTTCAATAATAAAATCCAGTACTCTTGGAATCAGCCCTTCTACCCATTCACCAAATTTACTAAGTTCTGCCTTTACTTCCACCGGATTTTTCAAATCGATGGTAGTTTCAGCGACTGCAAATAAGTTTTTCATAATTTCTTTCTCCTTTTATTCTCCAAGCATTTTCAGGAAATCTGCTTCTGAAATGATTGGAATATTCAACTCCTTCGCCTTTTTATTTTTAGACGAGTTAGAGGTTGTATCATTATTAATCAAATAATTTGTTTTACTTGTAACACTGCCTGTCACCTTACCTCCTCTTGACTCAATGACAGCCTTCACTTCGTTACGGTTGGCAAAATGCTCTACACTTCCGGTAATAACAAAATTCATGCCTTCAAAAATCTGAGCATTGGTATTTTCTTCCGGTTTTTCGATGGTTACCTCTGCCAGTAAATTGGCGATGATTTGCTGATTCTTTTCATTTCGGAAATATTCTTCAATGGAATTCGCAATCACTTCTCCAATTCCATCTATCGCAGACAATTCTTCCACAGAAGCTCTCTGCAATTCTTCTATATTATAGTGATACTGTTTTGCAAGCATTTTTGCATTTGCCACACCAATATTCTGAATTCCCATTGCATAAATCAAACGTGGCAGAGTTGTATTTCTTGCTTTTTCTACACTTGCCAGAAGATTATTGCAGGACTTTTCCCCAAAGCCTTCCATTTCTTTGATTTCATCCGCATAGCGCTCTAACTTGAACATGTCTGCAAATTCATGAATAAAGCCTTTTGCAATAAATTTTTCCAGCGTCGCTTCTGATAATCCTTCCATATTCATGGCATCACGGCTTACAAACAAGGTAAAGGATTTGATTTTTTTCGCCTGGCATTCCGGGTTTGTACAATATAAGGCTTTCGCATCCGCAATCTGACGAATTTCTGTCATACCGCCACATGTTGGACATTTCTTTGGAATCTCTGACAGACCGCTTCGTGTTTTATTCTCAGCAATCTGAGGAATGATCATATTGGCTTTATAAACCTCAATAGTATCACCAATTCCAAGTTCCAGTCCTTCCATCACGCTGATATTATGCACAGAAGCACGAGATACAGTTGTTCCTTCCAGTTCTACCGGTTCAAAAATTGCAACCGGATTAATCAGTCCTGTTCTTGACGGACTCCATTCAATCTCTTTTAATGTTGTTTCACGAATTTCATCTGCCCATTTAAATGCAATAGAGTTTCTAGGAAATTTCGCAGTTCTACCCAGACTTTCCCCATATGAAATATTATCATAAATTAATACCAAGCCATCTGATGGGAAGTCATTGGATTCAATTTTTGAAGCAAATCCCTGTACACTTTCTTCCAATGTATCCGCTGTCACCATTTCATACTCAACAACATCAAATCCCTGACTCTTTAACCAAATCATCTGTTCTTCGTGGGAATTTTCAAAATCCACGCCATCGGCTTTTACAAGGGAAAATGCAAAAAAGTTTACATTTCTCTTTGCTGTAATTTCATTATTTAACTGACGTACAGAACCGCTGCAGAGATTTCTCGGATTTTTATATTTTGCGTCTGCATCTTCAATTTCCTCATTGATTCTGTAAAAATCCGAATAGGTGATAACTGCTTCCCCACGAAGCACCAGCTCTCCCTGATGAGCAATAGACAGCGGTACATTTTTGAACACTTTCGCATTGTTCGTAATGACCTCTCCTACTTCTCCATTTCCTCGGGTAACAGCCTTATCTAGTTTCCCATTTTTGTAAGTCAAAACAATTGTTAATCCGTCCAGTTTCCACGACAAAATCGTTTTCTGGTTTCCAACCCACTCTTTTAAAGCTTGTACATCTTTGGTTTTATCCAAAGACAGCATTGGCTTTTCATGACGTTCCTTTGGAAGCTCTGAAAGCACCTCATATCCTACATTCACGGTCGGGCTGGATGCTAATACAACTCCCGTTTCTTTTTCTAATGCCACAAGTTCATCGTACAGTGCATCATATTCGAAATTGCTCATAATTTCTTTCGTGCCCTGATAATACGCTTTTGCCGCTTCATTTAATTTTTTTACCAGTTCGTTGATTCTATCTACTTTTTTATTCATGAACTTCCCTCACTGTCTCACTGGAAGAATCTTTAATCAGTTCCAGCAGTTCTTTCATTTCTCTTGGTGTCACTTCCCGATAAGTTCCCACCTTTAATCCATCCAAATGAATATTCATAATTCGGATTCGTTTCAGTTTCGTCACTTTAAACCCAAAAGTTTCACACATTCTGCGGATCTGTCGATTATACCCTTGTGTCAGAATAATTCGAAAACTACATTTTCCGGTCTGCTCCACTTCACAAGGTCTGGTTGTCACATCCAGCTCTTTTAAATAAACCGGAGCTGCCATGCTATTTAAAAAAGTTTCATTCACCGGCTTATCTACCGTTACAAAATATTCTTTCTCGTGGCGATTTCCGGAACGCATCATTTTGTTTACCAAATCACCCTGATTTGTCAGCAGAATTAAACCTTCGGAATCTTTATCAAGACGTCCTACCGGATAAACTCTGCAAGGGTAATTCACAAAATCTACAATATTATTTTTCACCTGTTTACTGGCAGTACATTCAATTCCTCGTGGCTTATTTAACGCCAAAAGTACCGGACGATCATTTTTTGTAAGAACTTTCTTCCCCACACGTACTTCCTGTCCTTCTTCTACTTGCACACCAAGCCCTGCTTGTACACCATCCACATAAACCTTTCCTGCTTCAATCAGACGATCTGCCTCTCGTCTGGAACAGTAACCGATATCGCTTAAATATTTATTCAGTCTCATTATTCTTTTCTACCTATACAAGATAAATTAGCAAGTCAATTTATTTATCATAAATAATCTCCGTACCCTATGATTATAAACATAGAATACGGAGATATCAAATGCTTTATTCTTTAATTTGCTTCTGTAAGGAATTCTGTCTTACAATAACCTTCTGTTCCATTGTAATCAACTTTGCTCCAACCGTCGCTATAGCTTTCAAGAACTTTTACAATTTCATTCTTATATGCTGTTTTTAAAACTTCACAGTCTGTAGAACGTTCTTTACGAATACGCACTGCATCTGTAAGTTTCATTTTTTTGTTTACTGCTGTAGAAGTCGCTTCACTGGATGTTGTTTCTTCCTGTGTATTTTCTTCTGTTGTATCTTCTGTTTCTTCAGACACTTCTTCCTGCGCACTTAATGTTGGAACACCTTCTGTGCTTGTTAAAAACTCAGTTTTACAATAACCAACAGTTCCACTATATTCAATCTTGCTCCAGCCATCATCAAAGTTTGCATAAACCAAAACTTCTGTACCGTTTACGATTGTTGCAAGCATTCTTGTTTCTGTAGAACGGCCTTCTCTGATACGGATACCGTCATTTACTGTTGTTTTTACCGGTTCTTCCAACTCTTTCGCATCACCTTCTGAAGGTTCCTCCGGCTCTTCTGTCTCAGCTTCTGCTGCTTCCTGAGACTCTAGCATTGTCTGGGCAAATTTCCCAAGATCTTCATCTTCTGTAATCAGCTGCTGATAACGTGCGTCAACATCTGCGATAACTGCCGCAAGTTCCTCCTCTGCAGCCAGTTCTAAAACATAGTTTGCAAGCTCATCCGGAGCTTCTCCATTGAAGATATAATAAGAACCATCATCACCTAAACACACATACAGTGCCATAATCCCTGGCGCAGGTGTTTCGATGTTGTAAATCTTCATTTCATAAGAAGCAAATACCACATATGAGTTTTCTTCTAAGCCTTTTTTTGTATAGCAAACAACATCTTTATATGCTTCGATATAATCTTTCTTCTTTTCAATCGTAATTTTTTCTTCGTCAGTCAGAACATCTACAGTCTGTTCAACCATTTCAATGTTACCGGAAGAAAGACCTTCAAAATATTTTAGAACAAGGTCATTGATTCCTGCATAAGCATCTACTTCCAGTGGATTTTCCTCCGACTGTTCTTCTGTATCTTCCACTGCTTCTGTTGTAATCACTGCGTCTTCCTCGTCCTGTGACGTTTTGTCATTTCCACCAGTTAATGCCATAACAATCAAAACAACAACTAAAATCACCACTACTGCAAGCAATGCAATTGCTGCATAGACTTTTTTATGATCAAGGTCTCTCCACTGTACACCAGTGAAATCTCCAATAAATCTTTTAAATGCTTTTTTCACTTTTCTTTTAAAGCTCATGTAGTCCTCCTTCAATGCTTTTATCCAAACGAAACGCACCTGACTGGATTCGAACCAGCGACACCTGGCGTCGGAGGCCAGTGCTCTATCCAGCTGAGCTACAAGTGCATCTTTCTATTATAAACCAAAGACTCATCTATCATACACTAAATGGGCGGGACTTTCAAGCCCCACCCAGCAATTTGTCACATTTTTGTCACATTTTCGTAACATTCTTCCCATCAAAATAATAAACACTGTCTGCAAGAACTTCCTCTTCCTCAATTTGTGTTTCATTTACTTCGCATACAATATTGCGCAAATTTTCCGAATAAATCCCTGCATCTGCCGGTACAACAAGAAACTCATGAATGGAGGATGGAAGCAGATAATAACTGCATCCCAATTTCTCGTAAAGCCTCTTTGGCATTTTCGGATAAAGGATTGCGGATGCACCATAAATTCCGGTTACATTTGTCAATATCCAGAGTGGCGACTCAAAGAAATCCGCACAGCTTTTATTTTGAATATAATCTCCCAGCGGCCGAAAAACATACGGATAATAGCATGGAGTATTTCTTCGGGCGATTTCGTACAACGCTGAAATCGGAACCTTCCATAAATTCATATGCGAATTACGAATTAAAATAGAACAATCATCTTCTCCACTGTTTGGAATTACAATGTAGAACACAATTGCAAGGTCAAATACCGGAAGATATGGAACATCCTGCAAAAGCTTAACATTCCTTTCCCGATGGATCAGACGAAAAATGATATATTTTTTTATTTCTTCAAAATCGAGAATTGCCCGATAATTCCAATCCGGCGGTATTGGTGCGTATTTTTTCTGCGCAAGAATCTCTTTGCTTAAATCTTCCAGATTTTCTCCTGACTGATATCTTTCATAGTATCTGTCCAAATAAATAATGGGTGCTATACATTCCTCTGGCCTGCGAACGGAAATCCCTGTAAACACCACACCATTGTTCTTCAGCACATTGTGCTTTTCCAACTGCTCCTCTGCCGACAGTTGACCCTTCATACAGGTTATCATTTCCTGTACAAATGTTTCATAGTTCATAAAGTACCTCTCAAATCTATATCTCTAAAAATGCAAACCCCTCCGCACTTTTCGACAAATTGTCTAAAGCATACATTTTCAGGCACAAAAATAAACGTTTCGTAAGTATTCAATTAATTTCTACTGGAAATTGTTCGTGCGATTGCAACGAATTAGACTTTTCATAAAAATCGGGCTCCGCACTCCCACGGAACCCGATAAAATGCTTGTAATTAAGCTCTGGAGAGATATTCTCCTGTTCTTGTATCAATTTTGATAACTTCGCCCTGTTCGATGAATAATGGAACATATACAACTGCTCCAGTTTCAACTGTTGCTGGTTTTGTAGCACCTGTAGCTGTATCACCTTTGAAACCTGGTTCTGTATCTGTAATTTCAAGTTCTACGAACATTGGTGGTTCAACTGCGAATACTTTGCCGTTGTGTGAACATACTTTAACCATATCGTTTTCTTTAACGAATTTTAAAGAATCGCCGATATCATCGCTGTTTAATGCGATCTGATCATATGTTTCTGTGTTCATGAAGTGCCATAAATCACCATCAGAGTACAGATACTGCATTTCCACGCGGTCGATACGAGCTGCTGGGAATTTTTCTGTAGGTCTGAAAGTTTTTTCAATAACACCACCACTGATGATGTTTTTAAGTTTTGTTCTAACGAAAGCAGCACCTTTACCTGGTTTTACGTGCTGGAATTCTAAAATCTGAACAACATTACCTTCAATTTCTAATGTAATGCCGTTTCTGAAATCACCTGCTGAAATCATGTTTATGTTTCCTCCTTAAGAATCCTGTGTGAGGTTTTTTACACAAATTCACCTCATACCTTATGTTATTTTATAATAAGACGAACGATATTTCAACTATTTTTTTACTTTCCACAGCGCTTCCGGCGACATAAATCACCTATTCTCTATAATGTTCCAAAAATATCGATAAAAATATCACAAACACTTGCCATATAGAGATTTTATGGTATAATTTAGCTAATTTAATAATAAGCGAAGTAGAGATTCATGCGTCAAGTGTTCGGATGGCTGGGGAGTTGCCCCGAAACGAAAAGAACTGTTTCGTTCTTACGATATGGTCTCGCACCCGTTGCTGCAGATGAGTACATCTCATATTGTAGTGAAGCGCAGAAGCTTTTTGCGTGGGCATTATTATTATCTAATCTATCACTACTCATTATGGAGGTGTATTTTTTATGTTTAAAATTTTCTCGGATTCCTTAAAGGAATTCAAAAGCATCAAGACACTCTGTGTTATTGGTATGCTTGGTGGGCTTTCCATTATTTTAAGCCAGTTTGCCATTCCGGTAGGTAATTCCTTAAAAATCGGTTTTTCTTCCGAATGTAACTACCTGGTAGACTGTCTCTTCGGACCGGTTGCCGGTGCAATCTTTGGTGCAGGTATGGATGTATTAAAATATCTTATCAAACCGGACGGAGCATTCTTCTGGGGCTGGACATTCAATGCCGGACTTGCAGGTTTAATCGTAGGTCTTGGATTGTACAGAAAGAAAATCACATACATTCGTGTATGTATTGTACGATTAATTAACTCTCTTGTCGTAAATGTAATCTTTGGCACACTCTGGTTAGACATTATGTATGGAAAAGGATTCCTGGTACTCCTTCCAACCAGACTCTTTAAGAACATTGTTTTAATCCCAATTGAAGCATTAATCTTTATGGCAATCTACAAAGCACTTGAAAAATCTGGTGCAATTCAGCTGATTCGTCAGCCAATGGGACACAAAAAATAATACATATCAACGTAAAAAATAGCATGGAGCCTCGAGGCTTTGCTCTCGGCTCCATGCTATTTCTACGTTTTCACGTCTATATATCCCGATATATTTCTTATTTATCCTTCTTACCAGCTGCAGCAAGTTTGTGCTGACGTCTGTTCTTTACATGTTCCGGCATTGGAGCAATTTCTCCGGCACTCATAAGTGCATTCTTTGTCATTAATGGTCCTACAAGTTCGTAAATGAGAACTGCGAACAATGTAATGTTACGAATCAGGCTTCCCTGTTCTCCAAGCTGCATAGCTGTTGCACACATTCCTAATGCAACTCCGGCCTGTGGGAACAGTGTAATACCTAAGTACTTACAAATTTCAGGTGAGCAAGCTGTTGCTTTGGCACTGATACGTGCACCATAGTATTTTCCGAGACAACGGAAAACAATATATACAATACCGATAATAATGATTGCGCTGTCCTTAAATACAGAAAGCTGAAGTTCTGCACCACTGACTACAAAGAATAACGCAAACAGTGGAGAAGTCCATTTATCAGTTCTTTCCATAATATCTTCTGAAAGCGGACAAATATTACAGAATACTGTACCGAGCATCATACATACTAATAATGAAGAAAATCCTACATGTACCGGTCCCACATGGAAGTCAATCATGGAGATTGATGCTGCCAAAAATACCAGTGCAATGGACATATTCAAACGATTGGTATTGGAGTTAAACAGTTTTTCCAGCTGAGTTAATACCCATCCCATGAGTGCACCAAGTGCAAGAGATGCAACAATTTCAACTAATGGATTTACAATGATCGAAATCAGGTCTACGCTGCCGCTTACCAGTGATTTTGCAATACCAAAGGATACGGCAAATACGATCAAACCAACTGCGTCATCCAATGCTACGATTGGAAGAAGAAGTTTTGTTAAAGGTCCGTTTGCTTTGTACTGACGAACTACCATTAAAGTTGCTGCCGGCGCTGTCGCTGTTGCAATGGCACCTAAAGTAATTAACTGAGCAACAGAAAGTTTATCAGGCATCATTAAATGTACTGCATATAACGCAAGGTCTACAAATAATGTTGCTACAAGTGCCTGAAAAATACCGATAACCATTGCCTGTTTTCCGGTTTTTTTCAATTCTTCCAGACGGAATTCACTACCAATAGAAAAGGCAATGAATGCCAGGGAAACTTCGGAAATTAAAGAAAGACTAGATACGGCTTCTTCCGAAACGAAACCAAGTCCATTTATGTGTAATGATCCAAGGAAATAAGGTCCGATTAAAACACCTGCAATCAGATATGCTGTAACTGATGGCAGTTTGAATGGCTTAAAGGCTCGGGTCATCAGCAGCCCTGCAAGAACTGCAATTGATACGGATAATAAAATTGTCATTTTTATCAAAATCCTCCTACATAATTTTAGCCAAAAGCCATTATAGTCCTTGGTTTTGCTAAAATCAATAGGCATTTTAGATAATTTACCGTTTTTTTAATGCATTAATAAGTATATAATTGTCAAAATCAGACCCACACATGCCAGTAATAGTCCAAAGGATAAACTGGATCCAATCAAACGAAGAGTATCTACTTTTCTGTCATACTGGGCATGAAGCTTATTTACAAGTTCAAGCTCCGGTCGTTCCGTTGTTTCTTTATACACAGTACGTTTTAAAAGTCCAACCACGGTCTCAGGAAGACGTTCCGGCAGTTTCATCAGCTGATTCAAACCTTTTAATAGATTCTCTACCGTACACCATTCACTTAAGAAACCATCCAGAATTTTTGTAACGAACCCTAAAACTGCCAGCATTCCCCAAACCAGCTTTGAGAAGATTACTTCTAAATCCAGTTTTTCCGGCCAAAGATTCACATAGTTTCCATTTTTCATAAATACTTTGCGAATCACAAGGAAATACACAAGGATACCAATTCCAATCGAAATCAATCCGCCTTTTAAGTTCACCCATGCAAAATAATGCACTTCATGATGCAGTGGACCACTTCTCAAAAATCCCATCACTGCATCTGCCATTTTGTTCATGGTCATTCCCGGAAATGCCCCCATAATCGGAAGAATCACTGCCGAAATTCCAAGTACCAGTTTACTAAGTACAGACATGTAATTTGTTTTTGCATTGTACTGTTCCTGTTTTTCAGGATGTTTTTCAATAAAGATGCAGATGAAAAGCTTCAGCATATATGCAACTGTCAGTCCACCGCTAAACAGGAAAATCCATTCAATTGCCTGAAAAAGCAATGCACTGTGTCCGTGTGCTGTCAGATGCGCAATATATTCTACAATGGATTCATGAAGCAATGTCTTACTTACATAACCATTCAACAGAGGCATACCACCAATGCCAAGGGCTCCCATCAAAAATGTGATCATTAAAAACGGCTTCTTTCGTCCAAAGCCCCTCACTGTATTTAAATCCAGTGCATGGATATTCATATAGACCACACCAGCCAGATTAAACAGTAATAATTTAATCAGCGAATGATTCACCATATGAAGAAATGTGCCCCGAACTGCCAGGGCATTTTCTTCGCCAAGAAAGCACTGCATTCCTACACCCACAAGAATGAATCCAATCTGTGATACAGAGGAACATGCCAGAGTACGTTTTAAATTCACTGAAAACACTGCCAGTACCGCTCCCACGACCATTCCAAAAACACCAAGGGTCAAAATCACGCTTCCCCATGTCAGATCATGAACAAAAACCTGCGCTGTTAAAACAAGGATTCCTAAAATCCCACATTTCGTTAGAATTCCCGAAAGCAAAGCACTTGCCGGAGCCGGGGCCACCGGATGCGCCTTCGGAAGCCAGAAATGTAATGGAAACATTCCTGCTTTTGCTCCAAATCCAAACAGCATCAAAAATCCTGCCGTATAAATCTGTCCTGATTTTTCTGACCATACACTCTGTACTGCCTGATAAAGTATATCTATTCGAAGAGTACCAAGTGCATGATTTAACAGGAACAGGCCCATCAGCATCACCATGCCGCCAATCACTGCAATGGTAAGATAGGTAACCCCCACTTTCAAAGCTTCTTCTGTTTCTTCCTGCACAACCCATACATAAGAACTTAAGGACATCACTTCAAAGAAAATGAACATGGTAAATAAATCTTTTGCCAGAAATACTCCCAGGGTGGCAAACATGGTAAGCAGCATAAATCCATAATATCTTACTTTATGACTATAATGAGCAAAATATTCTTTTGAAAACAATAAGCTGACACTCCACATAAACAGTGCAATGTAACAATAAATTGTCATAACACATCCCCCTTCCTAAAATACTCCATAGGCAACATTTTGAATCATATTCAATAATGGTTTTGCAAAAATTCCCAGAAGGAAAATTATACACGCAAAAATAACAATTGGAAGCTTCATCTTCCAGCCCGGATCTCTATCATTTTCATCAAATGAAAGAATCTGTTCTTTTCGTGGAAACCATGCCCTTAACACAATTGTTCCCATATAAATGGCTGTCATAAAAGCAGAATATAACAAAACTGCCATCGCCGCATATCCCAGCGGGCTTTCACTTAATAACGCTGCTGTTCCAAGATTCCACTTACTGATAAATCCACCAAAAGGCGGAATTCCTGCCAGGGATATTGCTGCTACCGTAAAACAACCAAAAACCCACGGCATTTTACGTCCCAACCCTTCGATTTCTGAAACATAATTTTTCCCGGTCTGATGCATCACTGCACCCACACAGAAAAATCCACAGATTTTCATAAAGGCATGTACCACAAGGTGACAGACCGCACCAATCATTCCAAGTGGTGTCATCATGGTTGCACCCAGCAAAATGTAGGACAAATTGCTGATGGTAGAATATGCCAGTCTTCTCTTAATATGAATTTCCTTTACTGCCATGGTAGACGCATAAAGAATCGTAATCATTGCCATGACCGTTACCACATACTGCGCCCAGGTTCCCCGAAGGAACTCTGCTCCGTAGCTATAGTAAATGATACGAATAATGGCAAACGCACCGGATTTTACCACCGCAACCGCATGAAGCAATGCAGTCACCGGTGTTGGTGCTACGCTGGCTCTTGGCAGCCATCCATGAAACGGAAAAATCGCTGCTTTCACTCCAAATCCACAAAATGCCAGCAGGAACATGACAAGCACCCAGTTTGGATGCACGGATACTTTCTGCATATCCAGCACACCACCCAGCACAAAATTACTGGTATCTCCAAAAATCGTCAGACAGATAATAGAGAGAAATGCAAAGGCTGCACCACCAAGAGAATAATACAAGTACATTCTGCTGGCACGAATCGCTTTCTTATGCATTGGATGCATCACAAGATATACCGTCACCAGGGTCAGCATTTCATAGAAGAAATACATAGTCAGAATATTTCCTGAAAATGCAATTCCCAAAGTCACACCATAGGTCATGGTATAAAAGCCAAAGAAGGTGTGTCGTCTCTTTTCATCATGAGACATATATTCAAAGGCATAGAGGTTTGCAAGGGGCCACAAAAAAGCAACCAAACCTGCAAACACACATCCTAGTCCGTCTAATTTTAATACAACGCGAAGATTCCCTGTCAGCTGAAAAAATAAAAGTTCTTCCTCAGGTCTTTGCAAGATAATAAGACCTACCAGCAAACTCGTAACAATTACCAGTGTCTCACTGACAATCTGAAGTTTCCTGTAACTCCACTCTTTTCCGCTAAAAAGCACAAAACCGCCCACAAAAGGAATCAGAACCGCAATTAATAATACAACTGCACTCATTGTTCTACTCCTTACATCAGTCTATTCGCCAGTTTCAATACAAACTCAATGATTCCAGAGGAGAAAATCCCAAGTAATAACGCGAGAGCTGCCAAAATTATCATTGGTATTGTCATAGAAAGCCCTGCTTCACATTTTTTTGCCGGATTTTTATCATATGCCTTTCCTGGCAAAAATCCCTGTACTGCAATTGGGAACAAATATCCCGCTGTTAAAAGCGCACTTAACAACAGTACCACCGGTCCCAACCAGCCAAACACCGGAATTTCCGAAGCAAGCGCACCATTTGCAAGGTACCATTTACTAAAGAATCCCGCAAAGGGTGGAATTCCCACCAAAGAAAGGGACCCCAGTGTAAAGCATGCAAGTGTGATTGGCATCTGTCTTCCAACACCTCGAAGCTCTGATACATTGGTCTTTCCTGTCTGATGAATGACCGAGCCCGCGCTCATGAATAATAAGCTTTTTGCAACACTGTGGAACAGTACATGAAGCAGTGCCCCTGCGATACCAATCGGATGCAAGGTTGATAAACCAAATAATACATAGGATAACTGGCTGACTGTAGAATATGCCAGACGCTTTTTAAACACATTTTCATGAAAGGCTCTTGTAGAACCCATAACAATGGTTAGCAGTGTCAGAACCATCCAAACCGTCTGAACCCATGTTCCGCGAATCACATCTGCTCCTACCACATAAAAAATTGTACGAATCATGGCAAGTACACCGGATTTTACAACCACACCGGAAAGTACTGCACTGGCTGGTGCCGGTGCTACCGGATGGGCAATCGGAAGCCATGCATGGAGTGGAAATAAGCCTGCTTTCGCTCCAAATCCAACAACCATCAGACATAATGCACCTAAAATCAATCCTCGGTTCGGTATATTTTCTGCCACAAAATGTCCTCCTGCCACAAAATCCATGGACGGTGCATATTGAGACAATACAAAAATTCCAAACAATGCCAAAAATGCCCCTGCAATGGAATAATACAAATATTTCATTGCTGCAGAAATAGACTCTTTCTTCAAATCATGAAGGATCAGCGGCATACTGGACAATGTCATCAACTCATAAAACAAATACATGGTAATGAGATTTGCTGAAAAATCCAATCCCAGCAATACAACATAGACCAACAGATAGAAAAATGCGTAACGTATTTTATGTTCGTCATGTTCCATATAACCAAAAGAATAAATTCCTGCCATCAGAAAAACAACTGTCGTCATGATTGCAAAAATCCACGACATCTCATCTGCCCTGAAAGAAATCTTCAGCACCTCTGTTAATTCTAATAACGTAAATTCCATAACACACTTCCTCCTAACCAAACATACGCAGACCCTGAGTGATCAAATCTACCACAGGCTGTGAATAAATCCCCAGCATAAAATTCAGACCGATAAAAATCACCAGAGAAATTGTCACCCATGGTTTTTCATGCCAGTGGCGTCTCTCCTGTTCAGCCGTCTCATCTTCTACCGGCGTATAAATGGTTACTACCGTATGAATAAAATAGATTGCATTCAAAATTGTACTGATAGCAAGAACCACCAGCGTTAAAAATACTTTTTTAGGGCTTGCCGCCATTGCAGCTGTGGCAAACAGATATTTTGAAATAAATCCTGAAAACATCGGGAGGCCTACCATAGAAAAGCTTCCCACCGCAAATGCAACTCCTGCGCTGCGATGTCTATAGCCTGCCCCACGAAGATCCGGAAACTGTTTGCTCCCCCCGGACACATTTGACAATCCTACGACTGAAATAAACAGCAATGCTTTCGTAGCTGCATGATGCAGAATATGATAAACTGCTGCCACATATCCCTGCTCAATTCCAAGACCGATACCCATATAAATATATCCAATCTGAGCAACGGAAGAAAAAGCAATCATTCTTCGGATATCTTTTTCCAAAATTGCGCTGACAGAACCCATGATCATTCCAACCAGACCAAAGACGAACAAAACATTCATCATTTCACTAATAACAATAAAATCAATTCCTACCACTCGATAGAAAATTTTAATCAGCAAAATAATATATGCTTTTGAGACAAGCCCGGAAAGAATTGCACTTGCAGATGCCGTAGAATAACCATAGGCATCCGGCATCCAGGAATGAAACGGATATAAACCACTTTTAATCGCAAGACCAATGGACATGAGTACCAATACAACCAGTACCGGCAAATGGTAGCTGTCCGTTGCAATAATTGCTCCCAGTGCTTCTTTCGCAGGGCTCATAAGCAGATGTCCTGTCAAAGTATACAGCAGAGAAAGTCCAATGAGGAAAAGACCAGAACCAACCAGACTCATGACCATATATTTAATCGCTGCCCCAAAGGTACGCCCAATCTGGCGAATCATAATCAGCCCGCATGCTGCGATTGTGTTAATTTCCACAAAAACATACGCCGTAAACAGGTCATTGGTATAAATGATTGCAAGCAAAGAGCTTAACAACAAATCTACCAAAAGGTAAAACAGATTCAGCTTGCTTTCCTCGATGTCTTCCGCAGTTCTGTGATATGCAGAAATCAGCGATAACAAGAGAATCAGGGAAAATGTCGTTGCAAGTACCCCCTCCAGCACACCTGCACGAATCTCATTTCCCCATGGTGCCGGAAAATGCCCCATCATATAAGTATAAGCTTTCCCTGTACATACCGTATAAACAAGCACGCAAAATGAGAGAATCATTACAATGCTCACAGCGCCAAAACAGAGATTTCTCGCTTTTTTACCGCTTAATACCGAACTGATAATTCCTGAAAACATACAGATAATAATGCTGAAAAAAGGGAAATTTCGAATAAAATCCATCTTAATGTCCCTCCTTCTGAATATGCATCAAAATCTCATCAAGATTCAGCGTATGATATCTTTTATATAATCGAATGGTCAGTGCCAGCATGAGTGCAGACACACTGACCGAAACAACGATCCCAGTCAGGACAAGCCCGCTTGGAACCGGGTTAATGTACTGTGTTGGATCTGTGTTTCCATTTACGATGATCGGAGCCATACGCCCTTTAATATACCCCTGGGTCGCCAGTAGCAGATACACTGCGGTATCCATAATATTCAATCCAATAATTTTCTTAATAAGGTTCTTCTGAACCAAAAGGTTCGTCAGCCCAATTCCAAAAAGAATAATTGCAACCACAGATTCATAATTGACTAATAAATTACTTCCCATTTTACATACCTCCCTTTTTGAAAAGTGTATAAAATGCGTACATGGTGCAGGCAACCACAAGACCTACACAAATATTTAACGGCAAGATCAGACCGCTGCTGATAATATCTCCGGCATTACCAAGAGGAATCCCACTTGGAATATGATTGGCACCGGTAAAAAATGAATAGCTTTTTGCAATACAGTAAAAACTGAGTGCTGCTACCGTAATGATTTTATAAGTTCTTTCATTAAAGAATTTCTGAGTTCTCTTATATCCAAAGGCATTGACATGCAGGATCAGTCCTGCCCCCATAATCGCACCACCGGAGAAACCGCCTCCTGGAGATAAATGTCCATTTACAAGGATGTAAATCCCGAAAATCATAATTGCCGGAAACAAAATTTTCGCCGATGCCTGTAAAATGGTATCACTGACTGGCTCAAAACGCTCGTCTTTAATTGCTTTTGCCGTTGTATCTGTTTTATCGTCACGAAGCAGAACCAGTACACAAGCAGCTGCAATAAACAACACGCAGGACTCCCCAAAAGTATCAAAAGCACGATAGTCCAGGATCATTCCTGTTACAGCATTGACTGCACCAGTCTCTTCCAGACCTTTTTCCAGATATCTTTCTGAAACTTCGTTATTGTAAGGATTCTTTGCATTTCCAAAAGCCGGTGTATTAGATGCAGTTAAAAGCAAGGCTAAAATAATTGCCACTCCCAATACAATCGCTACGCCTCTGTAATATCTGTCAAAACGTTTCACTGCCGGACGGGCATTAATTTCTTTCGTTGTTGCGTCCTGCTCATCTGCATGAGCCTTCCCAATGGCACTAATTCGTTTCAATGTAATAAAAAAGAGGACACTGGTAACTCCGGCACCAACTGCCGCTTCCGTAATTGCAAGGTCCGGTGATTCCAAAAGAACCCAGATAATGGACATGATCAAACTATAGGACATAAAAATTACGACTGAAACCAGCAGATTTTTTGAAAAACTAACAAACAATGCACATAGTACGAGGAAAATCAATAATAGAATTCTAAAGCTCTCCATGTTTCTTTACCTCACATTCCTCTTCCAGTTTTTCATTGGTAGACACTTCCATGCGGGCGATCAGATGACTGGATACCGGTCCGGAAATCCAGAAAAAACAAATAATGATTAACATCTTCAAGGCTTCAAACCCGAATCCTTTCCAGATAATCAGCCCAATCATGGAAAGTAACAATCCAAAAGTATCTGATGTGGCTGCTGTATGCATTCTGTTTAACACGAACTTAAAGCGAAACATCCCAAAAACAGCTGCAGCCATGGTCAAAAGACCGCAAATCAAGAAAAAAGCAGCAAGAATAAAACGAATCATCTCCATCTTATTTCTCCTCCTTTTCTTCCGCATGTTCCTGACGGTAAACGCCTGTGTAAATTTTTGTAAGTACTACCACTGCCACAAAGCTGATCATTGCGTAGATCAGACATACATCTAAAAGATATGCCTCCTCCAAAAGGACCGATAAAATGGCAATGATGACAATGGTCATGGTTCCAATGGAATTGACTGCAACAATACGGTCAGTTACACGAGGACCAAGTACTGAACGAATCAGACACGCTACGATCAGTAACGCAATACAGATGATTACTGCAATTGCAAGCGTCTCATAAGCTGTTGTAAAACTTCCCATATAATTACTCCTCCCATTTCCTTAACATTTTCACAAATATACTATCGTTAATTCCCTCTGCCATAGATTCATCCAGACAGTGAACTTCAAATTTTTCTTCATATAGTCTCACCGTAATCGTTCCCGGTGTCAAAGTGATCGAATCCGCTAAAATCGCCTGTAAAATATGGTTCTTCAGCGGTGCATCAAAACTTACGATGACAGGATGAACCTTCTTCTTTGGAGATAATACAATTTTTAATACTACAAGGTTCGCCACTGCGATTTCCTTTAAAAGAATAGCAATATACTGTACACCCCACAAAAAATGCTTCCAAAAAGATTTTTCTCTCTCCCAGGTAAGACCCATAAATTTCAATACGAAGGCATAAACAATCGCAGCAAACATCAGTCCCAACACAACGATTTCTACTGTCAGCCTTCCATTTAAAATTATCCAAAAAAAGAAAAGCAATAAATACATATCGTCCTCCCATTTCCCTCTAAAAACAATTCACTTATTTTAGCACAAAAAAACCAGAGAGTCTATGCCCTCTGGCCTTTATAAGCTATTTATTTACCGAAAAAAAGCACGGAAATAGTGGTTCCAACGCCCTCTTCGCTCTCCAGACTAATCTTTGCGCCATGTTCTGCCACAATATGCTTTACGATAGCAAGGCCAAGGCCTGTACCTCCCCTTTCTTTGGAACGACTCTTATCCACTCTGTAAAAACGTTCAAAAATACGTTCCTGATGTTTGACAGGAATACCAATTCCGGTATCTGCAACCTGTAGAAGCACACCTTCTTCTGTTTTATTCACCGATACTTCTACTGTTCCATTTGGTTTATTGTATCGGATTGCATTAGAACAAAGGTTATACAGCAACTCCTCAATCATACTTCGATTGCCTTCAATCCATGCAGATTTTCCCTTGACGTTTAGTTTTACCTGATTCGGTTCCGCATTGATTTTCAACATTTCCACACAAGTGGCTGCCATTCCATACAAATTCAATTGTTCTGTTTCTAAAGTCGTTTCTCTGGTATCCAGCTCTGAAAGCTGCAAAATATCGTTAATCAGTCGAATCAGACGCTTGGCATTTCTGTGAATTTCTTTTGCGAACCGTCTCGTTTCTTTTTCGCCTGTCATCCCGCTTTCGATCAGTTCTGCATATCCAGAAATCGAGGTCAGCGGAGTTTTTAATTCATGGGTCACGTTGGCAGTAAAGTCCTGACGCATTTTTGCACTCTTAATAATATTTTTATGCTGTTCCTGAATGGTTACCAGAAACGGTGTAAGTTCTTTGTAGTCACCTACATCCACTTGTCCATCCAGATTTTTCGCCACTTTTTCAATCGGCGCAATAAAGCTTTTGGTCAAAAAATGGGCTAATAGTGCACAAAATGCAAATAAAATCACTGCAATCAGCATCAATGATGGGATTGCATCAAAAAACATACTGTAAATACTGCCTGTTTCTTTTGCTACACGAAGAATGTCTCCATCCTTTAGACGCATCGCATAGTAAAACGTGCTGCGTTCCAAAGTTTCTGAACGTCTGACATCTCTTCCCTCTCCCTCTAAAAAAGCCTGCTTGATTTCCGGTCGTTCCCCATGATTTCCCATGCCTCCGATATCAGCATTGGTATCCATAAATACTGTGCCATCCTCATCAATCAAAGTGATACGCAAATCTTCGTCTACCACCGGATAATCTCCCAGGTCTGAATTTTCATCAGGAATGCTCTCTGCCAGCACATGGGCACATGTCCGTAACGAGCCAAATACTTCTGTCTGGAAAATGCGATAATACGTAAATGTGGCGAAAATACTGGTCAGTATAATCGCCACAGCAGCAATCAGCACAAGTTCCGTGTTGATTTTTTTTCTCATATATAATTACTCCATACGATATCCGACATTGCGGATGGTTTTAATGTGACGAGCACTGTCTCCCAGTTTCGCTCGAAGCGTCTTTAAATGCACATCCAGAGTTCTGGATTCCACATCACAGTTCATATCCCAGATTCTGTCCATGATCACATCCCTGGAGAGTACGATTCCACGATTCTGCATCAACAGACGTAAAAGCTCATATTCTTTAAAGGTAAGTTCACATGGTTTATCTGATACATATACCTGATGTCGCTCATCATCCATAAGGATTTCATCCACTTTCAGGATTTTTTCCTGTATCTCACCCATACTTCTTCGAAGCAGAGCTTTGACACGGGAAATAAGTTCCATCACACCAAATGGTTTGATGATATAATCATCAGCTCCCAAATCCAACCCTTTTACTCTGTCAAGCTCTGTGGCTTTTGCCGTCACCATAATAATTGGCAGACGTTTTGTTTCCGGGTTTTTTCGAAGCTTTTGTAATATTTCCATACCGTCTTCATCCGGAAGCATGATATCAAGAAGCGCCAAATCCGGTTTTTTCTCTTTGACTGCTCGATAAAACTCTTTTGCATTTCCAAAATCCTGAGTCTGATAACCACTGTTTTTCAGAGCAAAACTTTCAATTTCACGAATATTGGTATCATCTTCCACGATGTAAATGAGCGCCATAGGGCAACCCCTCCTTAACGATAACTAATAACTGTTTCTGCTACGTTAGAGCAGTGGTCTACAATACTTTCCATACTTGTTAAGAGATCAGACTGTACAAAACCAAGTTCGATAGTACATTTGCCTTCTCTTAAACGTCTGATATGGTTCTTACGTGCATCTGCACTCTGTTGTTCTGCAACTTCTTCCATTGGGAAAATACTTCCTGCAATCACGAGGTCATGATTTTTGAAACAGCTGATGGTTGCATTCATGATTTTCTGAACCTGAGCAATGTATTCATCAATTTCCTGCTGTGCATGAACAGAGAATTTCATACCTTTGGTATACATTTCTTCTGCAGCCTTGCTGATTGTCACTGCATGGTCTGAAAGACGTTCAAAATCTCCAATACTGTGGAGCATCATAGAAAGAGTCTGGCTTTCATGAACTGCAAGGTCTTTACGGCTTAACTGTACCATGTATGCACCAAGCTCATCTTCGTAAGCATCCACTTCTTCTTCTAAATCAATAACTTTTTTGGCTTCTTCTTCATCATATTTTTCAAGAAGTCCCATGGCTTTTACAACTGCTTTTACACTGAGATAAGCCATTTTTTCTGTTGCTTCCATACAAACTTCTGTTGCATATGCAGGCATTTCAAGGAAACGAGGTTCAAGAATTCTAACTGTTCTGCCCGCATTGTCTGGTAAAGCTTCTTCCACTTTATCTTCTCTGACTGTCATAGTTGCAAGTTTTACAAGCAGTTTAGAGAATGGCAATAATAAGATTGTCGCTGTTACGTTAAATACTGTATGAATGGTAGCAATTCCTGCTGCGTTAATTGCAGAATCCATAAATGTAAATTTAAAGATTGCATTTGCCGCATAGAACATAATCATGAAAATAATTGTACCGATTAAGTTAAAGTACAGGTGAATGAGCGCTGTTCTTCTCGCATTTTTGCTTGCACCAATACTTGAAATCATCGCCGTCACACAAGTACCAATGTTCTGACCCATGATAATTGGAAGAGCTGTACCCGTTGTAACTGCACCGGAAATACAAAGCGCCTGTAAAATACCAACAGATGCAGAAGAACTCTGAATAATCGCTGTCAAAATCGCACCTGCTGCCATACCTAAGATTGGGTTAGAGAACATTAATAAAATGTTTGTAAATTCAGGTACATTTGCCAGTGGTTTTACCGCTGCACTCATAGTATCCATACCTGTCATGAGGATTGCAAAACCAACCATGATCATACCAACATTTTTCTTCTTGTCGCTCTTTAAGAACTGCATGAAGATCACACCGATTACCGCTAAAACAGGTGAGAATGATGATGGTTTTAACAACTGCATAAAGAAGTTGCCGCTTTCAATTCCTGTTAAGCTAAGCAGCCATGATGTCATTGTTGTACCAATATTGGCACCCATGATAACACCCACTGCCTGACCTAATTTCATAATACCAGAGTTTACAAAACCTACAACAATGACCGTTGTTGCGGAAGAACTCTGAATAACCGCAGTTACAATTGCACCAAGGGCAACTGCTTTTAACGTATTAGATGTCAAAGACTCTAACATCTTTTCCATCTTACCACCGGAAGCCTTTGCAAGACCTTCTCCCATTAAATCCATACCATAAAGGAAGAGTGCAAGCCCTCCGACCATTTTTAAGATTCCAAAAAAGTCCATAACCTTTACCTCTTATTATTTTCTTGTGTAAATTTTAACCGTTTATTAGTTTACACAAAACAGACTATATTACGCAAGTAAAATCAAAAAGGTAGTCTATGTAAAATCTATGTAAAACTTTTTACCTGAACTTTTATTTATCTTCACTTTTGATAATTTTTTCATGTTCACCTGTCATAGAATAAATGACCCACTCTGCGATGTTTGTCGCATGGTCTCCGATTCTTTCAAAATATTTTGCAACCATCAGAAGGTCTGTTGCCTGCTCTCCGATTTCTTTATCCTGATGAATCATTTCAATGAGCTCTGATTTTACTGCATCAAAAAGCTGATCCACAATATCATCATGCACCAGTACTTCCTGTGCCTTTTGCAAATCTTTTTCCACAAAGGCATCTACACTGGTCACTACCATAACCATTGTTTCCTGCCCCATCTGAGTAATGTGCTTTAATTCTTTAATATATGGTTTTTCTGCCATAAAAATTGCCAGTTCTGCAATATCTGCCGCCTGATCTCCGATACGTTCCATATCTGTGATCATTTTCAGTGCTGATGAAATAAGTCTCAAATCTCTGGCTACCGGCTGCTGCTGAAGAAGAAGCTTCATACAGAGGCTTTCAATTTCTCTCTCCTGTCTGTCAATTTCCAGATCAAAGGTAATTACCTCCTGCGCCTTCTCCACATTCTGAGTCACCAGGGCAACCAGGGCTTTCTCAATAGATTTTTCAATCATACTGCCCATATCGATCAGTTCATCATTTAATTTTTTTAACTGTCTGTCAAATCGATTTCTCATAATTAACCAAACCTTCCTGTGATGTAATCTTCTGTACGTTTATCTGCCGGCATTGAGAAGAGTTTTTCTGTTTTATCGTATTCAATCACTTCTCCCAGTAAGAAAAATGCAGTGTTATCAGATACACGGGTTGCCTGCTGCATATTATGAGTTACCATAATAATTGTATAATCTTTCTTTAAATCCAGTACCAGATCTTCGATTTTATTTGTAGAAATCGGATCCAGCGCAGATGTAGGCTCATCCATCAAAATCACTTCCGGCTGTACCGCCAAAGCTCTCGCAATGCACAAACGCTGCTGCTGACCACCGGATAAACCTAATGCACTCTTTTTCAGACGATCCTTTAATTCATCCCAAATCGCCGCATCCCTTAATGATTTTTCTACAATTTCATCCAGTTTTGCTTTCGCGTGAATACCATGAGTTCTTGGTCCGAAGGCAATGTTATCGTAAACACTCATTGGAAACGGATTTGGTTTCTGAAAAACCATCCCTACTCGTTTTCTAAGAAGGTTCACATCCATATTTCCATAAATGTCTTCTCCATCCAGACGAATGTCCCCGATAATCTTACATCCTTCCACCAGATCATTCATGCGATTCAATGTTTTTAAAAATGTGGACTTTCCACAACCGGAAGGACCGATAAAAGCTGTAATTTCATTTGCCGGAATATTTAAAGAAACGTTTTTCAATGCGTGAAAATCCCCATAATGCAAGTTCAGATTTTCCACTGTAAATTTATTCATAAATTTCTAACCTTTCGTTACACGTTTTGCAATCTTGGATGAAAGCAAATTAATAAAAATAACAACAATCAAAAGTACCACTGCAGTTGCATAGGCCTGATCGATATGCATGCCTTCGCTGGAGAGACAATACATATGAATCGCCAGTGTTCTTCCAGAAGAAAACAGATTTGTTGCAATGCCCGCAACTGTACCCGCAGTGTAAATCAGTGCTGCTGTTTCTCCAACGATACGTCCTACCGCCAGAATGACACCTGATAAGATTCCAGGCATGGCAGAGGGCAGCACAATCTGAAATACTGTACGCAGCTTTCCGGCACCAAGACCAAAACTTCCTTCTCTATAGGAATCCGGTACTGCAAGAAGTGCTTCCTCAGTAGTTCTCATGATCACTGGCAATACCATAATCGCCAGCGTACAGGCACCTGCCATGATTGATAAGCGCCACTGCAATTTATTTACAAAAAACAGCATTCCAAAAAGTCCATAGACGATAGATGGAATCCCTGTCAGTGTTT
Organism: Lachnospiraceae bacterium; assembly: GCA_045128635.1. GTDB lineage: Bacteria > Bacillota > Clostridia > Lachnospirales > Lachnospiraceae > HGM12587. The sequence goes on from JBGVRS010000102.1 coordinate 65,745, forward strand.
CCGTTGTAATTCGAACAATCTCTACCAGTTTATTACCTCGTTTCGCATATTCCACCAAATAAATGGCAGAACCAATTCCGAAAGGTACTGCGATCAGAAGTGCAAAAAAAGTCATCTGAAAAGTGTTGATAATTGCCGGCATCATGGAACAGTTGTCAGAGGTATATTCCCATGCAAACAGATCCAGTGATAAATGCGGCACACCCTTAAGTAAAATATATGCGATTAAAAATCCAAGTGCTCCAACTGTCAGCGCTGCAGATATGTATACAAAACATCTAATTACAAAAGAGAGTGGTTTTCTGCCTGCGATTTTCATTTAATTTTTCCCCTTTCTCTTCAGTGCTGAGAATGACAGATTAATGATCAAAATGAACACGAACAGTACAACACCTGTTGCAATCAATGCTTCTCTGTGAAGATCTGCTGCGTAGCCCATTTCCATTACGATGTTCGCTGTCATTGTTCGAACACCCTTTAAAATACTCTGCGGCATACGTGGCTGATTTCCTGCGATCATGACCACTGCCATTGTTTCACCGATTGCTCTGCCGATGCCTAAAATCACGCTGGCAAGAATTCCTGACTGTGCTGCCGGGAATACAACTGCGAAAGTACTTCTTTCGTGATCTGCTCCCAGTGCCAAAGCTCCTTCATAATACATTTTCGGCACTGCACGGATTGCAGGTTCTGCCGCTCCGATAATGGTCGGCAAAATCATGATTCCAAGCACAATAGAAGCTGTTAAAATGCTGTCACCTTTTCCGTTTAAATCGATAATTTCATTAAAGAAATATCGAACTGCCGGAACAATCACTACTATTCCAAAAAATCCATATACAATTGAAGGAATCCCTGCAAGAAGATCCACTGCAGGTTTTAATACTTTATAAACCTTATCCGGGCAATACATTGCCAGATAAACTGCCATAAAAAGACCAATCGGTACACCTATGATAATTGCACCTGCGGTCACATAAATGCTTCCCACAATCATCGGGAAAATTCCAAACAAGTTATTTCCCGGTCTCCACTCTGTTCCAAAAAGGAAATCGGATAAACCGATTTCCTTCATGGCAGGCAGACCACTCTGGAAAAGGAAAATGCAGATCAGGGCAACTGCAATGATCGAAGCACATGCCGCTGCCAGAAATACAATTTCCATTACCTTTTCTTTTAGATTTCTGACCATGTTAAAATGTCACCTACATAAATGTTTTTCACTGTTTCTGTTGTTAAATCTTCTACCGGATTGTTATTGTTTACAATGACTGCAATACCATCTTTTGCGATTGTCACTTCGTTTACGCCTTCGGCTGTTTCAGTATCTTTTAATGCTCTGGAAGCCATACCGATGTCACATGTACCTTCGATTGCAGAGGAAACACCGGTTGAAGAATCGTTTGTGTTGATTTCGATTGTTACGTTTGTGTTTATTGCTGCATAAGCTTCTTTTAATTTTTCCATAACCGGGGTTACAGAGGAAGAACCTGCTACAACTACCTTACCTTCTGCACCGTTGCTTTCAAATGAGACGGCAGCTTCATCAATTTTGATATAGCCTTCTTCTTCAATAACAGCCTGTCCTTCAGCACTCATGATATAGTTCAAAAAATCCTGTGCTGCTTCGCTAAGTTCACCTTGTACTGCAAGATTGAATGGTCTGTTTACTGTGTATGTACCGTTTTTAATGTTCTCCACGCTTGCATCTGCACCATCAATTTTCAAAGCCTTCACAGTATCATCCATAGAACCAAGGGAAATGTAGCCGATTGCATATTCATCATTTGCAACCGTTGTCATCATAACGGAAGTATTGTTTGTAATGGTTGCTTCTACAGTTGTGTAATCAACCTTTTCACCCGCATCATTTTTCTGTTCTACACCAAAAAGTTCCACAAACGCTCCTCTTGTGCCGGAACCGTCTTCACGGGAAATAACCGCGATATCATTGTCATAATCAAAATCTAATTCTGCTGTTTCTACAGTTGCCGCCGGTGCTTCTGCTTCTTCTTTTGCACCGCAGCCTGCAAGAGCTGTTGCAGCCAGTGCTGCCATCATAAGTAATGTTACAATTTTCTTTTTCATAAGTTTTCGAATCTCCTTGTTTTGCTTTTATTTTTTTTCAAAACGATCGTCATTGTCAGGTCCTCCTGACAGATTTTAGGATATCCTTTCTTTGTAAAATGCATCACCCGTTTTTCGTGAAAATTATGTAAATTAAATGTGATGTTTTTTGGTGAATTTTAAAGAATCATTTACATTTTTCAGGTAGACTTTTTCTAAAGATTTATGTAGAATAAAAATGATATAATTACATATTTCAAAGGAGAAGGTACTATGAAAATTCAGAACATTAACAACATCGACAAATTCTTCCAGGTAGTTGACTCTTGCGCAGGTAAAGTTGAACTCGTTACAGGCGAAGGCGACAGATTAAACTTAAAATCCAAATTATGCCAGTATGTTTCTATGGCAAACATTTTCTCTAATGGAGAAATCCCAGAACTCGAAATCATCGCTTACGAAAAAGAAGATATCGATAAATTAATCGCATTCATGATGGGAAACTAATTATCTGATTTGTTTTTAACGCAAAACAAGCCCCACGTTCAAACGTGGGGCTTTTACTATACTTTAGCTGATAGATATTTTTTTCATCAATGCTTCCTGAAGCACCTGGGAAAAGTTTAAACCTCTACGAAGTGCCTCTTCATTAAGCCATTCCGGAATACTTAAAGTTTTCTTTACTGCTTTTGAATTATGCTTTCTCAAATATTCCATCATATCAAAATTCACAACAACTAATATTCCATCATTCATTTCAACGTCATCTGGTACAGTTGGTTCAGGAATCTCAACTCCTTCTTCTTTTCTGCTTACAATTGCCAAGCCCAACGCATCAACCGCCATTTCATAAGCTTGTTCTAAATTGTCACCCTCTGTAAAACACTCAGGAAAATCCGGGAATGATACCCAAAAGCCTCCTTCTTCTTTATGAAATACTGCCGGATAAAATAATTTCTTCATAAACGAATACTCCTTTAAAAATCAACTCAAACCTGCTTGCTTCAATATTGCTTGTTCTAACCCTTTTTTCATTGCTTTTCCGTGGTACGGAACAATCGTCTGTTTTCCCGTTTGAAAATTTTTCAATTTCACATGAGAACCATTTTGACTGACAATCACAAATCCATTCTTTTTTAGAAATCTGATCATCTCTTTAGGTGTCATTGGCATCTTTTGTGTCTCCTTCCCCACCACCCTTTAATTTTAACACGTAATATTACGTATTTCAAGGTGGTAAAATTACTTATTGATTCTGAATTTTTTATAGTTTTTGTGTGGAATAATCGTGCTGATTTGCACTAGATTTTTGATATTTTATATCATAGCAGAAAGATAAGATATTGTCTACATAACATTTTCATTATCTGTTCAAAAAGGCGTCGTTTTTCAACGACGCCAAAAAGCTTTATTTTTCAGGAATACCATAATTTTCAATGACATAATCCATATCCTTATCGCCTCTTCCTGAAAGGTTGATAAGAATTGAACCTTTGCCCATCTGTTTTGCAAGCTTCATACCATATGCAACCGCATGAGCACTTTCGATTGCAGGGATGATACCTTCCATTCTGGCAAGTTTGAAGAATGCATCAATGGTTTCATCATCATTGATCACATCATATTTTACTCTGCCAAGGTCATGTAAGAAGGCATGTTCAGGACCTGATGATGGATAATCAAGACCACTGGCTACAGAGTAAACCGGTGCCGGATCTCCATTTTCATCTTTTAACATAATGCTGTTAAATCCATGCATGATTCCTTCTGTACCATATTTCAAACTTGCTGCATGATCACCAAGTTTTGTTCCGCGTCCGAGTGGTTCTACACCGTAAATTTCTACTGGTTCATTTAAGAATCCGGCAAACATACCGGCCGCATTGGAACCGCCGCCTACACATGCTACAACTGCATCAGGAAGTTCTCCAGTCATTTCCACAAACTGATCTCTTGCTTCAAATCCTACAACACTCTGGAATTCGCGAACCATCATTGGGAATGGGTGTGGTCCAAGTACGGAACCGATACAGTAAATTGCATCTTTATATTCTCTTGCGTATGCTTCAAATGCTGCATCTACTGCTTCTTTTAATGTTGCAAGGCCATGGGTTACTTCTACCACGTTTGCACCAAGAATTTTCATTCTTGCTACGTTTGGAGCCTGCTTTTTAATATCTACAGACCCCATGTAAATGTCACATTCCATACCAAAATAAGCTGCTGCTGTTGCCATGGCTACACCGTGCTGTCCTGCACCGGTTTCTGCAATTACTTTCTTTTTACCCATAAATTTCGCAAGTAACACTTCACCCATACAGTGATTTAACTTATGTGCACCTGTGTGGTTTAAATCTTCACGTTTTACATAAAGCTGTACATCTCCAAGAGAATTAGAAAGACGTTCCAGATGAGAAATTGGTGTTGGTCTTCCCTGGAATTCTTTACGGATACGACGAAGTTCTGCAATGAATTTACGTGATTTACAGATTGTAAAGTAAGCATCATTAATTTCTGCCATAGCTGCTTTTAATTCATCAGAAATATACGCGCCGCCGTATCTTCCAAAGTATCCGTTCTTATCCGGATAGTTTTTTAAATAAGTGTCAAAATCGATTCCATTAAACTGCATAATATATACCTCCAAAAAATGTGAATTTCCAGAAACAACAAAGTCCTTGACAGAACTTTCGTTTCTGTCAAGGACGAATAAATCATTATCCGCGGTGCCACCTTGAATTCACGGGCAATCCGTGCTCTTTATAAGATACCATCATATCTTTGGCAACTGACGTATGCCAATACGTTACAGAATACTTTGCAATCTCACATTTCCTCTGTACCCTCAGCGGTCCATTTGACAACTTGTTTCTCACCTGACTCTCACCAACACAGGCTCTCTGTAAAGGCATCATTGCCGTTATCTCCGCTTCAACGGTTTATATAATATATTAAATTATTCTGAATTATAGAACCATTTTTCTTATATGTCAAGTTTTTTTTCAATCTCTTGTGAAGCTTGAAAGTTTCGGGTACATTTCTATATTGCACTTAAGATAAAGCAAGGGATTTCATATCATCTCTTGTTTTTTATTAATCATGCAGCGTTCTTTTGTCCCATCATAAAGTCTCATTTCGTTGAAGAATGTCCTCCAGCGAAATATTATCAAGATATTCGCTAAT
>JBGVRS010000103.1:0-9600 GCA_045128635.1 Lachnospiraceae bacterium
ATTATCAGAACAGTATTTTTCCATTGCATCCTGGTTTTATTTACCGCTTGCATCTATCTTTATTTTCAGAAACACGTTACAGGGAATCGGATATGGTGTGGATGCCATGTTTGGAGGCGTGTTTGAACTGGCAGCCAGAGCACTGTTAATTAAAATTATCGGAACGAACTTTGGATATGCGGGAATCTGTTTCTGTGACCCGGCAGCATGGGTTGCAGCCTTGATTCCACTGATTCCTTTATATTATTATCGAATGAGACAAGTAGAAATGCGCAGGAAAGGGGAAAACGCATGAAATTAGAAAAATTACGCAGTTTAATGAAAGAGAATGGAATTGACTATTATGTGATTCCAACAGATGACTTTCATGCTTCAGAATATGTAGGCGCTTACTTTGAAACAAGAAGCTGGATTTCCGGTTTCACAGGAAGTGCGGGAACATTGCTGGTTGGACATGATTTTGCAGGACTTTGGACAGACGGAAGATATTTCCTGCAGGCATCGGGACAGCTTGAAGGAACAGGTATCGACCTGATGAAAATGGGTGTGGAAGGTGTTCCAACCTTAACAGAATACTTGGCAGAACATCTTGGTGAAAATATGACACTGGGCTTTGACGGAAGATGCCTTAGCGCAAGTTTCATGGAAGAATTAGAAGATGCATTGGGAAATACCAAAATTCGAATTATTTATGAAAAAGATCTGGTAGGAGAAATATGGGAAGACCGTCCGGCACTTTCCAGAAAGCCGGCATGGTTTTTGGAAGATGAAAACTGCGGAGCTTCTTTTACAGAAAAGCTTGCGGTTATTAGAGAAGAAATGAATAAGAAAGGCGCTGAGAGCCTTCTTTTGACTTCTCTGGATGATATTGCATGGCTCTTTAATATGCGTGGCGATGACATTGCATTTAATCCGGTTGTGTTATCTTTCTGTATCATTACAGAACAGGAGGTACGTCTGTTTATTCAGAAAGGTTCCTTGAACGAAGAACAGGAAATGGCACTTACAATGGCAGGCGTTGTGCTGGATGACTACTTGAATGTATATGATTATGTAAAAACATTGCATGTGGCAAGCATCTGGGTAAATGACCAGAAAACAAGCTATGCGTTGCTGGAAAATATTCCGGCTGGAGTGCGCCTGATCAAAGGCATGACTCCGGTTGCATACACAAAATGTGTGAAAAATGCAAAAGAGCAGGAAAATGTACGAGCAGCCCACTTAAAAGACGGTATTGCCATGACAAAGTTCATGTACTGGTTAAAACAGAATGCCGGAAAAGTGGAAATGACAGAAATTTCTATCGCTGAATGTGTCAAAGGTTTCCGTCAGGCGCAGAAGGGATTTGTGGAAGAAAGCTTTACAACCATTGCGGGCTATGGTCCACACGGCGCAATTATTCACTACAGTGCGACAGCAGAGTCCAATGCGAAAATTAAGCCGGAAGGATTACTTCTTGTAGACAGTGGCGGACAGTATTTGGAAGGAACAACTGACATTACAAGAACCTTTGCCATGGGTCCGGTAACTGAGGAAGAAAAGAGACATTTTACAACTGTTCTGAAAGGAAACTTAAGACTGGGCGCAGTGAAATTTAAAGAAGGCTGTACCGGAGAAAATCTGGATATGGTAGCTCGTCAGCCACTTTGGGAAGAAGGTCTTGATTATAATCACGGAACAGGTCACGGAATCGGTTTTGTATTAAATGTTCACGAAGTGCCGGCCAGAATCAACTGGAAAGGAAGACCAGGATATGGTGAAAATGATCCGTTCAAACCGGGTATGATCGTATCCAATGAACCGGGCTTCTACAAAGAGGGTGCTCACGGAGTACGTCTGGAAAATCTGATTCTTTGCCAGGTAGCAGAAACAACAGAATACGGCAGATTTTTAAATTTTGAAACATTGACCATTGTTCCATTTGACTTGGATGCGGTAGATGTGACATTATTAAATAGTAAGGAAAAACAGCTGCTGAATGATTATCACAGCAGAGTTTACAATGAGCTTTCAGCTTATATGACAGAAGAAGAACTGGTATGGCTGAAAACTGCGACAAGAGCCATTTAAGGAGTGTACATGGAAGCATATAGTGGATTTGCAAAGGTCTATGATTTATTTATGGATAATATTCCATATGAGGAATGGACAGACTATGTAAAAGAACTTCTTGCTGAAGAAGGAATACAGGAAGGAATCGTACTGGATTTGGGATGCGGTACCGGAAGTGTGACAGAACTTCTGGCAAAGGCAGGATTTGACATGATCGGGATTGACAATGCCGAGGAAATGCTGGAAATTGCCATGGAAAAACGAGAAGAATCCGGTCTGGATATTTTATATCTTTTACAGGATATGAGAGAATTTGAACTCTATGGTACTGTAAAAGCGGTGGTGAGTATCTGTGATTCCATGAATTACATTTTAGAAGATGAAGATTTACTGGATGTGTTTAAGCTGGTACATAACTATCTGGACAATGAAGGGATTTTCATTTTCGATATGAATACTATGTACAAGTACGAAAATATTCTCGCAGACAATACATTTGCAGAAGATCGTGAAGAATCCAGCTTCATCTGGGACAACTTTTATGATGAAGAAGAGGAGATCAACGAGTACGATTTATCGTTGTTTATTCGGGAAGAAGATGGCAGATATCGCAAATATGAAGAAACACATTTGCAGCGTGCCTACCAGCAGGAAAGAGTGGAAGAATTAATTAAGGAATCCGGTCTGGAACTGCTTCACGTGTACAATGCATTTACAAGAGAATTACCGGCAGAAGATTCTGAGCGAATCTATTTCGTTTGCAGAAGACCTGCCAGATCATAGAGGAGATTATGAAAATGGGAGATTATATTGTAAGAGCCATGGCGGCTAATCAGCAGATTCGTGCTTTTGCGATCACATCCAGAGAGCTGGTTGAAAAAGCAAGAGAATCTCACAATACAAGCCCGGTTGCAACAGCAGCACTTGGAAGACTCTTAAGTGCCGGCGCAATGATGGGTGTGATGATGAAGGGTGAAAAAGATGTTTTAACTCTTCAAATGAAAGGAAGCGGACCTCTTGGTGGAAATACTGTTACAGCAGACAGCAAGGGAAATGTAAAAGGTTATGTAGATAATCCAAATGCCATGCTTCCGCCAAATGCACAGGGAAAGCTTGACGTAGGCGGAGCCATTGGTATCGGTATTTTAAATGTTATTAAAGATATGGGATTAAAAGAACCATACAATGGTACTGTAGAATTAAAGACAGGTGAGATCGGAGACGATTTAACCTATTACTTTGCAACCAGTGAACAGGTGCCTTCAGCAGTAGGTCTTGGGGTTTTAATGAACAAAGACAATACAGTCAAACAGGCAGGTGGATTTATCATTCAGCTGATGCCGTTCATTGATGAAAAAGTAGTTGATAAGCTGGAAGAAAAACTTGCAAATGTAAAGAGTGTCACTTCCATGCTTGATGCGGGCTTATCACCGGAAATGATCTTAGAAGAGCTTCTTGGGGAATTTGATCTGGAAATTACAGATCACATGGCGACACAGTTTTACTGTAACTGTGATAAGAAGCGAGTAGAAAAAGCGCTTATCGGTGTAGGCCGTAAAAACTTAAATGATATGGTACAGGATGGAGAAACCATCGAAGTAGGATGTCATTTCTGTAACACAAAATATAAATTTACTGTAGAAGAGCTGAAAGAGTTAATTAAAAGGAGTAAATAGTATGAATTACGGGTTTGTTAAAACAGCGGTAGTCACTCCGAAAATCAAAGTAGCCGACGTGGCACACAACGGAGCGGAAATTGAAAAATTAATGAAAGAAGCTTCAGAAGGCGGAGCGGGGATCATTGTGTTTCCAGAGCTTTGCTTGACAGGGTACACCTGTGGAGATTTATTCGCCCAGGACCTTTTGATCAAAAGTGCAAAAGAAGAACTGATTCGTCTGGTAGAAGTAAGCCAGAATTTAAGAGGAATCATTTTTGTAGGTCTTCCATGGGAACACCGCGGAAAGCTTTACAATGTGGCGGCAGCTTTTGAAGGCGGTCAACTGCTTGGTATCGTACCAAAGACTTATCTGCCAAACCATGCAGAATTTGGTGAGGTAAGAACTTTTGCGCCAGGTAAAAAAGGTTACGAATACATTGATTTTGAGGGTGAAATGGTACCGTTTGGTACAAGCCTGTTATTTACTTGTGAAAACGATAAAAATCTGGTGGTGGCAGCAGAAATCTGTGAAGATTTATGGGCACCAAATCCACCAAGTGTTTCCCATGCGCTTCATGGGGCAACTGTGATCGTCAATCTTTCTGCAAGTGATGAAACAACCGGAAAGAGTGAATACAGACGTCAGCTGATCTCACAGCAGTCAGCAAGACTTTTCTGTGGTTACGTATACGCATCTGCAGGAGAAGGTGAATCTACCACAGACCTAGTATTTGGCGGACACAATCTCATTGCTGAAAATGGAACTATTTTAGCAGAATCCGAAAAATATAAATGCGGCATCACTTACACAGATATTGATTTAGAACGTCTTGTGGGAGACAGACGCAAAAATACAGTTTTTGTAACAGAAAATCCGGTGGATGATGATTATCTGGAAGTTGATTTTGAATTAAAAGAACGTCCACTGATGCTGACAAGAAAAATTGACCCATCCCCATTTATTCCACAGGGAAGAACAGCTTGGGAAGAACGATGCGCAGAAATTCTTGAAATTCAGACCATGGGTCTGAAAAAACGTCTGGAACACACCAACTGTAATCATGCAGTGGTAGGTATTTCAGGAGGTCTGGATTCTACACTGGCAATTTTAGTAACTGCCCTTGCATTTGATGCTCTTGGAAAGAGCCGAAGCTGCATCACAGCAGTAACCATGCCTTGCTTTGGTACAACAGACAGAACCTACAACAATGCCTGTGAACTGACAAGACGTCTGGGAGCAGAGCTTCGTGAAGTAGATATTAAAAATGCAGTGCGTACACATTTTGCAGATATTGGACAGGATGAAAATAACCATGACGTTACCTTTGAAAATGCACAGGCAAGAGAACGTACTCAGGTGCTGATGGACATTGCAAATCAGCTTGGCGGTATGGTGATTGGTACAGGGGATATGTCAGAGCTTGCACTTGGATGGGCAACCTATAATGGTGACCACATGTCCATGTATGGTGTCAATGGTTCTGTACCAAAAACACTGGTTCGTCATCTGGTTCGTTATTATGCAGAAAAATGCGGAGATGAAAAGATTTCTGCAATTCTGTTAGACGTATTGGATACTCCGGTTAGTCCGGAACTTTTACCACCAAAGGATGGAGAAATTGCACAGAAGACAGAAGATTTGGTAGGACCATATGAACTTCATGACTTCTTCCTGTATTACATCTTAAGATATGGATTTACACCAGCGAAGATTTACATGATGGCACAGACTGCATTTGCAGGAGAATATGACAATGCGACCATTAAGAAATGGCTGCAGACATTCTACAGAAGATTCTTTGCACAGCAGTTTAAACGTTCCTGTTTACCGGATGGACCAAAGGTTGGTTCTGTGGGAGTATCACCAAGAGGTGACCTTAGAATGCCAAGTGATGCATGCGCAGCACTTTGGATGAAGGAAATGGAAAAATTAGATTAATAAAAATATAAGATAAGGGAGATTCCAGCGGAATCTCCCTTGTGTTATTTTGCGCGTTTTGAAAGAAGTTTTTCTATCGGTTTTTCTAATAACCAGATTCTAATCTGATCGATTACGACACATGATACAAAAACGAACAATACTTTTTGTATCATGTGTATAAAAATATGATTAGAACCAATCTGATTAATGTTTGGTGAAATTGTTCACCAGATAAATTCTCTTACCAGCGGATTATCATGGATTAAATAAACTGCCAGTACAGAGCCGCTGATCAGGTTGATAAACTTACAGTGGAATGGCTTGATTCCAAGGGCCACAACCAGTAGTGCAGAAGAAATCAGTACACTGAAAATCGGGAAATATTTTGTTACATCTCCGATAAGTTCTGCATTTTGGAATGTTAGTCCCTTGATGCCTGCGCCGGCACTGATGGCAAACCATAAGCCGATTAAAACAACCAAGATGCCTCGCCAGCACCATTTGTTCTGCAGTGCCTTTATATGGAACCCATGAAGTTTGATGTAAGCACCGATCATATACAGGAAAATAAACTGTTCAAATCCATGAGCCGTACTCCAGAATGTTTTGGTGTCAAAAAGCGGAGTTACAAAACGGATTGCGAAAAGAATCGCAAGCAGTTTAACAAACTGTTTCTGCTCCAGATTCTTTAAAAATGGATTCAAAAACGGAACCATCAGACAAAGTAAAAGGTAGCAGGTCACGAACCAGTTTTCGCCGGACCAGAATGGAAGTAATGCTTCCTTCAATGCTTCACCGGTCGGTGTTTTTAAACCAGTCAGATGGAATACCAATACGATTACCCATGCATAAAACAGCATTTCAGCAAACAGTTTTCCAATGCGTTTTCCTTTCATGGTCGAATTTATCATATAATAACCGGTAATGATAACAAAAAGGTCATTTGCAATGTCTGCTCCAAAAGAGATTAGCTGCATGGCAAGGATTCTTAAAGAATAGGTTTCCGGTCCAAATGGTGCCATGGCATAGGCAATGCCGTGAGCATAATAATGACCTGCAATAACCATCAGAATGCATAGGATTCTAAGCAGTTCTATTACCGAATTTCGTTGTCGTTTTGTCTCACTCATAAATTAATAATCTCCCTGTGTATCTTAGGGAGATTATAACTGATTTACATCAATTCTGCAATTCTTGTAACCGCCACATAAATCTCAGAAATCCGATACCAGGTGCGGTAATCCACAACCCCTGTCTGAGGCAGATTAAATATGGACTGGAAAATCCGTACGGAATTTGCCGTTGCATTTCCATAAATTCCGTCTTCAGAAACCCGTGGGATGGCAGGGTATGACTCTGAGATTGTATTTAACTGTTCCTGAATGGTCAAAACACTTTCACCATAAGAGCCTACTTCCAGATCGTATCCTGGATAGGAGGAAGGTACACCGGATACTTCTTCCGCGGTTGCAATGTAAATGCTGTCGCCGTAGTAGTAGCGGAGAATTTCAATGGTGCTATAGCCACGTTTTCCTAAATCCTGAGAACCCCACTGGGTCATCCAGTTTGGACAGGTTACCCGCTCCCCGTCACAATACTGCGTAAGGATTGGCTGTTTAATACCGGGACGGGCAAGATAATTTCCAAACATTTCATCTACAATCTGAGAAATGGTGTCATAGATATTTCTGCCGTAAACAAATTTATGGTCAAAAGCGGTGGAAGAAGTAATGGTAAAATCAAATCCACGGTTTCTATAAAATTCTGTAAAAACTCGATTGAGTGTAAATGACATAATAGCAAGAATATTTGCCCGGATGGCTGCATCGGTCCATGTGGCATAAATTTCGCAGGAAGCCACATTTTTAATATAATCCCGATAGCGAACCCAGTAGTTTTGGGCGGTATCATCATTTGGAACACCATCATGGACAATAATATATTCCGGGATTACCACTCTGTTTAAAACGATTTCTCCGGATTCTGCGGACTGCGTGATTTCCGGTTCCGCAATCTTTGGCGGATAGTTTCCAAACAGGGTATGTGGCGGAATTACGATTCTTGTAAACTGCTGGCTTTCTGCCAGCGGCGTCATGCGTACTTCCAGAATTGCGGTGGTATCAGGCAGTACTTCTGTACTGGAAACCTCTGCATCTTCATACCCTTCTGCACGGACATCTACCGTATATTCGCCGTAAGGCTGAGGCTCGCTTGGAGAAATACTGTAAGCAATATCCGGTGTTTCCAGTTCAATCTCGTCTGTCAGCCCCGATTCATTTGTCACCAGTTCATATAATACATTGTCAGGATTGCCGCTGACATAAACCCGTACTCTGGCACCGACCACAGGACGGTTTCCTATGATTGTTACAACATTAATTTGAAGTTTCCCTTGCAAAATCATCACTCTTTTTTTTCTATCACAAACATCCTATGCACGAAAAAAGCAAAATGTTACATCAAAAATGAATAAATTGCACAAAATGTTCATAGAAAATTAAGAATTCTTGGAGGAAAAACAGTTTGATTTTCCAATATTTTTGTATATAATAATTACGATTGAGAAACTATGGAATTATTCAATATAGATATATTAACTGGAAGAAAGGAAAGCAGATATGTTTGAAAGTATGACAGGATCTCAGGATATCGGGATTGATTTAGGAACTGCCAGCATTCTTGTTTACATCAAAGGCAAGGGTGTTGTTTTAAAAGAACCATCAGTAGTAGCATTTGACAGAGATACAAATAAGATCAAAGCAATTGGAGAAGAAGCAAGATTAATGCTTGGTAGAACACCAGGTAATATCGTAGCCGTTCGTCCGCTTCGTCAGGGTGTTATTTCTGATTACACAGTTACTGAAAAAATGTTAAAACATTTCATTCAGAAAGCAGCAGGCAAGAAGAGCTTTAGAAAACCTCGTATCGCAGTTTGTGTACCAAGCGGTGTTACAGAAGTTGAAAAGAAAGCAGTAGAAGATGCAACTTACCAGGCAGGAGCAAGAGAAGTTGCAATTATTGAAGAACCAATCGCAGCAGCGATCGGTGCCGGTATTGATATTGCAAGACCATGTGGTAACATGATCGTAGATATCGGTGGTGGTACAACAGATATCGCAGTTATTTCTTTAGGCGGTACCGTTGTAAGTACATCTATCAAAATTGCCGGAGATGATTTCGATGAAGCGATCGTTCGTTTCATGCGTAAAAAACACAATCTGTTGATCGGTGAAAGAACAGCAGAAGATATCAAGATTAAAGTAGGAACCTGCTATCCAAAGGATACAGTGGAAACTTTAGATGTTCGCGGACGTAACCTTGTAACAGGTCTTCCAAAGACAGTAACAGTAACTTCTACAGAAACAGAAGAAGCTTTAAGAGAAACAACAGCACAGATCGTAGAAGCTGTACACAGCGTGCTTGAAAAAACTCCACCAGAACTTGCAGCAGATATCGCAGATCGTGGTATCGTATTAACAGGTGGCGGAAGTTTGATTCGTGGATTAGATGAATTGATTGAATCTAAAACAGGAATTAACACAATGGTAGCAGAAGATCCAATGACATGCGTAGCTATCGGAACTGGTAAATACGTTGAAATGTTATCCGGAATCAAAAATAATATCGAATAATAGTTAGATATGTTTGGGGGCATAACGTTAGTTGTGCCCCTATGCTTAATTTTAGGGGGATTTTATGGAAGGGTATGTAGAACACATTATCTTTCGAAATGCAGAAAATGGTTATACGGTTTTTGAACTGGTAAATGGCGAGGAAGAGATGACCTGTACGGGTGTGTTTGGTTATCTTAATGAAGGTGATTTTATCAGTCTGGAAGGTCAGTATGTGGAACATCCAATGTATGGAACACAGCTGCAGGTAACTTCTTACGAACTTCGTCCGCCGGAAGATATCGTGGCAATTCAAAGATATCTTGGCAGTGGAGCAGTCAAAGGTGTGGGAGAAGCG
>JBGVRS010000104.1:0-5591 GCA_045128635.1 Lachnospiraceae bacterium
TACTGTCCTCCTAATGTGTTTTTATTTACGTAACTGGCAGGTCACGTCTTTATTATACACATTAGGAGTTTTTATTACTGAATACACCGCTAAAGCTCTACGGAACCACGCGACTATCGCGTGGTTTTCTAAATACAAAAAGAGCCTAGATGACTCATCATCAAGACTCTCCTGGATTATGCGGGTGACAGGAATCGAACACTCCTTATAAGAAAAAATAAGCGTTTCTGCTTACCTCTTCTGGCTTCCATCGAGTGCCCAAGTGATAGATACCAATGTTTCGACTGCTGCCAGGAAGTGACGAAGAAGTGACGTAATTGTCTTCTGTCGTTTTCTAGTATATTTTTACAAAGATTAGTCATGTACAAGTTTTATCCAAGTAATAACATTTACTTATAGATAAATCTTATTTTGCGTAGGATATACTTTCTGTTCCGGTCTAACACATAAAACAATCCCTATCACATTGAATCTTGTGATAGGGACTACTTCATTACTTATTATATATCTTCGCCAAACTGAAATTTTCACTTCATCTAATTGTTCAAGTATCCTTGTAATATTTCTTCATCAGACCACACTCTCTCATACGAACCGCCAAGTTCATCAATAATATTTCCCCAAGTACTAAACTCACCAACTTTTTCCATACGGTTTCTGTTTTCTTCCAGCCATTTCCATAACATTTCCCATGTATCTCCAGTCAACTTAGCACTCCAATTTTTCTTATAATCAAAATTATCGTTATAAGAAATATTATCGAATCCAATCCGTACAAAGCCTGTTTCTGTTCGCTCCATCATTCCACAAATTTCAAAAGAAGCATAAATCCTGCCAGATTCCTGACTTGTTACTAAGTTCGGATAACGATTATAGTACTCCTCAGCCAAAGCATTGTATTTTGCAACATCGCCTGCATTTCTAAGGAGAACCTTACCACCTCTGCCTTCATCCCCCGGTCTCATCACATACTGAATTCCGGTTCTGCTATGAGTTCCTATGTAATATCCTTCTAGCTCGACCTCCGGAATGTCATCAACACCGATTGCTTCCGCTAATCCGTTTTCTAATTCTGCATCTACCGGAATTGCATCATACCATGAGTTGCCAAATCCAGGAATTTCACTGATCAACACCCTTGTTCCTGTTTTTTCATCTACACGGATTTTTAAATCATCAACAGAGAACACTGCTACGCTTTGTCCATTTTTCAAAATTCTCATGCCGCCTGAACCAATTTCCGGTTCGGGAACAAACTTATAATTTGGAGTTTCATGCTCCTTGAATTTGGACACTTTTATTTCTGAATTTTGTGTTTCAAAAAGTTTTGATACAATATCTGTTTCATTTACATTATCTGTTGAATTTGATGTTGTTTCTTTTACAGCTTCTGCAAATCGCTTTTCATGTTCCTCACGCATTGCTTCTCGCATTTCTTCTGTAATATCATCTACTTCCGCAAGCAGCTTATCCCATTCTTTTTCTGTGAAAGAACTTCCACCTATCTGAAAAGACTCCTCTGTATCACCATTTTTCACTTTTTCATAGATTTCATTTTTTCTCTCACTAAGTATCTTCTGATAATCTGTATTTTCATCATCAGAAGATGTATCACTCCACTTTTTCAAGTTTTCAATTATTTTTTCACATTCTAATCCCTGATTATATGTTTGTGGGATACTAAAAAATGTTTCTTTTGCATTGCCAAGTATGCCAATCCAATCACGCTCCACCGTCCATGCAGCATTTTCATCATAAATACCGCTACAATAGCCATTGTATTCTGCCTGTGACGAATACGCTGTCATCTTGTTAAAAGACTTCATACCCGTATTATTGGTAAGTCCTTTGTCATCCATATAAGACATCAACGCAAACATTTCCATTTTCGTTGCATTATTAGGATCAACATCTTTCACACGCACCTCATAATCTCCTACCTTAACAATCGGATCTTGTTCCGTAGAAGAATCTGCATACATAGCAATATACCCCACATTGCCAACAGCAGTAAGACCTATTCTTTTCCCATTATCAGAGGATTCAGAAAGTGATGTTGCACTACCCATACTCGCAAAATCATCAACTGCAGTTTTCCCTCTGGTGGCTCGTCCTCTGTTTGGTACATCATAATTTTGTGCATAAAACGAACCTACACCGTTGATACCCATATTACTCCTTTCTGCAACCCATCTGTCAGTCAGAGTTGCACCACTTCCCGAAAGGTCCAAGTGGTTTATATTTTATTATAAAAACAGCGTCTATTTTCACATTCAATCCCTTGAAAACAGACGCCATCCTTAGCTTATAATAGTTATCGGCAAATATTTATTTTTCTTAACCTTATGGAACGAAACACTATCCGAAAAGGAACGAAACCTGAAATTTTATTGATACTATACCTGTATGTCAAATCCTCTTCTAACAAGAGTTTCTCCATACTCACCTTGAACTTTAACTAAGCTGTTATCAATAGATTCTCTTGTAACATTATTTAACGCCCCTGCTGGAATGCTCTTTCCAGGTTGCCAACTTGGGTCAGCCTTTAAACAGGCTTCTGTAAATGCTTTCTCATAAGCTTCTTCGTATCTGCCTAATGTCCATGATGCTTTTAATCTATCTTCCTTTGGTGTGTTTCGTTGGCATTTCTGATAAATTTCGGAACGATATCCTCTATCTCCACTTCCTGTACCATAATCATTTATAAACGCACGCTTTGTTGCTTCAAAAATTTCCTGTTTTGATTCTTCGGAAATATTAATAATCTTATGTCTCTGCGACATTGGAATTCCTGTTGCATCTAATCCTGTAAGACCACTTACAGGGTCAATGTAGTCACCATTAGCATCAAAATTTCTCATTAAATTCTTTATCGCTTGTGGATTTGTATATCCTACTGCCGCTCCGCATGATGAATTCATTAAACTCATAGCAGCCTTATACTGTTTGCTACTTGTATCAATTCCATGCTGTTTCAACATACTTTGTCCACCTTTGCTACCAATCGGCATCCCTGACATCTGCTGAAACATTGTACTAAAATCTCTTATCATCAACATAGTATCATCCTCCTTGAAAATAATTTGCAGAATTCCGTTTCTATATTTACAATATCGGAACTTTATACCCAAAAGTTTATAGTGCGTAAAATTCAAAGCTTTGCATGTTTTCAGACTAACAGAAGACTGAAATCAGAGTGATACATCAATCTTTACTGCCTTTTTTGATTCTCCAAAATGTTTCTTTTCTAACTCAAACATTTCTTCTAATACCTTTTTTTCGGTTTCTAATGCCACACTATGCTGAGTGTCTTTTATGGTATTTCCGGCATTATCTACGATGTTATCATCTTCCGATATATTAGGCACAACTTGAGTCTCATTATCGCTCTCTGCATTTACTTCTGAATTTTCATCAGCTCCACCTACAAGCTGTTCTTCACGCAACTGGGCTTCTGCCTGTTTCGCTTCCATTACTTCTTCTTCCGTAGGCAGTTCCTTAAACTCAGCACTCTTTGTAAATGTATGAAAAATCTGTGCTGTTTTAGTGGTATCACCCAATATTCTTTGTGCTTCTTTTAATTTTTCGCTCTTGGGAATATTAGGATTATTAACAATCGACTTTAGTTCGGACAATTTACCATTCATCCTGTTTACATGAAGTCTTTCCGCTTCTTCTTTCGTCTTACAGTTTTTCAGCTTTTTCTCATAGGCTTCCTGTTCCATTCTGTCAGCCTTATACTCCATATACATCTTAGGATCTTTTGCACGGAGTTTATCTTCTTCTGCCGGACTTAATTCCTGACCACTTTGAATCTTAGCATAAATGGAACTATACTCATTTCCTTCACGCTCTCTTTCAAGCTGCTCCTGATACATTTTGAGCTGCTGTTCTTCCGGAGATAATTCTTTTACTTCCTTTTTCAGGATATTGCCGGACGATTTTTTTTGCTCCCATTTCTGAGTCATTTCCAGCATTTTTCCTGCATTGTAAATGGTTCCTGTAATCATTGTCTGCCTCCTATCCCTTGAAATCAATCGTTGTTCCAAGATACTTTTCAGCATCCGTCTTTACAGTATCTGCCATCTGTAAATAGTTATAGTCATCTATCTTTTTCTTCAATTCCTCAATAGAATTTGCTGTAATTACTACTTCCTGTGATTCCTTCTTCTTAAGCCTTTTCTCTTCAAGCTGTTCTTCCCGTTCCTTTTTCTCAGCTTTTTTCTGAGCCGCTTTCTTTTCTTCTTTTTTCTCGGCTCTTTGCTTTTCCAATCTATTCGCCTGATCTTTAAAAGACTTATCCATAACTGCAAAGAATGAAGATGCACCGTTATCGTTTACCTGCATACCAAATCCTTTGATATTTGCAGAATTGCCCAATGACTGCTTTAACTCCGGCAATTTATTCTGTGCAGAAGCAATCACGCCTTCGTACTGTTTACGATATTGCTCATCCGTTGCCATACGCTCAATCTTTTCTTCATCAATCAAAACAACCATTTTGTGAGGGTTAGCAAAACTTCCCGCATTCGCTTTTGCCATTTCCTTCATGTCATTGCTTACCAGAATAAAATCCATATTTTGATATTTAGACTTTAATTCCTCATAATACTTCTTTGCATTTTCACTAAGTTTCGGCTGACCAATGGTCTTTCCGGTCACCCCATACTTTTTGACTTCATCAGCCTGTTTCGTTTCCTTTGCAGCATAATTGTTAGCTACTGCATTTGTACTGTTAGTAATTGCTCCTAAATCCATACTAATACCTCCTTGTATTCTGTGTGGTAAATCCGTTTACCTATACTCTATCACTTTGTATATCGACAAAATATTCAAAAATGTTAATATAAAAAATGTAACAGGATACAGCATTAGCCATATCCTGTCATAAAACTCGCTATATTAAACAATTCCACCGTGCTTATATTGCTGTTCCCGAAGCTTATCCAACGATTTTGCTCCATCCTGGCTATACAAATCCAATAACTCCAAAAAATTGCCAGACTCCTTACACCCATGCAATAACATACGCATACTATCCGCATCTTTACCAAATAACATCCCCAACAGACTCATATCATACTGATTTTGACTATCACTTAATATTCCCTGCTGATGTAAATCCTCCATAAAACCATAAGTACGAACCTCGGAACCTATTCGCATCGCCACATTATATAAATCCGGATCAACAGTATGAAGATAATTTAGGTAGCGTGTTTCAATATTTTTATTGGGTGTGCCGCTCATCATCCAATTTGCTATATCTTCCAAAGATGCACCTACGGCAGCATCATCAATCAAATGCATCTGCCATCTTCCGCTTTCCGTCTTTGTAAAAGTATATTTTCCATCTTCCGAATACAATGTATTTGACCATGAGTTTTTTGGAGCCGCCTGATCTCTGACAAGCATTTCAAATGCATCCATTGCAGCTCTGTCCGGGATACACTTTTTTTCATCTGTTGGTAATTCCATTTTCCCCAATGCTACTGCTGTTTGCACCAGTTCATAATCCGATATGTTTTCTCCATGATAAAAATAAGATTTTTGTTCTTTCAATTTTTCAAATGAAGCCGGTAGTTTTACTT
>JBGVRS010000105.1:0-4203 GCA_045128635.1 Lachnospiraceae bacterium
TGAGTATGATTCAGGAGCCAGTCTTTGTGAGGATGAATCTGCATTACAGAAGTGCCAGCTTGTGTTTCTGGACATCAATATGGAAGATATGGACGGTCTGAAAGCCGCTATGAAAATAAAGGAAGAGTATCCGAAACTTCCAGTTGTTCTGGTTACTGCATACATGAATTATGCGTTGGATGGATATAAGGTAAAAGCAAGCCGGTTTCTGCTAAAGGATAATCTGGCTGAAACAATCGGCGAGTGCATGGATGACCTTATCGTGGAGATTCAGAAAAACAGCCGGATTTTGGAGTTTTCCTTTGTGGAGGGAACGATAAAGCTTCATGCAGACGACATAATTTACATTGAGACAGCCAGACATAAAAATATATTTTACACGGAAAAAAGCTGCTATAGCATCTATAAAAAGCTGGATGAACTGGAAGCAGAATTAAAAAACATGGGGTTTGTAAGGATACATTTAAGCTTTCTTGTAAATATGCGTTATATTGCGAAAATCAACAGTTATGTTCTTACTCTCACAACAGGAAAAGAGATTTCAGTTCCGAAGTCCAGATATGCACAGGTAAAGCGACAGTACATGCTGTTTAAGGGGGAAGAGTGATTATGGAAATAGGAATGTGGATACTTTCGTTTTTTCTCATGGCGATAGAGACATGGGGAAGTGTGTATTTTTTTGATACTTTTATGGAAAGAAAGAGAATGAAGCGTCTGGAGAGGAGCAGGTATATTGCTTTGTATTTGTCTACTGTGACCGTATCGTTCCTGGGAGAGTACCTTGATTCAATGGGAATCAAGGCGTTGTTGGTAATTTTGGTTTATATAGTATTCTGCAAGGTGTATTATTGGGCAGACTGGCAACATTGCATTTTCTTTTCAAGTTTGAATTATACGATGTTATTTTTGGCAGACCTCCTGTCATTACAAATCGAGAACATATTGATTATTAAGAATGAAATGTATGTTTCAGAATTTACTTATCTGATTCTGCCTGCAAAATTGGTTTGGGTCTGCCTGATTTTTATATTGAGGAAAATATGGAAAGGAAAGAACAACTATGAGGGGCTTTCTCATAAGGAATGGTGGAAGTTTGGCATGATGCCGCTGTTTACGGCAACAGCTATGCTGCTCATGTATTACTGTTACAGCAGCGACAAAAAGGTACAAGCTTCCTACCTTTTCTTCACAGTAGGATTGATCGTGATGAATTTCCTTGTGATGGAGCTGATGCAGGACATCCTTGAGAAGGGAGAACTATTACGGGAAAGTGCGCTGACAGATCAGAAGAAAGAAAGTCAGCTTGCATATTACCGGGATATGCAGACAGTATATGAGCGGCAGGGGAGAAAGATGCATGATTATAAAAACCAGATAAGGACAATACAGGTTCTGATAAAGGAAGGTGACCCGCAGGCAGCCGCCACGCTTGCGGAGCGGCTGACGGAGAGTATATTGGTGGAGATGTCAGCGGTCAATACGAACCATCCTGTCGTGAACGCAGTCCTGAACCAAAAGTTTCATTTAGCAAGGGAGCAGGGGACTTCCATGATATTCAAGGTAGGCGACATGAGTGGAATGCGGTTGAACGAGGAGGAAACGGTCATCCTGTTGTCCAACCTTCTGGACAATGCCATTCATGAGTGTTTAAAGGTCGTAAAGGCGGGGAGAAAAGCCGTTATCCATATCAAGCTGGTTCAGGAAGGCGGGAAGATAATTTTCTCTGTAAAGAATCCTGTCTTGGAAAAAGTACAAATCACGGACGGCATCGTGCTGGATTCCAATGGCGGGATGCATGGCATCGGTCTGTCGAATGTAAAAGCTGTTGTGGATAAATACGGCGGAGACTTTGTTATTTCATGTGACTCAGAGAAGTTCCAAGCGGTGGTGATGCTTTAAATGTTATGGTCATTTGGTGCAATAAATAGTCATTTGGCGCAGTCCGGGTTTGAAAAGTGGGGGCATCTGCCGACAGATTTTATGAAGCGAAAAATTATATGCGTAGGACAAAACAGGCATAAAAAATATATTAATCAAGGAGGATATAACATGCAGATAACAAGGGCCAATTATTCACAGTATGCCAACATGGTGCAGCAGATGTTTGGCAATAAGAAAAATCCCAATAATCCGTTAGCTCAATGTGATTATGGAAATTTCGCACTGCGTTTCAAGCCGGTTGATATTCAATTCACAAAACCGAATTGGGATAATATTATGACGAAACGTGATAAGCCTGCAATGTCGGAGGAAGAATTCGAGAAAGCTATAAAGGAACTTGCACAGAAGGAATTTGCCACCGGGAAGCGGGATGATGCGGCATACCGAAAATTATGTATGCAGCATGGTGAGACAGTTTCCCCGGACAGAAAAGCCATCTATGAATCAAGCATGAGAAAGACAGGAGGAAAGATGAATGCGGCTTGTATGTTTTGGGACAACAATGGAAATAAAACATTGTCTTACAATCCTGAATCAAGGAACTGGAAAGCGATAAGTACAGATGAGGAATTTGCAAGAGCGAGGGTGTTTACATCTATCTACAACGATGAATTGGCACGTCTGAAAAAGGAGTATGGAGAAAACGCAAAGGGAACCGTATCATATCAGCAGATACAGTCAGACTTGGCAGCAGGCACAAAAGCACCATCTTCGGGTAATTCACTGGATATACAGATATAATTTTTACACCCAATTCTGCAGAGGCGCATAAAACTTTGCCTCTGTGGACTGCAAGGGTGTAGGGGGCTCTGAACGATAGAGGAGTTGCCATTGAAATAAACAATATAAAATTAGGTACATGCTGTTTAAAAGAAATATTTTCAAAAAAATGAGC
The DNA here is from genome assembly GCA_045128635.1 of Lachnospiraceae bacterium. GTDB lineage: Bacteria > Bacillota > Clostridia > Lachnospirales > Lachnospiraceae > HGM12587. Next base: position 2,837 of record JBGVRS010000105.1, read on the forward strand.
CGCTCGGACCTTTCTGGGGAGCGGTGCGGTTGTGACTGACAGATTGACTATAAAACGGAAAAGCATGGAGGACAAAATTTATGGCGATAGGTGGAGTTGGAAGCAGTTGTACTATAACTGGCAATATTACAATCAATAGCAGCAGAAGAGTTTTAGACAAAAAATTTAATTTTGCATTAGAGGATGTGAATAGTGGTAGTAAGGTGAATGAACCATTGGTATCATTTTCAAATCCAGAGACAGGTGAGAGTGTTGAAATTCATCGTTCGGATGTTTATTCGGATGATAATCCACTTTATATATTAAAGGGTAAAACCGCAGAAGGCGAAGAATTTGAAAGGAAGCTCCATGCATGGATTATTGATCCAAGAAATTGTAGTTATGCAGAACTAATGGTTTTAAATCAGGAAACAGGAAATACATCTGCGGCAGATAAGCAAAGAGCTGACATTCTGTTTGAACAAACAGGTGTGGCGCACTATTTAGATAAGGCAGACTATAGTACAGCAATGAAAGATATTTTGGATGAATATAATAAATCTGGAAGTTGGGATAGTTATCTTTCTATGGATAACTGGCAGCAAAGTATAAAGGATTATACTTCTGTTCCTGTGTATTTTAACCGAGATATTATGCAACGTGTAACTACGGAACAAAATGGCGTATCAACAGTAGCTTGTAGTTTTGCGACGGTTAGATCAATAGAAGATATTCAAAAAGAATGGGATGAAAGAATTAAAGAAGGAGAGAAGATAAAAACATCTATTCGAGAAGTATTAAAGCAGAATTATCCTAATGCAGAAAATATGACTTGGGGAATAGTTGGTTCTCCAGTAGAAATGACTTTTGATGAGTTTGTTAAATACATGGAAGAAGAAAATAGAAAATGGGTTGAGTCAAATAAAGTTGCATTAGCGAAGTAAGTTCAGAAGTATAATATTATACCGCTCGGATATTTCTGGAGAGCGGTGCGGTTGTGACTGACAGAGCAACTGCGGAAAGGAGTAAAAATGAACATAGGAGCAGTAGGATACAGTACCGATTATTATCGTGCTGGCTATCGTAAGAACAGTTCAAACGATTTAGCTTCAAAGTATACGACAATGGGTTCTGCAACACAAGAGACTACATCGTCTAACAATGGAAAAACAATTGGTGTTACAACAGCAGGGAATACAGGATTGTTAGCAAAATATGCTGACTCTTCTACACCTGCTGAACCAATTATTAAAGTGGGCGATTATGAGGTTCGTGTTAATGATGTAGATCCAAATAATGCGACAGAGTTAGAAATGTTTGCTCTGATGTCTTATATGGAAGATGTGGGTATGATTGAAAAACATGGTATGGCTTCCTATTCAAAGATG
>JBGVRS010000106.1:0-6829 GCA_045128635.1 Lachnospiraceae bacterium
ATCCACTACATTTAAAAGAATTATAGCATGAAAAGGTCCATAAAACAGATAAAAAAACAAAGAAAAGAGCAAAACCAGAAGTTAGTGTTGCAGAAAAGATTCGGGAGGACTGTGACCAGAAGTTAGTTTTGCAATTAACTATTTTTTATTTATTTTAAAATGATTAAAACTTTTTCTGCATAAACTTTATCTATATCTATGAAAGCCAAAATAGATAGCAGGAGGAATTTAAGATGAAGAAAAAATTAATGGTATTAATGATGGTTGTTGTATTGGCAATGAGCGTATTTGCAGGATGTGGTTCCAAAGGTGAAGAGCAGAAAACGGTAACGGGTACATTTATGGATAAAAAGGACTTTATGTTTACAATTTTAGACGAGAGAGGTCATTATTATGGATTTAATTTTGATGTAAAGCCGGCGGATTATCCGAATGTAGAAAATGGAGATGTTGTGACAGTAACCTATACTGGAACGATATCCGAGGTAGACCCATTTGATGGCGAGATTATTTCGATTGAGAAAATAAAATAACAGAATCGTAGTTGAACAGGTCCCTGGCATTGTTTGCCGGGGGCTTTTGTGTTAGGATGAATTATAGAAAATTTAAGGGTAAAGGAGAAGATAATTATGCGCAAAGTGACCTGGGGGGTGCTTGGTACAGCAACCATTGCAAAAAGAAATACCATTGCAGGAATGAAAAAGGCTCCAAACTGCCGCCTCTATGCAGTTGCGGGACGAAATCCTGAAAAAGTAGACCAATATGTAAAAGATTATGGATTTGAAAAAGGGTATTACAGCTATGATGAGCTTTTAGATGACCCTGAAATCGAAGCTGTTTATATTCCGCTTCCAAACAGTCTTCATTATGAATGGGTTTTAAAAGCAATCGCAAAGAAAAAGCATGTTCTTTGTGAAAAACCAATGGGATTGAATGCAGAGCAGTCTGAAAAAATGATTGCAGCAGCAAATGAAAACGGAGTGCTTTTGATGGAAGCATTTGCGTATCTGCACAGCCCATATATTACAGCGATTAAAAATGAAGTGGATGCAGGAACGATTGGGAAGATTACATATATTGAATCAGCATTTCTGACAAGGGGTTATGAAGGAATGGGCCTTTCCAATATTCGTGTACGCCGTGATACTTTTGGAGGGGCACTTTACGATGTTGGATGTTACTGTACCTCTCTGACACAGTGGCTGATTGGCGAAGATCCTGTGAACGTGGATGCGTCAGCAGAATTTACAGATCAGCATATTGATATTCATACCAATGCAATCATGAAATATCCAAGTGGTGCGAGAGCAAGTATCACTTGCGGTATGTGTCTTGGTGGAGAAAGTAATCGTATCGGGCGTTTTACAATCTGTGGTTCAAAAGGAATGATCATTTCAACAGTAATGTTCAATGCAGAAGGAGAACTGGAATATACGGTTGTGGCAGACGGAAAGACGGAAGTAAAGACAGTATCCACACCGGATAATTATGGATTGGAAATCGAACAGTTTGGCCGCTGCATTTCGGATGGTGAAACACCATATGTTTCCAATGAATTTACTGTTATGAATGCAAAAGTTGTGGAAAAAATTCATAAGACAATTGGGTACTAGGAATGTGAAAATCGTGCTATCAAATCGCAAGATTTGCAATGTGAACAACAAATAAGTTGAATTGTCAGAAGAAAAATTGTGTGTTATAATTAATCACAGTTTAAAAGAACTATATAAATATTAAGGGGGAAAAAATTATGCCAATGCAGATGGGTTTTCGTTGGTACGGTGAAGGCAATGACAAGATCAGCCTTTCTGATATCAAACAGATTCCTGGCGTTACAAGCATTGTTTGGGCGCTGCATAACAAAATGCCTGGTGAAGTTTGGGAAGTTGAAGAAATCGCAGAAGTTCAGAAACAGCTCGAACCATACGGATTTAACATGGACGTTGTTGAATCTGTAAACGTTCACGATGACATCAAAGTAGGTCTTCCTACAAGAGATGGTTACATCGCTAACTACATCCAGACAATCAAAAACCTTTCCAAATTCGGAGTTAAGGTTATCTGCTACAACTTCATGCCAGTATTCGACTGGACACGTACAGACTTATTCCATCCGGTAGGAGATGGATCTACAGCTCTTTACTACGAAGCAAGCAGAATCCATGACGATCCTAAGGAAATGGCTGACTACATCTTAAATAACCTTAACGGTCTTACATTCCCAGGCTGGGAACCAGAACGTATGGCTAAATTAGATGAGTTATTCGAACTCTACAGACCAGTTACAAAGGAAAAACTTTGGGAAAACCTCAAATATTTCCTTGAAGCTATCATGCCAACATGTAAAGAATGCGACATCAAGATGGCTATCCATATGGATGACCCGCCATGGGATATCTTCGGTCTTCCACGTCTCTTAGTAGATGCAGAAAGCGTTGATTATTTCTTAAAATTAGTTGATGATCCATACAACTGTTTAACACTTTGCTCAGGTTCTTTAAATGCAAATGCAAAGAACAATGTAGCAGACATCGTTCGTAAACACTGTGATCGTATCGCATTCGCTCACATCCGTAACGTAAAACATTTCGAAAACGGTGACTTCTCTGAAGCTTCTCATCGTGACTGTGATGGTGACACAAGAATTCTTGATGTCCTCAAAGCATATCATGACTGCGGATTTGAAGGTTACATTCGTCCAGACCATGGCCGTCACCTTTGGACAGAAGGTCCAGGTAATGTACGTCCAGGTTACGGTTTATATGACCGTGCCCTTGGTATCATGTACATGCTCGGTGTATGGGATATGCTCGATAAACTCGAAGGTAAATAAATCTAAAGATAATTTAAGGGCTGCCTGATGGCAGCCCTTTTTGTGTCGTTAAAAATTATCCCTGAGATGGTTTTTGTGTATAGAGTTCCTTATATTCCTTAGGTGAAATACCATATTCTTTTTTGAATGCTTTAAAGAAACTTGTATAATCTTTAAACCCAAACATCAAATAAACTTTGGTAATATTATCATTGCTTAAAATAGCGTCTTTGCACATGGAAAGTCGTTTTTTGGTAATATACTGATGGATGGAAATTCCAAAATTCTCTTTAAAGACATGTGAAATATGATATTTGCTCACATAAAATATTTTTGATAATTCATCCAGAGAAAGATCGGCATCCAAATGTGATTCAATATACTGAATAATATTATCAGATAAGGCGTGTGCTTCTTTTCTTGTTGTCGGATGCTCCATTTCGTAAACAGTACGATTGATATGAAGCATAAGATCATTGACGCAAAGTTCAATTTTGGCGGTTTTTCCAAAGCGGTTTGCGTGAATTTCTTCAATCAGTCGGAAAATTTTTGCCTGTAATGCATTAAATGCAAGTGTATCGTAATGATATAAAAACTGGTTTCGTTCTTTGGCGTGTTTCATTAAATAAACGTAATCTTCGGAAAGCGCCATCAGCTTGCGACAGTAATCCTGACTGATCCAGAATACAAAACGCTGGTAAGGCGTGCTTTCCTCCACATCATAGACATGGTGACGGGTTCTCGGAGGAATCAGTACCATATCGCCCGGCTTCAAATGATAGTTCTTTTTTTTGATGGACATAAATACATTGCCTTCCATAAAAACATAGAATTCATAGTAATCATGAGTGTGATTTGCCACGCCTGAAAAATGAGTGTCGTTGTAGTAATAAATTTCAAAATCTTTGGACAGCATATACTGACGGTCGCTGAACTTGGACTGAAGACTCTTTCTCATAATATCATCCTTATAGCACAATCTTTGACAACAAAAATTTCCTGTTAGAAACAAGGAAATTTTACCATGAAATCGCAAGTTTTGCAATATGAACAACAAATAAGTCTATTGGATTTTTGGGGACGATTCATTTATAATAGAACTAACGGCGAAAACGCCAACAATTGGGGAAAGGAAACAAAAACTATGGAATTAAGTACACTCGGTTTACAGAACAGAGCAGAATGGGAAGCAAAAGGGTATAAGCTTCCAAAATTTGATCGTGAAGCAGTAACAAAAGCAACAAAAGAAAACCCAAGATGGATCCACTTCGGAGCTGGTAATATCTTCCGTGCATTCCAGGCAAATGTAATGCAGAATATCTTAGACAGAGGCGAAATGGAAACAGGTCTCATCGTTGCTGAAGGTTTCGACTATGAAATCATCGAAAAGATGAATCGTCCACACGACGACTACACAGTACTCGTTACATTAAAAGCTGACGGAACAATCGAAAAAACTATCGTTGGTGCAGTAGTTGAATCTTGCATTCTTGACTCTGAAAACGATGCTGAATACAGCAGATTAAAAGAAATCTTCTCTAAAGAATCTTTACAGATGGTATCCTTCACAATCACAGAAAAAGGATACAGCTTAGTAAACGGTAAAGGAGAAATGCTTCCACCAGTAGTAGCTGACTTCGCAGCAGGTCCTGCAAAACCAGCTTCTTACATCGGTAAAGTAGCTTCCCTTTTATACACACGTTTCCAGAACGGTCAGTTACCAATCGGTATGGTTTCTATGGACAACTGTTCACACAATGGTGACAAATTATATGCAGCAATCAATGCATTTGCTGAAAAATGGGCAGAAAACGGCTTAGTAGAAAAAGAATTCGTTGACTACATCAACGACAGAAACAAAGTTTCCTTCCCATGGTCTATGATCGACAAGATCACACCAAGACCAGATGCTTCTGTGGAAGCTATGTTAAATGAAGATGGTATCGATGGTCTTGAACCAGTTATCACATCTAAGAACACATACGTTGCTCCATTCGTTAACGCTGAAGAATGTGAATACCTTGTAATCGAAGACTGGTTCCCTAACGGACGTCCAGAACTTGAAAAAGGCGGCATCATGTTCACAGATCGTGAAACAGTAGACAAAGTAGAAAAAATGAAAGTTTGTACTTGTCTGAACCCACTTCATACAACACTTGCAGTATTCGGATGTTTATTAGGATACGAAAAGATTTCCGAAGAAATGAAAGATGAAGAACTTAAGAAGATGGTAGAAAGAATCGGATATGTTGAAGGTCTTCCAGTAGTAGTGAACCCAGGCGTACTTGATCCTAAAGAATTCATCGATACAGTACTTAACGTACGTATTCCAAACCCATTCATGCCAGATACACCACAGCGTATTGCAACTGATACATCTCAGAAACTTGCTATCCGTTTCGGTGAAACAATTAAGAACTATATCGCATCTGAAGACAAAGACCTTGCAAACCTTAAATTAATCCCAATGGTATTTGCAGGCTGGATGAGATACTTAATGGCAATCGATGACAATGGTGAAAAATTCGAACTCAGCCCAGATCCACTTCTTGATACAGTTTGCCCAATCGTTGCTGGTATCAAACTTGGTGACACAGACGTTGAAGAAACAATCAAACCATTATTAACAAACAAAGCAATCTTTGGTGTTGACCTTTACGAAGTAGGTCTTGCAGAACTTACAGTTCAGTACTTCACAGAACTCATCGCAGGCCCAGGCGCTATCAGAGCAACATTAAAGAAATACGTTTAAGATTTAAAATATTAGGAGAAATAATATGCATTCAGCAATTTTAGAAAAAATCAAAAAAATTGGTATCGTTCCAGTCGTAGTACTTGAAGATGCAAAAGACGCAGCTCCACTTGCAAAAGCATTAATCGAAGGTGGACTTCCATGTGCAGAAGTAACATTCAGAACAGCTTGCGCAGAAGAATGTATCAGAATCATGCATGAAGAATATCCGGAAATCCTTCTTGGAGCAGGTACAGTTTTAACAACAGAACAGGTTGACCGTGCAGTTGCAGCAGGTGCTGAATTTATCGTAAGCCCAGGCTTCGATCCAGAAATCGTTGATTATTGTATCTCTAAAAACATCCTTGTATTACCAGGATGTATTACGCCATCAGAAGTAGCTCAGGCTGTTAAGAGAGGTCTTAAGATCGTTAAATTCTTCCCAGCTGAACAGTTCGGTGGACTCTCTACATTAAAAGCTTTAGCAGCTCCTTACGTTGGTTTACAGTTCATGCCAACAGGTGGCGTTAGCCCTAAGAACGTAAGAGAATACCTTGCATACAACAGACTCGTTGCTTGCGGCGGAAGCTGGATGGTTAAAGGTGACTTAGTAAAAGCTGGTAACTTTGATGAAATCGTTAAACTTACTAAAGAAGCAGCAGATATCGTAAAAGAAATCCGTGGCTAAAAATTAGTTAAATAATAAGTAAAAGGCGGCTCCTCGTATGAGGAGCCGTTTTTCTTTGCATATAGCGGCCGTATCCTGTATAATTAATGCAATATAGGCAATTGTAACAAATGGGGGAGTACAAGGGAAATGTATCGTATTGCAATTGTAGACGATGATCGGGAATTTGTTGAAGAATTAAAAAAATATATCAATCAGTATGGTCAGGAAGAAGGTCAGGAATTTGAAGTTTCTGCCTTTTATGATGGTGCAGAAATTTTAGAGAGTTACGTACCAAAATATGATCTGATTTTGCTGGATATTGAGATGCCGAAAATCAATGGCATGGATGCGGCGGAAAAGATTCGTGAAGTGGATGAAAATGTGGTGTTGATGTTTATCACCAATATGGCGCAGTATGCCATCCGAGGTTATTCGGTAGGTGCCTTGGATTTTGTTATGAAGCCGATTACTTACTATACATTTTCCATGAAGATCAAACGTGCCCTAAAGCGTGTGCAGAAAAAAGAACTTCCGTCTATTTTGCTGACTTTACCGGATGGAGTGAAAAAACTGGAGGTTCGTCAGATTTATTATCTGGAGGTTCAGAACCGCATGC
>JBGVRS010000107.1:0-7895 GCA_045128635.1 Lachnospiraceae bacterium
TTTTAGGGCAGATGCACCGGCTTCGGCTTATTTGTTATGCAATTTTTTATAAAAAGATCAAAAAACGAGGTTAGTAAATCAAAAAATCTACTAACCTCATTTTTATCTGTTTTAACAATTATCCTTATCTAAATGACATTAGGATTAATCCTCTCTTTTTTATTATTTTCCTAAATATTCTTTTACTTTTCTGTAAATGCTTTCAGAATCAAGGCCATATTTTGCGATTAACGCTTTTGCAGGACCGGAAACTCCATACTCATCATTTACGCCAATGAGAAGAACCGGTGTTGGAACTGTTTCAGCAAGTGCTTCACAAACTGCACTGCCTAAACCGCCAATGATAGAATGTTCTTCTACAGTCACAACTTTCCCTGTTTTCTTTGCAGATGCTGCAACTAATTCTTTGTCGATTGGTTTAATTGTATGAATGTTGATTACTTCTGCATTGATGCCATCAGCTTCTAAAAGTTTTGCTGCACCAATTGCTTCATTTACTTCAAGACCTGTCGCAAAAATAGATACATCTGTACCTTCTTTCATCACACAACCTTTCCCCCATTCAAATTTATAGGTTTCAGGATCATTAAATACAGGTACTGCAAGACGGCCTAATCTTAAATATACAGGTCCATCATATTCTGCTGCTGCACGAACTGCTGCACATGCTTCTACATCATCAGAAGGGCAGATTACTACCATTCCCGGAATAGAACGCATAATTGCAAAATCTTCGTTACACTGATGTGTTGCACCATCTTCACCAACAGAAATACCTGCATGGCTGGCACCAATTTTTACATTTAAATGTGGGTAACCGATAGAGTTACGAATCTGTTCATACGCACGTCCTGATGCGAACATTGCAAAGGAAGATGCAAATACAGTCTTTCCACTTGCTGCAAGACCTGCTGCAACAGACATCATATTTCCTTCTGCGATACCACAGTTGATGTGTCTTTCTGGAAATGCTTTCCCAAACACTGCAGTCTTTGTAGAACCTGCAAGGTCGGCATCTAGTACTACGATATTAGGATTTTCAGCACCAAGTTCTGCCAATGTTCTACCATAGCTTTCTCTTGTTGCAATTGTTTTCACTTCTGACATTATCTGGCACCTCCTTCTAATTCAGCCATTGCCGCTGCATACTGTTCATCGTTAGGAGCAACACCATGCCAGCCAACCTGATTTTCCATAAAGGAAACACCTTTTCCTTTGATTGTTTTTGCAATAATTGCTGCTGGTTTTCCAACAACTGCTTTTGCTTTTTCAATTGCTTCTGCAATCTGTACAAAGTCATGACCATCTTCTAAGATGATAACTTCAAAATTAAATGCTTCAAATTTCTTGTCGATTGGATATGGGCTGTTAACATCAGCAACATTGCCATCAATCTGTAAACCATTGTTATCAACAATAACAATAAGGTTATCAAGTTTTCTATGTCCGGCTAACATTGCTGCTTCCCATACCTGACCTTCCTGGATTTCACCATCGCCAAGTAATGCAAATACATTGTAGTCTTTTTTATCCAGTTTAGCAGCAATTGCCATACCAACTGCTGCTGAAACGCCCTGTCCTAAAGAACCTGTTGACATATCAACACCTGGAATGCCAATGCATGGATGTCCCTGAAGATAAGAACCAATGTGACGAAGAGTCACCAAATCTTCTACCGGGAAAAATCCTTTCTGAGCAAGCACGCTGTATAATGCCGGTGCTGCATGACCTTTTGATAATACAAAACGGTCTCTGTCAGGATTTTTATCATCCTGAGGATTTACATTCATTTCTTCAAAATAAAGATAAGTTAAGATATCTGCTGCTGATAAAGATCCGCCTGGATGTCCAGCTTTTGCAGAATGTGTCGAAGTTACAATCCCTTTGCGAACTTCATTCGCAATTTTCTGTAATTCTAAGATTTCCATAAGTTTTTCCTTCCTGATACTTGATAAAACATTGGTTTTATTAGCATATATCTAAACCCTTTATAAGAGGTTTATTCATTGTTACTTTAAAGTTTCCACTGCTGCTCTTTCAATTGCAAGACCGGCTTTATATCTTTCGATAAACGCCTGGAATCCGGCTACATCTTCAGGGTCCGGAGCAATCGTTGTGCTTTCCGCATTTGCAAAAACTTTATTTTCTAAGTAGTCACTTAATGACTCATTTTCTTCTTTCCACTGCATGTAAGCTGCAAGTACTGCAATTCCCCATGCACCGCCTTCTCCTGCACTCTTCATAACAGAAACTGGTGTATTTAAAGCCGCTGCTATAATTCTCTGACCTACACCTTCTGTTTTAAACAGACCGCCATGGCCATAAATACAGTCCACTTTAACTCCTTCATTTTCCACAAGAAGATCATTTCCTACTTTGATACCGCCAAGAGAAGTACATAAATGTGTTCTCATAAAGTTCGCCAGATTAAATTTACAGTTCTGTTCACGTACAAACAGAGGGCGTCCTTCTGAGAAATGTGTAATATGCTCTCCGGAGAAATAATTGTATGCCAGTAAGCCGCCACAATCTTTATCTCCTTCTAAAGCTTTACGATACAGACCGCCAAATAATGTGTCCATATCCATTTCCACTCCGAAAGTATCGCAGAATTCTTTAAAAATTGCAACCCATGCATTTAAATCTGATGTACAGTTGTTGCAGTGAACCATTGCTACCAGATTTCCATCCGGTGTTGTTACAAGGTCGATTTCAGGATATACTTTGGAAAGTTTCTTTTCCAGTACGATCATTGAAAATACAGAAGTACCTGCAGAAACATTACCTGTACGTACCTTTACACTGTTTGTAGCAACCATCCCTGTTCCGCCGTCACCTTCCGGTGGACAAAGAGGAATACCCGCTTTTAATCCGCCTGTAGGGTCAAGAAGTTTTGCACCTGCTTCTGTTAAAACACCTGCAGATTCTCCGGCTAAGAGTACCTTTGGTAAAATTTCTTTTAATTTCCAAGGGTAATTTCTGCTTGCCACAAGAACATCAAATTTATTCAGCATTTCTGCATCATAATCTTTTGTGTCGATATCAATCGGGAACATACCGGACGCATCATCTGCACCCAGCACCTTTTCGCCTGTAAGCATCCAGTGAACATATCCGGACAGCGTACACATATAGCGAATGTCTTTGATATAATCATGGTTGTCCAATACGGACTGATAGAGATGTGTAATGCTCCATCTCTGTGGAATCTGATGGTCAAATACTTTTACAAGAATATTTACCGCTTCGTCAGTCATGGTATTTCTCCATGTTCTAAACGGAGCCAACAGCTCATTATTTTCATTAAAAACAAGGTAACCATGCATCATTGCACTAATACCGATCGAACCAATATTATTTAATTCTACATCATAGTCTTTTTTTACATTTGCCTTTAATTCTGCAAAACATGCCTGAAGACCTGTCCATACTTCATCCATATGGTATGTCCAAATGCCGTTTTCTAATCGGTTTTCCCATGAAAATCCACCCTGTGCGAGCATTTCATGATTGTGATCTAATAATACGCCTTTGATTCTTGTAGAACCAAGTTCAATACCAAGAACGGTTTTACCTTCTAAAATAATACTTTTTGCTGTCATCTTATCCATCATGTTTCCCCCTAGTTATTCCATGATATAACAATAGTCCCATAAAGTATAACAGAGGCAATTTAAATTGTCAAAAATTGCCTCTGTTGTTTTTAAAAAAATACAATATTTAATTATACAAATCCAAGCAATGCCGCAATGATTTTTACAATTGCTGCACAAACCCATGCGATTGCGCACTGTTCCAATGCAACTCCCACTGCCCATTTGCCGCCAAGCTCCTGTTTTACAGAAGCGATTGCTGCTGCGCATGGTGTATATAATAAGCAGAACACCAGTAAAGCTGCTGCCGTAGAAGGACTTAATACTGCCTGTAGCGCTGCTGTTGTTCCAAAAAGTACGTTTAATGTAGATACCACGCTTTCTTTTGCGAGGAAACCTGTCACAAGTGCTGTGCAGATTCTCCAGTCACCAAATCCAAGTGGTGCAAAGATTGGAGCTACGATACCTGAAACTGCTGCCAGAATACTTTCTTCTGTATTTGTTACCATACTTAAATGCAGGTTAAAGTTCTGTAAGAACCAGATGGCTACTGTGGCGATAAAAATTACGGTAAATGCTCTCTGTAAGAAATCTTTTGCTTTTTCCCACAAAAGCTGAGCCACATTTTTCACTCCCGGCATACGGTAGTTTGGCAGCTCCATGACAAACGGAACCGCTTCTCCTTTAAACATGGTACTCTTGAAAATGAGTGCTGTCACAATTCCAACTGCGATACCAAGGAAATATAAACCAACCATAATGATTCCGCTATATTCCGGGAAGAATGCCTGTGTAAAGAATCCATAAATCGGTAATTTTGCGGAACAGCTCATAAATGGTGTCAGCATAATTGTCATCTTACGGTCACGTTCTGATGGCAATGTACGGCTTGCCATAACCCCTGGTACAGTACATCCAAATCCAATAAGCATCGGCACAATGCTTCGACCAGATAAACCGATTTTTCTAAGAAGTTTATCCATTACAAAAGCTACACGCGCCATATATCCGGTGTCTTCCAATAAAGACAGGAAGAAGAATAATACAATAATAATCGGCAGGAAACTAAGTACACTTCCCACACCTGCAAAAATACCGTCCATGATCAGTGATTGCAAGGTATCATTGACACCGATATTTACAAGCAGATTACCGGTTGCCACAGTAACTGCCTCTACTCCAATCTCGACAATTCCCTGCAGCCATGCACCAATTACATTAAATGTCAGGTAGAAAACTGCTGCCATAATCGCAATAAAAGTTGGAATTGCGGTATATTTTCCCGTCAGAACTTTGTCAATTTTACGGCTTCTTGCATGTTCTTTGCTCTCACGTGGTTTTACGACTGTCTGATCCACCAGCTTCTGAATGAACGAAAATCTCATGTCAGCAATAGCTGCTGCACGGTCAAGACCTCGTTCCTCTTCCATCTGACGAATGATATGTCCAAGCATTTTTTCTTCATTAATATCCAGTTTTAATGCTGCCTGAATTCGAGGATCTCCCTCAATTAATTTGGTAGCCGCAAATCTTACCGGAATACCGGCTTCTTTTGCATGGTCTTCAATTAAGTGAATGATTCCGTGCAGACATCTATGTACCGCACCGCCTTCTTCATCTTTATCACAGAAGTCTGTTCGTTTTGGTTTTTCCTGATAAGTTGCAACGTGAAGGGCATGTTTTACAAGTTCATCAACCCCCTCATTTTTCGCTGCTGAGATTGGAATTACCGGAATACCAAGCAGTTCTTCCATTGCATTAATATAAATGGCACCGCCATTACCGCGCACTTCATCCATCATATTCAGTGCCAGTACCATTGGAACATCCAATTCCATCAACTGCATGGTCAGATACAGATTTCTTTCAATATTGGTAGCATCTACAATATTAATAATACCGGTAGGTTTTCCATTGATAATAAACTGTCTTGTAACAATTTCTTCTGCACTATATGGAGACATGGAATAAATACCCGGAAGGTCTGTCACTAATGTGTTGGGATTCCCTTTAATCGGACCGCTCTTCTGGTCTACAGTAACCCCAGGGAAATTTCCCACATGCTGGTTTGCGCCTGTTAATTGGTTAAATAATGTGGTTTTTCCACAGTTCTGATTACCTGCCAGCGCAAAAGTCAGCTTTGTATCCTTTGGCAATGGGTTCTCTGTTGCCTTTTCATGGAATTTTCCATCTTCTCCAAGACCCGGATGTTCTCTTTTGTATGGATTTACTCTTGCACTTGTCTGGGATGGATCCTTTGGCTTATCGATGGCTTTTACCTCAATTTTTTCAGCATCTGCCAGACGAAGCGTTAATTCATATCCATGGATACGAAGCTCCATCGGGTCACCCATCGGTGCATATTTTACTACGGTAACTTCCGCTCCCGGAATCACGCCCATGTCCAGAAAATGCTGGCGAAGAGCACCTTCTCCACCAACCGCAGTTACTACCGCACTTTTTCCAATTTTAATATCTTTTAATGTCATCTTATGTACTTCCTTACATGTTCATATAATTAAGTAGTCAAAACAAACTCCACTTAGTCATTTCTTCTAAATACACTATATACCTATCTACAGTTTGTTGCAACTACGAAAAACGACTTCTAAGATTCCAAATATCACCGGTTGATGCAGCATATAAATAATCAGCGAATGTTTTCCAAGCCAGGTTAGCACCGGAAGCTTTCTATCCAGACAATTTGCTCCCGGAATTTTCCCTTCTTTCCACATACGATATAGAAAATATCCTGCAAAATAAAGGAATGTCCATGGAAGAAGTGAAAAATAATCAGAAGAATAAAACCAGATTTCAGGAAATCCCAAAAATGTGGTAAATAAATTTTTATATAAATCCCATGGCAGTTCTATCAATTCCAATCCAAAAAATCCCAAATGCCTGTCATTGATTCCATAAGTAAATCCAAACAGAAGAAACATGGCAAAAAATCCTGCAACCGCTGGCATTTTCTCAAACCATTTCTTTAGCGGAATCATGAGAAGTGCCGATGCACCGATTAAATTTAATACCCCGAAAATCACCCTGCTGTCATAAGAGAAAATCAGGGTAACAACTGTCACGATCAATCCTCCTGCACTGACAATCAATCCCTGCTTTAATGGATTTTTGCTGAAACTCCAGCAAAATCCTGACAATAAAATAAATGTCCAGCAAATACTTTGCTGCCATACAAATGCCATATCACTTCGATACCACTCCCAATCCATACCATACAGATAGACCAAGTCCCAGACTGCATGAAAAATAATCATGCTGATCATGGCAATCGCTCTGATATTGTCAATCCAGAAATATCGTTTTTTCATAACTTCCTATCTCCTTAGAAAAATGCCCAGATTACTGCGACCACAATGGCCGGCAACATGTTGGCAACCTTAAATTTCTTTTCCCATACGAGATTTACACCTACACAGAAAATCAGCATAGAGCCTACCAGTGATAAATTATTCAGTGCAGGTTCTGTCATGATTGGTTCAATACCTCTTGCAAGAAGAGTAATACTTCCCTGAAAAAGTGCCACCGGAATTGCCGAAAATGCACAACCTTTTCCCATGGATGCCGTCATCACACAAATGATCACAAAGTCAAGGATTGCTTTCATAAGCAGTGTGTTGCAATCTCCCAAAATACCATCCTGAATAGAGCCTACAATCGCCATCGCTCCAACGCAGACAGTTAAAGAAGCTGTCACAAATGCATCTACAAATATTTTATCCTTACTGTTCCCTGATTTTACTTTCAGCCATTCTCCAAAACGGTTCATGTGGTGTTCAATATTAATCCACTCTCCCACCAAAGAACCGATGGCAAAACTGGCAATCATCATCATGGTGCCTCCACTGACAATGTTTCCATTCTGAACCGTAAACATCTTTTCCAACGCTCCGGCAATGCCTAAAAATATCACACATAACCCGCAAGCTTTCATCAGCGTATCCTGATAACGCTCTGTCAGACGTTTCCCAAACAATCCGCCGGCAATACCGCCAAGGATAATGGCTGCCGTGTTAATAATCGTACCTAAGCCTATCATAATTCTTCCTCTGTAATTTTTTATTTTTTCAGCATTAATCCAATGCCTTTTAACACTCTTCCGTTGGCAAGCTCTACCAGTCCTTCCAAAAGATACCCCTTGATGCCGCCGTTAATCTGCATACCGCTGACAGAGCAGTCCATAGCGGTAGTCATCATCATTTTAAACGTCGGATTGGAATAATCTCTGCCGCCAAATTTCTTTGCCATAACAGTTTCCATTCCAAAATATACCAGTTTCATAAT
>JBGVRS010000108.1:0-7506 GCA_045128635.1 Lachnospiraceae bacterium
AACTTATCGACACATTTCGACAAAAGATGACTCACATGATTCTTTTCGGCACATACAATGTAAAAAAGACTTTTGGAGTACTTATGGCTGAAAAAATTATCATTGATGCCGGACATGGTGGAACCAATCCAGGCGCAACATACGAAGGAAGAAGGGAAAGTGATGATGCACTGCGTCTTGCACTGGCCGTTGGCGAAATTTTAGCAGAAGATGGTTACGACGTAGTATATACAAGAACTGATGATACAACCCAGTCTGTCGGAGAAAAGGCAGCAATTGCCAACGAATCCGGAGCAGATCTTTTTATATCCATTCATAGAAATGCAGCTGCAAGGGATAATCTTTATAATGGCGTTCAAACATTAATCTATGGTCCAGGTGGACTTAGGGAAGAAGTCGCCGGTAATATTGCTGATGAATTAGAAACTGTTGGATTTCAGAATCTTGGCATTGATATCCGCCCGGATCTTGTAGTTCTAAACCGCACAAAAATGCCGGCAGTTCTTGTAGAAGCCGGCTTCATCGACAGCGATAAAGATAATCAGATTTTTGATTCCAGATTTGAAGAAATGGCAGAAGCAATCGCTTCGGGGATCGAAGACGCACTGGAAGAACAGCATAATGCAATGCGTCCTGTCTATACCGTTCAGGTCGGTGCTTTTCGAAATAAAATCTATGCTGACAATCTTCTGCTCCGTCTAAAACGTCAGGGGTATCCTGCTTATCTTGATTTTGCGAACAATCTTTACCGTGTCCGTGTTGGGCAATACGAGCAGCTGGATCAGGCAGTTGATTTGGAGCAGCGTTTAAAAAACCGTGGCTACACAACATTTCTTACCACAAGGTAAGAATCTGACCTCTTGCAAACTATTTTGTTTATGATAGAATGAAATAAGTTTTGACAGGAGGTACAAAAGATGAAAAAAGATATTACAACCGGAGTCATCTGGCAGCAGATTTTACTGTTCTTCTTTCCAATTCTTTTGGGAACCTTCTTTCAGCAACTGTACAATACGGTAGATGCTGTGCTGGTAGGACAATTCGTTGGTAAAGAAGCGCTTTCTGCTGTCAGCGGTGCGCCTGCCATGCTTGTCAGCCTGATTGTTGGTTTTTTTACCGGACTTGCTTCCGGTACTACCGTTAGCATTTCTCAGTATTACGGAAGCGGTGATTTAAAATCCGTATCTGTTACAACCCATACATCCATTGTATTTTCCATTATCGGAGCAGTGGTATTAACAATCATTGGCTATTTCTGCTCCGGCTGGTTTTTAGAGCTTTGCCGTGTTCCCGAAGATATTTTTGAAGAATCTCTCGTATATATGCAGATTTTCTTTTTAGGACTTATTGGAACATTTCTTTATAATATGGGAGCCGGTATCCTGCGTGCCATTGGAGATTCTAAGCGTCCGTTTTACTTTTTGATCATCGGCTGTGTTTTAAACATTATTTTAGATATTATATTTTTAATTCCATTAAAAATGGGAGTTGCGGGAGCCGCCTACGCCACTATCATATCACAGGCAGTGAGCGCACTTTTAACTATCATCTGCCTGATTCGTGAAACAGGTCCCTGCAAGCTGGAACTCCCAAAACTTCGTATGGAACGCTTTTATTTAATGCGTATGCTTCGCATTGGGATTCCCGGCGGAATCCAGTCAGTCACCTACGCCTTATCTAATCTGATCATTCAGGCAAGCATCAATGATTTTGGTACAGATACCATTGCCGCATGGGGTGCCTACGGAAAAATGGACGGTATCTTCTGGATGACAATGAGTTCCTTTGGAATTGCTCTTACTACCTTTGTCGGACAAAATTATGGTGCCGGAAAATTTGACCGCGTGCGAAAAGGCATCAAAGATACGATGGGGATAGCTACCATTACCGCCATTGGCATCTGTACTGTTATTTTTATTTTTGCAGAATTTTTATTTTCTTTATTCACCAAAGATGCCAGCGTAATTCAAATTGGTACCCGCATGGTACACTTCCTGATGCCAACCTATTTCATTTATGTCTATATAGAGATTCTTTCCGGCGGCTTACGCGCCATGGGAGACACCTTCATTCCTATGCTCATTAACTGCGGCGGAGTGTGCGGAATCCGATTTTTCTGGACACTTGTCATTTGCCCGCTTTATCCAAGTGTTGAAATGCTGGAATTGAATTTTCCGGTAAGCTGGATCATCACACTTTTGATGTTTATTATTTATTATTTTGCAAAAAGAAAGAAGCTTATGCCCGATTTGGCGTAAGCTTCTTCTTTTATACAAACTTATTCAATTCCTCATCATATTCGTAATCGATACTTGCAAGCTTCTCTTCGATTTCGTCTTTTGCAACATGAAAATCCTCACAAAAATCATCCAGACTATCAAAGTCATCTCGTAATTTCGTATTTACAAAGCTAAGCAGTATCATTGGCTGATTTGGCAGCATACTTCCTCTTTCTACCGGATTTTTGCGGTTAAGGAATCTCCTTCCATTGTGATAATAATGGTGTCACCAGAGACCACATCTCCCTGCAGAATAATTCTGGCAGCAAGGGTTTCTACATGTTTCTGCACATATCGTTTCAATGGTCTGGCACCGTAAACCGGGTCGTATCCATGGTCTGTAATATATTCTTTCGCCTCATCAGTCATTTCCAGGCGAAGTTCCTTGTCAGACAGACGTTTGTTCAAATCTGCAAGCAACAGATTGATAATGCTACGAATATCAGATTTTGTCAATGGTTTAAACAAAATTGTTTCATCCAGACGATTTAAAAATTCCGGTCTGAAATGTGCACGCAAATCGTTCATGACCATCTTTTCTGCCTGTACAGTAATTTCCCCACTTGCATCAATTCCGTCTAATAAATATGCAGAACCAATGTTAGAAGTCATGATCAAGATTGTATTTTTAAAGTCCACGGTACGTCCCTGAGAATCTGTAATTCGTCCATCATCCAGCACCTGCAACAGTACGTTGAATACATCCGGATGTGCCTTTTCAATTTCATCAAACAGTACAACAGAATATGGTTTTCTGCGGACTGCTTCTGTCAGCTGACCACCTTCTTCATAACCCACATATCCCGGAGGCGCTCCAATGAGACGAGATACGGAATGCTTCTCCATATACTCACTCATATCAATACGTACCATATTGCTTTCATCATCAAAAAGACTTTCCGCAAGGGCTTTTGCAAGCTCTGTCTTGCCCACCCCTGTTGGTCCAAGGAAAAGGAAAGAACCAATCGGCTTTTCAGGGTCTTTAATACCTGCTTTGGATCGAATAATCGCCTCTGTCACCTTGGTAACACCTTCGTCCTGTCCAATGACACGTTTGTGTAATTCTTCATCCAGGTGGAGTGTTTTATTACGCTCACTCTCTGTCAGTTTTGCAACCGGGATTCCTGTCCAGCGAGAAATAATTTTTGCAATCTCTTCATCTGTGACACTCTCGTGCACCAGAGTCATTTCCTGCTTTTTCATCTTCTCTTCTTCGATTTCTAACTGCTTCTGGAGTTGTGGCAATTTTCCGTACTGAAGTTCTGCCGCTTTTTCAAGGTCATAATTTCGCTGTGCCAGCGCAATTTCCTTGTTCATCGCTTCAATGTCTTCTCGAAGCTTGGAAATCTTTTCTACCTCAGATTTTTCGTTATCCCACTGAGCTTTCTTTACATTAAATTCATCACGAAGTTCCGCAAGTTCCTTCTGTAAATTTTCCAGACGATCTTTGCTTAAATTGTCTGTTTCTTTTTTAAGTGCTGCCTCTTCAATCTCTAACTGCATCACTTTACGCTGTAACTCATCCAGTTCTGCCGGCATGGAGTCAAGCTCTGTTTTAATAAGCGCACAGGCTTCATCTACAAGGTCAATGGCCTTATCAGGTAAAAATCTGTCAGAAATATATCTGTGGGATAATGTTGCCGCTGTTACCAGCGCTCCGTCTGTAATCTTTACTCCGTGAAATACTTCATAGCGTTCTTTTAAACCACGCAAGATAGAAATGGTATCTTCCACTGTTGGTTCATCCACGAGAACCGGCTGAAAACGACGTTCCAACGCTGCATCTTTTTCAATATATTGACGATATTCATCTAAAGTCGTCGCACCAATACAATGAAGTTCTCCTCGGGCCAGCATTGGTTTTAACATATTGCCGGCATCCATAGCGCCATCACCCTTTCCGGCTCCAACGATTAAATGCAGCTCATCAATAAAGAGAATGATCTGTCCATCACTTTTTCTGACTTCTTCCAGAACAGCTTTTAAACGTTCTTCAAATTCTCCTCGATATTTTGCACCAGCTACCAAAGAACCCATATCCAGTGCGAAAAGCTTCTTATCCTTTAACCCTTCCGGCACATCTCCGCGCACAATACGCTGAGCAAGGCCTTCTACCACCGCAGTTTTTCCAACACCCGGTTCACCAATGAGTACCGGATTGTTCTTGGTTTTTCTGGACAGAATACGCACCACATTACGGATTTCGCTATCACGCCCAATGACAGGGTCTAATTTTTGTTCTCTTGCACGTTCTACAAGGTCATAACCATATTTATTTAAAGTATCATATGTTGCTTCCGGATTGTCACTGACTACTCGCTGGTTACCGCGTACAGTGGAAAGTGCCTGGAAAAAGCGTTCCCTTGTAATTCCATATTCCCTAAAGAACTGTTTCATGGACGGACTTTCATTTTTCAAAAGACTAAGAAATAAATGCTCTACAGAAACATATTCATCTCCCATAGCCTTCGCTTCGTCTTCTGCGCTTATAAGTGCCTTGTTCAGATACTGTCCAATAAAGATCTGTCCTCCGGACACCTTTGTTCTCTTTCCAATATAATCATTTAATCTGTTCAGGAAGTGCTCTTTATTGATTTCCATCTTTTCGACCAGCTTTAAGATCAGGCTGTCTTCCTGATGTAACAAACTATAGAGTAAATGTTCCTGTTCAATTTCCTGATTACCGAAATCGTAAGCTGTCTTTTCCAGATTATTGATTGCCTGGATTGATTTCTGTGTAAATTTACTGATGTTCATAAATTTGCCCTCCTGTTATATTCTTAAGTTTTCTCACAATGAAAATATAACACTTTTGTTAGCACTCGTCAATGTTGAGTGCTAATTTTATAAAAAATTTAGATTTACATAAAAATACCGTATGTATCTTAACAACACACACGGTATTCTACCATTTATATTATTTCACCAATCTTCCGGCAACATACTTACTCTTCACATTTCTGTCGTCTCCAAGATAAACAATTCTCTCTATTCTTTCTTTTAATGTCAGCTCTTGTGGATGCGGTAAATTCTCATCATCCAGCACAAGCGCATCAAACTCATAGCCTTCTTCAAAGCTTCCAACCTTTCCAAAGAACTCACCGCCGCCTTTGGTTGCCAGATAAAATGCTTCCTCAAAATTCAGTGGTTTTAGTGACTGGTCATACATTCTCCATCGCAGTTTTGAACACTGAATCGCATCTGTCATAGCTCTCATAATTGAAAGATGAGCGCCACCTGCCACGTCACTGCCAAGTCCCACCTTCATATCTTTATCCAGATAGATTCTAATCGGTGCAATCCCTGATGCAATATTGGTATTAGATTGAGGACAATGTGCCACAAATACATTTTTTTCTTTCATTAACGCAATTTCTTCTTCACTGCTATGAACACAGTGAGCCATAATAGTTGGACACTCTCCTCCAAACAATTCAAACTGATCATATGCATCCCCATAAAATTTAGAATCCGGACACAATTCTTTTACCCATTCAATCTCGCCTAAGTTTTCTGATAAATGAGACTGCATCGGAAGTTCATACTTTTTCTGCAGGCGAGAAATCTCTCTCATCAGCTCATCACTGCAGCTTGGAATGAATCTAGGTGTCAGAATCTGCCTTACATTATCAAAACGTTCCGCTTCTAAAATCCATTGTTCTGTAATCTTTGATGCTTCTTCTACACTCTCTTCTCTTAAAATCTCCGGACTGTTGCGGTCCATATTTACCTTTCCAACGTAAGCTTTCATCCCTGTGTCTTCTAAAAGTTCCATCAGAAGTAATGTTGCTTCTTTATGAAGGGTTCCAAAGATACATGCTCTTGTGGTTGTGCTTTTTACCAGATCATTCACAAAAATACTGTACGCTCTTTTTGCATATTCCAGATCTGTAAACTTACTTTCTTCCGGAAATGCATGAGCATTTAACCAGTCAATCAGCTCCATGTCCATCCCCAGACCTCTGTAAGAATACTGTGGCGCATGAACATGCAGATCTGTCATTCCCGGAATAATCAGACAATCCTCATAATCTTCACAAGGCAAATCCTGATACTTCTCCGGCAATGTTTCAAATACACCTGCACATAATCCATCCACACATACCAGATATGCATGTTTCTGTACATTAAGCTCTGATTTATCTTTACTAAAAATGATATTTCCTTTCATTATAAAGTTCCGGTCTTTCATCTATGAATGCTCCTTTTCTTCTGCATTTTCCATTTATAGTATATCACAAAATACTCTCAAATAATTTTCTTTAGCTAAGAATTGGTAAATAAATTTTCCTTTTGGCAAAGACATGGTTAAGGCGTTTTCCAACTTATTGAATCAAAAAAATGCTTTTGCTAGAATGCATTCAGAGCAAAAAACCACATATTTTTTATAAATATGTAGTCTTGGAGGAGAAATATTATGGAATTTTTAATGTATCCGGTTGTTGCAATCTTTGCAATTTTAGGTGGCGGATCTTCAATTGCGATCATTGCCTACCTGGTTATTGTGCTTGCACAGAAAATTAAGAATAAGATCAAGTACGGAGCATCTCTGTACGATTAAACAGCCAAACCCTAATCCTTATTATTTAATCATAGTAAAAAGCCATCGGCCTGACCAACCGATGGCTTTTTGCTATTTAAAAATATTTATTATCTTACATAATACCCATTGCCATTGGTAATCCAATAGATACCGCTGGAATGTATGTAACCATCATAAGACCAATTAAGATAAATGCATAGAAAATCAACATGTAAGGCATAACTTTACCAAGTGTTGTCTTACCAACCTTAATCGCAACGAATAAAGTGTTACCAACTGGTGGGGTGATGTTACCGATACATAAGTTATAAACAAGGATAAGACCAAAGTGTACCGGATGCATACCGAATGTTTTAACAACCGGAAGGAATAACGGTGTAAAGATCAGGATCGCTGGTGTTACGTCCATGATTGTACCTGAGATTAAGAGGATGACATTCATGATCAACAGGATGATAATCTGGTTGTCTGTGATTCCTAATAATGCTGCTGAAATCGCCTGTGGGATCTGTGTGAAAGCCATAACCCATCCAAGGATGTTGGATACACCAGCGATGATACCGCCGATAACTACAACGATCAGCGAAAGTGAAGGAATTGCTGCAAGTGTTGCTTTTCCTAAATTAGCCCAGTCAAATTTGCCTGGAAGACCTTTGTAGCCTTTTTTCTTAGCAATGATGATTG
>JBGVRS010000109.1:0-7409 GCA_045128635.1 Lachnospiraceae bacterium
TTGGAAGCTTTGATGGACGCTTTCTTTGGTTCATGGGTATGAAGCTTTGCTTTCTTCTTGGTATGGATCACCATAGGCTTGTCATCGACCTTTTTGATTTTCAATTTTCTCACCTTCTTTCTACATCCATTACCCAAAAAAAGGGTAAAAAAATAGCCATCTGGAGGGTTAGTCCAAATGGCTTATGTAAATAATCTTTATTTTTTTAGTATATTTTCAGATACTACTAACACATACAAAACAAGATGTCTCCTGTCTATCAACAAACCTACAAACTGGAATTTTCCACTTTATTTTATATATGCAAATTTAATCTTTTCATAATATCTGGATTAAACACGCTATCTTGTAATTCCCCATTTGAAAATCCGATTTCCAAATTCATATCAGGAATGCTTGCAAAATCTTTTCCCATGAGAGCTTTTAGATTACCAGAAAAAACTTCATAAGCTGCACCTTTAAATTGTGCTGGAATACTATCTGTTGTTTCCAATGCTTTTTTATAAACATCTAATGCATTACGTCCTTTTTCATCAACAAAGCCATCTTTAGTCTGTGAATACGTTCTTAAATCCTCACCAGTCACTTCTTTAAAATCATGAATAGCACGATACTTGTCCATTACAGACTCATCAATGCGAGAACGATTACTTTGCATAACATGGTAGAACAGTTCCACGGAGTTATCATCACTATTTAATAGTTGTTCGACAATACTCTTCGTTTTCTCATCTAATCCAAAAACACTCAAAGTATGATTGAATGGTTCTATTGAAAACGTCATATTACCCAACAAGCTAACATCTAATCCTGCGTTGGAAAGAATGGTGCTAATCTGAGTATTTACCATTTTCCGATTATACGCTGCTTGTTCTGAAGTAGTACTTCCTTTAACCGGACCATCTAAATGCGGGTCATTCATATTTCCGCATGTGCCATACATCGTCATGTTTAACTCGTTCTCATACATTGCACGACGTTGCTCATAACTGTAATTCTTATATGCATCACCAAACAGATATTTTTCTCCAAGTGCCTGTTTTAATGAATCTGCATCCTTATACTTCGCACGATTGCTAACCGAAGCATTGTAATATGTTTCCTCCAACTTACAATGTGCTTTGTAGATTCCACTCTCAGGATTTTCATTATTACTTTTTACACGGTCATCCACAACCTCATATAACTTTTTCCATGATGGTGTTTGTGGAGTTTCCGGAGAATAACGACCTTTAACATTGTAATAATTATAATACGAACTATTTATTTCCATAGACATAGTATCACACTCCTTTGAAACAATTTACAGAAATCCGTTTCTATATCTATAATATCGGCACTTTATATCCGAAAGTTAATAATGCGTAAAATTCAAATTTTCTGTTGCCTACAAAATAGAATATGAAATACATTAAATAGGCATTTCGTATGCAAGGTACTTTCGTACCTCACATACTACACTATACCATAAAAAACACATCCTTTCCACCAGAACCATATGATTATTCTGTAGACTTTTCCTTTTCTTTTTGTTCCGCAATCTTCTCATTTATCCAAACCTTAATATTATCCAAACTTAATGCTTTAGTAAATGAAACATCTCAATATACCATGATAAAAGTTTGGATTTTATTTTCCATGGTATGATTAGTCCATACAAAAAAGGAGGTTAACATACCATGGATTTAACAAATTTACGACAACACCATGAAGAACTTGTCAACCATATGAAGAACTCTGGATATTCCATGAGTTGCATCTATATGTACAAGCGCCAAATTCGTGAAATTCTTGAGTTGGATTTGGAATCATGGACTTCGTATCAGGACATTTACCAATATTTTGTGAGCATCTCCTCAAATCAAAAAGACCTAAAGTGGAGACGCTCAGTAATTGGCAGCATTGAATATTTTGATATTTATGGTCTGTTTCCGGACAGACGCAGAATTTGCTCTTTTATTGAACCAAGAGGTGCATACCACTCTCTGAATCATGTTTATCAACAACTAATAGATTACTACAAGACCTATGCTGAGAGAATTGGTAAAACAAAAGACACAACAATAGACAGCGAAAGTCATAGTGGTTCTGTGTTCTTTTATCATTTACAGCAAAGAGGCTGTTGTAATCTGGAATCAACGGAAGAAGATGATGTTTTGTCTTACTTCCTTGATGAATCGGGTAATTTAATTCGCTCCGCCGCTTGTTGTAAAAGTGTTAGAGCAGTTCTAAAAGCAGGATTAGAGGTTGATCCCATTGGTTGTAAAAAAGTATTACTTTTTCTGCCACATCTGACAGAACATCGAAAAAATATCCAAATGCTCACAGATGATGAAATCTGTAAAATCAATCAATTATTGGATACAGATACACTGTCACTGCGGGATAAAGCCATTATAAATCTTTTGTTGCACACCGGAATAAGAGGCGTAGATATCATCAATTTAAAGTTACAGTCGATTGACTGGAATTCTGATGTTATCCGACTTATTCAATCAAAGACGAAGAAAGAACTTGAACTGCCACTGTTACCATCTGTAGGAAATGCTTTATATGACTATATCACTATAGAGAGACCTAAGTGTTCATTCGATGCTGTATTTATCTCAGAAGTTGTACCATATGAACCACTGAAAGTACAAACAATACGTTGGATTGTTCGTAAGGTGTTTGGTCTTGCCAATATCCGCATGAATAAAGGTGATAGGATAGGCACTCATTTATTCCGCCATCATCTGACTGTTAAACTGTTAGAAAAAGATACTGCTTTACCAGTCATATCAAATATCCTTGGACACACTTCACCGAAGTCAGTAGATCCATATCTGCATACGGATTTTCATCATTTGAAAGAATGTGCCCTAAGCATAAAATCTTATCCTGTGCGAAAGGGGGTGTTTGATATTGACTGAGTTTATATCAAAACTCTCTCCGCTTATGGAGCAGTTTAAAAAATATCGAAAAGCTTCTCAAAAGTGGAGCAGAGATTCTCATTACAAAATGCGTGCATTTGATCGTCACTGCAATGAATTATATCCGGAAAATGATAAACTCACTCAGGAAATGGTTGACAGCTTTTTTGCGAAAAGACCTACTGAAACCATAAACTCTTGCCGGCAACGCTGCTACCTGGTTTCTGAATTTATCAAATATCTTCAGGAAAGAGAGCAGACAAATGTTATTGTTCCTGAAAGACCTCGTAAAAGAAGAAACACGTATATACCACATGCATTTTCGCATGAGGAATTATCTGATTTCTTCAAAGCCTGCGATAATCTGAAATATTTACCAAACCGAACTGATATGAAAATACGAAGTATGACAGCTCCTGTTATATTTCGGCTACTTTACAGCACGGGAATGAGAACAAGCGAAGCCCTATCTTTAAAGTGTGAACATGTTGATTTCTCTGAAGGAATTATCAGCATTGTAGGCACAAAAGGATACAATGAGCACTATATTGTATTGCATGATTCTATGCTCGAACTTATGCAGCAATTTAATCAAAAAATGGATTGTATTTTTCCAAACAGAGAGTATTTTTTTGTATCAAAAGATAATGTCCGCTTTAACAGTAGCTGGTTAACTGATAATTTTCGTATTATATGGGATTCTGTTAACAGTTCCCATGCAACTGCCTATGATTTACGGCATAACTATGCAATAGAAAATATCAACAGATGGACAAATGAAGGGTTCAATTTCTATGATAAAATCGCATATTTAAGTAAGAGTATGGGGCATGTCACATTAGAAAGTACAAAATACTATTACTCAATTGTTCCTAATCTAAGCAGTATTATGATGAATCAAACAAACGAAACTTTTGATTGGATTGTCCCGGAGGTAAATGCAGATGAAGAAATCTACTAACCAAGGCGTATGCATCGCCCGTCACATATCGTTCTTTGTGAACGATTATGTGTCATCCTTTTTAACAGAGAGCGAACACACAATTAAAGCCTATAAATACACACTTACCCTTTACATCATGTACTTAGATGAGAAAAGGGGAATCACTATCAATAGTTTAAGCTCAGACTGTTTTAGCAGATCAGTCATAGAAGAATGGATTCTATGGTTAAAAAATGACCGTAACTGCTGTGCTGCAACCTGCAATAACCGCCTCGCATGTTTGCGGGTATTCCTAAAATATCTTGGAAGTAAAGAAATCGATTATCTATATTTATACCATGATGCGACGTTAATTCCACGATTAAAGGAACCAAAAACCAAGGTAAAAGGCATGAGCAAAAATGCTGTCAAAGCCTTGATGTCAGTACCTGATGTTACCAATAAAACAGGTAGAAGGGATCTTGCACTTATTATCCTGCTTTATGCGACTGCCTGTAGAATAGATGAAGTTCTGTCGCTAAAAAACAAGCAGCTGTATCTGGATGCTGAGAAGCCATATATCACTATCATTGGCAAAGGAACAAAGATTAGAACGATAGGACTTTTACCCAAGGCTGTAGCACATCTTAAAAAGTATTTAGCAGAGTTTCATGGTTCTACTCCTAATCCTGAAGCCTACGTGTTCTATTCCAGAAATACAGGAATATATGGAAAGCTCACACAACCGGCTATTGGTAAGATGCTTAAAAAGCATGCCGCATGTGCACATGAAATCTGTGATGAGGTTCCGAAGAATCTTCATGCGCATCAGATACGACATGCTAAAGCATCACATTGGCTTGAAGATGGTATGAACATAGTTCAAATATCACTCCTGCTTGGGCATGAGCATCTACAGACCACAATGGTGTATTTGGATATCACAAATGACGAAAAAGCAGCTGCATTAGCAACCCTGGATGATGAAACCTGCAAAAAGATAACACCCAAGTGGAAAAACACAGATGGTTCGCTTCTTAATCTTTGTGGTTTAAGCTAATCATCATCATTTAAAATCCAAACCTTTTATTAGCAATCAACTGATTTGTTCTGCCATTATTACAAAGGTTTGGATTTTATTTTGGTTTGGATAAACGAAATAATCGAGAATTCTCGATTATCTCATGGATATTTGTGTTATAGAGCTTATAAAGGCTCGTATCCTTTCCAATCTGGTTATCGAACGGAATAACCACATTACCACACTTGAGAAGTCCCATACCGGACTGGCTGTTGGTTACGAAGCGGAGCTGTGCATCCGACACTCCGATTACTTCTGCCATCTTGGAGCTGTCTGTATTCGCCTGTTTAAGAAGTGCCACAAACTCACTGTTTGCCAGCATTGTAGTTGCAGTGTAGTTCTGGAGAAGATCCACGACATTCTGCGTGATGCCTGTGCAAAGACCGCCCTGTTTTCTTACTTTCTTCCAAAGCTGCTGTAAATACTTCGCTGAATACTCGGAATTAAGCAAGACATGGAACTCGTCAATATAGAGCCAAGTTGCCTTACCCCTCTTTCCATTCTCCACAATTCTCTGCTGGATGGACTCCATCATAACAAGCATTGTGATAGGACTAAGCTCTGTTCCAAGGTCTCTGATACCATATACAACAAATCTGTTATCCACATCCACATTTGTCTGATGATTGAAAATGTTAAGTGAACCATTTACAAAAAGCTCAAGTGATAAGGCAATCTCCTTTGCCTCTTCCTCCGGCTGTGCCATAAGAATATCATAAAAATCACTCATAACCGGAATATACTTCTCCCTGCTTCTTGCAATGTCGATATACATTTTTCTTACACATCGGTCAATGATAGATTTCTGACGGGAGTTAAGACCGTCTCCGATACACTGCTCACAAAGACCAAGCATGAACTCACCTTTTTCTCTTACCCAGCCCTTTGTATCATTCTGATCGAGATTCCATACATCCATGGCAAGAGGATTCACGTAGTTGTCCGTGTAAGTGGACATATTGATGACCGTGCCGCCATAGGTTGTCGCAATATCGAAGTATTCGTTCATTGGGTCTATAATTATGATTTCATCATCGGTAGAAAGAAATACCTGACCCATCGCAGCCTTACAGAAGAAGGATTTACCGGAACCCGGTACACCGAATACAAATCCATTTCCGTTAATCAGCTTTTTACGATTACCGATATTGATATTCTTGCTTACTTGATTGATGCCATAATAAACACCACCCTCATCATTCAGCTCCTGCACATTAAATGGCATAAGCACCGCAAGGGACTGTGTGAGCATGGTTCTCATGGTTTCCACCTGTCTTACACCAATCGGAAGTGCTGTATTGAGTGCTTCCCTCTGTTTCAGATAATGCACATCAATGGTACAGCTGTTTCTCTTTCCAATGGTTTCAACGGTTTCCGTGATACTCTCAAGCTCTTTCTTGGAATCCGCCATAAGAATGATAGTCACACCCACATAGAACAGGCACTGGTCATTCTCACGGACATCATCCATGATTGCTTCAATTTCCTTTTTCTCCGTTCTCTTTGCATAAGAGATTTCAGAAGAAAAGTCATTGTTCTTGTTGCGGACTCTCTGCTGTTTGATAATGTCAGATTCAATACCGAGGTATTTCTTCTGTAATGTCTTGGTTGTCAAATCCTTTGGCACAGGTACTACATCAATACTTGTAATGGAGTGAACAGGTAATGAAGTAATCTCATTCAAAAACCTGTCTGATAAGCTGCTTGGATACTTCTTGATAAAAAGTGCCTTACAGAACTTGCTCTCATCCTCAAAGCTGTCCGGGAAGAACTTAATCATCCCATTGCAGAGATCATTCTTAAAGTCAGCTCCCACCTTCTTTGCCTGCTTAATATCAAAGTCAAAATCTTCCTCATTTCCTAAATGGTAAAAATCATGGAGAATCTTAAGTCTCTGATTACCGGTAAGAGGAACAATCTCTGTTCCAAGTTCATTAAATGCCTTGTGAATGGTGGCTTCCAAAGTGGCAAACTGTGCCTTTGCCTCTTCAAAGTTCTTACGCTCAATGGTAAGGGTAAGATATCTTTCCTGTTCAATCCCTTGTCTTCCATCCAGAATCTTTTCCTCAATGATGTCGTTGTATGCCTGACGGTACTCGTCAAAGCCGTCACCCTTCTTGGGGAACATGACCTTTTCCCGAAGCTCTGTCATATTCTTATTCTTGTTATTGACCGTAATCTTGTAATTACAGTCAAGCGAATTGAGGAACTTGCAGTATCTCTCAAAGATATCTATCTGCTCATCCTCATTGGTAGTAGTGTAATTGATATCCTGAAACAGATAACATTTACTGTAACGGTTCCTTGCCACTTCGAAGATACCATTTTCCGCTACTGCCATAATCTCAATTGTTTCCTGTATGGATTTAGGGGATTTGTAAAGTGGTTCACTTGCTTTTTTCAGTTCCTTAAATCCATCTGTAAATAAACCCATTTGTTTGTCCTCCTTATTTCTGAGGCACCGCCGGAGCAATCCGGCTGATGCCTAAATCAC
>JBGVRS010000110.1:0-24522 GCA_045128635.1 Lachnospiraceae bacterium
AATCGCCAATGCCTGTACCGGGCAGGAAGGATATTCTTATTGTGATCAAACAGCGAAGGCAGCAGCCAAAATATTAAATGTACCGGAAGATGCTGTACTGATCGCTTCTACCGGTGTGATCGGTATGCAGCTTCCGATAGAGAAAATTGAAGCGGGTGTAGAGAAATTGGCGAAGGCAAAGGCAGAGACACTGGATGCCGGCACATTGGCGGCAGAAGCGATTATGACAACGGATACCCGTTCCAAGCAGGTGGCGGCTGAAATAGAAATTGGCGGCGTGAAGGTCACCATTGGTGGTATGTGTAAAGGTTCCGGTATGATTCATCCAAATATGTGTACTATGCTTGGATTTGTAACAACGGATGTGAATATCTCCAAAGAATTACTCTTAAAAGCATTACAGGAAGATGTAAAAGACACTTATAATATGGTTTCTGTAGATGGCGATACATCTACAAACGATACGGTATTACTCCTTGCAAACGGCATGGCAGGTAATGCAGAAATTACAGAAGAAAATGATGATTACAAGGCATTCTGTGAGGCACTGAACTTTGTAAATACATTTCTTGCAAGAAAGATTGCCGGAGACGGTGAAGGCGCTACAGCTCTTTTTGAAGTGAAGGTAGTAAATGCAGCATCCAAGGAAGAAGCGGTCATTTTAAGTAAATCAGTTGTCACATCATCCTTAACAAAGGCTGCAATCTATGGTCATGATGCAAACTGGGGACGTATTCTTTGCGCACTTGGCTACTCAGGGGTGCAGTTTGATCCTGAAAAAGTGGATTTATATTTTGAAAGCGCAGCAGGAAAACTGAAAATCATCGAAAACGGTGTATCTACAGGATATTCCGAAGAAGTGGCAACAAAGATTTTATCTGAAGAAGAGGTAACAGCCATTGCGGATATGAAGATGGGCGAATATAGCGCAACTGCATGGGGCTGTGACCTGACTTATGATTACGTAAAAATCAATGCAGATTATCGCTCATAAGAGTGTGAGGAGAGAAGATTATGGAAGAAAGAATGAATAAATATTTGGAAAAAGCCAATGTGCTCATTGAAGCATTACCATATATCCAGCGTTTTAACAGAAAAATCATCGTTGTAAAATATGGCGGAAGTGCCATGGCAGATGAAGAATTAAAAAGAAAAGTTATCGCAGACGTGGTACTGCTGAAATTAGTAGGATTTAAGCCAATCATCGTTCACGGTGGTGGCAAGGAAATCAGCCGCTGGGTACAGAAGGTTGGTATGAAACCACAGTTCGTGAATGGACTTCGTGTAACAGATACGGAAACTATGGAACTGGCTGAAATGGTTTTAAATAAAGTTAATAAAGAACTGGTATGCCATGTTCAGGAACTGGGCGTAAAGGGTGCAGGTATCAGCGGTAAAGATGGCGGTCTCTTAAAAGTAAAGAAACGCTATGCTGATGGTGAAGATATTGGATTTGTAGGAGAAATCACAGATGTAAATCCACAGATTCTTCTTGATCTGATTGAAAAAGATTTCTTACCAATCGTATGTCCAATTGGTCTGGATGATGAATTTAATACATACAACATTAATGCAGATGATGCAGCATGTGCTATTGCAAAAGCAGTTGGTGCTGAAAAACTTGCATTCTTAACTGATATCGAAGGTGTATATCGTGACAAAGATGATCCATCTACTTTGATTTCTGAGATTACTGTTTCAGAAGCGAAGGAGTTGATTGACAGTGGCTATATTGGCGGCGGTATGCTTCCAAAACTCGGCAACTGCATTGATGCGGTTGAAAATGGTGTTTCCAGAGTGCATATTTTAGATGGACGTATTCCGCACTTCCTTCTTCTGGAAATCTTTACAAACAAAGGTATCGGTACAGCGATTATCGGTGACCAGGAAAGCAGGTTCCATCATGAGTAATCAGACAATTAATAAAGCGGAAAACGCTATTTTAAAAACATATAATCGTTTTCAGGTGGTATTTGATAAAGGTGAAGGTGTTTACCTTTACGATACAGATGGAAAACAGTATTTGGACTTTGCCTCAGGAATTGGTGTGCAGTCCTTAGGATATGGCAACGAAGAATATAAACAGGCATTAAAAGATCAGATTGATAAATTAACACATATTTCTAACTTATACTATTCGAATCCGATGGCAGAAGCAGCAGAAAAAGTTGTAAAGGCATCAGGTATGAGCCGTGTGTTCTTTACAAACAGTGGCACAGAAGCCATTGAAGGTGCTATTAAAGCAGTACGTAAATATGCATGGTTAAAAGATGGAAAACATGATCATGAAATCATTGCCATGAATCATTCTTTCCATGGAAGAAGTATGGGCGCGCTTTCTGTTACCGGAAATGAAAAATATCAGGAACCATTTAAACCAATGATCGGTAATGTGAAATTTGCTGATTTTAATGATCTGGAAAGCGTAAAAGCACTGGTAAATGAAAAAACCTGTGCGATTCTAATGGAAACAATTCAGGGTGAAGGTGGCATTTACCCTGCAACAGAAGAATTTTTAAAAGGTGTTCGTGCTATCTGTGATGAAAACGATATTCTTCTTGTATTAGATGAAATCCAGTGCGGTATGGGTAGAAGCGGATATATGTTTGCATGGCAGGAGTATGGCGTGATGCCTGATATTATGACTTGTGCCAAAGCACTTGGGTGTGGAGTTCCCGTAGGTGCGTTTGTATTAAATGAAAAAGCAGCACTTGGAACATTGGTACCAGGAGATCACGGTACAACTTATGGCGGAAACCCATTTGTATGTGCAGCAGTATCGAAGGTGCTGGATATTTTTGAAAAAGACAAAATTGTTGAACATGTCAAGGATGTTAGTGTATACTTAGAAGGACGATTGGATGAACTGGTAAAAGAATATGATTTCTTAGAAACACGTCGCGGCAAAGGCCTGATGCAGGGACTTGTTGTTACAGGAAGACCGGTTGGAGAAATCATTAACAAAGCCCTGGAAAATGGTCTTGTGGTTATTTCTGCCGGAAGTAACGTTCTTCGTATGCTGCCTCCACTCGTTATCGAAAAAGAGCATGTAGATGAGATGATTGAGAAACTGAAAAAGAGTTTCTAGCATATAGAAAGGTAGTAGAATGAAGTCACTTGGACAGAGAATTATTGCAGTATTGATCGTTGTCCTGATTTTAGGACAGATGCTGACTGTAGGTATTTCCCGTTATAACAGTCTGCGAGAAAATGTGCAGGCAACAGGAGAAGACGTAGAGCTTACCATCTGGTATACAGATGCAAAACTGAATGATTTTATGCTGGATGCAGCAGAAGATTATAAAGAGGAAACAGGAATTACCGTAAATGTACAGCTGATTTCAGCAGTTGACTATATTGAAACGATCAGCGAAGCAACGCTTGTGGAAGAAAACGGACCGGATCTTTTTGTGGCGGGAAGCGATCTGCTTCAGAAAGCATTGTATGCAGGTCTTGTGGATAATCAGGTGACTTATTCAGAAGCAGAAAGCGATAACATTCCGCAGAAAGCATTTGATGCGGCAACCTGTGATGGAAAACTGATTGGCTACCCGTTTTATTTTGAAAGCTGCTTCCTTTTATACAACCAGTATTATGCAGAAGACTGGCCAAGAAATATTGATCAGATTTTAGAATATGCCGATAATTTTGAAAATACAGGAGTAACAGAAAAAGTTCAGAATATTTTCAAATGGGATGTATCGGATATTTTCTATAACTATTTCTTCATTGGAAACTATGTGGGTCTTGGCGGGACTTACGGTGATGAAAAATCACAGTTAAGTCTTTCAGAAGGAAAGGTTATTGATTGTCTGGAATATTATCAGTCATTGAATGAATTCTTTGCTATTGATGAAGAAACCGTACATTCAGAGGATGTTATTCAGGAATTTATTGATGGCAAGATTGTATTTACCATTGCTAAAACAGATGCAATTGCCAGATTGGATCAGGCAATTGAAGAGGGAAAGGTTCCGGAATATCAGCTGGAAGTAGAAAGAGATGAGGATGGGAATGAAATTCCGCCGAGAGAAGTGGATTGCTTCTATGGGGTAGGAGACATTCCGAATTTATCAGAAGATTTAATTACAAGAGGTTTGTCTGTGACAAACTCTATCGTTGTGAATAATTACAGTGCAAATCGTGCATATGCCAATGACTTTGCTCACTATTTATCCTATGAAAAAGCAGAGGATTTGTATGAACAGACCGGAAAAGTGTCTGTTTGTAAAAATGTAACTGCCGGAGATGAAAACTGGGAGCGTATTATGGTACAGTATGCAGGTTCCGTGGAAATTCCAAAGATTATTGAAATGAGCAATTACTGGATTTTAATGGAAATCGCATTTGCAAATATTTGGAATGGTTCGGATATTATGACTGAAATCGGAAATGTAGTAAGTCAGATGAATATCCAGGTAAGTGAATAGATTGCACTTGTCAGATGAAAAATAATTCGTTACAATAGAATAGGCATAGAGGGGCTATCTGAGAAAGGTAGAGGTATGCCAGACAGCCGAATGATATACAAAGCAGGGAAATTATCTTTCCTGCTTGTTTGTCTTTTCTTGTGCACTGCATGCAGACAGGAAAAAACTGAGTTTGTAGCAGGAGAAAAAGCCGTGCCGCACATAGAAAAGACAGAGGAACTTTCAGAAACATCAGAGGAAACTTCGGTGAAGATGGAAGAAAATTCGCTTCCGACATTGGTTAATATTAATACTGCTGATGAAAAAGAGCTAATGACTCTGCCAGGGATTGGACAGGTACGAGCAGCTGCGATCATCGAGTACAGACAGCGGGAAGGGAAGTTTGAGAAAATTGAAGATATTATGAATGTGAAGGGCATTAAGACCGGCATATTCAGTAAAATAAACAATTTAATTTGCGTGAAATGAGGATCAAATGAGTAGAAAAGTTTTAGTCGTAGATGACGAAAAATTAATCGTGAAAGGGGTTCGTTTTAGTCTGGAACAAGACGGAATGGAAGTGGATTGTGCGTATGATGGGGAAGAGGCGCTGGAAAAGATCAGAGCAAATACATACGACATTATCCTGCTTGATATTATGCTTCCAAAACTGGATGGCTTTCAGGTGTGTCAGCAGGTGAGAGAATTTTCAGATGTTCCAATTCTGATGTTGACAGCCAAAGGCGATGATATGGATAAAATTTTGGGTCTGGAATATGGTGCAGATGATTATATTACAAAGCCATTTAATATATTGGAAGTAAAAGCCCGTATCAAAGCAATTACAAGAAGAACCAGTAAAGCAGCAAAGCAGAAAAAAGATGAATCTGTAATCAATGTATTAGATATGACACTGGATACAGACAGCAAACGTTTACACATTGCCGGAAAAGAAATTAATCTAACATCAAAGGAATTTGATGTATTAGAACTTCTTGTAAAAAATCCGGATAAGGTATACAGCAGAGAAAAACTGTTAGGTCTTGTATGGGGAAGTCAGTATCCGGGCGATGTTCGTACCGTAGATGTTCATATTCGTCGTTTGAGAGAAAAGATTGAATTAAATCCAAGTGAACCGAAATATGTACATACCAAGTGGGGAGTTGGTTATTATTTTAAAGGATAATAAAATTTTTATAACAATATGTAAATTATTTAAAAGCCTGAATTTCAGGCTTTTTGTGACTTTTTTTGTGTTGGGATGGATACCGGCACTGATTGTATCCAATGTGTTTTTGAATGCATATTACGAAAGAGCCATTGCTGTTCGAACAACAGATGTGCAGAATCAGTGTAAGATCATTTCAAACCAGATTGTTTCCAGTGATTATTTAAATAGTAATACTTCAGACACGATTTTAGGGGAGCTTTCTTTGATTTCTTCCCTTTACGATGGCCGAATTATGATCATTGATCAGGATTTGAAGGTAATTACAGATACTTATAATCTGGAAGCATCTAAAACGATGATCGTAGAAGAGGTAATCCGATGTTTTAAGACCGGTGCCAGTGTGCATGTGGTCAGTGGCCGATTTATTGAGGTGGCAGTGCCAATTCAGAGAGTGATCGATGAAACCGCAGGAACGACGGAAACGTTGGGGGTTATTCTTGTCAGTGCTTCTTTAGATGCAATTACAGACAATCGAGAAGTATTGCAGGATTCCGTAGGATTGATTTTAACAATTGCCCTTGTCATGATCATTTTACTGGCAGTTGTTTTATCAAATATGTTTGTTCATCCATTCAGACGTTTGACAAAGAAGATCAATGCAGTAACCGCAGAACATATCGAAGATGATATTGTGGAAAAGTCTTATACGGAAACCGAGCAGATTGCAGGTGCATTTAACCAGCTGCTTGGAAAAATCAAGATATTGGATGAATCCCGACAGGAATTTGTATCCAATGTGTCT
Organism: Lachnospiraceae bacterium; assembly: GCA_045128635.1. Lineage (GTDB taxonomy): Bacteria > Bacillota > Clostridia > Lachnospirales > Lachnospiraceae > HGM12587. Next base: position 6,383 of record JBGVRS010000110.1, read on the forward strand.
CATGAATTAAAGACACCGCTTACTTCAATGAAAGTACTGGCAGACTCTCTCGTGCAGATGCCGGATGTTCCGGTAGAATATTATCGCGAATTTATGGAAGATATTTCTGCGGAAATTGATCGAGAGAATGCGATCATTGCAGATTTACTTACTATGGTAAAACTGGATAAAACTCAGGCGGAGATGAATATTCAGCCGCATAATATCAACGAACTTCTGGAACTGATCTTAAAGAGACTTCGTCCAATTGCTGAAAAACAGAATATTGAAATGGTTTTCGAAAGCTTTAGAGAAGTAATTGCGGAAGTAGATGAAGTAAAACTGACTCTTGCATTGACAAATTTTGTGGAAAATGCAATCAAATATAACAAAGAAAATGGATGGGTTCATGTATCGCTGGATGCAAATCATAAATATTTCTTTGTAAAAGTGATTGATTCGGGATGTGGAATTCCGGAAGAAGCACAGGAACATATTTTTGAGAGATTTTATCGTGTGGATAAATCTCATTCCAGAGAAATTGGCGGAACTGGTCTTGGTCTTGCTATTGCCAAAAACATTGTTTTGATGCATAAAGGTATTATTGAAATTTCAAGTGTAGTGGATGAAGGAACAACAATGACTGTTCGTATTCCACTGAACTATATTGCTTAGAAGGGAGAATGAATATGAAAAAATTGAAAATATTCCTGCTCCTGGCAATGTGCATGTTTTTTATGACAGGATGCAAAAAAGAAGTGGTTTTGGAAGAAGGCCAGAGTGCAATTTACTATTTAAATAAAGATGGAACTTCTGTAGTACCTGTAGCTTATGAGATTACAGGAGAAACCGCAGAGAAGAAAATAGAGGAGCTTTTGTTAAAACTGGAGGAAGCACCTGAATCTTTAGATTACCGAAGAACCATTCCGGAAAATGTGAAACTTTTGCAGTACACATTAGATAGAAAACAGCTGTATCTTGATTTTGGCTCAGAGTATCTGAATCTTGACAAGGCAACCGAGGTGCTTGTGAGAGCGGCTATTGTTCATACCATGACACAGGTTGAGGAAGTCAGCTATATCGGTTTTCAGATTGCGGGGGAACCGTTAAAAGACACCAAGGGCAACAACATTGGTCTTATGAATGCCAATACTTTCCTTGATAACATGGGGAGTGAAGAGAATGCAACAAAGATTGTGAAGTTAAATCTGTATTATGCCAATAAAAGCGGTGACAAGTTAAAGACACAATCCAGCGTATTGGAATATAATGCCAATGTGGCCGTAGAAAAAGTTGTTGTAGAGCAGTTGATTGCCGGTCCGTCAGAAGAAGGGTTCTTTGCAACGATTCCAAAAGATACCAAGGTAATGAGTATTACGACAAAGGATGGGGTTTGCTATGTAAACCTGGATACAGCATTTACCAGTCAGGGATATGATGTTCTTGGAGCAGTTACCATTTATTCCATTGTAAATTCGCTGACAGAAATATCCGGAATTAGTTCAGTGCAGATTCTGGTCAATGGTGAGACAAGCATCACCTATAAGGATAATATCAGTTTAGAGACAATTTTCCAGAGAAATCCGGAAATCATTGAGAAAGGAGAAACAAATGCGTAAAAGGCCCTTATGCCTGGCAGCTGTTCTTCTGATACTATGTTTATGGATTTTACCGAAGGATGTCTGGTATGAAATACCGGACATCCCTTCGGGAGAAAAAGTGACGATTACCGGGACGGTAACGAAAAGAGAACAAAAAGAAGACAGGCAAGTCTATTATTTAAATAACTGTTTTACTGACGGTACAAATTCTAAATTTTCTGTGTTAGCCTACACACAAAAAGGCGATTTATATCCGATCGGATGTGAATTATCACTTTATGGAACGATTTATCAATTAAAAGAAGCGGATAACCCGGGACAGTTTGATGCAAAAGCATATTATCAAAGCCAGGGGATACTATATACTTTTCAGGCAGAAACGGCTATTTCCTGCCAAGGGGAGGAGTGTATCCGGGATAATATTACCTGTTTGAAAGAATTTTTTAGTGAACAGATCATGCGTGTCTATGATGAGAGAGATGGAGGAATCCTAAAAGCAGTACTTCTGGGAGATAAATCTTCTTTGCGAGAAGAGGATGAATTGCTCTATCAAAAAAATGGGATTTCTCATTTACTGGCGATATCGGGACTCCATATCTCTATGATTGGTATCAGCCTCTATAAATTGCTCCGAAAATGTAACTTAACGTTTCTGGAAGCGGGGATTCCAAGCGGAATTTTACTGTTCTTGTATGGTGGAATGACAGGCTTTGGGATTTCAACGATTCGTGCAGTCTGTATGTTTCTGGTGATGATTTTTGCCGATATTTTTGGGAGGACTTATGATATGGCAAGTGCAATGGCATTGGCGGCAATTATCATTCTGATTAGAAATCCTTTGCAGGCCCGGCAGGCAGGTTTTTTATTATCTTTTGGTGCAGTAGCAGGTATTTGCGTTGTCTATCCAATCTTGCAGTCAGTGATTCAAACAAATAAAAAATGGGCACAGACAATTCTGTTTAGCATATCCCTTACTTTGGTCACTTATCCGATCAGTGTTCATTTCTTTTATGAATATTCTCTTTATTCCATACTATTAAATTTTATTGTAATTCCGTTGATGCCCATTGTGATGGGATTTGGTGCAGCGGGAATGTTTGCTGGATGTATATTAACAAAACTTGGAAAAATAGTTGGAATTCCGGCACATTTGGTTCTGTCTCTTTATGAATGGCTGGGAGAGTGGCTTGTGAGCTGGCCGCAGGCGGTGTTACGCCTTGGCAGAGAAGAACCGTGGCAGTTTGTGACGTATTATTTGATTCTGTTGATTGTGCTGCTGCTTTTATGGTATGACCGCAGGAAAATCTATTTGTTTTTCTTGCCAATTGCTGTGGCGGTGGTGACATTACGTTTCTATGCTCCACTGGAATTTACTATGCTGGATGTAGGGCAGGGAGATGGATTGTTTCTGCGTTTGCCAAGCGGTGTAACCTGTTTTATTGATGGAGGAAGCACAAATGTAAAGGAACTGGGAAAATATCGTTTACTTCCGTATTTAAAATATGAGGGTGTGGGTGTTTTGGATTATGTTATATTTACTCATCTTGATGAGGACCATATTTCGGGAATGCGGGAATTGGTGGAAATGCATGGAACAATGGATGATGTCAGGATTCGACAAATGCTGTTTCCGGAGATTTCTAATCCGGATGAGCAATATCTGGAACTATGGAACCTGGCAATAGAAAAGGGAATTAAAGTGGGAACGATAGGCGCTTCTGATCGCATACAGGGGACAGATTTTGTCTTGGAATGTATTTCTCCGGTGAAGGGAAATTATGCAGAAGATAAAAACAATAGTTCTACAGTCTTGCAGCTTACCTATCAGGATTTTTCCATGCTGTTAAGCGGTGATCTTGGAATAGAAGGTGAAGAGGAGCTTTTAGCGCAGAAGTATGTGGGAGAAGTGGATGTGTGGAAGGTTTCCCATCATGGGTCAAAATATTCCGGAGAAGAGTCGTTTTTGAAGGTATTACGTCCGAAGCTTAGTCTGATTTCTGTAGGAAAAAATAACTATGGTCACCCAAACGAAGAACTTTTGCAAAGGTTAAACAATGTTGGAAGCAGAGTATACACGACGTTGGAGGGTGGGGCGCTAATGATTAGAAGTGATGGCAGGAACTATTCCCTTGCCTTGCAAAGAGGAGGGGATTAAGGTATACTTGGAGAAGAAAATTCCAGAGAAGGAGCCGGACATGGAGCAACTATTGCAGGACTTAAAACAGGAAAATTATAAAAATGCATATCTTCTATGCGGTGAAGAAGCATATCTTCGCAACCAGTATAAAAAACGTCTGCGTGATGCGCTCGTGATGGACGGCGATACCATGAATTACTCTTATTATGAGGGAAAAGATATTAACCCGCGTGCAGTAATTGATATGGCAGAAACATTGCCTTTTTTCGCGGACAGAAGAGTCCTGATGATTGAAAACAGCGGTTTTTTTAAAAATAAATGCGATGAGCTGGCAGATTATGTGCCGGTTATTCCAGAAAGTACCTGCCTGATTTTCGTGGAAACAGAGATTGATAAGAGAAACCGTTTGTTCAAAGAAGTAAAGAAAAATGGCAGAGTTGTGGAATTTGGTACACAAAAAGATGATGTGCTGATCAAATGGATTCTTGGAATGCTGAAAAAAGAAGGGAAAAATGTAACCAGAGATACGCTGCAGGCATTTCTTACAAAGACCGGCAGCGATATGCAGTTGATTAAAAATGAACTGGATAAGCTGATTGCCTATACAGAGGGCAGAGATGTCATTATTACGGAAGATGTGGAACATGTTTGTGTGACACAGACTACCAACAAGATTTTTGATATGGTCAATGCCATTGCAGAAGGCAACCAGAAGAAAGCATTAGAACTTTATGAAGATCTGCTTTCCTTAAAGGAACCGCCAATGAGAATTTTATTCCTGATTGCAAGACAGTTCAATCAGTTGTATCAGGTGAAGCTTCTGGAAAAAGAAGGGATGCCATCGGCTGAAATTGCCAAGCAGGCAGGAATCATGCCATTTGCAATGAAGAAATATCAGGCACAGGCAAAGAATTTTTCTGTGGAAGAACTTCGCACAGCGGTGGAAGAGTGTGTTGCCAGCGAAGAAGCAGTAAAAACGGGAGCGATAAATGACCGTTTATCAGTAGAACTGCTTATTATGAAATATTCAAAAAGATAAAAAGAAAGCCTTATCTGACTGACGGGATCAGATAAGGCTTTTAAAAACTATGCTAAACCGTTGATAGCTTTCTGTAAACGAGAAGCTTTTCTTGCAACAGTTTTTTTGTGGTATACACCTTTAGAAGCTGCGCTGTCCATTACAGAAACTGCTGCTCTGTAAGCTGCTTTAGCTGCTTCTACATCTTTAGCTGCGATAGCTGCATCAACTTTTTTGATTGCTGTCTTAACTTCAGATTTGATTGACTTATTTCTCATAGCGTTTCTTTCAGCTACTAATACTCTTTTTTTAGCGGATTTGATATTTGCCATTGTAATTTCCTCCAAACAATGTGATCTGTTTTTTTCTATTTTCTAAATTATCATTTCGTTTTCTTGCGGTGAGACACGGTTACCGAACTTAAAAACGTACCTAATTATAATAAATGAAGCGTCACATTCTGTCAATACATAAATCACTAAAATTTAGGAAAAATAAGCAGAAAATAAGTCGAAAAGGAGTACACAGAAAATGGAACATTTTCCAATTCGAACCGACCTTGCACTGGAGTCGAAAGAGCGGTTAGAAGCAGAAAAAAACGAGATGCGGGGAGTGGTTTTTGAGGAACATTTTGATGAAAAAAGAAATGTGACAATTACCAAAGTGACCATTGAAACAGAGAATGGAGCAAAGGCAATCGGGAAACCGGTAGGAACGTATCTTACTTTGGAAGCACCGGATATGGCGGTTCCTGATGAGGGAAGTCACAGAGAAGTTTCAGAAGTCCTGGCAGAACAGCTGCGGGCATTGATGAAGGAAAATATGGAATCCGTACTTGTGGTAGGGCTGGGAAACCGCGAAGTAACTCCGGATGCATTAGGTCCGGAGGTTATTGGAAATCTTTATATTACCCGTCATATTTTAAGAGAGTATGGGGAGTATGCATTTCCAGACAAAAAGGTGGCAGCCATCAGTGGAATTGTACCTGGCGTGATGGCGCAGACGGGGATGGAAACGTTGGAAATTATCAAAGGGATTATTAGTGAAACAAGCCCTCAATTGGTGATTGCCATAGATGCACTTGCAGCAAGAAGTGTGAAACGATTGGGACGGACAATTCAGATTGCGGATACAGGGATTAATCCGGGTTCCGGAGTGGGGAATCATAGAAAAGGATTGAATGAAGAAACACTTGGAGTGCCGGTAGTGGCAATCGGAGTACCGCTTGTGGTAGATGCGGCAACAATTGTCTATGATGTCTGTCAGGATGTAGATAAAATACCAAATGGGATTGTGGGAATGTTTGTGACACCAAAAAATATTGATGAAATGGTGAAAAGCTTAAGTTACACCATTTCGGAGGCATTGAATATGACTTTTGAATTGAATTTTTAAATGTACCTGTGAATATATTAGATAGAAAGGGCTGGAGGAAGCATTTCATGGGGCGAGTTGGGAAAATAGGCTGTCTGTGCGTAGGTGTGCTGCTTTTGTTATGTGTTGGCAGAAGAACAGATGCATCAGAACTGGCAGTAGAATTTATTGTCCCAAACCTGGCAGTCCTGATGGAATGGAAGCAGGTAGAACTTCCAATTACTTCAGAGATAGAAGAGACAATTGTGGAAAATAAGGGAGAACAGAAGCCGATTGCCGTAGAAGAAACCCAGGTGTTTTTTGAACAGTTAGGGGAAGAAAATCAGCTTTCCTTTGAAAGCTTACTTGAGGAAGAGGAAATCAGTCAGCTGCAGTTGCCGGAAGAAATTTTTGAAGTGGCATATACGGAAGAACAATTAAAGGATTATGAATTTCTAATCAGTCGCATTTATAATGTAGATGCCAGTACCAAGACCAGTCCAAATCAGTTAAATGTGGAAAAATTATTGTCTTATGACTTTCATGTAGATAAAGAAACCGATAGTCCGCAGATTTTGATCTACCATACCCATTCCCAGGAGACTTTTGCAGACAGCATTCCAGGGGATGAAAGCACCAGTATCGTAGGAATGGGATCCTATCTGACGACCTTGTTGCAGCAGCAAGGATTTTCGGTAATTCACAATAAAGATACATTTGACATGATCGATGGAGAAATTGACAGGAATAAGGCTTACACAAGAGCAGAACCCGTAATATCTCAGATTCTTGCAGAAAATCCGAGTATTCAGATTGTAATTGACCTTCATCGGGATGGTGTGGGAGAAAATGTTCATCTGGTAAAAGAGATTGATGGGAAGCCAACCGCACAGGTCATGTTTTTTAATGGTATGAGCTATTCGGCAAAAAATGGTGCAATCAGTTATCTGCCAAATCCTTATATCGAAAATAATCTGGCATTGACCATGCAGATGAAGCTTGCCAGTGACAGTTTAGTGCCGGGGTTTGCCAGAAAAATATATTTAAAAAGCCTGCGATTTAATCTGCACCTGCACCCGGGGGCAATGCTGATTGAAGCCGGTGCACAGACAAATACGGTGGAAGAGATGCGAAGCGCAATGGAAGTGCTTGCGCGGGTTCTGGGGGATGTGCTATACTGATAGGACGAAAATGAGCAAAGTGGGCTCATTAGGGACTTAGGAGGAATTTTTGTGTCAAAGATTGATCAGAGTAAAATCAGAAATTTTTGTATTATTGCACATATAGATCATGGTAAATCCACATTGGCGGACCGACTTATCGAACATACAGGACTTCTTACAAGCAGGGAGATGCAGGAACAGGTTCTTGACAATATGGATCTGGAACGTGAACGTGGAATCACAATCAAAGCCCAGACTGTGCGTACTGTATATAAAGCCCAGGACGGAGAAGAGTATATTTTTAACTTAATTGATACTCCGGGACATGTAGACTTTAACTATGAGGTTTCCAGGGCACTGGCAGCTTGTGATGGTGCAATCCTTGTTGTTGATGCGGCACAGGGAATCGAAGCGCAGACACTTGCCAATGTATATCTTGCATTAGACCACGACTTAGATGTTGTACCGGTAATCAATAAAATTGATTTGCCAAGTGCAGAACCACAGCGTGTCATCGATGAAATTGAAGATGTTATTGGATTAGAAGCACAGGATGCACCGCAGATTTCAGCAAAAACAGGTTTAAATATCGATCAGGTATTAGAAGCCGTGGTACACAATGTACCTGCACCAACCGGTGACCCTGAAGCACCATTACAGGCACTGATCTTCGACTCTTTATATGATTCTTATAAAGGGGTTATCATTTTCTGCCGTATTAAGGAAGGCACTGTGAAAAAAGGTACTCCGATTAAGATGATGGCAACAGGTGCAACAGCAGATGTTGTAGAAGTTGGTTATTTTGGTGCGGGACAGTTTATTCCATGCGAAGAACTTTCTGCAGGGATGGTTGGTTACATCACAGCAAGTATTAAAAATGTAAAAGATACCCGTGTGGGTGATACCGTTACAAATAGAGTTAATCCATGTGCAGAACCTCTGCCGGGTTATAAAAAAGTACTTCCAATGGTTTACTGCGGTATGTATCCTGCAGATGGTGCAAAGTATCCGGATTTGCGAGATGCTCTGGAAAAACTGCAGTTAAACGATGCAGCCTTACAGTTTGAACCGGAAACGTCTTTAGCACTTGGATTTGGTTTCCGCTGCGGTTTCTTAGGATTACTTCATCTGGAAATTATCCAGGAACGTTTAGAGCGTGAATACAACCTTGACCTTGTGACCACTGCACCGGGTGTTATCTACCATGTCATGAAGACGAACGGTGAGATGATCGAACTTACCAATCCGTCAAACTTACCTGATCCATCAGAAATTGACTATATGGAAGAACCAATGGTAAGTGCAGAAATCATGGTAACCACAGAATTTATCGGTTCTATCATGGAACTTTGCCAGGAAAGACGTGGAGTTTATCTTGGTATGGAATATATGGAAACGACTCGTGCACTTCTTAGATATGAGCTTCCGTTAAATGAAATCATTTACGATTTCTTCGATGCATTAAAATCCCGTTCCAAAGGGTATGCATCATTTGACTATGACTTAAAAGGTTATGTACAGTCAGAACTTGTGAAATTAGATATCCTAGTAAACAGAGAAGAAGTGGATGCACTATCCTTTATTGTGCATAAGGATTCTGCTTATGAACGTGGCCGCAGAATGTGCGAACGCTTAAAAGAAGAAATTCCAAGACATCTGTTTGAAATTCCGATTCAGGCAGCCGTTGGTGGAAAAATTATTGCCAGAGAAACTGTCAAAGCAATGCGTAAGGACGTGCTTGCAAAATGTTACGGCGGTGATATCACTCGTAAGAGAAAACTTCTGGAAAAACAAAAGGAAGGTAAGAAGAGAATGCGTCAGATTGGAAATGTAGAAATTCCACAGCAGGCATTTATGAGTGTGTTAAAACTTGATGAAGGTAAATAAGAAACAGCCCCGAGTAATCGGGGCTGAAAGTGTTTTATGGGGTATAATGATCAGATAAATATTCTTCCAAAGTAATGTTATGCTCCATAATATAAGTGGCGGCTTCGACACCTACATAACGGAAGTGCCATGGTTCGTAAATGATACCGGTAATGTCTGTTTTTTCATTTGGATATCTTACGATAAAACCGTATTCTGCGCAGTGTTCATATAGCCATTTGTATGCAGCAGTGTTTTCCTGAGATTCATCCAGTTTTACGTGACGAGCATCTACCAGGTCTAAAGCAAGTCCAAGCTGGTGTTCGCTGGTGCCGGGATAAGCTACCACAGTTTTTGCCTCTTCTCTGGCTTTGTCCACAGAATAGCCCTTTTCCTGCTGAAGACGCTGAACTTTGTTTTCGAAAAGTTCCATCTGATAATCATAATCTCTGTAAGCAGAGAGCGCAATGATTCGTACATTATCCTTTGAACGGGCATCTGCAATCATTTTCTTTGTGGCATCCGCAATGCGGCTGTCTGCTACATAACCATTATCAACTTCTGCAAGTTTTGCCGGTTCAAAAGTTTCATCCAGTGCATGTTCAAAATTAACAAGCTTTAAATTCCAAGGAAGGGATTCATAATCTATCGCTTTTTCTTGTGATGAACCTGTTTGAGAAGATTCATTTTCCGGTTCAGCCATTACAAACTGAATCTCTTTTTCCAGATTTTTCCCCACAAAAAAACCAGCGAGAAAACCTAAAACAAAAGTAATTGCCAGCAATATGATTAGCTTTTGCTGGAATTGTTTTTTGTTCCGCTGCTTCTGAGATATTCTATTTGAAGTTCTTTGGTTCACGATATTTCTCCTTTGTTTGCCGAATTTCGACAAGAATTAGTGTAGCAGATTTTGGATGGGAAATCCATGCGAATTATGCTAAAATAAAAATATTAAGAAAATAATAAGATTTGGCAAATGTGCTGAATAGGGAGAAATGTTTTGAAAAAATCGTTGGGAATTTATATCCATATTCCGTTTTGTGTACGTAAATGTAAATATTGCGATTTTTTGTCCGGACCTGTAGGGAAGGATGTACAGGAAAAGTATGTGGAAATACTTTTATGTGAGATAGAACAGTATAAGGAAGTGTTGAAAAACAGCTGCACGGATACAGTTTTCTTTGGCGGCGGCACACCGAGCATTTTAGATGGAGAAGATATTGCGCGGATCATGGAGAAGTTATATGCTGCCGGAAATATATCAGAAACCGCCGAAATATCCATCGAAGCAAATCCGGGAACTGTGGCAGAAGAAAAGCTTTTATTATGGAAAAAAGCCGGGATTAACCGTATCAGTTTTGGCTTGCAGTCTGCGGATAATGAAGAATTGAAACGATTAGGCAGAATTCATACATGGGAAGAGTTTGAAGAAAATTATCATCTTGCAAGAAACTGTGGATTTGAGAACATTAATGTGGATTTGATGTCTGCACTGCCGGGGCAGACGGTCAAAACATGGAAAAAAACAATGGAGAAGGTAGTTTCCCTAAAACCGGAACACATTTCTGCCTATAGTCTGATTATAGAAGAAGGAACCCCTTTTTATGAAGCATATGCAGAGCATCCGGAACTGCTCCCGACAGAGGAGGAAGAACGTGAAATGTATTACGAAACAAAAACATTTCTTGCTTCCAAAGGCTATGAGCGATATGAAATTTCCAATTATGCAAAACCAGGAAATGAATGCAGACATAATCTCTCTTACTGGGAGAGAGTGGATTATTTGGGATTGGGACTTGGCGCAGCCTCTCTTCTTGGAGAAGTACGAAAAAGCAATCAGACGGATCTTTCAGAATATTTAAAAGGAAACTTTGTAGGAGAAGAAGATATTTTGGATAAAACGGCTGCCATGGAGGAATATTTCTTTTTGGGTCTTCGCAAGATGCAAGGCGTGGACTGGACACCATATCAGGCACAGTATGAAAAAACAGTGCAAAAGCTGGCAGCAGAAGGACTCATTGAGCAGGATGGGGATTATATTCGGTTGACAGAGCTGGGAATTGATGTGAGTAATTATGTGCTGGCTGAGTTTTTAGTAGAATAATATATTTCGGATAAAAACGTACATAATTGACATTATGTACGTTTTTGGATTACAATGGAAGTAGAAAGGAGGCGAAAACTATGTTAACTTTAAGCGCAACTGATGTTAGAAAAGAATGGAGCAGTGTTGTAGATGGAGTGGTAAGGGAAAGACCGGTTTTAGTAAAAAGAACAAGAGATAAAATTTGGTTATCTGATGTGGAAACAATGGCAGAAATATTAACTGCGTACCAGTTTACAGCAGAGCGATTTGAAGAAGAAGATAATTCTATTACATTATCGTTAAATGAAATTGACTTGGTTGAAAATGCATTGACTGAAGTAGAAGCCAGACTGGTTCTTGCGAAGTCAATTATGGAGTATGCTGCAGAGTATTACGAACATTATGCAGTATATAGCAAAGCACCTAACAGAAAAGCGCATATACCGTATGTGTTTAAAGCATTACTTACAGAAGATATTCAATTATTAGGAGAAAGCATCTTATGCCGCGATGGAAAGAATTAAAGAGATTTTGCGACAGGGACGGCTGGGAGTTGTATAAAGATACAGATCATTATTTTTACAGAAAAATTGATGAGAATGGAAATATCCGTATGACAAAAGTTTCAAAAGGAAGTGGAGAAATACATCGGGCCATGTGGCAGATGATATTAAAGAAACAACTTCAAGTTACACAGGAATATTTTAACAGTAAAATATAACCGTTCCTGAAAAGATGCTTAGGGGAGCACACATGAATTTAGAATTTTTAAGACAGCAAAATGTAAGCGAAAGCTTATTAAAAGATATAGAAGAATTTAGAAAACAATATCCGGTAGAAGGTGATATGCGGGTGCGTATTCCAAATCCGCCAATCCCATTCTACGGAAAAGATATATTGGAAATGTCCATTGCGGCATTATTAAAAGGGGAGAATCTGCTTCTTTCCGGAGGAAAGGCAACGGGGAAAAATATTTTGGCGGAAAATCTTGCCTATATTTTTGGAAGACCTTCCTATAATATTTCTTTCCATGTCAATGTGGATAGTGCAGCATTGGTTGGAACAGATACCTTTATTGACAATGAGGTGCGCCTTCGTAAGGGGATGGTAACACTCTGTGCGGAAAATGGTGGCTTCGGCGTTTTTGATGAAATCAATATGGCAAAAAATGATGCGGTATCAGTACTTCATGCGGCATTAGACTATCGTGGAATCATCGATATTCCGGGCTATGACCGTATCGAACTGCATCCGGCAACCAGATTTATTGGAACCATGAACTATGGCTATGCCGGCACAAAGGAATTAAATGAAGCCCTTGTATCCCGCTTCCTGGTCATCAATATGCCAAAACAGGATGAAGAAACCGTACAGCTGATTTTAAAAACCTATTTCCCGGAAATTAAAGAAAATGCATTGAAACAGTTTGTGGGTCTTTTTATGGACTTACAGCTGAAAGCAGAGCACAGTGAAATTTCGACAAAATCTGTGGATATTCGAGGAATGATAGGTGCGCTAAAAACCATTCAGACCGGTTTGAAGCCAACATCAGCGGTTAATATGGGTATCACAAATAAGAGCTTTGATATTTTTGAACGAGAAATCGTAGAAGATATTGTGATGACACGAATTCCGGAAGATTGGACAAGGGATGATGTATTTTAATGGAAGAAACAAGAGATTTGTTTGAAATAGAAAACCGAATGAAGAACCTGCTCTGGACAGTCAGTGGGGATTATAAATTAGAAGCAAAGCTGAACGTGGAGGCTTTTATGCATTCCAAATACAGTGCTCTTTATGATGCCATCAAACAGGGTGCTATGGCAAAATATTTCTCCATGGATGAGTACAGCATGTATTTAATAAAGAAGCTGTACTACGGTGCAGATGAAACAGGACTGATGCGTGTGTCGAGCCTCTGTATTGATATGGCTTGTGCGGAAAAAATCAGCTTGGAGCGTCAGGGCGTGAAAAATATCCGGAAGCGTGCATACGAAGAAATTCTGGATAAAGATTTTGCCAATATGCAGGCGGATGGGAAATTGGGAAAACTTCGCTTTTCCATGCTTCGTCAGGAGCTGGATCCCTCATATCGGGTGGAATCCCGTGTACAGGAGTCCTTGGATAAACTTCAAAGCTTAAAAACTACCAATGATACCATGGATATTATCCGGGTAGTGGATGCATTGTATAATATCTGTGTAGATCCGACTTTTGAGAAAAAACATGGAAATCTGGAAAAAGTGCTGGCAGTTACTTTTGAAGATTTGCAGGAATTTAACTGGCAGGATTTTTTGAATGAAGATGTTCTGGAAAATATGCTGGAACAGATGCAAAACCAGGTAGCAGAAAATATGACAGAACTTTCCGAAGATAATAAGGAAAAGAAGCGTGCCGGCGTGGGACGTGTTATATTAAATGAAAAAGCTCTGGAGAAAATGCATTCTTACATCGAATGGAATTATGGGAAAAGCTATCTGACGGAATTGGAACAAAAGCAGATTAACCATCAGCTTTGTTACGGCGCTCATAAAGGCTGCACCATCTATATGACGGAAGGGATTTTGAAAAATCCGGTAGCAGTGAATAATACCTATGTGCTGGTACAACGCTCGAAGGAAATGAATTTAAGCACTTATCGTCAGCATGCCAATGTAACCAAGCGTAACATAGAGATTTTAGAAGCAACTCTGACCAGAGCATTACGCGCGCGAAGCGAAAAAGAATATGCATCAGCCCAGTATGGACTTTTAAGACCGGAAAGGCTTTGGAAGATTGGAAGAACCAAAGAATACCAGTTATTTGATAAGGAAACAAAAAAGCAGAATGAGGATTTTGTGGTAGAACTTCTTATAGATGCATCCGGTTCTCAGCAGAAACGCCAGAACTATGTGGCTCTTCAAAGCTTTGTGGTATCCAGTGCATTATCAAGGGTTGGAATTCCACACAGAGCTATGAGCTTTTGCACATTCTGGGATTATACGATTCTTCACCGATTCCGTGATTATGAAGATAGGGCAGAGGCGGACTGGAATTTGTTTGAATTCCGTGGTTCGTCTAATAATCGTGACGGCCTTGCAATCCGCATGGCGACGGAAAGTCTGATGAAACGAGAAGAGCCAAATAAAGTGCTTATCGTACTTAGTGATGGCAGACCAAATGACCAGAATGTGAACCGTCCAAATGCACCGGATGCACCGCTTTATACCGGCGACTATGCGGTAAAAGATACGGCTATTGAAGTGCGCCGGGCAAGAAGTCTTGGTATTGCAGTGCTTGGCGTATTTATGGGTGAAGAACAAGATTTGACGGCAGAGCGAAAGATTTTTGGCAAGGATTTTGCCTATATTAAAAATATTGCGAATTTTTCCAATGTAGTTGGAACCTATCTTAGAAAGCAGCTGGAGGAATAGAAAATATGATGAAAGAATATGAAGTGGTACATGAAATCTTTAATCTTTGTTCTGGAAATCAGATGAGGGATGTATTTATAGAAGAAATTGAGATTCCGGAAGGAGCTTTTGAGGAATATATCCGCTGCCGCCATAAAGAAAAGGATATCAAACTGGAGAGGGAAGACTTGCCAAATGGGAATGTGATTTATAATGTTTATACTGCGGAGATTAAGCAGAGGTACAGTTTTACAGAATTTTAAAGGGAAAATGAACTTTCTAAAGATTTTATAAACACCCTTGACAATCAAAGTCAGGGGTGTTATCTTATGTACAGATGTTAGCACTCCAAACAACTGAGTGCTAACAAGAAGCAAAAAGACGAGGGAGGCGAGACAATGCATTTGGATGAGAGAAAAATGAAAATTTTAAAAGCAATCATCCGGAACTATTTGGAAACAGGCGAGCCGGTAGGTTCCAGAACCATTTCTAAGTACACTGATTTAAAGCTTAGTTCCGCCACCATTCGTAATGAAATGGCTGATCTGGAAGAGATGGGTTATATTTTACAGCCGCATACTTCCGCAGGAAGAATTCCTTCCGATAAAGGCTATCGCCTTTATGTAGATCAGATGATGCAGGAAAAGGATGAAGAGATCCGCGAAGTCAAAGAAATGATGATTGAACGGACGGATAAAATGGAGCAGGTATTAAAGCAGGTGGTAAAAGTGCTTGCAAGCAATACCAATTACGCGACTATGATTTCCGCGCCGAAGATTCACCGGAAAAAAGTAAAATTCCTGCAGTTATCCAAAGTTGATGAAAACCAGATACTTGCGGTCATTGTCATCGAAGGCAACATGGTTAGAAATAAACTGCTGAATTTGGATGAACCATTGGATGATGAAACGATTTTAAAATTAAATCTTCTTCTGAATACCATGTTAAACGGTCTTAGCATTGAAGAAATCAATCTTCAGATGATTACAAACATCAAGATGCAGGCTGGTGTACACGGTGCATTGGTTGGAGAAATCATCGATGCGGTGGCAGAAGCCATTCATTCAAAACCGGAAACTGAAATTTATACCAGTGGTACAACAAACATTTTCAAATATCCGGAATTGGCAGACAAGGGGAAGGCAAGTGAGCTGATCAGTACTCTGGAAGAAAAACAGGAACTGACAGGACTTGTGAATGAAACACTGGAACACAGTGAGAATAGAGGAATTCAGGTTTACATCGGGCAGGAAACACCGATTCAGACGATGAAAGATTGCAGCGTAGTCACTGCAACTTATGAATTGGGTGAGGGACTTCAGAGTACGATAGGAATTATCGGACCGAAGCGTATGGATTATGAACATGTACTTCGGACGTTGAACCAACTGATGGACCAGCTGGATGAAATCTATAAAAAGAAGGAATAGAAAGGTGAAATCCCGTGGAAAACAATCAGGAACTTGAAAAAGAATTAGACGAAACTGTGGAAACAGCAGAAGAGGTAGTAGAAGAAACAGTGGAAACTGAAGAAACTGCAGATGAAGCTGTGGAAGAAACAGTAGAAGCAGAAGAAACAGATGAAAACGAAGAAACAACAGAAAAGAAAGGTTTCTTTGGAAAGAAAAAAGATAAAAAGGACAAAAAGGATTTAAAAATCGAAGAACTGGAAGACAAAGTAAAACGTCAGCTGGCAGAATTTGAAAACTTCCGTAACCGTACGGAAAAAGAAAAATCAAGAATGTACGAATTCGGAGCCAGAGATGTCATTGAAAAGATGCTCCCAGTCGTAGATAACTTTGAAAGAGGTCTGGCAGCAATTCCGGAAGAGGAAAAAGGCGGTCCGGTAGCAAGTGGTATGGAAATGATCTACAAACAGATGATGACCACTTTAGAAGGACTTGGTGTCACACCAATCGATGCATTAAATAAACCATTCGATCCTAACTTCCACAACGCAGTGATGCATGTAGAAGATGAAGAAATCGAAGAAAGCACAGTTGTAGAGGAATTCCAAAGGGGATACATCTACAAAGACCATGTAATCAGATACAGCATGGTAAAAGTAGCGAACTAACAAACACATTTATAGAATAAATAGGAGGTCTCAGTTATGGGAAAAATTATTGGTATTGACTTAGGAACAACAAACTCTTGCGTAGCAGTAATGGAAGGTGGAAAACCAATCGTTATCGCAAATACAGAAGGTGCAAGAACTACACCATCTGTAGTAGCATTTACAAAGACAGGTGAAAGATTAGTAGGTGAACCTGCAAAACGTCAGGCAGTTACAAATGCTGACAAAACAATCTCTTCTATCAAGAGACATATGGGTTCAGACCACAAAGTAACAATCGATGATAAGAGATATTCACCACAGGAAATCTCTGCAATGATCTTACAGAAATTAAAAGCAGATGCTGAAAATCATTTGGGTGAAAAAGTAACAGAAGCTGTTATCACAGTTCCAGCTTACTTCAACGATGCTCAGCGTCAGGCTACAAAAGATGCAGGCCGTATTGCAGGTCTTGATGTAAAACGTATCATCAATGAACCAACAGCAGCTGCATTAGCTTATGGTCTTGACAACGAAAAAGAACAGAAAATCATGGGTTACGACTTTGGTGGCGGTACATTCGACGTTTCTATCATCGAAATCGGTGATGGTGTTATCGAAGTACTTGCAACAGCAGGTGATAATAAACTTGGTGGTGACGACTTCGACCAGAAGATCGTTGACTACATCGTAAATGACTTTAGAGCAAACAACGGTGTTGATTTATCAGCAGACAAAATGGCTCTTCAGCGTGTAAGAGAAGCAGCAGAAAAAGCGAAAAAAGAATTATCTTCTGCTACAACAACAAACATTAACTTACCATTCATCAGCATGAATGCTTCAGGTCCACTTCACTTAGATATGAACCTTACAAGAGCAAAATTTGATGAATTAACACATGACCTTGTAGAAAGAACAGCTGGTCCAGTACAGAACGCATTAAGAGATGCTGGTGTATCTCCATCTGAACTTGGAAAAGTATTATTAGTAGGTGGTTCTACACGTATTCCTGCAGTACAGGATAAAGTAAAAATGCTGACAGGTCACGAACCAAGCAAAACATTAAACCCAGACGAATGTGTAGCACTTGGTGCTTCTATCCAGGGTGGTAAATTAGCAGGTGACGCAGGTGCAGGCGAAATCCTTCTCCTTGACGTAACACCACTTTCACTTGCAATCGAGACAATGGGTGGTATCGCTCATAAGTTAATTGAGAGAAACACAACAATTCCTGCAAAGAAGAGTGAAGTATTCTCTACAGCAGCTGACAATCAGAGTGCTGTTGACATCAGAGTAACACAGGGTGAGAGAGAATTCTCTAAGGATAACAAGCTTCTCGGTGAGTTCAGACTTGATGGAATCGCTCCAGCTCCAAGAGGAATACCTAAGATTGAGGTTACATTCGATATCGATGCAAATGGTATCGTAAATGTATCAGCTAAGGATCTTGGTACTGGTAAAGAGCAGCACATCACAATCACAGCAGGTT
>JBGVRS010000111.1:0-5223 GCA_045128635.1 Lachnospiraceae bacterium
GAGATTCTGGTGTTTAGTCAAAGTGGAGTGGAATCAAGGAAAGAACACTGTGGGAAGCAGAAGAAGAAAACCTGTATTTTTGAATATATCTATTTTGCAAGACCAGATTCTGTGATAGATGGTGTGTCCGTCCACGAATCACGAATGAGAGCAGGCGAGCTGCTGGCAGAAAGTTATCCGGTGGATGCAGATATTGTGATCGGAGTTCCGGACAGTGGATTGGACGCAGCGCTTGGGTATGCAAATAAATCAGGAATTCCTTATGGGATTGGTCTGATTAAAAATAAATATATTGGAAGAACCTTTATTTCTCCGGGGCAGGATGAACGTTTGGATAAAGTTAGAATTAAGCTTTCCCCTGTAAAGAATGTGATTGATGGAAAACGAGTTGTACTCATTGACGATTCCATTGTAAGGGGTACAACTAGTAAGCGTATCGTGAAGCTTTTGAAAGATGCGGGAGCGAAAGAAATCCATATGAGAATATCAGCTCCCCCATTTTTACATCCCTGCTATTATGGAACGGACATTGATTCCCAAGAGAATCTGATTGCCTGTCATCATAGCATAGATGAGATAGCAGACCTCATCGGAGTGGATTCTCTGGGATATCTGGAAGTGGACAAGCTAAGTAAACTGACCGGCAGTGAAGAGTACTGTGCTGCCTGTTTTCATGGAGAATATCCGACAAAAATTCCAAAAGATCTCCGAAAAGACCGGTTTGAGAGGAAATTATCCGGGCGGGTTTAGATAACGAGGTGACATATATTATGAAAAAATTTGACAGAAAACTGATCCTCATTGATGGCAGTGAGTATTATGGATATGGTTTTGGTTCCTGTAAGGAGAAAATTACGGAAATCGTATTTAATACTTCACCGGTAGGGTATCAGGAAATTATTTCGGATCCATCTTATACTTACCAGACTGTGGTGATGGCATATCCGCTGATTGGAAATTATGGGATTGCAGAAGATGATTTTGAAACAGAAACTCCTACGATTGGTGGATTGGTTGTCAGGGATTATAATGATCAGCCCTCCAACTTTCGCAGTCAACATACATTATCGGAGATCATGAAGAAATACCAGATTCCCGGAATCTGCGGAATTGATACCAGAAAGCTGGTACGTTCTATTCGTGATTTGGGAAGCAGAAAAGTATTGATTACAGATGCCGGAACTCCTCTGGAGGAGGGAATTCAGAAACTGAAAGACTATGAGATTCCGAAGGATGCGGTATCTTTGGTAAGTCGAAAAACAGTGGAGCAATTTTTTATAAAAAATGGTGCATATCATGTGGCGGCCATCGATTGCGGGATGAAGCAAAATATTGTGAGAAGTTTAAACAGACGAGGCTGTAATGTGACAGTATTCCCATGGGATACTTCTATGGAAGAAATAGAAAAAATAAAACCAGATGGTATCTTTTTGTCCAATGGACCGGGAGACCCGGCGGATGTGCAGCCGGTTATTGAACTGGTAAAGACATTAAAGGGAAAATATCCAATCTTTGGCATCTGTCTTGGTCATCAGATCATATCTCTTGCATATGGGGCAAAAACCTATAAATTAAAATTTGGTCACAGAGGCGGAAATCATCCGGTAAAAAATCTTCTGACAGGGAAAATTGAGATGACTTCCCAGAACCACTCCTATGCAGTTGACAGGGAAAGCCTTGCGAATACCCGACTGAAAGTAACGCACCTGAATCTGTTGGATCAGACAGTAGAAGGTGTTGCCTGTGAGGAGGACAAGGTGTTTAGTGTACAGTATCATCCGGAAAGCGCACCGGGACCGCAGGACAGCAGCTATCTGTTTGAACAGTTTATAGAAATGATGGAGAGAACAAAAAATGGCGAAACGAACTGATCTAAAGAAAATACTTGTCATTGGTTCCGGTCCGATCGTGATTGGTCAGGCAGCAGAATTTGACTATGCAGGTACCCAGGCATGTCTTGCACTGAAAGAAGAAGGATATGAAGTAGTGTTGTGTAATTCTAACCCGGCAACGATTATGACAGATACCAGCATTGCAGATAAAGTATACATGGAACCGCTGACTTTAGAATATGTAGCAAAGATTGTCCGTCATGAGCGTCCGGATGCGATTGTACCTGGGATTGGCGGGCAGACAGGATTGAATCTTGCGATGCAGCTTGAGAAAAAAGGAATTTTGAAAGAGTGCCAGGTAGAACTGTTGGGAACCAGCAGTGAAAGTATTGAAAAGGCAGAGGACAGAGAACTTTTCAAGGAACTTTGTGAAGAATTAGGAGAACCGGTGCTTCCGTCTGCCATTGCAAATACGGTGGAAGAAGCAGTCAGAGCTGCCGAAAATATCGGCTATCCGGTGGTACTTCGTCCGGCATTTACCCTTGGAGGAACCGGAGGTGGTTTTGCTGATGATGAGCAGGAGTTTCTGGGGCTGATAAAAAATGCCCTTGCATTGTCACCGGTTCATCAGGTACTGATTGAGAAAAGTATCAAAGGATTTAAAGAAATCGAATATGAAGTGATCCGTGATGCCAATGACACAGCAATCACGGTCTGCAATATGGAAAACCTGGATCCGGTGGGAATTCATACGGGAGATTCTATCGTAGTTTGTCCATCGCAGACACTGACAAATAAGGAATATCAGATGCTGCGTGACAGTGCATTGAAAATTATTCGCGCCTTGAAAGTAGAGGGAGGCTGTAATGTACAGTTCGCACTGGATCCGGAATCTTTTCAGTACTATCTGATTGAGGTCAATCCGCGTGTTTCCCGATCTTCTGCACTGGCATCAAAGGCAAGCGGATATCCGATTGCAAGGGTCTCTGCGAAGATCAGTGTGGGAATGACTTTGGATGAGATCATGCTGGTAAATACACCTGCCTCTTTTGAGCCGGCGCTGGATTATGTGGTAACAAAAATGCCGCGTTTTCCATTTGATAAATTTACGGATGCCAATCAGAAGCTGGGCACACAGATGAAAGCAACCGGAGAAGTCATGAGTGTTGGAAGAACCTTTGAGGAGAGCTTGTTAAAAGCAATCCGTTCTCTGGAAACAGGTGTAACTCATCTGTATATGGAAAAGTTTGAAAAAGAAGATAAAAAGGCTTTGATGGAATATATCAAAATTGGCACAGATGACCGTATCTTTGCCATTGCCCGGTTGCTACGAATGGGTGAATCAGTTTCTGATATTAGAGAACAGACACGCATTGACAGTTTCTTCCTTGATAAGATGAAAAAGATCATAGATATGGAGAACGAACTGGAACAAGATGTGGGCAACTGGGAACTTTTATACCAGGCAAAGAAAATGGGCTTTTCGGATCAGGCAATTGGGTTGCTGTGGAATATGACAGAAAAGGACATTTATGAAATGCGTAAAAAATATGGCATTTTCCCGGTCTATAAAATGATTGATACTTGTGCGTCGGAATTTGAAAGCTATGTTCCTTATTTTTACTCTACTTATGAAGAGGAAAATGAATCTATTGTAGAAGACAGGAAGAAGATTTTGGTATTAGGTTCCGGTCCGATCCGTATCGGTCAGGGGGTGGAGTTTGATTATTCCACAGTACATGCAGTGAAAACCATTAAAGAAGCCGGATATGAGGCAATCATCATCAATAATAATCCGGAAACGGTGTCTACAGATTATACCACATCCGACAAGCTGTATTTTGAGCCACTTTGTGTAGAAGATGTGATGAACGTGATTGAACTGGAAAAGCCGGATGGAATTATTGCATCCCTTGGCGGTCAAACTGCAATCAATCTGGCAAATCCACTGCAGGAACGTGGGGTGAAGCTGATTGGCACGGACTGTGCAGCGATTGAAAAAGCAGAAAACAGAGATGCTTTTGAAAAGCTGTTATCAGAACTTTCCATTCCACAACCGAAAGGACAGGCAGTAACCAATATTGAAGATGGTGTGAAAGCAGCAGAAGAGATTGGTTATCCGGTGCTGGTTCGCCCAAGTTTTGTGCTGGGTGGAAGAGCTATGCAGATTGTGGCAAAGGAGGAACATCTGCGGCACTATCTGAAAACGGCGGTAGAAATAGATGAAGACAAACCGGTTCTGGTTGACAAATATATCTGCGGTAAAGAAGTGGAGATTGATGCAATCTGTGACGGTAAGGACGTATTTGTTCCGGGAATTATGGAACTGGTAGAAAGGACAGGAGTTCATTCCGGTGATTCTATCAGTGTATATCCTACATTCAGCATTTCAGAGAGGGTCAAAGAAACCATTCTGGATTATGCGAAAAAGCTGGGGTTAGGCATCGGTATCATAGGATTGTTTAATATTCAGTTTATCGTGGATAAAGAAGAACAGGTATTTATCATCGAAGTAAATCCCCGTTCTTCCAGAACAGTCCCATTTTTATCAAAAGCAACCGGATATCCATTGGCTGATATTGCAACGAAGGTCATTCTTGGGAAAAGTCTGAAAGAACAGGGAATTGAGAATATCTATCCAAAAGAGAAGGAAAGATGGTATGTGAAAGTACCGGCATTCTCTTTTGCAAAATTAAATGGCATGGATGCGTACCTGTCACCGGAGATGAAATCTACAGGGGAAGCGATCGGATATGATAAAAAGCTTCACAGGGCAATGTATAAAGCCATGATTGCTTCCGGTATTCGTGTACAAAATTATGGAACCTTCATCGTGACACTGGCAGATGAGGATAAAGATGAAGCCCTTCCGCTCGTCAGACGCTTTTATGATATGGGCTTTAATATAGAAGCAACATCTCTTACGGGCGAGTATTTGAAACAGCATGGAATTCGTACCCGTATCCTGGGGAAACCATCGGAAGGAAGCAGTGAGATATTGGATGCAATCCGTGCGGGATACGTCAGCTATGTGATTAATACCCGTGCAATTCTTTCTGGTGTTCATTATGAAGATGGTGTTGCAATCCGAAGTGCAGCAACTCAAAATAATATCACCATGCTTACTTCGCTGGATACAGTAAAAGTACTTTTGGATGTTTTGGAGGAAGTGACTATTGGAGTGTCAACGATAGATGCAGAATGAAAGAAGTAGCAAAAAGACAAATGAATAGAAAAAAAGTCAGTGTATGCATGGCAAGCTATAATGGAGCATTGTATATCAAACAACAGATAGAGTCTATTTTGTCACAATTGGGTCAGGAAGATGAAGTAATTATCGTAGATGACTGTTCAATGGACAGTACAAGGGAGGTCATTTCATCAATTCATG
>JBGVRS010000112.1:0-3054 GCA_045128635.1 Lachnospiraceae bacterium
TGAACCGACCCCCAAAAGTTAGACTTAAAAATCTAACGATTGGGAGGTCGGTTTTTTCATGGCAAAATATTCATTTGAATTTAAGAAACAAATCGTTCTCGAATATTTATCTGGTGCAGGTGGTTCTGATTTTTTGGCAAAAAAACATGGAATTCCTCAAGGTAAAATGATTCGAAATTGGGTAAATAATTATAGAGAATTCGGAGATGATGGATTAAAGCGTTCAAGGGGAAAGAAAAACTATTCTTTTGAATTTAAACTTCATGTAGTAGAATTATATCTAACAAGTGAAGTCTCATATCAAGAGTTGGCTGTATCTCAAGGAATTACCAATTATGCAATGATTGCAAAGTGGGCTAATGATTTTAGAATTGCTGGACCGGATGCATTGAGACCCAAAAAGAAAGGTCGGAAGAAATCATTGAATTCAAAGAAAAAGGAGAACAACGCCGTTCAGCCTGTAGATGAAACATTGGTAGATACCAGTTCAGAACGCGTTAAACAATTAGAAGACGAATTATTAAAACTTAGAATAGAGAATGCGTATTTAAAAGAACTGAGGAGGTTGCGTTTAGAGGAGGAAACTCTTCTGAAAAAACAGCGAGAATCATCCACAGCCTCCGAAGAGAATTCAAACTGAAGGATATTCTCGCAGTGATTGGCTTTCCTAAAGCAACATACATGTATTGGCAAAAACGTTTCGATAGAGTTGATCCTAATAAAGAATTAGAAGACAGGATTCTTGCAATACATATGGAACACAAAGATTTTGGATATCGTCGGATGCAGGCTGTTCTTCGAAAAGAAGGAATTCATGTAAATAAAAAGAAAGTCCAACGAATTATGCAAAAGCTTGGCATACAAGTAACATCCTATACACGCAAGAGCCGACGTTACAATTCTTATAAAGGAAAAGTTGGGAAAATCACACCAAATAGAATCCGTAGACGCTTCCATACTAGCGTTCCGCATCAAAAGATTACTACTGATACTACGGAGTTTAAGTATTATGAAATTGATGAAAAGGGGCGTATGGTTATTAAGAAACTATATCTGGATCCATTTTTAGATATGTTTAACGGCGAAATATTAAGTTACGGAATTAGTAAAATACCATCTGCGATAAGTGTATTATCTGCACAAAAGAAAGCGATTGAAATAACTTCGGATTGTCCTTATAGAAGAACCTTTCATTCAGATAGAGGATGGGCGTATCAAATGACTGCCTATTCTAGAAACCTAAAAGAAAACAAAATCTTTCAAAGTATGTCTCGTAAAGGGAACTGCTATGATAATTCCGTCATGGAAAATTTTTTCGGACTTTTAAAGCAAGAAATGTACTATGGAATAACTTACTATAGTTTTGAAGATTTAAAGGAAGCTATTGAAAAATACATTGTGTATTACAATGAAAAACGTATTAAAGAGAAACTTGGTTGGATGAGTCCTGTTGAATACAGGCTCTCTGCCGTAGCTGCATAAAAACTGCATAGCAGCCATTAAAACTGCTATGCTTAAAAAGTCTAACTTTTTGGGGTCACCTCACACAATTTAAAAGTGGGCAGGTTTCTTTTTTGTATCATACTGTCAATTAGATAAATCTAGCTAATGTTTGTCAACAAGAAAATAAAAAATATAGGGGTAAAAAAAGGGTAACCTTAATAAACCTACCTATTGTAGATTTTTTAGAAATATATGATAATGAACTCGGATTTACTTGTATAGCTCCATTGCACGAGCATAGTAAATTCGGAGAAACTTATTTACGCCAGCCATTTTGGCTACGTTGTAAGGTTTTCCCTCTTGCTCCTTTTTTAGCATAAAAAGGTAGACAGGATCATCTTGAGGTTTTGTCAGTTTGAGAGCCTGCATGACCTCAAAACAAGCTTTTCTGAGAGTGGAGCTGCCACGTTTCGATATGTGGCGGCTTCTACTCTCGAATTGACCTGATTGATATGGAGGCGCATCATTGCCCGCAAAAGAGTTAAGAGCTTTAGCGCTATGAAAGCGTCGTATATCTCCAATCTCGGCTAGGATAACAGGACCCAATCGGTCTCCAACGCCATTCATTGCACGCAGTACCTTGTATTCAGGAATGGTTTCTGCAATGTTTTGCATTTGAGTAATGATTTCGTCAGCTGCATTTTGGGCGGTAGCAAGGAGGTCTACACACTGATCTTGTGCGGACCAAATGTATGGATCTTCGCCACGGGTTGTGATGCTCTTACAGGCCAGTTCGTAAATTTCCAATCCTTTCTTTGGGGCATAACGGTCTGGTGTTTTTTTCATGAGTGTAGTGTAGGTCGAGAGAAAACGGGTTTTGCCGATACGCTGAATTTCATCAAAAGACTTATATCGTTTAATAAAGAGCAATAAGGCACATTTTTCAGGCTCTCGACTTTTTAGTGCAAGACTTTTTGTGATTCCCGGCATAGTTTGATCCAAGAGATTGATAAGTTGAACCTTGAGCTTTGAGACAAATGCAATCCGTTGTTGGTATTGTCTGGACAGAAATTTCAAATCCTCATATTTCTGTTCCATAAAACTGTATGGAACTAGTCTATAGGATCTCTCGAGGGCATAAGTTGCGATGCGAAGAGCATCTTTCTTATCTGTTTTTGCTTTGTGAATTTCCACATCGCTGTACTTTTTCATCTGATATGGGTTAATAACACAGACAGGAAATCCTTCATCCTGGAGTTTCTTTAAAACAGGATAGTGATAGTGTCCAGTATATTCCAGCAGGATGGTTATAGGTTCTTCAAAAGCCTTTAACCGAGAAACAAGGGCATTCATTTCTGGCTGGTTATGTGCCATGGTGAACGGAGTTGCCAAAATAGTACCATAGGAGTCCAAGATGGCAACTGTGCTTTTGGATTTTGAAACATCGATTCCAACAGCAATCATAGTTTTCCTCCCTAATAAATCAAGTCTTTTTTCCTTTAAAATAAAGGTTTTTTTAGTTTCTATCTCAGATAAATGAGCAACTGTCATGGATATTTCTCTGTATCTGGTACGAAAATAGCTGGTTTTGGGTATACGAAATAAAACGTC
>JBGVRS010000113.1:0-36489 GCA_045128635.1 Lachnospiraceae bacterium
CTGATTGCTCTGTAGCCAAGCTCTGCAATATTAGGATTATCAAATTCTAGAGAGCTTATGAATAATCTGCACTCTGGAGCTCTTTGATAATCATACTTCTTAATATTACTTTCAGTTACAGCATAGAAGAAGGTTCTTGCAGAGCCTATAAAGAAAGAGAAGCGGTAGAAGTTTGCTTTAAAGATTTAAAAGTAAAAATGGGCTGCGACAGATTTGATGTTTCTAGTGAAGATTCACTTGTCGGTAAGTGTTTTGTTGAATTCATAGCCTTATCAATAAGAATGCTACTTCTAAACATAATCCTTAAGTGCAAAAGGAAAGGCTATAAGTATCCTACCGATTCACTGGAAAAGATCATTCATGAATTAGATGGCATCTCTCAAGTTGAATACACCAATGGCTTTGTATCCCTTATGGATGTATCAAAAACTCAGCATCAGATCCTAAGAATGTTTCACTGCACTATTCCTGATGACTATTACAGCAACAACCTTGCTTATGCCAATAGATTAGATAAGGCTAAAAAACCTCATGGCGATAATTAAGAGACTAAAACCCTGTAGGTATAAATGATGGAAAAATGCAGGATAAAAAAGGCCCTTCACTGGTCCGCTATACTACTTACAAGTAGGAAGCGCAGAAGGGCGCTACTGACTTTAGTATAAGAGTAAAAGTACATTAAATCAATAAGTTAAAAAACTTTAACTCGCATTTAAAATGCACAGATCTACTGTTAATAGCGAATTTTTTCACGCTATTCGATTCGGAGATAAAAAATTGGACTTGAGATTTTCTTGAGGAATGGTGCCGAAGGAGGGATACGTACAAAAATATTAAGTATTTAAAAATAAAATAAAAAATTCTTAAATAATTAAAAAGTCACTCCAAGTCACGCTTTAAAAGTCAAAAACCGAGTGTATGACCTAGTCTTAAAAATAAAAGAAATCACCCCTCTGCTATGAAATTTTACAGAGAGGTGAACACTTAGAGATAAAAATTATTTTCTAAAATCAGGTGGCAGATGAGCACGTGTCATTTCAGAAGTATAACTGTCCTGACAATGATTGAAATTAAAGCCATTAGGAATGAAGAAAATCACATCTACAAGTCTTCTGAAGATGTTTGCATACCAGTAGTGCTTATGTCTGTATAGATACGCGCTCATAGTCTCATCTGCGTAGATTTTATGAGGGGCAAAGAAAGAAATAATAATGCCATAAAGCACCATAAATAATTGATCGACAGCAATAAGCAATTGTTTTAGGTTATGCCATAATGCCCAGGATACAATAATTTTAATCATGATAAAACCTCATTAAGCAGTAAAATCTTTCATAACAAAGTCAGTTGATACAGCAGCAAGCTCATCATAGGTGGTAGCTTCAGCAATCTGTTTGAACTTATCCCATTTCTGTGTATATAAGTATTTACCGTTTGCAGTGATTTCCTTAGAAATTGTTTTTGCCTGCTCCAGAGTGATAGTTTTTACTTCATGATCTACAGTAGCAATCTCTGCACTTTCTTCTTCTGCAATACAGATAGAAAGCAGATTGATCTGAGCACGTATATCAGCATTTAATCTATATCCTAAAGATGAAGTGATAATCATTGATTCATTCTTTAGGACACTGTCAAACTTATCAGCAATCAGATTAATTTGAGTAATCTTTTCCTGCTTTAAGTTGTTTAAGATTTCTTCTGGTAGAACATCTTCCTGGAAGTTAATCTCTGACCACTGAGGAAGAATCTCAGAATTATCATCAATATGAAGGTAGAATTTGTTATCAAGTTTGCCTAAGCGAATAAAAGAAGTGTTACCTGGCTGAAAATCATAGGTAGTGCCCATTGGACCAGGGATTATTTTCTGACTGTATGAGTAGATAGCCATCTGTTGATTCTCCTTTGAATATGTAAAGGTACATTGGATAAATCTACAGTTAGCAGTTTTGTGATTAGGTAGCTATATGATGAAGAAGGTTCAGCATGGGCTAATACACTTTCCATGGCTTCCCAATCTTCTGATTTTAATCTTTTTGAAAAGGTTTTAAGGGATCGTTTTCTAATAAAACGGCCTTTTCTCCATGTTCTATATCCAGCAAAGTTAATACCTTTTCTTATAGGCATTATCTTCCATTTGGACAGTTTTAATTTTAACTCTGATTCAAGGTAATTTTGTATGATACTCAATAAAATATAGGCTTCATCACGTGACAGACCAATAAAGACCATATCATCAACATATCTTACATAATGTTTAATTTTGAGCTTACGCTTTACCCAGTGATCGAAACGGTCAAGATATATCAGACCATATAACTGAGCGACAAGGGAACCAACATTTACACCCTTATTACCATCTTCACAAAAGGACATGGCCAAATCAACGATTTCATGATCGGTTATTCTTCTGGATAATGATTCTCTTAAAACAGCATGATCTATTGAGTAGTAATATTTGCGTATATCAATCTGCAGATAATATGACTCTGCAGGTGATTTTCTCATGAATTCCTGAACTCTGTCTGCAGCTCTTAAAGCTCCTTTATTTTTACGGCAACCGTAACTGTCAAAGATAAAACCACGTTCAAAAGCAGGATAAACAGCATCATAAAACACAAACTGAGCAATCAGATCGATAAAAGACGGCGCATGAATTTCTCTCATTTTCTGCCCTGCAGTACAATAGATCATAAAAACTCTGCAAGGTATTGGCTGATATTGTCTGTTTTTAAGGGCAATGTAGAGGTTATTCAGGTGAGCGAATAAAGAACACTCAAATTTATAAATATAGCCTTTCTTGCGTTTACCAAAACGCGCTCTAATGTAAGCTTTATATAGAGCTTCTGGAGTGATTAGCTCATCATATGAGATTGTAAAGAATTGAGGTTGAGAGTACGAAAAATTGACAGTCGTACTCTCTGCAGATTTTTCTTGCGAAAGATATGACATCGTTATATCCAGTCTCTAATTTTGCATAGTGTCAGGAAATAACCGGCCACGCGGAAACCATTGTTGGTATTAGAATTAACACGCCAATTGTTGAAATTACGCGCAAAAGCTAAAAACATTTAATGCCACACCTTAGGCCATGATTATAGTTAATTCTTTTGGTTATTAAAAGCTTCTTTTTCTACCTTGATCCAACCGCCAATCATTGCGCCAACTTCATCAAGCTGTCTGTTGATTGCAGCGAAACGGTGGTTTTCGTAAGCTTTATCATGTGAATTCTGACCGTCTTTGAATGCAAGATAGCCTAATTCGTAATACAGTTGCCATGCGCAGCGTAGCTGTTCATGTTTTATATCCAGTTCAGTAAGAGTTGTACGTTTGTGATAACGTTTTAAGACTTCTACAATGAGTAAATAAACATCCCATTCTAGCTGTTTGATCTTTTGAACAGAGGCATATTTCTCTGATTTAGGTGCGTGATCTAAATAGAGCTTAGATAGCTTTATCAGTTCACGCATTTTATATAGTAATGGATAATTCTGCATAGTGGTCATTATTATAAGGCACGGACTACCGCCGTGCCAACAAAAAAACAACCTGCTTACGCAGCATAACCGGCCACGCGGAAACCATGGTTGGTATGAGAATGAACACGCCAAGCGGCGGAATCACGCGCAAAAGCGTTTTCGTCATAATCACGCGATGTAACAGATTGACCGTGAACATATAATGCTAGATTCTGAGTGCATGGATGTGTATATATTGCAGATTTTCCAATAAAGTTAGAACCAGAACCAACAGCATTATTATCACGTGGCAGAACACCAAACAGAGCATTGCCTTCTTCAGTTGAAGGGTCTGTAAATACTGGATTGGTGCCATTACCCCACAATGTGATTCTGTTAGTAGATATTGGATAATCAACAGTTATTGCGTCATGTGAAGCCTGCAGTGTGTAAGTTGTACCCCATGCATCAGTTTCACCGCCAAATCCTGAAGTAATATCAGCAAGTTTCATGCTCTTCTTCATAACGTATAGAACGTTATTTGATACTGCAGTCTGTCCCTGAGTTGCAGATGTACCTGCAGTTGTAACACCTAAAACATATTCCCAGTAATATTCAAAGCCAATAACACCACAAGGCTGACCATTATGAGCATATTTACCCATATCAGATGTACCTCTACCCTGAGCAGGATAATTAGTTGCACCTGCAGGATCGTACCAACGGCAGACATTAGTCCAGGTAGAGAACTGAGCATGACAGAGGGCAATCACATCAATAGCAGCAGCCATGAATGCAGAAGGACAGTTCCATCCGTAACCTAATGAGCGAGCGTAATCAATCATCTGTACTGGAGTAATTGATACTGTTGGTGTAGTCATGCCTGAAACTGGAACTGAAACACCGCCTGTAGTGGTTACTGTCATATGATACTTAGACATGAAGAAGCCTGACTTAACTTCTCCGCCGTCAATGAATGCTCTGTGAAGATAGAAACCATCATTTGCAGCATTTTCTAATGAATCATATTCACTGACATCCTTAATTTCAATTGAGTTTGCTTCATATGATGAATACTGAGGAGCATCTTCAGAACCATATCGAACAAGGAAAGCAGGGATAAATACCATCTGACCGCCCTTGAAGTGCATGTAGTTGCCGTAATTATCCGACTGCTTATCATTGAAACCAGTCATAGGCTCTAGACCTAGGGCAACAAGTTCTGATTCAGTGCCTGGATAAACACCAACACCAAAACCTCTAGTACCAGGAATTCCAATTGAGCCTGTCTTAGGGAGTTTATTTGTTTTTAAGTAATCAGCTTTGAATTTTTCCAAATCAGTTACACGTCTATCAAGTTCAACTATTTTGTTTTCGTCTCCAGAGCCTGGTAAAAGATTGCAGCGCTCCAGAATATTCTGCAGAACCAAAGAGGTAACAACTTTCTCATTACCTACAATAATTTTTGTCTGGGTGAAGATTTCTTCTAAGGTTGCACAATCACACATTCCCTTCAATACAGCGCCCTTTGCATTAATATGGCAGATGTTTAAAGGAGTAAGGGCAATAGTGCCATCTGTAGCCTCTTCTGCTTCAGTATTTGTGGCAAAACGTGTAATACCTGCAGTGGTTGATGTTGCAGGTGGATTAGAGAAAGATATATCACCAAAATCAATATACTGAGGATTACCATTGGTTAACAGAATATTAAAGGTGAACAAAGCCTGAGAGGTTGCAACCTTCTGCAGAATAGGCTCTTGTGAAGAACCAACTGCAAACAGAATATTATCTGAAGTATAGATACCGACTGAACGAACTGTATAAACAGAATCAGAAGAATCTGTAGCGTTAACCTGAATTTCTGTAGCTGATACAGTTGAGCCACCTACAGTGGTTAATTCTGCAACAACATTTCCAATGTCAGTAGTCTGCTCAGAAGGTTCAAAGTAAGCATTACCAAGCTGAACCTTTGATAAGGTAACTTTATTGGTTCCTGAATGTTCAGCATTAATTAATGCCTGAAGACCTGTAGCTGTAATTATGATGTCCATTTCCTGAGACATAAGAAAACTCCTTTAATTGATTAAAGAATAAGAGAATGATTTCATTGCTGAATAGGTTCTGATGTTTCTTGCTGAAACAAATGATGATTTCAGTGGTTTTACATCATTAACCGTGATGTAGGAGAAGGCTTTAAGCTTTGACGTTCTGCTTAAAGTTGAGCGCACCTTACATACAAGTTTTTTAACTATTGGAACGTTGCACATAACAACGCTTTTCTTGCCAGCAGAAAGAGTCAGATTTCCTTCTAAGGCCTGAATGATTGTTAATGTGTACTGAGAACGAACCGGCTTAGTTATATCAATAAGCAGTCTTAGATCGCGTGTCATTTCCTCACGAACAATACCACCTAATTTGTTCTGACTTACAGTGATTTTGAACGTGTGCGGAGTGCCATGAGGTGACTGTTCCCACCATTCCTGCACGGTTGATGCGCTCTTTACTGAAGCTAGTGCATTTTTAACCGCACTCAGTGTTCCCATTCTGCGCTTTTCAACAATCATTGTAGCTATCACTGCCCTTTTCGTGTCTATTGGCCATGAATCGCGCCACACTAAAGGTTGCCATTGAACTGCTAAATGATCTAACTGTTCACTTGAAAGTTCATTGATTCTATATAAAAAAACAGCATCATTAAGATGCTGATGAACTTTTGAAAGATTACAGTCTGTTGCCTTTATAACGTTATTGACCGTTTTATCTTTTTTGATTGAAGAAGGGGCAAGCTTCTCAATGTTATCCTTATCATCCATGGTATTCATGATTAAGCTTCCTCAGTTCCACCAAAATGAATAACAACATTAGAAATATCACACTGAGCAACTTCATTCTTATCAACAGCGGTAAATTCAGGAGAAGTAATTTCCAGACGTTTTGCGCCTGCCTGCATAACAAGTTTTGTTAATTCATCCGGTGTAATATCTCTATTGATTTTTGCCTGTTGCCATTGTCTGTAACTTTCTACAGCTTTTGTTACATCTGCAGTAATCTGGTTAATTTTATCTGTATCTTTTGATGATAAATACCAGGTTAATTCAATGGTGTAATCAACAGCTTTTGGGGCAGAAACAAGCACATTATCTGTAAGAGGTCTTATGGTTTCATCAGAAAGATGTGCCTTTAATCCATCAAGGAATGACTGCTCAGGAAGAGTGCCATCAGTTAACAATGGATGAACATAGACATTGCCTGGATGTTCTTCCAATCCATAGATAGAAACATCAATAATTGATGAACTGTAAGAGTATGTGTGATACTGATATGCGCCCTGAGGACCTGCCACAGAGAATGAAGAAGGGGCAAGTCTAATTCTGTCTGCATAAGCATCATCATCCTCTAAATCAGCACCACCGCTTGTAACAGTAATATTTGATACAGAGTCCATGTTAGGAAGAGGTTCTACCAACTGATTGATGGCACCAATAGCAATACCATTGGAAAAGCTTCCTGCATCAACTGCAGTTGCCTTTACATCAACATAAGATGAACCAATCGCAATAAATGCCAGTTCATCTGTTGCAAAGTTAATGGAACCATCTGTTATCAGTGTGCCTTTTGGGATCTGATAAACAGAATCTGAAACAGTTGTATTTAATGTGAATCTTATAGTGGTAGTAGAACCTGAAGCCTGCAGACGTGGAGTATTAACATAATATCCCATAGCATCCAGGTAATCACCGGTGGCATAGCTTAGAAGATTCTCTTTAGCTGCATTGTTAAAATCAGCTCTGAGTTTTGCTTCCTCTGCAGCAATTGATTCAAGCAGTAAATATACTGGATCTGCTACAGCAAGACTTCTTCCAGTTAATGAGTTGTACTTTTCAATGTAATTATTCAGAATTGTTTGAACATCAGTCTCCAAGAAATCAATTGAAGCCAGTCCAAAGCGTGGTGACAATCTAGGCATCTTCATTTATCTCCAGTGTGATTTTTGGTTTCAGAATTCCATCTGCAGCTGCAGTGGTTTCATTTTCAAATTCAATTGCCCTTATGATTGCTCTAGGTTCATATTTCTGAATAGCCTCAATAATATCTATCCTTAACTGCATCATGGCCATTGGCTGAGGCAGATCAACTGCCTCAATAGCTGTACCAAAATCACGATTAAGAGGAACTGAACCTTTAACTGTTCCTAAAATGCATTGAACATTCTGGATAATTTCATCTTTTACTGATTGAGGGGCAAGATTGATTTTTGTTAATGAAGTGACTGTTACAAGTGCCATGTTATCTCCTTACAAAAGATTTTTCAGAGCGCTTAACAAGGTTGTAGATTCATCTTCAATCAGAGTAAGACTTACATCTGTAACTATAGGGATGCCCAGACCATTAAAAAAACGTCTATCTTCCTTAAAACTGGTAAGGATAAACTTTCCCATGTATTCAGGACCAATGCACAAATGATGACTTTCTCCTGATTCAAGCATGTTTTTTAATACAGTGATATAGAGTAAAGGCGGTGATTTATATTGAGCTGATAGGGTCATTTTAAAAGATATTTCTTTCTTAGAAGGACCAATGTATTCAGACACTGGCTGTTCTCCTATCACGTCATGAGTTGCATATCTAGAAGAATGTGTAATTCCTAAATCTTTAAATGTGGCCACCTGCTCACTACTGCAGGTAAATGGCACCTTTCCAAAGAAACCTAAAACACCAAGAAAAGCCATATACGCTCCTAATTTGAGGCAATAAAAAAAGCCTCTGGGGATTAACCGAGAGGCTGTTTTATCTTTTGTTTTAACTCTAAATACTTGCTAGACGTTGAACTATTTGCTCCGCTGCCGCTGTAATAAAAGTCCAGGTTAATTTTGCACCGGACTTGAAGGCTTGATTTTTAATCTTATCCCAAACTTCCTGATTTCGTAAATCTTCTAAGAAGTCATGGCCTTGCATAGATAGACGGTAATTGTTGTTCACACCTTCACGGTCAAACTGCGTATTCTGGATAACACCACAGTCAATCAGAAGCTCCACATGAAGCCATATTTCATTGCGCCTATTCTTTTTTGCTTCTTCAAGAGATTCTGTATCAATACGTCCTGATTTTAAATCAGTAAACTTCTGTGTTTCTTTATCACTTAAACCACCAGATCTGACGTATTCAACAAAGCGATCTTCTTCAAGAGCACAAAGAATGTTTCTGATTAAATCCCAATTACGTTTCATGAGTTAACCTTTGCAGATAGAGCACAAAAAAGAACAATTAAAAATAAGTTGCTAACAATTTGTAATCGATAGGCCATAATACAAGAAGACCTGCAAGTATAAAGGCCAAAATAAGCAATTTATCCTTTAAAGTTACACTCCATATCAATAATAAAATAGGAATCGATAACAGAATTGCATATACAGTATTTCCTGGAATAAAATCAATAATTCTGGCTAATCCTGAGCCAAATCTATAGAAATATTCATTCACAAAAATAATAAAAAAAGAGCTTGATCCCTTTAGTGTCTGAATAATTGCACTAGGAATGCAAATTAGAAGTTGATCCAGGAACAAAAATAAACTGCCAATAATGAACCTAGTTAACATCAATCTTCCTTTCAGAAAACAGTGTAATTTTATATACATCTGATATAACAAAGAAATCTTGCCCTCTTTTAAATCTATCACTAACGTAACCTGTATTCTCTTATAATATTGCATTCATGTTGTTTAAATCGTTCAGGCCTTTCAGGGTATTTACCTAAACAGTCATGAATATAATCAGGAAAAACTTCAATTGTAAGGAGTGGAGGCATAACTAAAATAGTTAGTATATATGAATTTGTCCCTTTAAACATCAGCTGTTCAATGGGTTCGTTTCTTTGTTCAAGATACAGACAAAATAACCCCGGCACGTAAAAAATACAAAGCAGAAGAAATATACCGTAAATTTTAAATTTTGTCTTTTTACTCATCTAATACCACCGTCCAAGTATTATTTAAATAAATAGTTTTGACGTCAAATTTCTCTACTTGCTTACATTGTTTTGATCGTATTAAGAAGTCCTCTCCTTTATTATAGAGTATTCTGAATTGACTAAAATCGCTGTTGAGCAATAATTTATAATTTGATGAAGGAAAAGGACTAAACAATTTATCAATATATGACCAAAACAACAGAGGATAAGTCCCCTTAAACTGAAATCTGTCATCTGCGTATACTGCTATTTCATTAACAGTAATTTTGATTCGCCCGTTTTCTATTGTTTCTACTGTTCCTTTAGGTAATAACCTAATAGTAAAAGCACCCATTGCAGCAGTTAAACCAGTAATACCAAGTAAATCAGAATACCAATATCCAGGTATAGAAACATAATTTATATATTGTTCTTCCCAATCTTGTGGGTTCAGTGAATAATCAAAAGTTCCTGACACTTCTGACTGCTCGCCGTACTGTGCTCTTAATTTATCTGCAAGAATTTGTGCGGACTTGTGGTTTATTCCGTTACGAATTATTTCTTCGATAGCCTCATTTACACGTTGATAAGACAATAGCCAATCAAAGTCAATTAGAAATATATTGTTTGAATAACTCTCAAATTCACCGTTTCTAGCTCCATTTCCAAGCCATCTTTCAAACATTAAAGCTAGATAGTTCCACCCTTTTTGATCTTCTTCACTATCTGCTAGAGATGCCATATTTTTAGCAATTTCCGGAAGGCTTAAAATGGTTCTATCTATCTCATTAGCATCTTCCCATGATAGTGTTTTTAAAACACTAGACTTAACGCAATTACTTGTTGCTTCCCCGCCACCGTTGCCAATATTCACATTAGGAGAACCAACGGCAACAGAACCACCACATGAAACAGGATCACCAATTCGACCTGCAGCTTTTCCGTTGATGAATACATGAGGCGCTCCTGCAGCAATATTTCCCACATGAGGAACATGTGCAGGGCAACCGTGAGGGTTATAAGGGTCTCCTACACGACCTACTGGAATTCCATTAACATTGACATTAGGAGAACCACTTGAAAGAGCTGTTGGCGGACATGCATCATGTCCGGTGTTATTGTCTCCTACGCGAGTTACTGCAGGCATATTATCCCCTAGTTAATGTTAGTTGTTGAGCCTTGAAGCGTTAATGTTCCACCGGCTGTAATTGTGGTATCACCTCCGGACTGCATTGTGATATTACCACTTGCAGTTATATTGGCATTTGTTGTATTGATGTTGACTTCCTGAGGTGTGGTGATGTAAACCTTTGTCCTATCAGCATGAATATGAGTGCCTTCTATAACAACATCCAGTTCATGTGTAGCACGGTTATATGTAACAGTGGTTCCATCTTTGAATTTAACTTTGCGTTCATCCTGATTAGCTGTAGGTCTCGCAACTTCAGGGGCATAAAAGGAGCCTAAAACAAAACCATCCTCAATGCCTCCTGGTAAAAAAACGCATAAAACATCTTCTCCAACATCAGGCATATGAAAATCAGAATTATCTTTTGTATTAGGACATATTACTGGGAGTTCATGACTTACATCCCCATCATCAGGAAAAGCTACTCTAACCATGTGCTTTGCAGGTACAGTTTTTGTGACCTCTCCAACCCTGATAATATTCATCAGGAAGGACCTGATCTGTTCACTAATCATTAGAAAATGTCCTATAATTAA
This sequence comes from Lachnospiraceae bacterium, assembly GCA_045128635.1. Lineage (GTDB taxonomy): Bacteria > Bacillota > Clostridia > Lachnospirales > Lachnospiraceae > HGM12587. The sequence continues at coordinate 11,130 of JBGVRS010000113.1, forward strand.
AAGAAAAAGGAGTAAAGATATGTTTGAAAAATACAATCATTACAAGAATTGCGCTACAGGCTGTGATGTTCTTTCTTCTAAGGAAGAAAAATCATTGCTTAGTCAGTTTTGTATGATAATTGTCTGTTTACTTGAAGCTGTTAAATGTTTGCTTCATCCTGACTTATTAAGTTGGATCGTTGTCTTATCTGTAATCTCATTTATCGCTTTAAGCTAATATTTGTTATTAACTCTTCTAACATCAACTGAAGTTACATATCCACTGCTACTCATAGTGTGAGTGGCCTTTTCAATAATAAAGTTTCCATCAAAAGACCCAAAACCAATCAGCTTGATTACTGAACCTGCGCACATTAACGGATCACCTATCATGGAAAGAGAACCTGTTAACTGCCTTGAATTAAGCTGTCTCAGTTTTGCTTTGGCCAAACGTTTTGCCTCTGCAAGTGAAGTACAACGTCTTTTTAAGACATAAACCTGACCGCTATCATCAACATCAGGATCATCATAGGTGTAATCAATATATTCAGCTTTTGTTGCTGTACTGCCTTTTTTAGTTTTTGCTCCTTTGTTTGGAGTTGAACCATTAATATATGAATCTAAAATTGCCTGCCTATCATAAACAGATTTAGATGATTTGTTGCCAGAGGCAGACTTTTTAGAAACATTTCTCCATCTTACAGTGCAAGACTTATAACGCTCTGACTGCTGAGCATCAAAAGACCAGGATAAGATATGAGAAGCATTTTCAATTAACAGCTTTATTGGTTCCTGCTTTTCATATTTAGTCTGGTCGAAAACAATCAGAGTTTCTGCAGAAACCTTAACTGTAAAACCGGCTTCTTCACATAATTTCTTCAGAAAATCTAAATCAGAGATGCGCTCCTGATCGACTTTGTCATAATGAGGGTTACTTTCACAATCCCACATAAATTTAAGTTCATTTTCAGTTGCAATCTGATTGGCAATCTCCTTCAGAGTAGTGTTTTCATACTTTCTTGTTTTAACCGTTCTTCTTACAGTGCCATTAAGAGGGATTGATACGGCAGAAAAGCTGAATACTCTAGGACGTCCTGAAACAGATAATCTGTCAATTATCATGTTCTTTGTTTCGAGCGAGCCTCTTGCTTCAGTAACCAAGGTTACTTTTACTTTATCACCGCGTGTTGGTGTCCAGGTTCCTGACCATTTACCAACTTCATCTTTTAAAGTGATATTGACCTCATCAGCTTCATCATCAATATGATCGGTATATTCACACTGCAGAAGATCTGAAGACACTTCAGTTGAAATATCTGTTTCATTCCCTGCAGTCATATACTGAATTGATAAAAGTGTTTTAAGAGGTGTAGTTATGATACCTATCTCTTCCATGGTGGTAATTTCTCTTTATAAGAATCAGTTGAAACCTCAATCTCAGGTAATGTAAGCACAATCCCTGAAGGAAAAATCACATACTTACGATATTTGAAGTTCAAATTCATAAGTGCTGTAAGGTACTTTTCATCACCTAAGATTTTATAGGCGATACCATCCCAGGTATCACCCTGAACTGTTGTATAAGTTTTACTCATAGCTCAAGCGGCTCCTCTGAGCAAAATACTGTTCAATCTGCTTCTGGAAGTTAGAACTGCCTTCAGCAAGTGCTCTTCTTATCTGGTCATAAGCATCACCACTCTTACCATCAGTTGTAACATTGATAGTTGGATTGAAATTGATTGTAATGTTTGATGAACCTGCAGATGAAGAATGACCTGCTAAAAGAGATTCCAATTTTGATAAAGGAAGAACAGCTTCTGATTCAGCTCCTTCACCAATAAGGGCAGTAGTTGGTTTTGTAACAATACCACCATTGGCCAACATTGGTATTTGTGGCATTTCAAAACTTAAAGTCTGACCTCCCATACTAGGAACCCAATCAGGTATTGATACTGATACTGAGCCTATTGCAGAGAATGCTTTATTGATAAGAGAAATGATTGCATTGATAGGTTGTTTAGCTAATCCTACCAAGCCACCAAACATATTGGCAAATATGTTTTTTACGTTCTCCCAAGCTTTTCCCCATTCTCCAGCAAAGATGTTTTTAACAAAATCAATAACCTGAGTGAAGTGATATTTGATTCTGTTCCATGCGCTAGAAACGTTTTCTACAATGTTATTAAAAGCACTAGAAAACACATTGGCTAACCATGGGCATTTTTCCGAGAACCAAGACCATAAAGCAGCAGCTTTTTCTTTGACAACATCCCAGTTTTTATAAAGCAGAACTCCAATTGCAATCAGAGCTGCAATTGCAGCAATTACCAGTCCGATTGGATTGGCAAACATCACCGCATTAAAGATAATCATAGCTGACTTAACAATGAGTATTGCATTCTTTAACAACATTAGGACTTTCCAGAGCTTTAATGCTCCTGCAACTGCAGACATGATGATATAGCCTGCACCGCCCCATATCATATTGAATGTGGCCATCATTGCGATAACACCACCGATTGAAGCTCCAACAGCTACAAGAACCTTTAACAAGGTTTCATGATTCTTTGCAAAAGAACCTACTGCACTAATTCCTTGAGTTAAGAATACAGTGCATTTTCTGATAGCAGGAGTTACCGCTTCAGAAAGAATTAACTGAGTTTCTTCATATGCAGAATTAAGAGAAGCAAGTTCACCATCTAAATTGTTAGTCTGCTGAATTGCTACACGCTCTGCAGATCCTGCTTCCTTAACCTTATCAATAAAGTTCTGCAGTGTGCCATCTACAGCATTATTCATCAGAATACCTGCTGCAGACATTGCTTCCTGACCAAATATATCCTTCTTGATTGCCGCCTGAGCTGCCTGAGGTAATTTCTGCAGTGCTGAGCCAATGTCTTTTAATACATCTGGCATTGCTCTTACCTTGCCCTGAGCATCCTTTACAGATACACCTAAAGCATATAAAGCCTTCTGTCCTTCTGTCGCAGGGGCAACTAAGCGAGTGAATACTGCGCGCATTGCTGTACCAGCCTGAGAACCACGAATTGCGTTATCACCAAGCTTACCAGCCATTGCAGCAACTGTCTCAAGATCAACACCCATAGATGCTGCAACCGGTGCCACATATTTCATGGTTTCGCCTAATCCCTGCAGATCTGTTGAGGAATTAGCAAAGGTATTAACCATGGTATCGGCGACACGGTTAATCTGACTTGCTTCAAGTCCAAAACCGTTCAGCATAGAAGCTGCAATATCAGATGCATTGGCCAAATCAACCTGACCTGCAGAGGCAAGATTTAACATACCAGGCATTGCTTTTAACATATCATCTGTTTTAAAGCCTGCCATAGCAAGATATGTCATACCTTCTGCAGCTTGAGAAGCTGAGAATACAGTTGATGCACCTAATTCACGGGCCTTATCACGTAAACGGCCTAAATCATCTGCAGAAGCATTAGATACAGCGCCTACTCTGGCCATGGTCTTATCAAATTCCATGCCTAACTTGATTGGTGCGGCAAAGTTAGATGCCAATGATTTAAGCAGCATCATCTGTCCTGCACCAATAGCAAACTGAGCACCATAAGATGCTCTTGAAGATTGAGCTCCTTCTATCTTCTGATTAAGAGAAGCCATTCTCTGGGCATTACGTGAGGAAGCTTCAAGGTCTTTCTGTCTTTGTGTTAATTCCTGCAGACTTTTACCAGCAAGACCACTTTCTGCTTTTAATCTCTGTAATGTACTCTTCTGTTCTTCAAGGGCAACTGATGCTCTTTTTACAGCCAACTGCTGCTTTGCATATTCTGAAGAAAGTTCAGCATTAGGCTGTTTACTTGCCTTCATCTGTGCGCCTAAACTCTCTAAACGCTCCTTCATCTTTGCAAAATTCTGAGCTGCAGTTAACGTTGCTCTTTGCTGAGAAAAAATCTGATCTAACTGCTTCTTCTGAAGCTCAGTTGCATTTATAGATTTATTGAGTTGATTAAGACTGGCATTGGTTGCTTTAAAAGCACGTGTTAAAGAAGGATCGATTTTAGCAGCAAAAGTCAGTGCAAAATCTAATAATCTGTTATTGCTCATCTTCTTGCCCTTGGATATTTCTGCTGTTTTTGTTGTTTTGAAATGCTCTTTTGCTGTTCAAGATACTCTTCTGCAAGTTCCTGAACATCCGACATTGGAGCGTTAAATAAATCAAAGAATGGAGACTGCAAAGAGGTGGCCAACGACATCACCCCTTTGCGGTATTGTTTCAGAAAGTCATTTAAATCGCTTGAGCTTCCAATGCCGAGCTGTTGAAAAAAGCCTGAACTGCACCAATAATCTGCATGTATTCAGCTACTGGTAACTTTTCAAAGAATTCAATTGGCTGTTCAGAACGCTTTGAAGCAACAAACAGATCAAAGCTATCATCCCAACAGATCACAGTTACTGTTCTCATCACTGGATTAACAATTTTCTTCATGCGAGCATAATCATTAATCAACTGTTTAAGCTCGGCACCTGATAAATCTTCAAGCTTCAGCTCTACATCTTTGTATTCTTTACCTTCAAACTTAACAGCTTTAGCAAATGTTACAAACATGAACAATCTCCTTACATACCAATCTGAGTTCTTACATCTGTTAACAAATCAGTGCCATTGATCTTGCAGATAAAGTTCAACTTATCAATCTCAACTGTTTCTTGATCATCAATTTCAATCTTCAGATAGGTTACTTCAAGTTCGGAAGTAGTGCCTGAAGAAGCGCCAACCTCTAAAGAACCTAAACCTACAGTCTTAGGTAAAGTCTTTACTGTTACCTTTACACCTTTTGCAACAAGTGAATTGGTTGCATTATCAAGGAACTGTTGAGAACCTCTGAAAATCAGATCTGCACCCTTAATTGATAGCAACTCTAAAGCCTGAGGTGTTACTGAGCGCCAGTTAATTGTTAAAGACATTGACTGAATATGGCCTATTACTGCAGAATCAATTTCACCTGCAATACCAGCACCACTGATAGTATCAGTCATATAAGACAAATCAGGGAGATCAACAGTTGCAATACCTAGCTGATTATTACCATCTTTGTAAACGCGAAAGTTGATTGTCTTATCTGGAGTTAAAGCATTTTCTGCCATTTTTATAATCCTCTTAAACAATAAATCCGTCTAAAAAGACGGACTTAAAAAATCTTAACCAAACAAGGTGTCATAGTAGCCGGTATCAATCTCAAGATTGAACTCAAGATCTTCAGCAGGTGAAGGTGGGGTCATAAATACCTTGAAATGATAGATACCATCCATTAACTCAGTTGTAGGATTATCTTCCTCACGGAATAGCACACGTGCGCCTAACAACTGCTGTCTTGCTACAAGTGAATTTAACCAGACGTTCAATGAATTTACGATTGTTTCAATTAAACGGCGGTTGCCTGGTTCATCAACCTTTTGGAAGATTGTTAGAATAATGGTATTACCTACCCACTGGAACATTCTTCTTACTGGAATGAATGCATCCTTAGGATCAGTATTGCCAGGGTAACAACAAGTGCGATTACCCCAGAATGTCCATCCTTTAGTAAAATTCAAGAAAGTTACAATGCCCTGACCATTTAAATAATTAGCTTCTTCATTGCCAAATACAACTTCAGAACCATCCTCAAGGCATAAGCCGGTAATAGATACATTCTTATTTGATGGAGAGCAATAAGGCACACCGCCATAAGCATTGTCAGTTACACCAATTACGCCAGCTAAATGCACTGATGCATGGTATAGTGTCTCTGTATTGCGAACCATTGGCCAACATAGGACCTGCTGAGTTAGAACAAGGTTATTATTCTTCTTCCACTCTGGAACAGATGAATACACCTGAACATTCTCATTTGCTGGAGCATCACATAAAGCCATTGCTCTAAAGTTACCATTAACAATAACTGCTTTAGCTGCCATAATTGCAGCAACTTCAGGATCTGAAGAATAGCCAGGTGCAAGAATTAAAGTTGGAACTAATGAGAATTTAGGATAAACCTCATTCATCAACTCCAAACCAGTACGTTTACCAGTGACAGAGTTAATTCCACCAATAACATCAGCCTTGGTTACTAATGTTGCATCAATCTTATAACCGTTAACAGTGATTGAATCTGGGAGCTTGTATTTAGAACCATCTAAAAGAGAATTGATTACCAGATAACCATCCTCGTCAAATGCAGTCTCATAATCAGTGCCTGCTACATAAGTACGAGTTTCACTCTCAACAGTAGCTGTAATAGCTAAAGTCTCAGCAATAATGCCTAAGGTCTTAATGGTTACAGTGCCATCTTCTAAGGTATATGTATTTTCTGTTAATGCAGTCTTATGCTTTGAAGGATCTAAGACGTTAACAAAAATGCAAGGCACAATGCCATAGAAGTTGAAGTTTGCATACATGAATTCACAAAGACCATGAGCAAATTTCTTATCGCCTTTATCATTAAATACCTGAGCTGCTTCAAAGCCAAAATACTTTACAGCTTCAGCATATGAATTAATTAGCACTGGTTCATTGATTTTTCTTGAACCTGCCTCAATCTGATTGATTGGTGCAGTGCCAACAACAAAAGGTAAAGCGCTTTCTACTCTGACAGTAGGAATCAAAGAGGTTCCTGTCTCAGAAATATAAACACCATGCTTATAATTTCCCATTCTTATTCTCCTTTAATTAAAAGGGCCTTTTCATAAGCGCCATGCAATCTTGAGCCTACCTTGTTAACCTCTGAAAGAGCCTTAACATAGTCCTTTGTTGGAACTATTAACGTATTTAATTCTGGATGTTTATCAACGAGAGCCTGAGCTACAGCGCCCAATCCGTCTGCAAATACCATATTTGCCTTAAAGTAGCCTTTAGGGATTGAAGGTCCAACATAGATACGTGGCCATGTAACATCTTGAGTTGCTGTAGTAACAGCTTCTGTTTTCTTTGCCATCTTGCTTATCCTCACTAGATAGATGAATCAAATTGACTTGAGTAAATGTGCCAGTTGGTTGTTAGCACGATCATGAAAAAAGGTTGTTCCTGCTCAAAGGGCATTGACCATTTCATTGAGCCAACACGCTCATATTTTTGGTCAAGCAGATTATCTTTAAGCTGAGCTAAGCGCATAAGAATGCGTTGAGCTACATTTGATGTGTCATGATAAGCATCCTCATCACGTGAAAAGGTTCCTACCACAATTTCTATAGTTAACTGAGTAATTCCATTATCAACAGTAGCCTCACTGGGTCTTACCGTCACAAATGGATAATCTGCAGGAGTAGCTACATTCTTGTTAGGCAACCATCCGTCATGCACTGCAACCTCATGCAGAGTTGCAGGATCTTCTGCAAATTCAGGAGTATTTTCTTCAAATAAGCTTCCTGGTATTCTTTCTGTCTGTCTAGGCGGTGCAGACAGTCTAAAATCTTCTATTGCCTTCTTGATGAACTCAATTAAGGCCTTATTACAATTCAATGCAATCATTTGACTTTTCCTTTCAGAAGCACATCAACTTCATGACTTAAACGCTTCTCGAATGACTGTTGTGCATATTCTTGAAGCTGAGGCATAATCTTTTCAGAATTTAATAACTGTGGAACTGTAGGACCAGTTTGTTTAATGATTGGCAAACGTTCATCTCCTTCACGGCTAAAGACAGTTCCATTCCAGACAAAACCTTTATCTAACTTGAAAGGCTTGCCCTTAATTATTTCAATCGTTACAGCTCTATGAGGAGAGCCTGTTGTATCTCTTTTGGGATTAACCTTGTAACGGTTGAGAGGTAAACTTGCTGTATATGATCGGCTTTTTAACTCTGCTACCAGACTGTTTGGCTTTGCTCTGACCAAACTCATTGTTTCATTGATGGTAGAAGCCTTTAGAGTATATTTAGTTCTTAAAGAACGAGATGCCTCAGTCTTAGCAGAACTGATTGCTCTGTTCATTGCCCTTGCAATTGCTTTAGGTATAGCCTGAGGCATAGCTTTAAGATAAGACGTCATATGGGCAATGGAATCTTCATCAAGACGAATAAAATCATTTCCCATATTACTGCTCCATCTGTTCAAGCGTTAAGATGTCAACTCCCTGCTCTACCTGCACATCTCTGCAGATATAATGCAGTTTGTTAATGGTTACTGTTGAATTTACAAGTGGCAGAGGAGATAAGTCCCCCTGCCTGATGTAAACCACTGCAGTAGCCTTAAAAACACCCTGAATCTGAGCTTTCTCAAAAGTATTTACAACAGAATTATCAATAACTGCTTTTACGCTTTTTCCGTTAATAGTCCAGTAATCAGCAAATTCACCATCATTGATAAATGTGTCTAAATCTTTTTTGAAAGTCTGTTTCAGATTCATTTTTTACTGCGCCCTGTCTTTGGTTCAGAAGCCTTTTCAGTGTTAGTCTGTTTTACATTTTTGGTATCAAGCACAATCTTTTCTGCAAGACCTCGCTCAATCCAATCTGATGCTTCCTTATCAGATAAAGAAAAGGTAGTTCCTGTTTCAAGAACTACCCCTTTATGTAGAACATTAGACTTTAGTCTTACGTCCATAATTAAGCTACCTTTAAGATGTAGAAGCCCAGTGGCTCGTTAACAATCATCAGAGGAGCTGATTTTAACTGCACAATACGTCCTGCAGGATTTGAACGCTGCAACCATGAGCTTGCAACACGATCACCTTCTACGAACTGATGAGTATTGTTTGCCTCATTGATAATATCAACTAAGCCGTATGCTCTGGTGGTCTTTACTCCACGGCAGGCAATCAGCACAGAATCTTCAGGGATCATTGGTTTCTCTTTGCCAGTAGCTACATCATAGTAGTATTCATCATAGGTAAAGATGTCTAAGTTTGGTAAACGTAAAGCACCTACATATGACACACCATCCTCTAATTCATGCGGATCGATCTGACCTAAGTCAATTCTGCGTGAATTTAATGCAGTGTTATCTCCCTTCAGAGAATGCAATAGCGCATCAATAGCCTTAGAACCGGCAATCATCTCTACTGGAGTTAAACCAGACTTCTGCGCAATCTGACGGCATGCAGTACGTAAATCACTAAGAGGATCGGCGCCTGCAGCAGTCCATAAAGTTGATACGGTACCAGCTGGCTTTTCAGCTGAAGACAAATCTTTCCAGAAGTCTAAATACTCATCAACTCCTTCACCCTTAATCAGAATCTTACCGGTGGTTAAGGCCTGAGCACACATAACCTCTTCTGTACGTGTAATCTCCTTATCCATCTCATTTAAATCCTGAGCCAGAATTGCAGCTGCTCTCTCATTAGGAGAACGACCTGAATATAACTGCTCACCTGGTAATCTCTGCATTGCATCCTCTGCAGTGCATACACGGTAAGGAGCAATAAAAGCAGGTCTATAGGTAGAGGTTTTGAAGCCATTACGTAAATCTAAAGTTCCACCAATACGAGGATTTACAAATGGAGCCAGTGAACGCTTACCAGGGCCTTTAATATCAATATCAACAGTTGCAGTATTAAAGGTCTTTTTATTTGAAAAATAGCGATCACGCAAGAATGAACGGGCACGATACTCAGAGTTGACCATCTCCATCATTGTGCGAGGTTCAAATAAAGAAACTGTCATCTTAAAAATCTCCTATTAACGTAAGAAAATTCCAACATTACGAGCGGCTTTAACAAAGTCCTCAATGTTAACCCCTGAAGGAACAATCACAGCTGCCTTATTAAAGTCACCGTTAACATATACAACACCTTCAGTGTCTGCATCTGAAGCATTTACATCATCTGTAAGAATGCCAAATACATCTGCAGGGGTATCACCATTTGCTGCAGAAACTGCAGATACCTTACCATTTGCAAAGGTCACTAAAGCACCGCGCTTTAAGTTCTGACCTGATGCAACAACTACAGGAAAAGTCTTAATCTCATCACGATTAAGGCCGGCAAATAACTTGTCATACTCAGTTGACTCAGTTTTAATTAAATCAGCCATTTTTAATCTCCTAAATTATTTTTTATAACCGTTGATTTTTGCCAGCTGTGAATGAACAGCAGCAACCAACTGAGCACGTGACTCAGCATCCTTATCCTGAGGCAGAGCGCCTTCTGCATTATCAGCACCTGCTAAATCACCTGCTAAAGCCTGAGCATCCTCTGTTAATGCTTTTGCATGTTTATCACTCTGGCTTTTCTGCATTTTGATAGTCTCAATGGCAACTTGCTCTGCTGTCATTGGCTCTTCAAACATTGCCTTCATTACCAAGTCATGATTTGCACCGTTGTCAATCTCTGACAGTGACTGAATACGCTTACGTTCTGAAAGAACTGCTTCAGCAACAATTGCTTTGAACAGATCAGGATGTTCGGCATTCAATTTCTCTGCTGTCATAGCCTCTGTTTTATGTTCCTCTGCCTTTGCAACAATCTGAGTATCTTCTACCTTTGCTGCAGGCTTTGGATCTTCTGGTTTCTTACTCATTAACATCTCCTTAGATGGTTTACGTAAGTTTTGTAAATCCCATTCTTTGCCTGCAATGGCCAGAATGTGATCGTCTTTCATATAAGCAGATACCTGCTCACTGTTATCAATCTCATCTGCAAAACCTTTCTCTACAGCTTCTTCAGCGGTAAACCAGGTTTCTGCATCCATGAGAGATTTGATCTCTTTTTCATCAAGTCCTGATTTCTCCATATAAATGCTTCTCATTGATTCAGCGCATTTATTGAGAACATCAATCTGCTTTTCAAGTTCTTCTGCATTTCCATATGCGCTAGACATTGGATTGTGAATCATGAACAGAGAACCCTTACTGATTACTGTCTTTGCATTTTTTAAGGAAGTAATCAGTGTTGCAGCAGAAGCAGCAAGGCCGGTCACGTGAATTGTGATGCCGGCCTTGTGTCTTGATAAAATTCCATTGATCGCCAGAGCGCTTGCAACACTTCCACCTGGCGAATTGATATAAATATCTATTGGTTTATTAGGATTGACTGCAGCAAAAGCTTTTGCAACTTCTGCCTCATCAAAGCATTTCTCATCTTCAAACCATTTCTCAGCAATAGGACCAAAGAAATTCAAGATTGTAATTTCTTCTTTTTCCTGAATTGCCAAAATTGGTCTAAGCTCTGTTTTTGGCATTGGTTTCATCCTCTTCGCTTTGTTCTAAAGAATTAACACCAGGTGTTGGCCTAATGTCGTTTTCATTCATAAGTTTTTCTTCTCTGCCCCTCTGAGCTGCAATCACGTCAAAGCTCATTCCAGTAAGTTCATTTGCTTCATGCTCACGTGTACTGAAACCTTCCTCAACACGAACCTTAGCTGCTTCAGCTTCTTTAAGCGGATCAAGCTGTCCTTGAGTATCCCCAGACCAATCAGCTAAACACCATGCTTTTCTGATTGCAGGATCATCAAAGAAACCTGGAGCACTGATTCTGCCCTTAGCAACAGCTTCAGATAACCATTCCTCATAAACTGGCTGACATAAACGGTTAACAATCCACTGTCTTCGCATTCTGAACATCTTCCAGGCTTCAAGTAATGCGCCACGAGAAGCACTATAAGAAGATGTGAAGCTCTTCATCAGAAGTTCATAAGGAATTTCCAAAGCTGCGCCGATCTGTCTGCAGATAGAAGTAACAAAACCATCAAAAGCAGTATTAGGTCTGCCTGGGTTTGCCGTTTCAACCTTCTCTCCTTCAGCTAGATTAACAATGGCACCGTTACCAAGTGAGACGTCATTCTGATCTGCAGTCATGGAACTTACATCAACACCAGGCATTCCAGTCATTAAAGAATCAAGTCCATTCTGTGGATTGTCCTGAGTGATAAATACAGTGAAGTAACCACTTACTACTGCAGCAACCAGTTCTGCATCTGTATATCTGCCTAACTGTTTTAATGCTTCAATCACTGGGGCAAGAAGTGGTACACCTCTGCGCTGTCCTGGACGTTCCATATCAGACATTAGGTGGAGCATATTTCTACGACCTGACTTTGTGCCAAAAGCCTGAACACGCTTCCATTCCTGCTTAAAGGAATTTAAAGGACGGTGCATTGAGTATGGATGATATTTAGCCACGTAATAGGCGACCGGTTCACCATACTGACCAACCTCAACACCTTCAACAACAGAATTATCTGTAACCTTAAAAGAATCCAACGGATTGCAGATTCTGTCAGACTCAATCAGATCTAGTTTTAAATCATAAGGGCAGTTAGGACGTTTAATGAACGGTAAAGCAACAAAGCAATCACCACTCATCAAAGTTGATAAAAGAGCTAATGCCTGGAACTCATAAAAGGTGCACATCCTTGCAGCATCGCAGTTAGTTGAATCAGACCACAAAAGCCATTCGCGCTCTGTATTCTTTTGCCATGCAACTGCCTGCTCTTCTGTAAGTCCGAGTTTGTCACGATCTATGTGAGAATTCATCATAAGCCCTGAGCCAATAACATTGGTTCTAATGGTCTTAATTGCTCCGGTTGCAAGAGGCACACCCATGTAAAGATCGCGTGAACGTTCTCTTAAAAGCTTGATGTTATCTGCAATATCTTCATCTGCAGAGGCACTGTGGCTCATCCATCCAATTAAGGACTTTCGAGCATATGAAGCGCCGTAATGGGAATAACCACTAGCAACCAATCTGTTTTTTACAACAGCAGTAGGAGTTTTTGCTTGCTGAACTGCTGCAGATTTAACAGCATTAGCTCTAGTGGCCATTGCCTTACGTGGAAGTTTTTTCTGTGTCATATCTTAAAAATCCTGAGGAATAGCTCTTTGAACTTTTACACCACCACAACCACTTTCACACTTAGAAACAATGTCTGACCAATACTCAATTGCTTCCTGAATAGCGGTTAAATTTGCTCTGGTTAAGGTTCTTGATCCAATGGTGTAACTCTGACCGGTTAAAACCACATCTAGGGCATCTAACAATGCATCAAGTTTCTTTTTAGCAACCTCATAAGGAATGCCTTTATATTTTTTTAAAACTGGCATTAGATAACTCCTTTAGAATATTTGCGTGTTTTAACTGGCTTTGATTGAATTACTGCAGTATTTGCATTTACCCCCTGAGCACAAAGCTGATTGAATGCAGGTCTTACTATCTCAATTGCTGCAGTTGCATATACAGCGCAATCAAGTGCCTCATTACGCTCTCTTAATTTCTTCCAACCTTCCTTAACACGTCCTTTTTCAAACTTACGTTCAAATACTTCAGCGGTTAACTGTTTAAAGTATTCTTCTGTAAAGCCTGAATCACGTGCCATTGGATAATGCACATAGGCAGGACCAAAGTCATTTACTTTAAGGCGGTTAAACAGCAGTCTTTTACCTGCATCAACACCGACCACAAAAAGAAATGCTCTGTAACGGTTATTCTGAGAAGGTGGACCTATCAGGTCTTTACCTGCTACAGATGAACCTTTAGAAGAAAAGACACGTGATTTTTCACGTGCTTTAGTGTACTGATAAACAGTGTCAGTCATGGAACCGTCACCAGAATCTACCAGAGTACATGCAATGCGCAATTCTCTTCCATCCTGCAGACGGAAGTTTTCTATCAAAAGGACATCTAACTGAGACCAGACTTCATTTTGTTTGGTATCTCCAAAGAATACCCTATGACAGACTCCCCATGATTCAAAATCAGCGCCCCATCCAAACACTGTGGCTTCAAGACGGTTCTGCTGAACGTCAACACCACATGTAAGCATCAGAATTTCTTTAGGAAGACCGGCTTCAGGATAGAATTCTCTTCTCTGAGCAAGCTTTTCCCATAAGTTCAAATCTGCTTCATCTTCGTGCCATGGTTCACCAAGCTTCAAGTTGATGAACTCCTGAAGGCCTTTTTTATCCTTCTTATGATTTGCATCAACCCATTCTTCAACAAGATCACGCAATTCAACCCATGGAGAACATAAAGACGTTAAGTGATAACCAATGGTTCTGGCTTCAGGGTTCTTAGGAATCCACACACCAGATTCAAGCAGATAAGGATCAGGTTTTCCGTTGCCTCTTACTTTTTGATTACAGTGAGGACATTCCATTCTGATTGAATCTTCAACCAGATCCCCCTGCTCATCATTTGACCAGTGAACATTGCCCCACTCCATTTCAAACTGCTTACCGCAATGAGGGCAGGTTACAAAGTAACCACGCTGATCAGACTTCATGAATTCTTCATAGATTGTCGGACCGCCTTCACGTTGTTCTGTAGTTGGTGTTGAAACAAATACAATCTTTCGGTTAGTGAAATTCTGTGTTCTCTGAACTGCAAGCTTTAAAGGATCACCTTCCTGAGTTGAGCCATATCTGTCAATTTCATCACAAAGTAATACACGTATAGGACGAGATGCCAACCCAGAAGGTGAATTGGAACCTACCATTGCAAGATAACCACCGGTGAAATGCTTCATACGGATAGTTGAACTTGATTTTCTTGAGCGACCCTTTTCATCTGAAACTGCAACGCTCATTTTTTCTTTCAGAACTGGTGAAGCCTGAATGGTAGGATCAATACGTTCTTTGGAGAAGGCTTCAGCATTTTCTACAGTAGGTTGAATCATCATGATTGACGAAGGTTCCTGATCTATGTAGTAACCCATCACATTCATGAGAAGTTCTGATTTGGCAACCTGAGAAGCAGCCATAATCACAACCTTTTCAACACTGTGAGATGTTGCCATATCCAGAGGCTCCTTCATGTAAGGAACTCTGCTAGTTCTCCATTTACCTGGTTCAGGAGAAGTGCCAGGTGCTACAAAACGGTATTGATCTGACCACTCCGAACCAGTAAGCCTAGGTCTAGGCTTTAAAGTTTTATTTAGAGCGGTAAAAAATAGATTCATAAGCTTAATAGGCTTAAAATAGAGAAAAGCACAGACAATCTGCGACAATCATCTGTGCTTAGACTTTTTATATACAAGGATTTTTTATGAATCAGAACAATCTCACATTGAGAATTGATCCTTCTCTACAACAAGCTATTGAAAGCATGTATAAGTTATATAATCCGACCATGCTGGCTCTCGCTAAAACAGTTTATTCAGTCAACAAGATATTTTATTCTCAGGAGTTTGAAACTATTCTCAGAACAACATTCGTTGCCATGGAACCATCAATAAAATTGGCAATGGCTGTAAAAGAACTTGTTTCTCCTTCCCTGGCTAAAGCAGCAGTTCAGTTTGCTCAACATGCTAAATACTTATCTTCAATCATCAATACGTTAGATACCAATTCTCAGAATGAACTCTGTTCTGAAATAAAACGGTTAAAGAAAGAAGATTTTCAATGTATTGTTAAAGGTTATGAAAAAGTTGAAGCTCTTGACGACAAATCCAAAACAGACTTTGATAATGCAACGCAAAAGTTATCAATACAGGAATCAACTCAAACCCTGATTGGTTTTGCAGATTTAGATCCTATTGCTATCAAAGCAGAACTTAAGAAAATATCCAATCAATCAAGTGTCATTGCAAAGAATACAAAGCCTAAACCTCTGTACCAGGTAACTATTAAAGAGATTCTAATAGGTCTTGCAATTAACGGACTTATTTATGGATTTTCTGAGATTTATCAATACTGTCAAACAGTTTACGAACAGAGCGTACAACAAGAAATTCATAAACAAGACGAGACACAGCAACAGCAAGAATTCCAAGATAGAAGAATGATAATGCCACAAATAGCACTATCAAAAAGGAATCTACCTGCACTGTATAAATGTTAGTTGTTTCTCCAGAATAAGCTAAGGAAATTAGGTCCGGAAGACCATTTTTATATAAAGAATAAATCACAACACTTACGACAGCACAAAAGACTGGATAAATAGCCAGTTTAATCACTGTATAACATATGGTTAGAAGTTTCATTTGACTTATTCCTTTACATTTAACTTCTGAGAAATCATGCCATACCACTCAATCAGATGGTTATAGTAGGTTGACGTTTTGCTAAAGATGATTGTGTAACACCATCAGAAAAAGTCATTTATAATTTCTCAAGTTCTTCATTAGTTACAATATCATCAGGATGCTCTAAAGCTTCTTTTGCAAGCCTATCCTGGGAAATAATTAGAGCTAATGCATTGTTGTCCTCTACAGTATCAACAATCTCAAAGGGTTCTGCTACAGAAACAGATTTACCTGATTCAGTAAGATGTGCCCCTGGTTTTAAAACCATTACTGGTAAATCATCATCTAAATCTGCAATAAATTTCTTTAATTCACCTACTGAATTAATTTCCATGAATACTCTCCTGAGATATTTTGTTGTACCAATCAATTAAATGATTGTAGTAAGTTGCGTTAATATCGCAGTCTCTTGCCACAATCATCTGGTCATTAAGTAATTTCTGAAATGCTCTTTTGTCTTTTCCACTGCAGTCACATTTACCTTGTGATACTGCTGAGGAAGCGGTGGCATCTGAGGGCAGTGTTGCTGTGTCGGAATCGGTGTACTCTGAGAACTGCAGCTGCAGAGCATTAAGTTCATCGATAGCACTAGCATAACGTTTTTCAAGATCATCCAAGTCTTCCTGCGTTTTTGCTGCATTGATTTGCGCTGTCTTCTGGTGTTCATGTTCAACCTCCAGCTGTTGAATCAAATTAGCTCTTTCTTGCTCCAGTGCATTTTTCGCAACGTTCAGACGTTCAATTTCAGCCTGATCGTCTCTTGCCGAATAGCCGGTCAGAAAACCGACAGCAAAAGCTAATGCACCAGCAATCAATGTATTCTTAATGGATAACATTGGGAAACTCCAGAAACGAAAAAAGCCCACATTTCTGTGAGCTTCTTTTTGACATTTTTATACTAAGAAAGAAATAATTTAGCTTCTGCTTTTCTGCGCCTAGTTAAACCTGCAACTTCAACACCACCGGCTTTGTTAATATCCAGAAATTCTTTAGCAGCGCCTTCTTTATCGCCGGCCTTCATTTTCTTCCAGAGCTTATAACTGACTAAAGTCTGAAGAGGAGTTAAGCGCTTACCATTCTTGAGCGCGCCCTGCAAGTTGAACAGTAAACAGACTAAGGCATCAAACATGCCCTGAGTAACTTCAATCTCATCAATATTTAACGCTGATTCAATCTGATACTCATAATTAGCTATGTCTGCTTTTAGAAATTTTTCTGCCTCAGCTTCAGTGCAAACCATACCTTCATACACAGCTGGGGAATGATGACCATATCCAATGGTGTATCCTTTCTCATGAGGAAAAGGCTTATAAGCTTTGGTTCTAAGACCTTCAAATTTCTGAATAAGGGCAATCGCATGAGAAGAAACGTGCATATTAATGAATTCCTGATGTTAAATAGTTAATTGCCAAAATACCTACAATATTGCATATTCCATAGACTAAAAAAGGTATTCCTAATGCGATACTCAGTAATGCCCAGGAGAATTCTGCAAAGTAACAAAACGGAATCAGCCATTGAGATATATAACGTTTATGTTTATCGCTCATTTTTGTCTATCCCATATCTTTTAGCAATCCAATTTAAAACTCTGCCAATGCCGAACAGTCCGATCATGACTCCATAAGGAACTGCATCCCATGCCTCAAATCTTTCAGGAAAATATCTGTAGCTTAACCAACATATGGCCATGGCTCCAATTCCTGAAATCAGCGCATAATAAATTCTTCGTATAAACTCAGGTGGTTTTTTGAAAAATGACGAAACCAAAAATGAAGTTACACTACATGCCATGCCACCTAATGCGAACAAAGTTACTTCAGAAGGCAACATGATCTAATCTCCAGAAAAAGAAAAAGCCTCTCAAAGAATCTGAGAGGCCTACCACCTAATCACAGTTTGCCACTGTATTGTCTATAAGTATAAAACAGAAAAACGATCCAAAAACGATCCAAAAACGATCTATTTCTAAAACGCTCATAGAGAGATTTTTAATGTCTTTGTGGTACAGTTACACATTTTTATAAAGAAACACGTCTGAGGTGGCTTAGATTTGAAATTTTAGGGTATATAAGATATGTATTGCACCTATCTTATTTTATTTATGAAAAGTTTTGTTTTTTTTATAACTGAACAAACAGCTTCTGAAGTTCTTCAAGTGCCTTATTGATTTCTATATCAATAATCTCTTCAATGTCTCTGGCTGTACGACCTTCACAGACTGTTGCAACTCTGGATGGTATTGTAATCAGTTTACTGCGAATCAGAGTGCCAATTTCTTCTGCATCATGGTTGATTCGTTCAATTGGAATCAGGCGCTTCTCCATCTCTTCAACTTTCATCCTCTGTTCCTGAACCTGAAGTGCTGTCAGATATGCTTTTGCAGAATTAAGAACTTGACCTGGATTTGAATCAATATCATTAAGCCATGAGGATAGAAGTTTTTTGAAGTCTTGAGAGTTTTTGCCCTTTAAGTCCGCACCTACTTTTTTTGAAATTTTCTCTATTTTTTCAGATGCCTGTTCCTGCTTTTTCTTATAGGTATTGTAAGCCTTACGGCCTTGAGAAAGACTAATCTGCAGATTGCTATCAGTAGTCAGAATACCTTTTGAAATAAGGTTTCTCACGGTTTTTTCATCAACACCAATGTCACGTGCAAACTCTCTGCGTGAAACTCCATCAGGAAAATAATCGGACATATCTGCTACCTCTCAAAAAGACTATCCTTCTGCGGATTATTATAGCAAAGTCCGCATTATAAAAAGTAGTGTAGCTAGACGATTTTCGGGCGCCTTGCCACCCGAAGACGTTTTCCTGCTGTCACAGTACCTTTAGAACATTTTTTAATTTACATGACTAATCATATTTTTTATAGATTGATTAGCATTCCTATAGGTTAGTGTTATTTCTGGATGAGCATTAACATAAACTCTAAAAATCTCATCAGCAAAAGCCTGACCTATACTATCAATTCCAGAAAAATCCAAAATTACATATTTAAATTTATCAAATCTAGCCAATAGCCTTCTTGCTTGAGATCTAGAGATAATACCTTCATCTTTGTATCTAAGTAGTTTTACAGGAACAATTGTTTTACTAAAACTCTTATCTTCCGTTGATGACGTAAACGTATCAAACACCTTTTTTAAGCTTCTTGATGTATTATTATTCACTGCCATAAAAACAGTAGTTCCAGAGCTGTTTGAATTTTCCATTTCAACAAAGGCGCCAATATCACTTTGTTGACTTAAAGAATAAAATAGATTTCCGGAAAATATTGCAAATAAGTCACAGGCTTTACTTGTAAAGAAAATACCTTCACCTGAATGTTCCTTAGGATTAGATGTAAATTTTCCTTTAGACAACTCCAATAATGACTGATGCTCATCTTGAAGATTAAGATCGTCTTTAATTTTTTTAAAAATACCAATACCGTTATCTGAGACTGTAATGTAGGTTTGTATAGGATCTACATATAAATTAACATCTATCTTTGATGCATTGGCATGACTAATTACATTATCAAACATCTCTGTGAAGGCATAATTTAAAATTTCTTTTGCTGAATGTCCTATATTTGATAAGTTTGGCAATATATAGTCAATCCAAACTTTTTCATCAGTGATTAACGAATTATTAGAATCGAAAGTAAATTTCTTTTTAACAGAAGGGCAAGGTGTATATATATTATTTTTTCCTTCTTTACGAACATTCAATAACTTTTGCTCTACTAGTTTATCAATATGTTTTCTTAAACCATTTTCCGATATTCCTAATGTTTTACCTATCTTAGAAAAAATTACTTTAAAAGATAAATCTTTTTCTTTTTTAAAAAGATTAAGAATTGAATTTCTTATCTTTTCACCTTTTTGGGTAATTTTTTTACACATAACATTAGCCTTTTAATTATTTTTCATTACACTTTTTGTTAAATTATAGTTTATTTATTTATTTTTATAAACAATATAACTTTGTTAATAAACAATAAGTTACAAATATTTTTTAAAAATTCTCCATAAACTGCTGATACATTTTGTCTTTGAATTTAGCGTTGCGTTCTTCAGACTTTTGCAAGTCCTGCTCATAAAGAAAGGTCTTTGGTTCATTGCTTTTAAAAGGTTCTATTCCCAGAAGCCATTTTGCTGCAATGGTTGGATCTTTATGAGCGCGCATATAATGTCTGCAGAGTCTTCTCATTTTCTGATAAGAAACACCGCGCTCTTGACAGAATAAACGCATGGAGCGATAACACTTACCTTCAAATTCAAACACCTTCATTCATAATCCTTAGCTGATTGAGAATCAACTGTTCACCCCTTCTGATTAAGTCACAGATAGCCTGAGTAGTTACATACTTTAGAGCTGTATCTACAGCAGGATTGAATTCAAAGTAGTTTGAACAATGACGTCGTTTTATTTTCTGCTCTTTGTTCTGTTTTTTCAGAATCAGGAATATCTCATCAGGAGATTTACACTGGATATAAAACATGTTGAGCAGTTTATATAGATTAGGCTGTTTCTGTTTTAATTCACAGAAAGCCTTATCAATAATCATAGCAGATTCATCAGAAATGGTATAAGTCTGATTTGATGAAGTGTGTCCTGGATAACCAGAACATCCAAAATAGCGTGACCAGATTCCATAATTATGCAACAAACGTATATATTCAGCAGAGCTCTCTGCAGTAATAGCTTCTCTTATTTCTTTAGTCAGCATTTTTCAAATAGATTCCTGCAAGCTTAGTCTTTCCCAATTTCCCAAATTCTAGCTTCAACCATGCCAGGTAGCTTAGTAATTCTTAGCCCTTTCTTTCTCTTAGGTTGTTCAACTACAGAGCCTCTGACAACAGTCAGATGGTCGATTTGGCTATCATCAAGCCATAGACCTGCATGAGTGCAAACATCTTGAAAGCCTTTTAGAATGTTGTCAAGGTCACGTCTACGACCATCACTGAAGTGAACAGTGATTGATACACCAACTCTACCCTTGATTTGCTCAAAGCCATCTGTTTGGTCTTTTAGCTCATGTAAAGCACGAGCAAACCATGAGCGATACTTACTGCCATTAGTGAGTTGGCGGCCGCGTGTTCTAATCAATCTTTGATTTGCTGATACTGGCACTTCAAATCTAACTGTAATCACTTGTTACCCCTGCGTTGTATAAATTGATTTCTAAGAAAACGAATAGCCTGACTCAGTAAATCGAACTGCATCACCATCGAAACGTAAGTTGATGTCTCCAATGCCACCGTTACGATTCTTAACGATGTAACATCTACCTGATGCTTGTTCACGTGTAAGCATTAGTACTAAGTCAGCATCTTGCTCAATTGAGCCTGAGTCTTTAATGTCGCTTATTTGCGGTGTTGCACCTTTACCTCGTTTCTCGATATCACGATTAAGCTGCACTGGCGTAATTACAGGACATTGGTATTTAATAGCCATTGCTTTTAGTGTCTTAGATAATTCACCAATTGCGCTTGCCTTTGTTGTTCCTCTAAGATTTACAGGTAAGAGCTGTAAGTAATCCACACAGATAGCACCAATGCCACCGAACTGAGCGTTAATGGATTCACATATACTTTGAATATTCTCTATACTTAATCCTGCCTTATCACATAAGAACAAACGTGGGCTTTTACTATCATGAGCAAAACATTCTTGATTACCTTGAAGTAAATCTTGATATTCGTGAGGTTCTAATTTCATAGATTGAATCTTCTTGCCACTTGCACCAGTGATAGATGAGATCATGCGTTCCATTACTTGGAAGTTTGGCATTTCTAATGAAAAGTTCACAATTGGAGGTAATGTCTTATCATTACGAAGCATGTTTAAGATTATGTTTGTGCTAAAAGCTGACTTACCAACACCAGGACGTGCACCTATGATATTTAATGTTCCTGAGCGTAGGCCACCATTTAATTGGTTATCAAGTAAACTAAATCCTGTTGGATATATCTTTACCACTTCACCTTGCTTGATATGCTCAAAGTAATCAATTAAAACTGATTGAGCATCTTCATATTCAGCTCTTGCATTACTATCTCTTAGTAAATTTTGGAATGTAGTTGCTGCTTTATTGACTAAATCGTCATAAGAGATATTTGATACATCATTGTTAATGTCATCACCTGCTACCATGCTTGCTATATTTTTGACGGCATTAGAGAAGTCGCGCTTTTTCTTAAGCTCAATTAAATGATTTACATTGTCATTAAGCATTGGTAAAGGAATGTAATTTAATGCATCGTAAGATCTGCTTAATTCACTTAAACCAATCGTCTCGTCATATTTATTTATGACCCTTAAAACACTTCCTAAGTCTAAAAAGTCAAGCTCAGGGTATTGTTTTAAGATCTCCATTGAAGCTTTAAAGGTACAGTTATTGATATAACCATCAAAATCCAATGTATCAATATTCTCAATCTTAGCTATAGCCTTACATCCATACTTTAGGATTGAGTTAATAACTTGTACTTCACAAGAAGGATCAACATACTGCATTTAGGCATCCTCCTTCTTTGAAGGTTTTTAATACATCAATCAAAACATCTAATGCTTTCATTGAGTCTTCTTTAGTCATGTACAACACTGGAGGTTCATTATTTACTGGTAATGGACCTAACTTATCCAAACGAGTAATAGTCCAGTTGTTAACACCATAAACTTTGTTACAAATTTGAGTACATACAGACTCAGAGTCACCATCACGTGTATAGTCATTGATAAAAGTGACATAGTTACCGGTTTTAGGCATACCCATTAAATCAGCAAAGATAATCTGAGACTCTTGAGCTTGCTTTTGGTATTTGTAAATATCGCAAGACTTGTAAGCTTCAACATATCTTTTACCTAAGACTTCATCACCAATAGTTTGATAGCTGTAGAATTTATGTGTACCTAGCACAATGTAGAAAGCTAAAGCATCCCTTGGATGAGCAAAAACATAATCGGTTTTATTGTCATAACCATTAGCAATCTGTTGCCAGATACACTTAGCTTGAGCATCTACTTGTGCATCTGTTGCTACACCAAATTCAATTGCTCGAATGATGTCACATGGCAATGGTGGCATTTGTAGCTGACTGCATACTCCACATGCTTTTTTAACTGCATCAAGTGAATATCTTGATAGAGCATTAAAAACCATCTTGCGCTCATCCTTGGTAGTAGATTTACCAAAAAGGCTTCTTAGAGTTGCCCATGTTTTACAAAATTCTGTATAATCGTCTAAGATCATTTAATTTACCTTTGAATGTTCATCTTCGATGACTTCACACTCAGTAAAGCCATCGTTTGCACTTTGCTGATAAGTGCCTTTATCAGCAGGTGTAAAATTAGTTAAAAGACAATCATCCTTTAAATCATTTAAATCCTGTGAAAAATCCTCTTCACTATTAACTTGTTCTGGCTCATTTTCATTAAGCAACCAACTTAAAATCGAATCTTTTAAACTTTGTTCAGTTACTTTCTCCCCTTTCTTCCAATATCCCTTTTCTATCTTTGTATGCTTTTGATACCAATAGCGTTGTAATGACTTGTTAAGATCTACTTGCTTTAAATATGGATATTCATTAAGTAGTTCATTTACACAATCATCGAATGTGCTTTTGACATAATCAAAAGAAATAGGTGCAGGTGTAGAGTGAGGGTCACTCACTAAGGTACTACTAATGTTATTACTAAGGGATAAGGATGAAACGTCATTTTGACTATACCCCTTTTGTCGTTTTGGCAATAGGCTATTGTCATTTTGACGATACCCTTGTGTCATATTGACTATAGGTGTAGTCATTTTGACCATAGTTACAGTAGTAATATTTCCATGTAGCTTATCAACAGTCTTAGTTATGTATCCGCACTCAATAATACGTTTCCAGGAATGGCGCAGATTAGTGAGCCCCATAGTCGCCAAAAAAGAGCTTAAGTTAGAACTTACCAAAGGTTTTGATCCGCTATAAGTTAGACTGTAAAGCTTTGCGAGCAATGCTCTATCAGTCCAGTTTAAGCGCTGATCTTCCAACCACTCAGCAAGTACAACAAATGTCTCTGTACGCATAAGCAAATAAAACCCTTTATATACTCCAAGCTCTTAAATTAGGATGAGCTAATTTGAGATACTTATACTGAGAATGTGGTAATCCTATTTTCTTCCACATACTTAAAGAAGCATTGGTAATCTGTAATTCAGACATTAGTTTTTTTCGACCTAATTCCTCTATTACTAGGTTAGCCATTTGAATTTTTTTTCTTTGAGAATAAGATGAAAAATCTTGCATAGTTCCTTCCGTTAAACAAATTTAATGGTTTTATTATAAATTATTTTAACGCCTTTTATTGAAAAATGTTAAAAAAATTTAATAATTATAAAAAAGCATACAATTTAAAAGGATACTTACTATGACTGAGCGTACATTAGCTGCAATAGGACAACGC
Source organism: Lachnospiraceae bacterium (assembly GCA_045128635.1). GTDB lineage: Bacteria > Bacillota > Clostridia > Lachnospirales > Lachnospiraceae > HGM12587. Next base: position 35,459 of record JBGVRS010000113.1, read on the forward strand.
ATTAAAGAGCTTGCAGATAAAAAGAACATCAGCCTTAATAAACTAGGATTGCTCATTGATTCAAGCGGAGCTGCAGTTAGTGGCTGGGTAAAAGGAAAGAATTTTAATATTGATAAGTTATCAAAACTTGCAGAAGTCCTAAATACATCTGCTGATTATTTACTTACAGGTGAAGGTTCACCAGAGAAGACTAACATTGTTGTATTTGATGACTTAGATCAAAACACAATGAATGTTGATGATACCTTTGTAAAGATACCTCAATACAAAATTGGATTTTCTGCAGGTGGTGGTCATGTATTTTATGTTGATGAAATTGAGGATGCATCTGAAGCTGGCTATAAATTAAGCTTCTTTAATGATCTTGGTGTTAATCCTCGTAATTGTAAAAGATTTAAAGTTGAAGGTAACAGCATGGAGCCAACACTTAATGATGGAGATTGTATTCTAGTAGATTGCACTCCATTACCAAACTTTAAGTCAATTATTGACAACAAAATTTATTGTTTTTCTTTTAATGGTGAATTAAAAATTAAACGTCTATTTAAAAAGATGAATGGAGATTTAATTATTCATAGTGATAATGCGGCATATGGTGAAGATATACTTCATTTGGAGGATCAAGAGCAAGATCAATTTACTATCATTGGTCGAGTAATAGAGCGTTCAGGTCTTATTTAATCATTTCTATATCAAATAATTAAGCAAGGTTTTTACAGCCTTGCTTTTTTTATCTATCCAAAAGCACCTCTATATTTATCAAGAAATTTAATGTGACATAAATCACGCTATTAAATATTTTTAATAAATATTTTTAACGGCATATTGCAATCATCGTTAAATAAATTTAATATTACTTCATAACATTAAATTATTTTAATACTTAATGGTAAATCAAAATTTACGAGGTTACCTAGTATGAAACAAATAATTAGTGATTTAGTTGACAGCGTTGGTTTTATTTTATGCCTAGTTCTCATCATCATGACTTGGGCATGGTTGGAGGGGTGTTATGCGTAACGGCTACAAGA
>JBGVRS010000114.1:0-5484 GCA_045128635.1 Lachnospiraceae bacterium
TCCATATATTCCTCACCGATATAGAGGTCAATCGCGTTGTCTCTGTCAGCACGGCCGATCTTATCCAAAAACTGCAGGTTCAGAACCTGAGGAGCCTGACGCAGATACCAGTTGTCAGCCTTCTGTCCTGCCAGTCTGGTACAATGGATACGAGACTGCTGTCCTGCACCGATACCGATAGCCTGTCCGCCCTTTACGTAGCAAACAGAGTTGGACTGGGTATATTTTAAGGTGATTAGGGAGATCTTCATGTCGATCAGAGCTTCTTCCGGAATCTCCTTATTCTCTGTTATGATATTGGATAACAGATCACCGTTGATGTCCAGTTCGTTTCTGCCCTGTTCGAAGGTGATGCCGTATACCTGCTTTCTCTCGATAGGAGCCGGTGTATAGGAAGGATCGATCTGGATCACATTATAGTTGCCTTTCTTCTTGGCTTTCAGCATCTCCAGTGCCTCCTCGGTATAACCGGGAGCAATAACACCATCGGATACCTCACGCTTGATCAGTCTGGCTGTATCAGCATCGCAGACATCGGAAAGTGCGATAAAATCACCGAAAGAAGACATTCTGTCAGCACCTCTTGCTCTTGCATATGCGCAAGCAAGTGGAGATAATTCGCCAAGGTCATCTACCCAGTAGATTTTAGCTAATGTTTCTGTTAATGGAAGACCTACTGCTGCACCAGCTGGGGATACAGGTTTGAAAGATGTAGCTGCTGGAAGACCTGTAGCTTCTTTTAATTCTTTTACTAACTGCCAGCCGTTGAAAGCATCTAAGAAGTTAATAAAACCTGGTTTTCCCATAAGTACTTTTACTGGTAAATCAGAACCGTCTGCCATAAAGATTCTAGATGGTTTCTGATTTGGGTTACATCCGTATTTTAACTGCATTTCGTTCATTGTTCGTTTCTCCTTAACAAATTATTTGTTTTTGTTTACGATTCTTGTTTCATATTCGCCTGTAGCAATGTCAATAAATCTAACGAATAAAGATACTTTGTTATCTTCATTTAAGCTTGTCCAGATTTTGTCTGTGAATGTATCAATATCATCTGCTTCAAAAGAAACCCATGTTGGTTCGCCTTCAAAGCTTGGAAGTGGATTGATGTCTTTTTCATATGTATGGATGAAACGACCTTCACCAGCTTTTGGATTTTCAAATGCAAATGTGTAACGGTTGCAAGAATCCGGATCACCATTGTTGCTCTTTAAGATAGACATTGCATAGTTGTATTTACCATTTTCAATGTGCATAACACCTGAAATTCTTGGTGTGTAGTTTGGACCGTCTGGTTCAAATTCGCGACATCTTAAAGACTGTTCGAATGTCATCTGTTTGTCCATTCCATCATAAATTGTATCTGTCTGATCACCGTTTGTAACGATTGTCTTGTTACCAAGAACACGTACCGGTGCATAAATGATCAGGCTTGGATCTACCATTTTGGATGGATCAAAAGCTTCTGTACGAATGCCTTCGCCTTCTGTTACAAATACACGGTTACGGCTATTTTCGCTTCTGCCCATGATGAAGTATGCGCAAACTGCTTTGCTTCCGTCTGTAGATCTTCCAAGAACGATACCACGACCTGGGTATGTTTTGCTCTGAAGTTCTTCATAAATTGAAATTTTTTCCATTTTCTTTCTCCTTAGAATGGGTCTCCGCTGTCGCGGGCAATCTACCAAGTGGTTATGCAGTTATAATTGACTAATATTATAACATATTTTAGGCAATAAAAAAACCACCTGGTCACACTTTTTCGTGTGCCCAGGCGGTCGGCTAATCTAATATATGTACACTCCCTGTAGGTAACCCTACGCAGTATAAAACTGTTTCCGCCAGTCATGTACAAAAGGAATATAAACGATTTCTAATAAAAAGTCAAGCTTTAATTAAAAAATCTAAACACCCCAAATACTTTTCCGATAATCTCTACATCCGGCAGAATAATTGGATCCATATAATCATTTTCCGGCTGGAGTCTGATATGTCCGTTTTCCTTATAAAATGTCTTCACAGTTGCAGAATCCTCTACTAAAGCTACTACCATATCGCCATTCTTTGCAGTATTCTGACGTTTTACTAAAATATTATCTCCATCCAAAATTCCTGCATTGATCATGCTTTCACCTTTAACTTTTAACATAAAAGTTTCTTCATTCGGCATATACTCTGATGGAATTGGAAAATAATTGTCAATATTTTCAATGGCTAAGATTGGCTGGCCTGCAGCAACCGTACCAACCATAGGTACATTGACTACTTCTCTTCTAACCAAATTAAAGTTATCATCAATGATTTCAATGGTACGTGGTTTTGTCGGGTCTCGTCTGATGTAACCATTCTTCTCTAATGTTTCCAAATGAGAATGTACAGATGATGTTGATTTTAAATTTACTGCCTGACAAATATCACGTACTGATGGCGGATACCCCTTATTTAAGATTTCAGATTTGATATATTCTAAAATTTGTGACTGCTTTTCGGTAATCTTTCCGTATGCCATATGTTCTCCTCCCAAACATACTTTCGTTTTCTAATGCTATGGTAACATAATATGGCAGAAAAAGCAAACAAATGTTTTGGTTTTTATAAATTATTTTCAAGCTATTTTTATTTATCGAAACTGACATCATAAAAAATCTATGATATAATCACATTAATATATTCAAGGAGAAACAACAATGGAAAACTGTTCTAGATATTTTGCCAATAAACAATGTGAATATTTCCCATGTCACGAGGGGATTGAGGATTTCAACTGTCTTTTCTGCTACTGCCCGCTTTATCTGCGTGAGCATTGTCCGGGCAATCCAAAATACATTGAAAGTAAAGGACGAATTATTAAGTCCTGTAATGACTGTACATTCCCTCATAAGCCGGAGAATTATGATACAATTATAAAATTTTTAATGAAAGGCTGATTTAAAATGCACCGCGTGTCTTGTCTAAATCATAAAGAATCGCATTGCAGATAGCGGCAGCCACATTGCTTCCACCTTTTCGTCCGCGAGCAATGATATATGGTACATCGGTTTGCATGATCAACTCTTTAGACTGCACTACATTTACAAATCCGACCGGAACACCAATGATTAATTCAGGATGAAGTTTTCCATCCTGAATCAGTTCGTAGAGTCTTACAAGAGCAGTCGGTGCGTTTCCAATGGCAAAAATCAATGGTTTATTTAATGAAGCGGCTTTATCCATGCATGCTGTAGCACGGGTAGTGCCGTTTTTCTTTGCTATTTCTGCAACATCTGCATCAGACATAAAGTTATAAACTTCTCCTCCAAACTTCGCCAAAGCCTTTTTATTAATACCGGACATTGCCATCTGAGTATCAGTTACAATGCATGCACCATTCAGAATAGCTTCTTTAACATGCGTAATAACACCTTCTGAAAAACATAAGGAATCCGCGTATTCAAAGTCTGCTGTTGTATGAATAACACGTTTGATAATTTTTTCTTGTTCCGTTAAAAAAACACGCCCATTTAACTCTTCTGTAATAATTTCAAAACTTCTTTTTTCAATATCCATTGGAAGTACATTTTCCAGTTCAATTTTCATATGATCATGCTCCTTCGTCAGTTCTTTCACAGTTTTTTAAAAAATCAACAATCATCTGTGGATTGGAATAATAATACATATGCGGGAAACCAGCCACACCATTTTCATTTGCATGAATACATTCCCAGCTGCGGTTTGAAAGAGGTTTTCTTGCAACAAAGTCTGTACCATTGCTGGTACTGTCAAAATAATGGAATTCATGTCCTCTACAGAACAAGTTTTCATTTCCTAAAACGGACGTTTTGTTAGATTTCAATTCAATATATCCAAATCGTGCAAGTTTCGAAGTTTTATATGCCGTGCCTTTCATGATTCCTAACATTGGATGAGTATTCCCTTTCATATCCTCCATAAACTCGTGAAGATACATAAATCCGCCACATTCTGCAAGATATGGCATCCCAGATGTAATTGCATTTTTTATTTTCTGAATCATTGACTGATTTTCACTTAATTCTTCTGCGTAGAGCTCCGGATAGCCGCCATAAAAAATTAGTCCATTTAAGTTATCAGGCAGCTTTTCATCGTGAATTGGCGAGAAAAAAATGAGTTCTGCTCCAAATCGTTCAAGCAGTTCTAAATTATCTCTATAATAGAAACAAAATGCCTCATCCTTCGCAATACCGATGCGCACCTTTGAACATCGAAATTCCGGCAGTTTAGGCTCCTGAAAGTTCATATCTTCCGCACATTCTCCCAATTTGATCAGCGCATCTAAATCAATAGTTTCTTCTAAAACTGTTGCAAGGCCTTCCAGCTTTTCCTGTAAATTTTCAATTTCATTTGGAGTTACCAGACCTAAATGTCTGCTCTCTATCACATATTCAGAAACTGTCGGAACATATCCTAAAACTTTTACCGGAAGCAGTTTCTCAATCTGCTCTTTTAAGCGTGGATACAGCATTGCTGAAGTATGATTTAAAATAACTCCTGCTATGTGACTATCAGATCGAAATTGCAAAAAACCCTGAATCAACGCACTTACTGAGCCGCTCATTCCCTTCGCACTGATAATTAATACAACCGGTGTTCTCGTAACTCTTGCAACATCATAAGCCGACGCCTGTAAGCTGATTCCTGCAATTCCATCATAATATCCCATGACACCTTCCAAGATTGAAAAATCTGACAGGGAAGCTTCTTTTGCGAAAAGATATCTTGTCATTTCTTCATCTGTAAAATAAGTGTCCAAATTTTTTGAAGAAATTCCCAAAATACGTCCGTGAAACATAGGATCAATGTAATCCGGACCGCATTTGAAGCTTGACATTTTCATTCCTCTATTTTTCAGCGCCTGTAAAATTCCGCAGGTAATTAATGTTTTTCCACTTCCACTGGCTGTTGCAGCCAGCATAATTCTAGGCAATTTCATCCATTTTCCCCTGTAATGTAATAATGTATACCGGATTTTGTCCCATCATCATATGATAATTTCCCAAAGTCTTAGATTTACCAACAGATACTTGAACAATATCCTGAAATTCAAAATGTATCACTTTTAATAAGTTCATTACTTCTGCAACTGTTTCCAGTGCAATACAGTTGATCACAATTTTTACATCTGGATTTTTTTTAATCAGCAAGTTAACAATTTCTTTCATATTTCCACTGCTGCCACCGATAAATGCATGAGTTGGTGCCGGTAAATCCATCATTGCCAAAGGTGCTTCTCCCGCAACAATCTTTAAATTCGTCACGCCAAGACGCTGTTGATTTTTTGCAAGTAATTCCAGTGCATCTGCCTTTTTCTCAATTGCATAAATAATGCCATCCGTTGCCTGCAATGCACATTCAATCCCAATAGAACCAGTGCCGGCACCAATATCATAAACAATGGACTGTTTTGTAAGAGCAAGCTTTGAAATCGAAATACTTCGGATTTCTTCTTTGGTCATCGGTGCATTTCCG
>JBGVRS010000115.1:0-8380 GCA_045128635.1 Lachnospiraceae bacterium
TGATTTGAAACAATACAATATCCGAACGAGGAAAAGGAGAAAAAGGAACATGAAGAAAATTTTAACAATGCTGCTGATTATGACAATGGCAGTAAGTGTGATTGCATGCGGAAAGAAAGAAGAAGTATCTACAGAAACAACTGTGTATGAAGATGGTGCTGTGATTGGTGAAGGCAGCAAATCTTTTGAATTTACAGTGGTAAACATGGCTGGTGAAGAAGCAACTTTTGAAGTGAAAACAGACGAAGATACTGTTGGAGCTGCTTTACTTGAAAACAATGTAATTGCCGGAGAAGATGGAGATTACGGTTTATATGTAAAAACTGTCAATGGTGAAACTGTTGATTATGATAAAGATGGAAAATACTGGGCATTCTATATTAATGGAGAATATGGCATGACAGGTGTTGATTCCACGGACATTGTAGATGGAGATTCTTACGCATTTAAGGCTGAATAACTATGAAACTTATGACAAGAGAAGTGGCAGTGTTTGCGATGCTTGGTTCTATTATGTATGCATCTAAAATGCTTATGGAGATTGCTCCAAACGTACATTTACTTGGAACTTTTGTCATTGCATTTACACTGGTTTATGGTAAAAAAGCATTATATCCGATCTATGTATTTGTGCTTTTGACAGGAGTTTATGCCGGCTTTGCAACCTGGTGGATTCCTTATCTGTATTTATGGACGATTTTATGGGGCATTACAATGCTGTTACCGAAAAATATGCCAAAGAAGATTCGCCCTTTTGTATATATGACAGTCTGTGCATTGCATGGATTTTTATATGGAACATTATATGCACCTGCGCAGGCATTCTTTTTTGGATTGAATTTCGAAGGAACCATTGCATGGATCGTTGCAGGACTTCCATGGGATTTTGTACATGGTGTCAGCAATTTTTTCTGTGGAATGTTGATTATGCCGATTGTACGTGCGCTTAGAATTGCAGAAGGAAATGCTACGATTAGCTAGAAAGAAAATGACGACCCTTGAGTGGGTCGTCATTTTTAGAATCTTTTGCAATTTGAAGAAATATGCACCAACAGTTCATTTAAATGATTTAACTGATGGATATAGTTGTTTGTTTCAGCATCAAAAGAACCTTCTGTTAATCCGTCAATGCTGACAATGATTAGTTTTTTGCAATGTTCCGCAAGTAAAAGGATACGTTCAAAGCACTCGGTTTCGTTGGATTTATGAATAAAAATCCCATTGGCAAGCAGATTTGAAGCATCTTCCAGTAAAACAACAGCATTGGATGGAAATTCAAGGGTATGTATATTCCAAGGTTCTTCAATTGTTTGGAATCCCTTACCAGAACGTTGTGATATATGCTTTTTAATTCTTTGAAGATTTTCATCGGTTTGTGGAACCATGGTTGCCAGATAAATCAGTGGGTTATTATTGTTTTGTACGGCTAAATTTTCTGCATATAGGCTCTTTCCGCTATTATTAGGTCCTAAAATCAATTGGATGTCCATTTTTCGTAAGCCTCCACATTGATATCATCAAAGCTGGCAGCATTCCAGTAAACTGATGCAGCCATATCTAAAAGAGGCATTAAAGCAACCGCACCGGTTCCTTCGCCCAATCGCATATTACCATGGATAACAGGTTTAAAACCTAACGCCTGCATCAGCATCTGACCTGCAGGTTCAGCACTGATATGAGATGGCAGGATGTAATCTTTTACATGTGAACAAATCTTTACAGCAAGAAGCGCAGAAACACCGGAAATAAATCCGTCCATAATTACCGGGATTCCATAAAGAGCACCGCCAAGAAATGCACCGACCATGCCGGCGATGTCGAACCCGCCGACTTTTGATAAAACATCTAATGCATCAGATGAATCCGGCTGATTGACTTTAAGCGCTTTTTTGATCGCATTTTGCTTTCGGATAAGACCTTCATCGGTAAGTCCGGAGCCGCGTCCGGTCACCTGTTCTACAGGAACATTTAACAAGCAGGAGAGAATTGCACTGGAAGTTGTGGTATTTCCAATCCCGGCTTCCCCGGTGGCAATGATACGATAGCCTTCTTCTTTACGCTGTCTGACTAGCTCAATGCCGGTTAGGATTCCCTTCTTTGCCTGTTCGATGGTCATGGCAGGACCTTCACTGATATCATTGGTTCCTCTTGCAAGAGAACATGGAAGGAGCCCTGCTACCTGATCGATCATACCCATATCAATTGGGAAAACGTCAGCTCCACATGCAGCAGCCATAGCATTGACACTGGTTGTCTTTCGTACAAGAGAATTTGCAATGGCAGTGGTCACATCATGGGTACTTTGTGCAACGCCTTGTGCCAAAACACCGTTATCAGCACAGAAAACAAGTACACATTTTTTAGAAATATCAATTTTGGGTGTACCGGAAGCACCGGCAACTGCAGCAAGTAAAGTTTCAAGCTTTCCAAGGCTTCCCACAGGTTTTGCGATATGATCAAAATGATAAATACAGGCTTCATAAGCCTTTTTATCACCTGGTTTAATTTGTGATATTAATTCGTAAAGTTCCATGATGTCCCTCCAAGTCGGATGATTTTACTGGTTCAAATTTTAATCCTGGAAAGTTTCTTTGTCAAATGCTTTTATAAGGAACAATTGACAGTAAAATTTGGTGTGACTATAATCTTGATAGTATAAATATTCAGAGGTATTACTTATGAGAAAATATATGACAGCCTTTTCGATGACCCAGTCCATGTTTTGCTCCCTGCCATTTCCATGTAAGGCATGGGATGAAGAATGCAGACCTTATATGCTTTTGTTTCTTCCTGTTGTAGGGTTGGAAATCGGTGCATTGTGGTTATTGATTAATTTTGTTTTGAAGAATTTACAGGTACATCCTATGATATATGGACTTGTGATGTGTGCAGTTCCTTATCTGACAACGGGATTTATGCATCTGGACGGTTTTATGGATGTAGTAGATGCGGTCTGTTCTTGGAGAGACTTAGAGAAGCGCAGGGCAATCTTAAAGGATTCTCATGTGGGTTCTTTTGCAGTGGTATGGTGTGTTTTCCTGATTTTGGCAGGTTTTGCCATGTTTTCTGCGATACCTGCGGATGCAGATATGAGAGTGCTGTTAGTTATTCCGGCAGTCAGCAGATGCTGTTCTGCACTGGCAATTATGAGATTAAAGACCATGAATACCAGTCAGTATGCGAATACAGCAAATTATCCAAAATGGCATCAGATGCTGCTTGTAATCATGATTTTATTATGCTTAGGTCTCGGATTTGTTTTAGCTGGAAAGTATAGTATTTCACTGATGATCGGTCTACTTGGATATTGCGTTGCATTAAGAAAAAGCTATCGTTCTTTACAGGGAATGAATGGTGATATTTCGGGATTTTGTATCTGTATCAGTGAATTATGTGCAGTGGCAGCAATGGCTTTGCTATAGACAGGAGATAATATGAGTGAGTTATATTTGATCCGTCATGGACGGACGGAAGCAAATGAAAAATGGTTGTATTGTGGTTCTACGGATTTGTTTTTATCAGAATCCGGAGCAAAGGAACTTGAAAATATAAAATACAGTGTACCGGAAGATGCAATTTTCATCACCAGTGGTATGAACCGCACAGAACAGACCTTAAAGATTTTGTTTGGAGATATACCCCATGAGATTGACAGTCGATTTCGGGAAGTGGATTTCGGCGTATTTGAGATGAAATCTTATGAATCCTTGAAGAATCAGGCTGATTATCAGGCATGGATTTCCGGTGATAATGAGAAAAATGTTCCGCCAAATGGTGAGAGCGGAGAACAAATGAAAAAAAGAGTTCTGGAAGGTTTGCAGGATTTACTTCAGGAAACCAGACCGGTGGTTTTGGTAACTCACGGTGGCGTCATTGCCTCAATCATGGAACATTTACATCCGGTAGAAAATAAAAACAGATATCAATGGCAGCCTCGGCCGGGACATGGTTATGTGATACGAGAGGGAGAATATCAGGAGTTATAAAACAAATGAAAACATTGTTTAATATTACAACAAGTGAAGATGATCTGGATCGATTTGAATCCTCTAAGGATTTAGAAAGTATGCTGGTACCTCATTTTGATGGGGTCGAATTGATGTATTACCGTGAAGATGAAAGAAGCATCATTCCAAAAGAGAAAGTGGTTGGATATCATATGCATTTCTTTCCATTCTGGATGGATTTTTGGAAAGGGAATGAAGAACGGTTATTCAAAGAATTTGACACAAAAGAAAACTGGGAACGGTATTATGGCGGTTCCACAAAGGATGCTGTGGTTCGTCGATATAAAGAAGACTTAAAATATGCTCATCTATATGGTGCAGAGTATGTGGTATTTCATGTATCAGAAGCGTCTATTGAAGAATCTTTTACATGGAATTATCATTACAGTGATGAGGAGGTGGTAGATGCAACGGCAGAACTGCTGAATGAGATTTTTGCAGATGAAGATGGAAGCATTGCACTGTTACTGGAAAATTTATGGCAGCCGGGACTCAAGTTTACGAGGCCGGAGATTACCGAACGCTTATTGGATCAGATTTTATATCCGAATAAGGGAATTATGCTTGATACAGGGCATTTATTACATACAAATACAAGTTTAAAAACACAGGAAGAGGGTATTGCGTATATTCATCAGATGCTGGATGTTCATGGAGAACTTTGTAAGTATATCAGAGGTGTACATTTGAATCAGTCGCTGACGGGTGATTACTGTGAAGAGACGAAGAAGAATCCACCGAAAATGGAACCGACTTATTATGGACGATATAATCAGATGTTTTTCCATGCATTTGCGGTAGACAAGCATGAACCATTTACAGGAGTGGGAATCAAAGAACTGATAGAACGTATTGCACCGGAATATGTGACATTTGAGTTTATTACCGCAGATAATGCACAGCATAGAGAATATCTGCAGCAGCAGTTAAAAGCTCTTGGAAGAATATAAAATAACGCAGTAACGTTAAAAGGAACCGTGGGAGTACGGTTCCTTTTCCTATAGAGGCAAAATAGTAGTTAATTTAGTTTGCAAAAAACGATCGTATCTGCAGATAATACGATCGTCCGATTTACAAAACAATAAAATATGAGATGTTTCCTATCGACCGTAAGAATCATTTTATAAATCCATACAAGCAGTTCTCCTGACTTAAGATCAACATCTCAAAACGCCTTCCCAGACGCTCCATTCATCCAGTGACATCATGTTTTGAGACTCCCTATCACAGTGGCGGGACCGTACCGGATTTACACCGGTTTCTCTATGAATCCTTTCGGAACTTGTACTTCTTGCACGTTCATTAACTTGTTAAGATATTAACATAATTCAATTGATTTGTCTATGTAAAAATTATTTTTCTATATATTCTGCCAGTATCTGATTTTTCTGGCAGTAAACATCCACTTTGGAATTCTTATAACATCGAATCTTTGTGGAGCGGTTTACCACCCGTTCTCCGATGTATCTTGGCTCATGAGCAATTTCCAACACCTTTAAATGATTACATCCGTGAAAAGCTTCTTCGCCGATGCGTTCTACCGATGGTGGGATGGTAACAGAGGTTAATCGGTTACAGCGGAAAAATGCTTTGTCTTTGATAACTGTTATGGTAGAGGGAAGATGTAATTCGGTTATGCTGGCAAAATAAAATGCTCCTTCCCCGATTTTTTGTACACCTTCAGGAATTGTAAAATTTTCTAATTTTCTGCATTTATAAAATGCACCATCAGGAATATTCTTGATAGTGGAAGGTAATTTGATGGTTGTGAGTCCTTTACATCCGGAAAAAGCTTCTTTATCAAAGGCTGTGAGAGAGTCAGGAAGATCTAATGTCTGCAAATGAATGCAGTCCTGAAACGCCCTTGCACCAATATGTTCCAATCCTTCAGGAAAGGTAATCTTTTTGATGCAGGGCTGTCTCATAAAAGCTTCTTCTTCAATTGAAGTAACATTTTCCGGGAATATAAGATGTTCCGACAGGTATCGTTTCGCATTTTTGCGCGAAATTACCCCTGGGGAAGTAACGACGTGAATGGTCATGTGTAATAATTCTCCTTTTTCTATATCGTGTAGAAAGTGAAGCAGTAATAAGCAGGTCTTCTGACTTACGCAGTAACGTTTGCTTTCCCTTCTCACGATTTACGCAATGGATCAAAAGCAAACTGCACGCTCACAGCAGCACGACTGTTCAGGAGTTACACCTGGATTCCCTCTTAGCTCAGTCTGGAGGCATTTAGGACTCCGACAAAGAACTTATTATGACACTTATTAAATTTTCTGATAGTCGCTATTATATTGAAATTGCCTAAAAAAAGCAAGAGAAGAATATCACACAAAAGATAAAACCCAATGGTTGCTGAAAAAAACGGATTGTGATATTCTTTTTATAAGCAAATTTTCTTTTATCATATCAGATATTTCTTACATCTACATATGGGCTGGAATGGTTTGGGGGCCTGTTTCTAAATTGAAAATTCTTGCTTAATTTCACATTTATGGCAGGAGTTTTCTAAATATGTGAACTCCTGTAACAAATTTAATAAGGAGGACACAAATGGCAATAAAGAAAAAGACCAAAGGTAAACTGCCATGGCATTCAGCATTTTTTGCCGGAATTCAGATTGAATTCGAGAAAGAGGCAGAAAAGCTGACATTTGAGAATGAGCATCAGCTTGGAACTGATCCTATGCGTATAGATGTATTGATCATCAAAAAGCATACAGAAGAACAAATTCAGAAAAATATAGGAAGGATATTCAGGGAATATAATATCATTGAATATAAGAGTCCTGAACAGTATTTAAGTATTGACGCATTTTATAAAGTATTAGGATATGCGTGTTTTTATAAGTCGGATGTACAACATGTAGATACCATTAAAGTGGATGGAATAACAATATCTTATGTAAGCAAAAGTTATCCGAGAAAATTAATACAACATTTAAAAGCGGTGCGAGGGTATGAGCTGGTACCACAGGGAAATGGAATCTGGTATATAGAAGGCGGAATGTTTCCGATGCAACTGATTGTTACTTCTAAACTTTCAAAAGAAGATAATTTCTGGCTTAAGAATTTAACAAATGATTTAAAGAAAAAAGAAGAAGCTGACGAGCTGTTCGAAGAATATGGAAAACATAGTAATAGTAACTTACATAAATCAATAATGGACTTAGTAATGAGAGCAAATAAGGAAGTATTTAAGGAGGCAAAAGGAAATATGTGTGATGCATTATATGAACTATTTGAAGATGAATTCAAAGAAGCGACAACAAAGGGGCGTGCAGAAGGCTCTAAGGAAAAACTTTTAGAGTTAATTGAAATTAAACGTTCAAAGGGTAAATCCGTAGAACAAATTGCAGATGACCTGGAAGAAACTGTAGAAACAATTCAGGAACTGATGAAAACTTTAAATTGACATACGTAAGAAAGGGAATCGCAATAACGGTTCCCTTTTCCTATAAAGCTATTAATCAAAAACATACATTCCAAAGAATGCAAGACGCCCATCCTCGCAGGAATATTCCATGCCGCAGTGTTCTGCCAGAAGGCGGACAAAAATACAGTAAGCTGACATGCAGGAAAATGCAAAATCGGGAAATCTGCAAGGTTTATTTTCTGTCATAGCGCAAGGAGAGCACAGGGCACATCCGCTGGCACCGACGATAAAACCATCATAACCATCTGCGCGCATCTGTTTTGCGAGACGAATAGAGGCATCATTATGTTCCCCTTTTGCATGCTTGATCGCATTTTTATCTGTATAGTCAGAAATATTCCATTTGGTCTGTAAAACAATTGCATGTTTATGAGAAAGGATTTTCTTCTTCATTTCGTCTGTTGTACCGCAGATTGGCGGACAGGTATAGTTTGCATTATACTGACCGCAGAGATTTTCTTCGCAGTAAGGACGAAACGAAGGATCAAATATGATGTCTTTGGTATTGATGATGGCGGCAGAGGTAAAACCTTCTGCGAGGGCATAGTCGATGAATTTCTCTTTTGTCATAAGGATTCTCCATAAATTTTTTTAGATTATAGCACAAAAAATAGGGATGTAAAATCATATTGTGAAATAATCGATATTTGTGTATTGACAAAAATATCACAAAAGAGTTAGACTAAAGTCACAATTTGATACACTGCATCGTGACTTTGTGTGCTTATTTATAAGACACAATGATGAGGGAATCCGGTGAGAGCCCGGAACATTGCCAAAATGCTGTATGTGCTAGAGGAAACCGCCCGTGACGTGAGTCGGTCATTGGGAAACTGAGAAGGCTGGACGGTGGACGCGAAGTTAGACGACTTCACATTGCATGAGTCAGAAGACCTATGATGATTGAGATACAAAGAAACAAGGGAAAGTTTTGC
>JBGVRS010000116.1:0-41195 GCA_045128635.1 Lachnospiraceae bacterium
ACTTTATAATAAGTATTGGATATTCCATTTTTTTTGACTTCGTCATAAAGACGAGACATCAAAGAAAATATTTTTGCCATGAAAAACACTCCTAGAAAGTTACTTCTCCATCATGAGAGATTAAAGATACGGAAGTTACTGTTGCGATTTCAGAAACAGCTTTTACAAGTTCTGCTTCTTTTGCCACACGTACTTCGATAATCAGATCAAGGTGACCTGCGCTAAAGTTTCTTGATTTTACTTTGCAAACTTTTCCAGCTGCTTTTGCTGCTTTTACGATTTCTTCTTCTGCATCAAGTTCTGTTGCATTTACTACAAGCATCATTGGTGCTTTGGATGTTGGGATTAAATCAAGTCCGATAATACCAACTGTTACGAGTAATGATGTAAGCAATGCGATTTCGTAAAGCCCTGCACCACAGATGATACCGATGGAGATAGACCAGAATAAGAATACTAAATCCATTGGATCTTTGATTGCTGTACGGAAACGGATGATAGATAACGCACCAACCATACCGAGGGAAATTACTAAGTTCGACTGCATTGCTAAAATGATTGCAGATGTAACAACTGCTAAAGCAACTAATGAAATATTAAATGTTTTAGAGTAGAAAGTTTTTCTTGTTACTACTCTGTAGATTACGAAAATGTAAAGTGCAATGAGTGCTGTCACTGCAAGTGTTGCTGCAATACGGCCTGTGCTGATGTCACCGCCTGTAAAGCCTTCTAAAAATGATTTTTTAAAGATATCAGAAAAATTAGCCATATCCTATGTACGCTCCTTTTATATAATTATTGTTCTTGAATTAAATACTGAACTTTCTACATAAGTAGAATTTTGAAAATGCCGTCTGTCTTAGATTATTCAGCTGTAGAACCGAATAAATGTAATCCGGAAGAAATTCATCGAATTTCACTTCCAGGATATGCTTTCCAGCAGGCATAATCGGTCGTTTGTTAATTTCTTTATCTAAAAATGTTTCAAGCTGATTGCAAGATGAAATATTTTTATCCAAAGTAATTCGAACGTTACCAAGCTTATACACATATGGCACACGATCGTATTCTACAATGATCTTTGGTTGCATCATAGTTGTTTTCATTAACAGTAAAAGTTTCTGCAACACTGGCGGGTAGTCCGAGTTGTCTGGCAACGGTTCCCCTTTCATCAGTGTACGACACTGTTCTTCTGTCAACGGACAGGAAAGCTTTAAAGTCTTTCCATGTTCTTTTTTCTTAAGTTCCAGACTAATTTTGTCTGTACTTCCGTTATAGATACGGATTCGGAACTTTTCACGAGGATCAGTACCATTTTCGTTTTCGTAATAACATCGATTATAGTAATCGTCAAAGTATAAGCTGCGAATGTTATACATACCGGTATCGCCTACATGAGAGTCTAATGGAATCAGATGATGAATTCTACTCTGTATCAGTGCCAGTTCAGCAGCTGTACAAATATATTTTAACTCATGACGATATTTTTTCTTTTCCGCTTTACCAAGTAACAAAAACTCTCCTCCCTTTTTACTCATCATAATAGGCATTACTAAACAGCGCTTCATCTAAAAATGACATTCTTTCTTTAGCATATTTTAAAAGTAATCTACAATCTTCCGCATGAACGCCTTCTGGCCATCGTTCCTTATCTCTGGCAAAAGCACCGGAATCACGGATTTCATGATCTAATTCTAAAATCATCTGTTCTAAAGTTGCGTCTGCCAACACTGTTTTTCGAAGTTGGAAATAGAGATTTTGCACATATTCTCTCGCCCCGTGATAATCGTTATCCAGCAGTTTGCTTCCAACATCCCACCTAATGGAATCATAAGCAGACTCCCACTCAAAACCAGTATAAACTGCATTTATTTCTCCTACAGATACATTTCCCCAAGTCAAGTCCATGTCCCATGGTGCAAAATAAAACTGATAGTCATATTCTACATCTTCATTATATTTTGCAATATAAAATACATTTTTAGCAATATGATCATATCCTGTGATCAATTGTATAAACAGCCAAAGATTCAATGCACTTTTCTCATTGATAATCATTGAATCCTGTTTAAGAAATTCTTCCTTTGATGATGACAAAATTCTTGCAAGATCAGACATTGGTTTCCAAAAATCCGAATTTTCTGAAATGTTTCCTTCCTTTATTTCAAATCCTTCTACTTCCGCATAAGGGTCATCTGCCTTATGAAATTCTTCGTATTTATACTGTACGCTTCCAGGATTCTTTCTCTTATATGAATAATCTTCTTCTGTCAAATCCAATTGCTTAGCATCCACCGGTTCCATCAAACCATAAAGTCCACAATAGCTATTATCTGCAAACACCTCTACATAAGTCATTTTGGGCCCATAATATGCTGTTTCGGACACTGCGCCTGCACCAAAACTATCCCAAACCTTCATAGACAGCTGATCTCTAATCTTCGACTCATCATTATATAACGCATGCAAAATCCAATCATCATCTTTTCTCATTCCAAATAATGACAATTTGTTTAATTCTGTGACACCCTCACTATTTGTAGAAGTCAGATTAATCTTATATCCCTTTTTCGGAAACATCCGGCTGGTATTTCCTCTAATATGACCATTGTAATCCGAAGCTGTGATTCCATGAAGAGTAAAGTCTGTATCATAAAATACTGCCTTCCCTGTGATTTCTTCTGCAGCATAAAATCCTTCATTTGTAGACAAATCTATGATTGGAAGACCCGAAAAAACAAGGGCATATTCCGCATAAAACTGACCATCATACACTAGAAATTTTATTTTTTCGCCTTCTCCAATCAAAGCCTGCTTGTCCTTGTCCGTTACATCTTCGTTAAAAATTATCTGATATTCCGGCTGTCCACTGACAAACTCCAACTTTTCCCATTGTAAACTTCTCATGTCCAAAGGAACAAAAAATGTATTGCTGTTTTCGTCAAACGGTACCCTTATTTCATTACATAGAAGAGCCGTAAATGCAAGTTCTTCTGTTTCTATTCTATTTAATTTTACCTGTTCTATTTTCTGAGGATCAACATCATTAAAAACCGTAAAATTCTTTTGCTGGAGCCAATTAATTAAAGCAAAACTTCCAATCAATAGCAATATACTGATAACTATTAACGCTTTTTTCTTCATTTCAATTTCCTCATATATTGTTTTATTATAGCATTAGCCTTTCCAGATTGCAAGAAATTGCCCTATAATTACTAGTCTATTTCATTTAGAAGATTTTAATTCTTATGTTTTTCTTAAATTCTCTCTCACACTTTGACTTTTTCTACTTTTTTCATTAAAGTAACATTATCAATCTAAAAGGAGGCAGCTATGAAAAGACAAATCACTATTTTATTCATGACTCTTCTAATGCTTTCTTTTTTCGCCTTTGGATGCAGCATAGAAGAGGCAACACCTATCACAGTACCTGATATTGCTGTAGAGGAAACACCAGTAGAAAAACCTCTTTCCGAACCCGTACCAGAAACTCCTGTGATAGAAGAAACGTCTGAAGCAGAAAACGACACAGAAGAAAAGCCGGAGTATCCATACTGGTGGGAACTCCATGATTTCAATGCAGACCAGGAAATTTTAACTCAGGATGGAGAAATCAAAAATCTGACCCTACAGCCGGGCAACCAGCCAGACGAACTTTACGTTACATGGTTTTCCCGTTCATCCTCCCAAGGAAAAGTAACTTTCCATTCTGATAAACAACCTGACGACATTACAGTAACAGCCAGCACTCAGGGGAGTGTCTCTGTTCCTGGATATCATCGTAACAGTGCACTGATTACCGGCTTACAATCTAACACAGCCTATACATATCAGTTATCCAATGGGGAAACTTATTCTCCAATCTATTCTTACGAAACAAAGGATTTAGAATCTACAGATTTTACTTTTACAATCGCCGGTGACCCGGAAATTGGACTCGGAGACCCTGAAGAACTCCCTGGACATCGTAGCATTTGGAAGGTTGCTCTTAATCGCATGAAAACCCAAATTCCTGATTCCAGTTTTATCATCACAACTGGGGATCAAGTAGCAAAACCCGATTCTACTGAACATTATGATTATTTTTTAGACAACTCTGTACTCTATTCCACTCCATTGGTTCCAGTGGTTGGAAATCATGATAGCGGTACAGGATTTTTTGGGGATCATTTCTCCCTGCCAAATATGAGCACCATTGGACATGAATCAGGAAATGACGGCGACTACTGGTTCAGAAAAGGGAATGTACTTTTTCTGATTATCAACAATCTATGCCCGCAACCTCCAGAAATACATGAACAATTTGTAGCAGAATCCATTAATGCCAATCCTGATGCTAAATGGCGCATTATCATTAGTCACTATTCACCAATTACTATGGTAGAACGTTATTTAGGTGTACGCGAATCAATAAAAGGTTTTTATAATTATATCGGCGAAACTTACGACATTGATTTATTCATCGGTGGACATGATCATATCTATACAAGAGGATATTTTATTGATGAAGATGGTGATCCTATCGATCAGGAGGACTATCCTATCCAAGATAATCCATCAGACATTGTCAATGAGTTTCACAAACCGGAAAAACCTATCTATGTCGTCTTTAATGGTTCAACTGACGCACTTCTTCGCAATCCTGAAGACTATCCATGGAGCGCCATTTCAGTGCAAAATGGTGTCCCACAACTCAGCGAAGTACATGTAACAGATAAAAGTCTCACAGTCACTACACACGACGCTGACTCATGGGCAACTGTTGACAGTTTTACAATTTACAAAGAATAGTGCGAACACTATTGCTATTTTAAATATCATATGTTACTATAAACGCAAGTTAATTAAATTAACTTGCGTTTATTTTGTTACTAAAAACATCTTTTCAAGAAAAGGAATCTTATCATGAAGAAATTGTCAATATCTTTGTTGGCTGAAACAGTCAACAAACAAAGAAAAATCAAAAAAATCACTCAGAAAGATCTTGCATCACTGACAGGAATTAACCGCACAATGATCTGTCGTTTAGAGAATCAGGATTATATCCCTTCCATTAGTCAATTAGAAGTCTTAGGTGAAGTTTTAGGTTTTGAACCAGTTTCTATGTTTATCGATGAAAATACTGAAAAAAATACACAATTTTCTGCTCCAATGAACATCGCTGTTGCCGGAACCGGCTATGTAGGATTATCTATTGCAACATTACTTGCACAACATAACCATGTCACAGCCGTTGACATTATTCCTGAAAAAGTAGAAATGATTAACAATCGCAAATCTCCTATTCAAGATGATTATATTGAAAAATATCTTGCAGAAAAAAATCTGGATTTAACTGCCACAACCGATGGTGTATCAGCTTATCAGAGCGCTGACTTTGTCATTATCGCAGCACCTACTAATTATGACAGTAAAAAGAACTTTTTTGACACCAGTGCTGTAGAATCTGTCATTGAGCTGGTACTAAAAGTCAATCCGGATGCCATTATGATCATCAAATCCACCATTCCAGTAGGTTATACAGAAAGTGTTCGTCAAAAATATGGCACAAATAACATTCTTTTCAGTCCGGAGTTTTTGCGTGAATCCAAAGCTCTTTATGATAATTTATATCCAAGCCGTATCATTGTATCAACAGTCAAAGATAATGAAAAACTAAATGAAGCTGCTCATACCTTCGCGAAACTTTTACAGGAAGGTGCTGTCAAAGAAAATATTGATACCCTTTTTATGGGGTCCACAGAAGCTGAAGCTGTAAAACTGTTTGCCAATACTTATCTGGCACTTCGTGTCAGCTACTTTAACGAGTTAGACACCTATGCAGAAACTAAAGGGTTAGATACTCTGGCAATCATCAACGGTGTTTGCCTGGATCCTCGAATCGGTTCGCATTATAACAATCCTTCCTTCGGTTATGGTGGATATTGCTTACCAAAAGATACAAAACAATTGCTTGCTAATTATGCCGATGTTCCTCAGAATATGATGACTGCCATTGTAGAAAGTAACCGCACCAGAAAAGATTTTATTGCAGATCGTGTGTTAGAAATCGCAGGAGCATATGAAGCAAACAGTACCTGGAATAAATCCAAAGAAAAGGAAGTTGTTGTTGGAGTGTACCGTTTAACTATGAAAAGTAATTCTGACAACTTCCGTCAGAGCAGCATTCAGGGAGTTATGAAACGAATTAAAGCGAAAGGTGCCACCGTGATCATTTATGAACCAACACTCGAAAACGGTGCCACATTCTTTGGAAGCAAAATAGTCAATAATCTGGCTGAGTTCAAAAGAAAAAGTCAGGCAATTATCGCCAATCGATACGATAGTTGCCTAGATGATGTACAGGAAAAAGTTTATACCAGAGATATTTTCAGACGTGATTGATTATAAACTAAGCACCACCCGTATAACGGGCGGTGCTTAGTTTAATAATTAAAAAGTTATTCTTGAAATCGTTTTTGACATACCTCATTTACTATCATTTTTAAATGGTATGTTGTTAGGAATATAAAATTCTTTATACCATTCTGCAAATTTTCTTAAACCTTCTCTTAAACTTGTAGATGGTTTATATCCAAAATCTTCTTCCAACGCTCTAGTATCTGCATAGGTAATTGGTACATCTCCAGGCTGCATTGGAACAAGTTCTTTGTGCGCTTCAAAGTCATAATCCTCAGGTAATACACCTGCTCTGATTAATTCCTGTTGCAAAATATCTACAAAATCCAACAAATTTTCCGGCTGGTTATTTCCAATATTATAAACTGCATATGGCGGTAGTGGAAGTCCATCCGCTCCCATCATCTTTTCTGGTGCTCCCTGTATAATGCGTACAATGCCTTCCACAATATCATCAATAAAGGTAAAGTCTCTCTTACAGTTTCCAAAATTAAAAATCTCGATTTTCTTTCCTTCTCTTAATTTATTGGTAAATCCAAAATAGGCCATATCCGGACGTCCAGCAGGTCCATACACTGTAAAAAATCGAAGTCCTGTTGATGGAATGTTATAAAGTTTCGAATATGCATGTGCCATTAATTCATTAGATTTTTTAGTAGCTGCATACAAAGAAACCGGATTATCAACTTTATCTTCTGTGCTATATGGAATCTTCTTATTCGTTCCATAGACAGAAGAACTAGATGCATATACCAAATGCTCGACTCCACTTTTTCCATCATCATAAGAGTGACGGCACGCCTCCAAAATATTATAGAAACCAATCAAATTCGACTCTATATATACATCAGGATTCGTAATAGAATAACGTACTCCTGCCTGCGCCGCAAGATTTACTACGATTGTGGGTTGATATTCCTGAAATATTTTATCAATTAATGTTTTATCTGCAATATTCCCCTTGACAAACTCCCATGAACTGCTTATTTTTTCAGCAGCAAGTTTTTTTATTTGTCCCAAACGATATTCTTTAATAGAAACATCATAATAATCATTCAAATTGTCAATGCCAACAATTTTTATGTTTTCTACATCATTCAAAAGTCTCTTTACTAAATTCGCACCTATAAAACCTGCAGCCCCGGTAACAAGGATTTTTTGATTATGTAATTCTACTTTCTGCATTTCTTATATTTTTCCTTACACTTTTAATTTAAAAATTATTTTATTTTAACATTATATTACTATCATTGGTTTATTCCTAAGTAATTTCTATCACTTTTTTATATTATCTCTTAATAAATGATTTTATTCTATTCACAATTCCTATTAATTCCTTTCTTGCGAAAAGAAATAGCAACATACAATAGATAGCTGCACATACACCAATCACAGCAAAATCTACAAGAATATTTCCATTAACAAAAGATTTAAGTATAACTGCACATACACCCATTAACCCAGAAAGCAAAAAAGGGGAAACACTATTCTTTATTATCTCATACGCCGAAAATCCACAAAATCGGCTCAAAAAATAAAGATTCGGTATAATTGCAACAATTCTTGCGATGCAGCGAATCACTACAAACCACTCAAAACCCATCCTAACTCCACAAATACACGTTGGAATCAGAATTACGATATCAATAATCTGTAAATAAAATGCAATTTTCGGTATTCCCTTGGAAACATATACTGCATTTGTCATACTAATAAAAATAATTCGTACAACAGATACAAGTGCCCATAATCCTACAACGATTTCTGCTTCTTCCCAGCCGGCACCAAACACGATCTTGACAGCCAAATCTCGATATACAAAAGCACCAACACCCAGGGGAAATAAAGCATATGCCAATAATCTTTGAGCTGTCAGAAAATCCTGACTATATTTTTTTGTATCTTCTACATCTTTTGTCAGTTTTACAAGCAACACATTGGTAATCGAATACTGGGGTACTGCTAACAAACCATTCACCATACTCTGAGAATTTCTATAAATCCCCAGATTATGTGAACTCAAACCATTGCCAACAAAAAATGAATCTGTCCAGGAAGAAAACCAAACCGCAATTGTCTCCAACAACACCCAAATCGAAAAAGAAAACATTTCTTTTAGTCGATTTACAGAATAATACAACTTCGGTTTCCACCGCGACTTAAAGGATAACACCAACGCTCTTACTATACAGCTGGATATTGTTCCTATAATAATTGCCCAATAGCTTAGTCCATAGAACGACAAAACAATACTGATTACAAAAGAAACCACCGACCCTAAAAACTGAGCTTGAAAAATTCGTTTAAATCCATAATCTCTTTGGTTTAAAGCGGTTTGTATTGAAATCACAGAAGTAATTGGCAACTGTACACAAGCCACTACAATCACTTTACTAATATCTGTCTTTCCCAGCATCGATGATAGTTCTGAGCGAAACAATGATATTACTCCCCACAGCACCATAGAAATTGTAAAATTTGTCCAAAATGCAACATCTGCATCTTTATTTAAATCTTCCGCATCCTTATAATTCTTACATATGAGACGCTTCTGAAAACCAGCTTCACAAAATATATCCGCAAAACTTGTAATCATTGTTACCGTAGTAACAACTCCAAAAACTTCTGGCTCAAAGATTCTGGCCAGAATCATATTTGTCATCAAAGGTAAAATCTTTATTACAAGCTGCCCCATAAAAGACCATGCTGTCGCATTAGAAACAGTATTTATTTCTTTTCCCTTATCCAAAAATATTCCCTCTACTTGTTTTCGTTCATTTTATTTATTCAAAACATTTTTTAATAATCTGAATAATACTTTCCTGCTGTTCCTCAGTCATTTTAATATCACTCGGAAGACAAAGCCCCCTTCTAAAAATATCAGAACCCACATCCATATGTGCATCTGCATTTGAAACAAACAAATTGTCACAATAAATTGGCTGTAAATGCATTGGTTTCCAAATTGGTCTGCCCTCTGCATTATATTTTGCCAGTTCATCAAGAATGTGTCCCGGACATGATTTTCCTGATTCCGTCACATAGGTCTCCTCTGTTGCAGTACGATGCTGTTCACACATTGCATCCTCATCAATTAACATACAGCTCAGCCAATAATTTGGTTCCGAATTCTGTCCATCATATGGATTCATTGAAACCGGCAAATCTTTAAAACCTTCTCTATATCTTTCATAAATTTTTCTTTTTCTTGCAATATGCTCATCCAGATATGGCAACTGCCCGCGAATCACCCCAGCTATCACATTACTCATTCGATAATTATATCCAATTTCTTCATGCTGATACCAAGGTGCCGCTTCTCTGGACTGTGTAGACCATTTACGAACCTTGTCTGCCGCTTCTTTGGAATCAGTTAAAAGCATCCCGCCTGAGGAACCTGTAATAATTTTATTTCCATTAAAGGAAATAATATTATACTTTCCAAAAGTTCCTGTCTGTTTTCCCTTATAAGTTCCTCCAAAAGATTCTGCTGCATCTTCAATGAGAATTGCATTATGTTTTTTGCAAATTCCCATGATTTCATCAATCTTTGCCGGTACCCCATACAGATGCACTACAATAACAACCTTTACGTCTGGATATAATTCAAAAGCTTTCTCTAATGCTCTCGGATCCATATTCCATGTTTCATACTCACTGTCAATAAAAATCGGTTCTGCTTTTTCATATACCACAGGATTTACCGTTGCTGCAAAAGTCATATCCGAACAAAATACTCGATCACCAGCTTTCACTCCCGCCAATTTCACTGCCATATGAAGCGCACAAGTACCACACGTAAGTGCAACAGCATGCTGACATCCTATTTTTTCTGAAACTTGACATTCTATTTCATTTATATTTTTGCCGATGGTTGTCATCCAGTTTGTTTCATATGCTTCTTGCATATATCTCAACTCATCACCATGCATTGTAGGTGTAGCCAACCACACTTTTTCTTCAAATCTTTGCATAATTCCGCCTTTCTCAAAATTCCCATTAAACTACTCAATTTTTTAAATGCATTATAACTTTATCTCCTAATGGTTTAACATATCTCTTCAATGCAAACCGTGCAAATTCATCCTTGATAAGAAGTAATACGCCCCCATATATGCCTGACCCAATTGCTGTTATAAATAAGAATGTCAACATACTATATGAAAAGTACTGGTTCAACCTAAAAATTACGATATACATAGCGCTTGCTGCAATTACTGGTTTTACAAACATCTTCATGATTTTACCGCAAGATAAATAACCACCTTTAAAAGCCATCACTGCTAACACCGTACAATCTATCGTTTCTGCAATTGCCAGCGTAATTGCCGCACCAATCGCCCCATATTTAGGTATAAAAATAAAGTTCAACACTAAATTAGATATAGCTGCAATAATGTGAGAAATTGTTGGATTCTTCTCTTTTCCAATTACAATAAACAACTGACTTCCAAACACACAAATCAATCCGCTCATAATAAACTTTACTGAAAGAATATTCAACAGTAATGGAACAATCTCATATCCTTTTCCAAGAAACCATGCAGATAAACTTTTAGACAATACACAAATTCCGCAAATCAATGGAACCGCCAAATGAATAACGTAGTTGCACGCAAAGTACAAATGATTTTTCAACTCATCATACTTCTTTGCAGCATAGTCTCGAAAATTTCTCGCTATCATCACTGAGTCAATTACAGTAATTAAAATAAGAATTGTCTGATTTAGTTTTAGTGCCTGTCCATAGCAGCCATTTTCATAATCAGGATTCACTGCCAAATAGCCAATCATCAATTTATTCAGTGAAGCGTATACTGTCGATGTAAAAATCGGCAAGAAAAAGGTAAGCGACGGTATCAGATGACATTTAAAACGCAACTCCGAAAGTTTTACCTTTTTAATTGATTTAAATATCGGTAAACACATCAATACATTTGCAAGTAAAAATGACGCTGCATAAATCAATGCATAAATCCATATATCTGATTCATCTTTTACAAGTAGGAAAATTAACGCCAAACAAGAGCCACGAATAATGATTGCTCTTGTTGCAACACCTTTAAAATCTTCCATTCCCTGATAATAGAAATTCACATCAAAAATAACTGCTATAATCTGAATCGAAAACAATATGATGAGTGTATTATAGGAAGAACCGTATAATCCGGAATATGTGGTCACTAATAAGACCAGAAATGAAACAATTGAGAATACACCTCTAACTATAATAATTTCCCAAAAAGTTTTGCTTCTCTTATAATCATCATCTTGATATTTCGCTATTTCTCTTTGTCCATATGTTAAAAATCCCAAATTGGCAAACATCGTAAAGTAAGAAATAATATTATTTGCAAATGTAATTTGCCCATTTCCCGCTTCACGAAATATTCTTGCTAAATACGGTGTCGTTATCAACGGAATGATCAGCGTTAATATATGACTTATAAAATTATAAATATAATTCTTTTTTAAAGATTGCCGTTTCATCAACCACTATTCACACTCTTTCTTATAATTTCTTTGTTTTCAAACTCTAAATTGACTTTAATTCATTTAAATATGATTTTGTTCGTTCTCTGTTCTTTGGCATTCTCCATATTATAATCAAAATAAATTTTACGACCGCTATAACCAGCTTATCTTCACCATGATTTTTTCTTAAATATTTAATTTTAGATAGCCACAAATAGATATTTGATAATTTCCCAAAATCATATGTGTTGGCCAATGTCTTTGACTTATCCGATCCGCCTTCCAGATGAATGATTTCTATTTCTGGCAAAAATACACAAACTTTACCTTTCAGATAGAAATGATTATACTCCAAATCAGTTTCTTCCGAATACATAAAATACCGCTCATCAAACAATGCATCTGTATCATTCTTCAAAAACATATCTGCGCCTGTAATAAAACCATTGATAATTTTTGCTTCTTTGGATATAAATGCTTCTTCTTTTTTCACCTTTTTTTTCAATCGCGGAGCTAAACTCATGTGTAATAAAGCTTTTAAAACTCCTAAAGCTGTTGGGTATCTCCCCCATGATTGAACTGGGTGACCTTCTGCATCAAGTAACTGTGCTCCTAAAACTCCAATATTTTCTATATTGCTATTTTCCCAAAAGTCAAAGAATTCTTTTACCGCATTACTCAAAAGGATCGTATCACTATTTAAATAAAATATGTATTTTCCTTTTGCAATTTTAGCAGCTGCATTGTTTGCCGCTCCAAATCCCAGATTTTTACTATTTTCAAGCACTATTATCTGCGAAAACTCTTCTTGTAACATTTCTACAGAACCATCTTCAGATCCGTTATCCGAAACAATAATTTCATAAGAAATTCCTTTTGTATGTTCTAAAATCGATAAAATACAATCTCTTAATAAATCTTTTGTGTTGTAGTTCACAATAATAATTGAAACATCTCTTGAAAAACTTTTCATAAAACCTCAAATAACTTTTTTGGCCAATTATCTTGCAACATATTTTCTAAGCAGTGGAGAAACTCTGATTCCAACAAAAAACAGCAAATAGCATTTATGTTTCATCAGCCTAAAAAAGATTCTCTTATAAATTCTCATATTACCTTCATTAACAACATCCTGAATCTTTTTCAGTTCTAATTCTTTCCATAACTTTTTCAGAAGCTTCCTAGCATTCATGAAACCTGAATGATTACATACCCAAAAAGACAGAATAAAAGTGGTACTCACTTTTCTTAATTTCATCTGTCTGTCAAAACTGTCCACATCTGGCCATTCTTCACGCAAATCTGCCAAAGCATTATTGGCATCCTTAAATAAATCAAGATTCACCTTAGCTTTTACAATTCTGTTTCTGCTTCTTTCTATATACACTATATCCGGAATTACAGCAACTGCAGATGAATTCAGCAAGTATTTTGTATTAAATACTCCGTCCTCATTAATTCTAACATTTAAAGGAAGCTGATCGATAAATGTATCTATAATTTTTCTTTCATAAAGTTTACCGCACTGACTGCTGATAAACATTCCAGACATTGATCCATCATCTATTTGTTTATCCAATAATTCCAGGTTATTATGAATTCCTATAGATAACTTGTTTTTATTTTCAACAACCTTATCTTCATATTTCTGAGCAAAGTTCCCTATTACCATATTTGCTTTTGTCTTTTCATGCTCAGTTACCAAGCTTTCTATACAATTTGCTGGAAGCATGTCATCCGCATCACAAAAAACAAGTAAATCGCCGCGAGATTCTCTAATTCCACGTACTCTTGCTGCCAATGGTCCCTGATTTGAGTTTTGTTCTATAAAACTCACAATTTTGTATTCTTTTTCTATATTTCTACAAATTTCAGCAGATGCATCTGTCGAAAAATCATTTACCATGATAATTTCTATATTTTGATACGTTTGTTGAAGAACGCTCTCTATACATTCTCTAATATATTCTTCTTTATTATATACGGGAATGATTACCGATACAAAATTCATTTTGTCCTCCTATTTTTCCATGCATCAAGCACAATATTTGCGGAATATATAATCAACAAAATACCTGCTCCTATCATCTTATCTCTATGTCGCATCGCTGTTGCAGCATTAAAAACGCCCCAACAGTTAATCCCGCTAATCGTCAGGAATATTAGCCACATTAATGTTCTATATGGATCCTTTTTCCTTACAAAAACAGTTACCAGAGAAATCAACACACCAAATAAATAAAAGCAGGAGCTCATGGCAAATGCAGCTGTATCTGCCAAACCTCTCCAATGAACAGGAAGCGGCGATGCGAAGAAATAAAATATTCTTACAAATGTCTGAAGGAAAAAATCCAAAAATCCATTTACATACACATCTTTCAAATACATACTTCCACTCTGACTTTTTGAAACAATTGCTATTGTTTCATTGATTGTATTTAAAAATCCCTCATCAAAATCCGGCAGTTTCAGTGTAATCAGACGTCTTGTCATCGGTATCAGCATGAAAATCACCAACCCAACAATTCCTGCCAATAAAATCATCACTGTTTTTTTCTGTATACGAAGCTGCTTTTTCTCAAAATCGTATAATGCAAGCACAAAAACTGTTATACCCAAAAACACAATTGCACTCATATGTAATGCTGTAGAAACTATTGGTGCTATAAAACATCCCAAAAGATATCTGTGATTTCCATCTTTCATCCATTTGATCTGACAATAAAACCAGCATATATTCATCAAAATAATAATACTTTCTCTAAGAAGAATTGATGACATGCACATATAAATGGGCATAAAAGCCATTAAAAAAATTGCACAAAATCTTAGTTTTCCGCTAACTTCCAATTCCTTGCAGCACTTTTCCATTAGTATCATGCTAAAACACCAAGCCAATACATTGATATATTGAACCCCAACACGATTTACTCCAATAAATTTAAAAAAGAAATTTAAAAAATACGGATAAAATGTCAAAGTTTCTGAAAAATCACCATGATAGTATTTTTTCGCAATATCAAAAAAGACCTCTGTATCCTTTCCGCTATACAAAACAGACACATAGTTTTTCCCATATAAATCAGCAAAAAGTATGATCATGTGAAGCACAAACGCTGCGATAAATATAAAAGACTCCCATTTATTTTCTTGATTTTCAGAATAAGAAATCATTACAAGTATAAAAGATACTCCTATCAACAAAAGATTCGTAACAGCGAACGGTACCTGTATCATTGTCGTAACTTTGAGCACAGCAAGCAAAAGCATCCATAGAGCTCCTATTTTCGCCCAGCTATTTTCTTTTAGATTGACAGCTATTTTCATATATAACTCTCTACTTTCTATTTATTCTTTGAGGAATTGGTGATTTTTTCGGAAGACAAATCATATCCCCGTATATTTCATTTTGTTCTTTTGGATTCCACTTGCAGGTTCCACTTCCTGAAGTAAATGTCATCTCCCCAAATTTTATCTGCCCATCATTTAAAATATAAAAATCTACCCTTACATGTGCAAACCCCTCTGCAAGAGTTTCAGCCAATGTAATCAATTTCTCCAGATTTTCAGGTTTTGGCACAATGTCCTGATTTTGAGGATATGAATAAGTAAACGGAAACTTTTCCCATTCTGAATTATAAAAAGCCATCTTTAACCCGCGTCTTCGTTCAGAAAGCAGCATAACGCTATCCGCTTTTCCATTAAAGCAAAAAACTTTATAATCATTCACATCTTCGTCAAAATTTTCTATATATTCTTCCGCAATGATTTTAGGTTCTATATTTAAATATTGTAATTCCAATCCAACTGAATAAGCAAAATTTGTATTCATCCAAACATCAAACTTTTCTTTTGCTTTTTCTTTATCAAATGTGGACTTGTCCGTAACAATAATATTCCATCCGCATCCATGATTTGCCTTTAAGACAAACTTATTCGGTAAAAGTTCAAAATCAATCTCATCAAAAGAATCCCACACGCCTAACAATGGAATCAAATATTCCTCACCAATTTTCTCTTTTACCCACTCTCGTACAAGATACTTATCTGACAACTGTGTTTTCAACGGCGTACTATCATACAATTTCAACCATTGTATTTTTTCATTAAAAGTCTTCGGATTCTCTAAGTTAAGCTTTTCCCCTGTAGTAAGCTGAAACCATTCTGTGATTTCTTTTTCGTATCTTTCACTTTTTAATCTCTTATAATACTTTTCGTTCTTAAATTTAGCTTTTATTCCAGCAAAAAGCAGATGATTATTTAAGAGATACTTTACTCTATCAATTTTTTTCAACCAATTCATTAACGTATTCATCCCATTTTTTAAAGATACATTCTGGTGTAAATGCCAGAGAATATTTCTTCATTAATTTACTATTTCTTTCTCTTTTATCTTTATTCAGGAGTAATGTTTTCATTTTTTCAGCCATTTGCTCCGTATTTCCAACTGATACCAAAAATTCTGTATCATTGTGAAACAACATCTTTGGACCTCCACATGGACAGTCTGTACTAATGCACGGCACTCCTACGGCCATTGCTTCCATCAGAGCATTTGGCATTCCTTCATAATCAGAAGAAAGAACAAAGACTTTCGCTCTGGATAACATTTCTTCAACATTTTTAATATCTCCCGGAAGAAAAACTCTATTTTCCAGATTTTTTTCTCTAATCTTTTTTTCTAAACTGCTTCGTAATTCTCCTTCACCATAGATATATAAATTTTCATCAAGATCATTAGAAATCAACGAAAACGCATCCACTAACATTGTATGGTTCTTTTGAGCAACCAAACGTCCGCAAGTAACAATATCTTTCTTTACATCACATTCAGGACTTGTATAAAATTTTTTATCTACCTGATTATAAATAATTCTCGATTTTTTCTGTATTATAGCTGAAAACCATTTTTTTGCATCTTCTGTTTGAAATACAATTCCATCTGCAAATAAATACAAGCTCTTTGCCAAAATACGATAGACAAAATTCGGATACTCTTTATTTGGATCGTTTCTAACAGAAATAACAGATTTTGTTTCCAATCCTGCCGCAGCCAGAATTGTTCTAAAATTAGGTTCTGCCATAAAAGAAATCACCACATCAGGACAATATTCTTTAATGACTTTTCGAAGATTTAACGTCCACTTAATATTTTGACGTAAAAATCCTTCCTTCTTAAAATCTCTATCTTCAAAAGAATATCGTTCAACGCCCTCACCAACCGGATATTCCCAGTAATCTTCAAATGATGTGACAAGTATTACATCATTACCTTTTTCAGAAAACTGATTTGCCAGGTTTACCATAACCCTCTCAGCACCGCCCTGATGGATTGCATTTATATAAAATAATATTCTCATAATCCCTTTAGTCCTTACGTTCTGAGTTTTCGCTTCATAAAATACATTTTTTTGAATAAAAAGTCCTTTAAACTGAATTTTCGATTTATCAGCAAACTCGGATTATAGCAAATAAAATCATTTTTATGATTCTTTAAAAATGTTTCCAAAATTTCATAATCTCTATTTTCCATCACATTGGGATGATAGCAAAATGTAACTATTTTAAAGGGTAACTCTCTCACAACACCACTTTGCTGTGGAACAAACCAGAATTCTCCTTTTTTATACACATTATCAGCAATGGTATCACTAATTACGCGAATATTTGACTTATCCTTTAACGCCTTTAATGTATTTTCATCAAAAGTATGAGATGGTGCAAAAAAGATTTCTGGAAAAATTTTATGATTCTTTAAAATGTCATACCCCTTTTCAATCTTTTCACACTGCTCTTCATAAGTCAGACCAGCAAATTCACTTCTTAAATTTACCGGATTTATTCCTCCGCTTTTAGTAATATAACGATGTTCATACCCATGTAATGCAGGTATCCACCCCGATTGGATCCACTGTGTCATCTTATCCCAAAACAATTCATCTCGTTCATAGGCGCCTGTTAAAGATTCGTCTTTATTGTCCGGAATAATTCCAAATATCGGTTTTACCTCATATTTATCCAGCAATAATTTCATACGATTCCATTTTTCAACATCCATATAGTCCGATGCATCATCTAAACGCATGATATACTTTGTCATTTTGTTTCTCCTAATGTACTATATAAATTTGCTAACCACCTGGATGTATCCTCAATATCAAACCCAGCCTGCTTAATCTTATCTACGACATCTTTTCTTTTCAATTCTGTATTTAAAATTGCAGTGGCCCAAGGCTCTGTTCCCTGATCGATTGGAAGATAATGTACCTGTTCTGAAATTCCTACATCTTTCGTAACAGTATCTGACACAAAACATGGTAATCCTGACGCCTGTGCTTCAATTACAGTTACCGGAACACCCTCCCAACAAGATGGAAACAAAAAACAATCCATTGCCTGTACAATATCTTTTACATCTTTTCTTGTTCCCAGCAAAAATACATCTTTTTCTATTTTCAACTGATGAATTGCTGTTTCGATCTTATTCCTTAACTCTCCATCTCCTACCATAACCAATTTACTGTTAGGCATTCTCTTATGAATTTCTTGAAATACTTTTAAAAGAAAAATTGGATTTTTTGAAGCATGAAAACGTCCAACATGGCCAAACAGAATTTCTTCATCGCCTATATTTAATTCATTGCGTACTCTATTTCTTGCATCTGCATTAAACTGATATGCTTTAATATCAATTGCATTTGGAAGAATTTGGAATTTATCGCTCTGAACAATTTTTTCCCCAAACAGCCATTCTCCGGCAAGTTCTGAGCAGCTTAAGTAACAATCTGCCTGAAATCTCAATGGATACTGCATAATCTGCTTCACAAAAGCAGGAAAACCGGTTCCATTGGAAGTACTGTGACTATGAATTACTGTTTTCAGACCATACTTTTTTGCAATCGGAAGATAAATAGACGCATAGCTTCTTACATGGCTATGCAAAACCTTATATTCCGGATGATTATTAAAAAAATCAGTCCATGCTTTTCTGATTTCTACAATATTATATCCTTTAAAGGTTGGAAAAACATAAATTTTTCCTCCCAAGCTTTTAATTTCCTCATCAAAAATCATATCTTCCGGATGGTCAACAATAAAGTCAAACTGCATTTCATTTCTATCTATATTACGATAAAGATTCATTATCATCGTTTGTGAACCGCCCGATGCTAAACTCCCAATCATATGCAATATTCTAATCATTTTTAACCTCAATAAATTCACTATCTCGTTTTTGTATCAGTATTGTTCCTGCCGGAACATTTCCTTTTACAATACACCCTGCTCCTATTACACAATCGTCTCCAATTGTCGTTCCTCGAAGAATCACTGTGTTCGCACCAATCCATACATTATTTCCAATGGTAATTGGTGCTGTTTTATAAAGCAGCTTTTCCAACCCTTTCTCAGTTCTAAAATCATGGTCATGATCATAAAACAATACATTAGGTCCTGCCTGCACATTATTTCCTATGGTGATTCTATCATGACAAACAATGATATTTCCCTGATTAAAAGCCACTTTATCACCAATCGTCAGTGTACCTTTTGATCTTACACGAATACGAGCATAACTTCCCAGTTTAAATTTATTACCAATCGCTAATTTTCCGCCTTTATTGACTTCTATGCCGCTAAAAGGCGAACAATTATTTATCCACTTACAATGAAAGTCTTTTCCTCGAATCAATTTCAAAAATGCAAATTTCACAAGTGTTACACTTGCACAAATGCCACCTCTGATATATTTATTCATTCATTTATCTCCTTCATATAGGCTTCAATTACAATCTGCCTGTTAAACTCGTTTTCAACTTTCTTTCTTCCGAAAACACCCATCGCTTTCTTTTCTTCATCTGGAAGAAGAATAAAGCGTTCAATCTTATTATATAAATCCTCTGCGTTTTTTTCTTCTACTATAAAACCATTCTTTTCTGACTCTACAACTTCTCTGCATCCTGGACGATTGGTCGTGATGATCGGTCGTCCGCTGGCACACGCTTCCAACAGAACATTAGAAAGCCCTTCCGGATAATACGTTGGATGCACTACGCAATGAATCTGTTTTAAAAAATCGGGTACATCATGAATTAATCCATGATAAATAATCGTACCTTCTTCCTGAAACTTTGCAAGTATACCTTCATACTCCTCTTCACAAAAACCACAAATATGGAATTCTGTATTCTTATATTTGTCTCTGATTCTTTTTGCCGCTTCCAAGTACTGATCAATTCCTTTTTCTTTCATAATTCTTGAAATAAACAGAAATTTATATTTCTCAGTATCCGGATAATCCAGCAATTGATATCTTTCTAAATTCACACCTGACCCTGGAAGAAGACCATATCTGCCAATGGCAATTTTTTTTGATTCAAAAAATTGCATATTGGATGTGTTCTGAAAAAATACTTTTTTCACATTTCGGAAAGCAAATTTGTAAAGTAAGATCAAAATTTTTTGAATAATACTCTCATTCTCAACCGCACTGCCAAGCCCCGTGATATTGGCAATAAATGGGATCTTCTGCGTATCTGCCGCTATCGCCCCATAAATATTCGGTTTAATCGTATAACCCAGCACACAATCCGGTTTAACTTCTTTCATGATTTTTTTATAATGAAGTAATAGTTTAAAATCTTGAAACGGGTTCATTCCATGTCGATTGATCTCCGTACAAATATAATGGCAACCCATTTCTTCCATCTCTTTTACACGGTCTCCCATCGGTAAAGATATATACACTTTATACTTTTCTTTAAGGAGTCTCTCCAATAACTCTTTTCGAAAATTGTATAGACCAATATCATTATTTGCCAGTATCAAAATTTTCTTCATTTTTTGAATCCTCAATTTCTTTTTCTTGCAGGGACTCCACAATAAATTCCCTTTTCATCAATATCTTTTACAACCACTGCCCCTGCACCAACAACGACATCAGCTGTAATTGCTATATTATTTTTTACCGCAGCACCAATGCCAATATGCGTTCTTTCTCCTACGAAAACAGTACCTGCCAACGCTGCATTTGGAGAAATATGTACATAATCTTCCAGAAAATTATCATGTTCTATCACTGCCGTCGTGTTAATAATGCAATGTTTTCCAATTCTTGCGCCCGAATTAACTACTGCATTTGCCATCACAACAGTTCCTTCTCCAATCTGTGCTCCAATACCAATTACTGCTGTTGGATGAATCAGCTTAGCCCATTTTACCGAATAACTCTCTGCAATTTTTTTTCGTATCGCGTTGTTTCCAATCGCAATCACAAATTCACATGTTTTTCCATATTCTAGTACCCTTTCCACCTTTCCCAGAATCGGAAATCCCAAAACTTCTCCTGCCGACTTTCCATCGTCTAAAAATCCAAGTATTTCATATCCATTTTTGATTGCCAAATCTGCCACAACCTTTCCGTGACCACTGGCTCCGATAATGATTATTTTTTTATCCATAAATGTTTTATTCCACTATTTTGTTCCCTGAAATTTTTCCATAGTTGCAGAGCCCTCTGCACTGATACCGTCTCTTTTAATAACATTCTTTATTGTCTGAAAAACAATACGGCAATCCCCTAAAAAAGTAATATTTCTCACATATTCCACATCATACTGAAATTTTTCTTCCCAACTGATAGCATTTCTTCCGTTTACCTGCGCCAGACCGCTAAGTCCAGGACGAACATCGTGCCGATGTCTTTGTTCTTCATTGTATCTTGGAAGATATTCTACCAAGAGAGGCCTTGGACCAATAATACTCATATCACCCTTCATAATATTAAATAGTTCCGGCAATTCATCTAAGCTTGTAGAACGAAGTATTTTTCCAAACTTTGTTAATCTGATCTCATCCGGCAGTAAATTTCCAACTGCATCTTTTTCATCTGTCATTGTACGAAACTTATACATTGCAAAAATCTTTTCGTCTTTTCCCGGACGTTCCTGTCTAAAGATAACTGGGCTTCCTAATTTTATACGTACCAGAATTGCTGTAATTAGCATTACCGGACTTAAACAAATGATTGCGATCAAAGATAATACAAAATCAAATACTCTTTTCAAGCATTTTTCGTAAAGTTTCATTTTTATTCCTTTCCATCTGACAAACACTTTTAATCCTGAATATGATATGTAGATACCATTTCCTGAACCTTAAATCTGATATTTTCATCATCAGTTTCTGCCAGTTCTTTTAATTCTTTTAATTGAACCAAGAATTTCTTTTCATCAAATTCTATCGGTTTTCCAATATGAATCAATTTATTTTCCGTATCCTGAAGTCCTTCTTCACTCATCAAAAGTTCTTCATAAAGCTTTTCTCCCGGTCTAAGTCCCGTATACTCAATCTTAATATCTTCCCCTGGTACATAACCGGAAAGTCGAATCAGATTATGAGCTAAATCTGCAATTCTTACAGGTTCTCCCATATCGAGAACAAAGATCTCTCCACCTTTTGCCTGAGCTCCGGCCTGAAGAACCAAAGACACTGCTTCCGGAATCGTCATAAAATAACGAATAATATCCGGATGTGTAACCGTCACCGGTCCCCCCTGTTCAATCTGCTTCTTAAACAACGGAATTACACTTCCGTTGCTTCCTAACACATTTCCAAAACGCACTGCCACAAATTCCGTGTTTGAACGGTTATTCATTGTCTGAATCACCATCTCACAAAGTCTCTTAGATGCACCCATAATATTCGTAGGATTCACTGCTTTATCAGTAGAGATTAATACAAATCTCTTCACTCCATACTTATCTGCCGCACATGCTGTTTTATATGTTCCAAATACGTTATTCTTAATTGCTTCATTTGGACTGTCTTCCATCAAAGGAACATGCTTATGTGCTGCTGCATGATAGACAATATCCGGTCTGTATGTTTCCATAACTTTATTAATTCTATGGGTATTTCTAACAGATCCTATTAATGTAACCAAATTTAACTCTGGATATTTTTTCTTTAACTCCAACTGAATATCATATGCATTGTTTTCATAAATATCAAAAATAATCAGTTGTTCTGGATGATGAGCAGCAATCTGTCGACATAATTCACTTCCAATAGAGCCGCCTCCTCCAGTTACAAGAATTGTTTTTCCTGCTACATAGCTCATGATTTCTTCTATCTGAACTTTGACAGGTTCTCTGCCCAACAAATCTTCTATTTCAACATTTCTTAAATTAGAAACACTAACTTCTCCTTTTACCAATTGGAATAATCCCGGCAAAACTTTTAACTGACATCCTGTCTCCTTACAGATTTCTAAAATTGCACTTATTTCTCTTTTCTCTGCTGAAGGAATTGCTAGTACGATCATCTCTACATTATGCTTTTTTACCAATGCAGGAATATCTTTTCTCGAACCCTCTATCAGAACTCCTCTCATGGTTTTTCCAATCTTGCCTGGATTATCATCTATGATACATACTACCTTTTGTGTTAAAAATTCACTTGTTTGAAATTCTTTTAAAATCATTGCACCGGCTTCACCTGCGCCCACAAGCATGACATTCACAACTTGATCTTTTCCGACTTTTTTCTGGCGGATATGCACAATCTGCATAATTCTATAAGAAAATCGAACACATACAACAAAAAATGTTAATAAAGCAAAATAGAATACATGATAACTGCGAGGAATCCATATATTTAATACTTTCATTCCAAAGCACTGTAAAATCGCAGAACTAGTACATGCAATAATGATTCGAATAAATTCGGAACTGCTTGCATAATGCCATACACTATGATACAGTTTCATTCCCCAAAAAAGCACCAATGTACAAATTATATTGATTAACGAATATTTCAAAATTCCTTCCCAGAATTCTGTAGGAACATCTGCAAAATGAAAGTCAAATCTTAAGTAAATGCTTAAATAACACGCTAACTGTATGATTAGGACATCAAATATAATTAATAAAATCCTTCTATCTACCTGTACATTCTTTTTCATAAGTCACCTCTTTTGAACTTATACGATATCCCTTGATCATTCCACTGACGCATGTCCCCATTGCCCAGAATACCATATTGGCATCCAGCACCGGTTCCACACTATAATTTAAATGAAGCGCTATAAAAATGCCTGTCATCAAATATTTCATTTCCTGCGGAATATCTCTGCTCAATATTAATTTTACACATTCAACAAACGTACCTATCGTATAGGCTGCCACAAATACAAACGGAATGATGCCCGCGGTATACGCAATATCGAGCCATACATTGTGTACATATTTCAATCCGGCAATATCCATTTGTTTTCCGCCCATAGGATACATGAACAGCTGCATAATTGCGTTTCTTTGTGCTTGAAACCTTACATTCCCAAAAATGCCGCCATCATGAGACAGAACCTGTCCGATTACAGAATTTTGAATGTTAAACAAATTAAAATACCACGTAATTGCCACTATAGCTACTCCAGCTATTGCACAGATTCCAATGATACTCACCAACGGCTTCACATAAGCTTCTCGTCGATTAATCCAAAGAAATATTACAAATTCTATAAATAAAACAATCGCAATTACCAAAAATGGGGTTCGAGTCTCTACCCATGCAAAAAAAGCAAGTTCTATTACAATAAACAATAAAAAGCTGCAACTAAGTAATTTCTCTTTTTTACGAACATAAAGCGCCCAAAAAACAACACCTATCGTCATCATTGCATAAAACATATAGTATGTAGCAGGCCGAATCCCACCATCCCAAAAATCAAACCAATATCTTCCACTATAGCATTCTTCTGTAAATCTGAAAAATCGGGAATATTTTTCCAACAACCCACATACAAATGTACCCATAGTCAATGTCAGAATCATGACTTTACCAGTATTCTTTCCTATACACAAAGATGATTTCTGCATACACCACATTTTACCCGCCAGGTATGCCAAAACAGGGATTCCGGAATATAGCACCATTGATATCAAATCATTTCCGGTAATGTAAGAATAGCTAAGAAATCCCATTCCCAAAAAAATAACCGATATGTCGAAAACATTCCTTTTGAACCATACAATGCCAAAGACAACAGTTGCTCCAAGCCATAAAAAAGCTAATTTATTAGAAAATCCCATAAATCGCATACCAAATAAAAACAGCATTACAATACTACTGATCCAATATGCTCTTTCAACAATATTCTTTTTATTCATAATATTACCTTTCAACTGCTATCCTAAACTTTTTTGCACAATTCCCGATAAATCGCTGTATATTTCTGTAAAAAGAAATATGGATTTAACGACCTTTGATATTCTTTTGCATATTGATCATATGAAAAATCCATTCTTAGTGCATCAGAAATACACTCTGCCAGACTTTCAGGATCTTCACTTTCAAAACAGTATCCCAAATGATTCTGTTTAATAATCGCACCAAGACTTCCATGATTTGGACCTATAATTGTTTTCCCCAAATAAGCTCCTTCGCACAAAGGACCACTGGCACCGTCAAACTCTTTTCGATATGGCAATATAATTATATCTGCATTTTGCAAACATTCTAACATCTCATCGTTTGTCAAAAATTTCAATCGTACATCCACTTGACTCTGATAATTTTTTATTGCATTTTCAATATATGCCTTTGAAAAAAATTCTTCTTTTCCCGCTATAATCAATCTGAAATCAACCTTGACATTTTTTAAGGCAGCTAAAAGAATATCCACCCCTTTATCATATCTGGTACCACCAAGCGCAAGTAATGTTTTCACTTGTTTTGCTTCTTTTTCTACTGGTTCTGCAGATAAAAAGCATGGATAATGTACAGTCTCTACATTTTTGCAGCCATAACTTTTAATTTTTGCCTCAATCTCATCTGTATGCACTACTGCTAGTGAAACTTTTTTCAAAATAGATTTCATACTAAGCTCTCTAAGCTTTCCCGGAAACAAATGATGAAATGTTACCACTGTATGAAATCTTTTCAAACACCGATAGCCCACATCAAAATATCTCATGGTACTATCTCCATCCAGGAAATGGATTACATCAACTTTTTCCTGCGTTGCAATTTTTTTAATTGCTTTTATATATTTTAGATAATCTCTAATTTTTTTCTTTTTCAAATCCAGATATGGATACACAATCTGTCTGATTCCCAACTCTTCCACTTTTTGAGGAAGAACAGCTAAACTCTCATATTCTTTATTTTCAGCCAAATGTCTCAAGTATTCCAGATGATGTCCTTCAATACTATGATCAACATACATGATTTTCATAACCAATTCATCCCATTAATTCTTTAATGTATTTCTTAATAATTCAAAAGCTGCCGGAAATCTTTTAAAACATCCCATATAGATTTTAAAAAACTCTCTCGTTTCCTTAAACAATAAAGGTGCAACAACTGCAATAAACATTTGTGTAAAAAGTGTGGTACAAGCGGCACCAGCAATTCCCCATCTCGGAATTACCACTGCGTTCAGCATTGCATTCAATATCGCACCAATAGAAGTATAGTATTTCACATACTTATTTCTTCCTGTTGCAATCACCCATATGGATCTGGCAGTCCCAATCATAGCAAATGCAGTAGACCAAATTAATACAGATAATGCCGGTACCGCGGCAAAATATTCTTTACCGTATAAAATATATACAACCAATTTTCCGAAAACTGTAAATCCCAGACTGACAAGCATTCCCAAGAGCGTAATACCTAACAATAAAATCTGATACTTCTCCTCGAATCTTTTTTCGTCTTTTCTATATAGTGCCAACAACAACGGATTTGCAGAATTTGTAATTGCAGTCGGTACAAATTCCCACATAACAGCAATTGTACTTGCCGCAGCATAAAACCCAACCGCTTCTTCGCTCACCATCTTTCCCAACATAATACGGTCAATCTGCGTATACAGCGTTACCGCAAGTCCAT
Source organism: Lachnospiraceae bacterium (assembly GCA_045128635.1). GTDB lineage: Bacteria > Bacillota > Clostridia > Lachnospirales > Lachnospiraceae > HGM12587. Next base: position 26,770 of record JBGVRS010000116.1, read on the forward strand.
TGATGATAAAATGATAGCTTTTATCAAATATCTTTACTCCTTCATAAATGCTTACACGAAGATGCAAACCATTCTTTTTAATAAAAAATGAAACAACAAACAAACCGCATACAAATGCTGATATTGATGCTGATAAAGCAAACCACTGTACACTGGCTGAATTTGCCAACAACGAAATTCGCCAGATATTCGCCAGCGTCAATGCCAAAATTTCAGCAAGCGTCACATACTTCATCTCCAGATGTGCATTAAACCAGTAATTTAATACTTCTGAAGTCTGGAAGATAATCGCAAGCCCCTGCAGCATTGTTACAGTCTGAAGCAGCCTGTTTTCCGGTTCCAGAACAAGTACAATTCCCCAAATTCCTAAAAAAGATAAAATGGACGCTGCCAGTCTCATCACCAGTGCCGTTCCTAGCAACGTATTTTCTTTTTCTGGATTTTTCACCATTTCGGCAACTACAACTCCATCCATTCCAAGCTTCGATACAATTGTAAAGAAACTGATAATAGAGGTACCATAGTTTAACAAACCATAATTTGACGGACCAAGAAATCTCGCAGACAAAGAACCTACGATCAAAGACAATAACATGGAATAAATATTTTTCAGCATCATCCAACCTGCATTGCCTACAAATCTATTAATTTTCATTTCTTCTCCAGTTTTCTTTTAATCTTTGTAACAAAATAGTCTCGTAAAAGTTTCCATTTTGCATTTAAGTTATAGTAATAACTTACTGTCAAATAATTTCTATTTTTTATATCAACGGACGCTGCTGCTTCTGAGAAAGTGTCATAAAGAAAAATAGCTTTTCCATGAATTTCATAAATCACATTGCATTCCTGAGGTCTCATACATAAATCAAAGCTTTTCAAAATTTGATAATTTAAAATATCTCTAGTAAGCCAATACCTTTTATTTTCTCTGTTCCCTTTGATACCATAAATATCCGTACATAGTTCCTGTTTTTCTACGCCTAAATAGTTTTCCAAACCTATTCTTTCAAAAAAAGCATCATAACAAACACCATCTTTTATTTGCTGGCAAAACCGGTATTCTTTTGCTGCTTTTCTTGTCAATGGAATCTGATATACTGTATTGGTTTCTTTGCAATGTTCTCCTGTCTCGCTAAAACATGTTGAAAGTGCCTGATAAGGATAGACAAAAAATTTATTCTCATCAATGCAATACTTGATATGATATTTTAGCCAGGAGGTTTCCGGCCAATTGGAAACAAAATCAGGAACATTGTTTGAAGCAATATCGTTCTTAGAATTTGCATAGTACCAATCCCTGAATTCAAACCATTGTTCTTTCAACCAAATTTGACCCCAGGACTGTGCGAACTGCATGAAAAACACATCGTATCCATCTGGTTCAGGAATAAATGGTAAATCTATATTCACATTCATTTTATGACTATATAGTGAAATTCCAGCAATGTCTGCATTATCTTTATAGTATTCTACTGCCTGTTTCATATATTGATAATATCCTGGTGAGACAACGATATCGTCTTCTAATATAGCAATAGCGTCATATTCATTTAAAAACTCTCCACAAGAAAGAATATGTTTACGAAGCCCCTGTCGCTTTGGAAACGTACGAACAATCTTTTTTCCATGACTCCAGCTAAATGCTTTTACCGCTTCCTCGGGCTTAGAACTACCGCAATTATCCAGACTAATAATCAAAGTCAGTTCATCATCCCCGTAATCCGCTTTTTCTAAAGATTCCAGTAATCGCATCATTCCCAGAATACGATTATATCCAACTACAACTGCAGCCAGTTTACTCATCTAGCCTTTCCTCCACTGATTTTAAAAAAATCTCTATATTTGAAAATTTTTCAGCATTCTTTAACAACCAGCTCTCCTCTTTTTCCCACCAACGGCTTTCTTCGAGCTTTTTCACAATTTCTTCTGAAAATCTGTATTTAATAATCTTCGCCGGAACTCCACCTACAACTGCATACGGCGGTACGTCTTTATTCACCACAGCTCCTGCTGCAACAATCGCGCCATTCCCAATCGTTACACCATCAAGCAAAATTGCTCCTGTTCCAATCCAGACATCATTTCCAATCTGCACTTGATAGGCTTTCTCCAGATATACCGTTTCTTTAAATTTATCTGTTCCCACATAACTCAAACCACATGGGTGTTCTTTACTATAAAATGCCGGATGTGTAGTTACAAAATCTATCGGATGTTTTCCGCTTGCACGAAGCACATTATTTGAAACAGAGCAAAATCTACCGATCTTACAATTTGAAACATTACTCTCATCACACACATATGATCCATATCCGAGATATGTATTTGAAAGGACTGTACCCGCACCAATGGAATTTTTCCCTTCAAAAACCACATTTTCTCCAATTTTTGCAGCCAAAGAAGCTTTAATGTTTCCTTTTTCTGTAAACTTATAACGCAATATTCTAATATAACTACTAATCCGCTTTTTTAATCCCATTATAAATTCCTTTTGCTTAAATTAATCCATCTTCAATGAATAATCTGCTGCATCCAATGTAAAGTTTGGATTGTAATATGGATCCCCCGCATCCAGATGTGCTTTCCATTTTGCACGGAATGCTGCAACTTCTCTTTCAAATCTGCGAAGTTTTTCTCCTTCTTCTAAGCCTCTTGTTTTTGACTCATAATGATACATTTCCGCAAATGGTGTGAAAATATTTAAATATCCCAGTTCACGGAATTTCATACAAAGATCTACGTCATTGAATGCCACTGTAAAGGATTCATCGAATCCGCCAACTTCATCAAATAATGCTTTTTTCACAAGTAAACATGCCGCTGTTACCGCGGATACATCCTGTGCATAACAAAGTCTACCCATATAACCTAAATGTTCATGAGGAGCTTTGTAGTGCGTATGTCCAGCTGCTCTGTGAGCACCAAGACCAAGTACGATACCTGCATGCTGAATTGTATTATCTCCATAGTAAAGTTTTGCACCAACTGCTGCCACATCGTCACGCTGTGCGTACATCAGCATATTTTCCATCCATTCAGCAGTGATTACTTCTGTATCGTTGTTTAAGAACAGTAAGTATTCTCCAGTTGCTGCCTGAACTGCGAAATTATTAATCTTCGAATAGTTAAATGTACCTTCGTAAGTAACAATTTTAACTTTTTTATTTGCTTCAAGCTCTTTATAATAGTCAAAGATGCTCTGTTCTTCGCTATTGTTTTCAACAATGATAATTTCAAAATTTTTGTATGTAGATTCATTTAATACAGAATCCACACAACGTCTTAAATCCTTCACATGATCTTTATTTGGGATAATGATACTAATCTTTGGTTCACCTTTGATTGGATACTTAATTTCAAAGATTGTAGGGAATGCACGAGTGCTTTCCACCTGAACTTCAATCCCCTCAGTGTCTAAAATATGATCATGTACTGCACGTTTTGCTGCATCAATGGCATATGTTTTTGCATTGATATCTGCTGCAACTGACTGGGGATGAGATCTCCAATAGTATAAAATCTTGGGAATATGACAAATCTTCTTCGCATTATATGTCAGACGCAAGATCATATCATGATCCTGACTTCCATCATATGCAGAACGGAATAATTCTGTTGACTGCAATAATTCTTTCGCAAAAACAGAAAAATGGCAAATGTAATTATTGGCACGTAAATTATCTTTGGAATAATCCGGTTTAAAATGAAGTACGATTAAGTCATTGATATCTGGTGACTGGAAAGTTGCTTCATCACAATACACATAATCTGCACCTTCATCACAGATTCGCTTCATACTCTCAAAAAGCACCGATGGATGAAGAATATCATCATGGTCAAAAAGACCAATATAATCACCAGTTGCCATCCCAAAACAAATATTGGTATTACCAGAAATACCTAAGTTCTTTTCAATCTTCTGGTATTTGATACGAGAATCGTTTTTCATGTATTCTGCTACAATCCGCCCTACATCCTGATGTTTATCATCACTGCCATCTGCAAGACAAAGTTCCCAATTTCCGTAGGTCTGATACTGTACAGAATCAATCATCTCTCTTAAGAATTTTTCCGGTGTATTAAACAGCGGTACTAAAATACTAATTTTGATATCTTTCGAGAATTTTGTTTCTCTTTCTACTTTCATCTCCGCTTCACTTGGAAAGCTTGCTGTTCCAAATGTCACACGTTTCTTTCCTTCAAATTTTTTCTGAAGAAAACGCTTCCACATGCCTTTTAATCCGCCATAGTGTTTATACGCATTTTTCATTCTGATAAAGAAATGCACCACTACACGGAGTGGCTTGGACACTTTCCAATACCATGTATCTCTGACACTGTCAAATCTTGGATCTTTTCCTGGTGTCTGCTGTTCATGTCTGCTCATAATCTTATCCTTTTTTCACTAAATTCTTTACTTTTTTCAGTAATCTGTATGGTTTTGATGCTTCAATACGGTCAAGTTTCTCGCACCTTTCTAAGAGTTTCATCCACACATAGCTTGTTTCTTCTTTCAAATGTTCCACAGTGATATCTACGTGAATCTGGCTTGTACCCGGTACGATTCCGCTAATCAGAATTTGTGGGTCTGTAGTAGTATAGAGAATACTCTTTTCATAACCTTTTCCATTGTGTCCTAGGGCAAGTTCGTAACTTCCTCCACACTCTCCTAGAATACGGTTCATTGTTACCTGACATGCTTCCTCACAAGGATCCAAACGTAATGCTGTCACTCCCTGTGGAATGTTCAGCACAAATCGTCTCCTGCCATAGAAATCATCTTTCACTTCCATGACATAGGAATTCTCTTCTGAAAATCCCTGTCCAAAATCCTGATAAATTTTCATCTCAGGCTGGTGTGCCCTATAGAGCAATTCTTTCATATCAATGATTTTTCCAGCATATTCATGCTGCAACGCATCCATGGTTTTTGTATCACCTAACAGATGCATCTGCAACCGGTGTTCCATCTCAAGAAAACGTTCCTGATCAGCTTCCGTGATACCAAGCATGCGACATATATCTTTACATTGTAAATTTAAATGCTTCTTTTGTTCAAAATACAATACAATTGCACGATGTAAAATGAACTTCAACGGAACCTCTGCTTCGTATGTCCATTCATAATCAATGACATTCCATTTCCCATCAATCAGTATGATATTCGAGAAAATCAGGTCAATATTGTTGGCTCCCTGATTTACGATCTGTTCTAACTTTGCAGCATATTTTTGAATTTCTCCAACAAAACCTGTAAAATCGTCTTTTTCCAGATACGCATCCAGTACATCTTCCAGAGTTTCACCCTTTAGAAATTCAAACTCTGCACCTTTGGCCGTCAAAGTGCACTTGTTGACTGCTACATCTGCTGCCTTGTATTGTTCACCAAGCACTTTTTCCCAGTGTTTGATTTTTTCCACATGAGCTTTCGCCGCATCTGTATATGGAACTTTTCTGACCACCTTTGTTCCGTCAGCTTTTCTAACAATTTCTGTACGAATGCGGTATTTTTCATCGCGTTCCACAGAATATTTCAAAAACAGAAGTTCTTCATCCGCTTTCTGTTCTTCCAATGTTAGATCGAACAGATAGGAATTCGAAAACTCCTGAAATTTTCCTTCTTTAATCAGCTCGTCAAAGACTGCCGTTTCATCAAAAAGAACGGCACGTTCTTCTTCGTAATTACATAAATTCTTGCTAAGCTCTCCAACTGATGGCAAATACGCATCTGTATAAAGGGCTGTCATATATCGATAATTTGGGTATGGATAATAGGTCTTTGCCGATGTGAAACCAGCTTCTTTCGTCATTGCAAGCACAGCTTCTCTAGAAAATGTACCTATACCTTCACTATGACCATATCCTTCTAATCCTTCAAAATATTTCCCTGTCAGTCTTTCTTTACTGCCAGCAAAATATGTTAGACCATAGCGGTTATCTACCGCTAAGATCACATGACCATTTGGTTTTAAATGCCTTTTAATCTCTTCAAAAAACTTCTGGTAAGGTGCTTTCCCTTCAAAAATCGATGGAACTCTCGCAAATGCATCAGAAACTACGATATAATCCCACATTCCCTCCAGATTTTCCATATATTCAGAAACGCAAAGAAGGGCTTCCCCATCTTTCACGGGAAGCCAATCTATATAATTGTTTTTCAAATGAGTTTCAACCATGTGTTTCACCTCACACGTTTTCCACAGTAATGTTGGAATTCATATCAAAGAATCCCACTGTATTTTTATCAGACAATACATTAAAGCTTACCAGATCGTAAAGTCTATGATATACCACGAAATTATCACCCACATAGCCTGTACATCCAAGGGAAAGTAAATAATCTCCGCCCTGTAAGTTCATCTGCTGTTCATAGGTTACAATTCTTTCTTCTCCCGCATTTACCGTGCCGGTTTCAATGCGCTCGAACATGGTATTGGTACCGGTAATATCCGTACCCTGTTTATTTTTAACCGTAATTGTAAAAATTGGATTTTTTACAGTTTCATGGAAATGAACCTTTGCTTTTACCTTAAATACAGAGCCTTTTTCAATAATGCTGCTGTAAGCCCCGTACTGGTCAATAATCGCAAAATCTACGATTTCTGCCTGTCTTTCGCCGTAATCTGTCACTGTCGGATTCACTTCAAAGTTGTTTTTCCACGCTTTTTTGTCTTCCGATTTTTCACCGATAGCACTCTTTCCGCTAACATCTTCCAATGTTTCTTCATCAATCTGGTGCACAAGAAGCTTCTTGTACATATTTACCATATCTTTTGGGTTACCTTCTGCAAGCTTCACGCCTTTGTTAAGCAAGATAACTCTGTCACAGTATTTTGCAATACTTGTCAGATCATGGCTAACAAAAAGGATTGTTTTTCCCATTTTCTTAAATTCTTCAAATTTATGGTAACATTTTGCCTGGAAGAATACGTCCCCAACGGATAATGCTTCGTCAACAATGAGGATTTCTGGATCAATGTTAATGGCAACCGCAAATGCCAGACGTACGAACATCCCACTGGAATATGTCTTTACTGGCTGATGTACGAAATCTCCGATATCCGCAAAATCCAGAATATCCTGCAGACGCGCATCGATTTCCTGCTTTGTAAAGCCCATCATGGTACCATTCAGGTACACATTTTCAATCCCTGTGTATTCCATGTTAAATCCTGCACCGAGCTCTAACAGAGCGGAAATACGTCCATTGATCTGTACGTCTCCTGATGTAGCATTTAATACGCCTGTGATGATTTTCAAAATTGTTGATTTACCGGAGCCATTGACCCCAATAATCCCAATAGATTCTCCAACCTTCACTTCCATGTCTACATTTTTCAACGCATAATGTTCTTTATAGTTGGCTTTTTTTGAAAATCCTAAAGAATCTTTTAATCTGTCACGATTGCGGCCATACAATTTATATATTTTTGTCAAATTAGTTATCTTAATTGCTGTCTCGCTTTTCATATTTCTCCTATTATATAATTACATATTCATATTTTTTATATAATGTATACAATTACAAATGTTACAAGAACATATCCAACCAGAATTGCGATTCGTAACCAGTCAAGCATTATAATATCATCTTGTATACTCTCCTGCTCTGTCTCTTTCAAAACAGGCTTTTTACTCCATGGATTATTAATAATAAGGATTGCTGCGGCCACAGCTAAATATGCGGCATGCAAAATAGAAACAGTTTCTGGAGGAAGCATCTTATCAAATATTTCCCTCAAGGAGTCTATTCCTTTGAAATCTGAAAAAGCCTGTGTATTTTTCAATATCAACCATGATGTTGTATCTGTAAAATATACCCATCCAAAATAGTATGCTTGCAGTAATATCAGCGAAAAACCTGCTATCATTTCCAACAATATGTTAAGTACATAATTTCGATTTTTTTTACGAATCAGAATCATTAAAAATGGAACTATTAAGACACTCCACTGCGGGTGTGCCGGTGTAAATCCAAAAAAGAAAACATAAAATGCAGTCAATATCCATGCAATCTGCTCTAAATATTCCTCTTTTCTTTTCCCATGCATTGTATATGCAACAACACACATCCCAAAAAAGCAAATCCAAAATATGGAAATACCCTGGTCCCATCCACAAGCAATACTGGCTCTGGATATTTTTGTAAGCCATCCTCCATTATATGTCATTGCCTCATGATACCCTGCATTATTCATAAACGGAATTATACAAAGTGCAAGGCCAACAAGAGACAATATAACATCCTTAACAATATGCAAAATTCTCTTTTCTTTATGTAAGATGATCAATACCACTGGAAAAATTGCTAACGTTTTAATCGGTATTGCAACAGCAAACATAAGAAGTGTTTTCCATGAAATATTCTCTTCTTTCATGCACTGTAAAATCCCCAACATCAGGAAAAACAGCGAAATGGCATCATATTGTCCCATTATAAAACTAGGAAATACGAGCAAGACAGAAGAACAAATCATATAATATAGATGCTCGTCCTGATTTTCTCCAAGTATTTTAAATATTTCATAGACAGTCCATAAAATTCCCAGAAGAAATACAATAATCAGTAATCTCGCCCACAGTAAAGCACCCACGCAATATGGATCCATACTAAAAATCTTAGTAAATATCCAGATTGGGAGATTCCATATTCCAAAAATAATATAAATAATTATGTAATAATCTGCCGGAAACCCCTCAAACTGCCTTTCCAGGGTATAAGTATAGAATTCAGAAAGATTACCGCTAAATACACAATCCCAAAAATTCAGCGAATGTGTATAGGTTATTACAAGGTCAGGGTATAAAGAGGTCACGAATAAGAAAAGCAATACCAAGCCTAGCGCAACCCATTTTAATTTCTTAAACAGTTTCTTATCACTTCTGATATTAGCCAAATATCTCAACCTCAAACTTTTGCCTTCTTTCCTATAATACATCCGCAAAATGTACTTTTAATTTCTTAAACACATGAATTCCGCTTCCAAGAAGAATCAGTGTAAACGCCCAGAAATATAAAGTCAGTCCCGGACGTTCCCAGAATCCTACTTTATAAAACAGTGCATCTCTATAGCCATACACCACATAATACAATGGATTCAGTTTAAAGATTGGCATCAGCCATCCAAAGCCCTTATCTGCCAGCATATCCAATGACCACATAATTGGAGTCATCCAGATACCAATCTGCAGAAAAATGTTGACAATCTGTGATAAATCACGGAAGAAAATCACTACCGCACTTGTCCAGTAACAAATCGCTAAAACAAGCATAAACAGTGCAAAACTGTAATATATCACCTGTATTGTATAAAGATCCGGCCACATTCCATATGCCATATTGATAATCAGCATAAAGATGATAAAAAAGCTATGGATAAACAATGCCGCTGCACATCTTACGATTGGAAGTACATCGATATTAAATACTACTTTTTTCACAAGATAATTGTACTCTAACAGAGAATTTGTACCATTAGTTAATGCCTCTGAGAAGTAGAACCATGGCACAAGACCAGAAGTCAGCCAAAGCACAAAGGCAATGTCTAAACCTTCTTTTACTTTCTGGGAGCCTGCATTTAAACCAACTTCAAATACAAACCAGTATACCAGGACGATAATAACCGGCTGTACCAAAGCCCACAGAACCCCAAAGTTCGAGCCCGCATATCTTGTTTTAAAATCATTCTTAGCAAGCTTCCAAACCAGTGCTCTATTGCTCCAAAACATCTTTGGAAACTGAAACAATTCTTTTATCATAAAACTACTCTAATTCCTTATTTCTTTAATGAGGAAAGTCCGCCCCATTTCTGGTCTTTTTCAGACATAATGAGTTCCATTCCTTCCGGAATCGGCCATTCCACACCGATTTCAGGATCGTTGTATAAAAGACCTCCTTCATCGTTTGGATGATAGAAGTCTGTACATTTATAAGCAAATTCTGCAAAATCAGATAGCACTAAAAAGCCATGTGCAAACCCTTTTGGGATGAAGAACTGCTTTTTGTTTTCTGCTGAAAGAAGTACACCGTACCATTTACCATAAGTTTCAGAACCTTCTCTCAAATCCACTGCTACGTCAAAAACTTCACCGTTTACTACACGCACCAGCTTGTCCTGTGGAAAGTTAATCTGAAAATGTAATCCACGAAGTACACCTTTCTTAGATGCAGACTGGTTATCCTGTACGAATTTTACATCGATTCCTGCTGCTGCAAAATCATTATAATTATATGTTTCCATGAAATATCCGCGAGCATCGCCAAATACAGTTGGTGTAATGACCTTTAATCCTTCAATTTCACATGTTTCTACCGTAATTTTACCCATTTTCACTTTACTCCTAATCTTATAATCCGTTTGCTACGTCTACCAGGTACTGGCCATAAGCTGTTTTTAACAATGGATCAGCAAGTTTTAATAACTGTTCTCTGTCTATGAAACCGCGTCTGAATGCGATTTCTTCAATGCAGGATACATACATTCCCTGACGTTTCTGGAAGGTTGCTACGAAGTTTGCAGCTTCTAATAAATTGTCATGACTTCCTGTATCTAACCATGCAAATCCACGTCCAAGGGTTTCTACATGAAGATCGCCTCTGCGTAAGTATTCATTGTTAATGCTTGTGATTTCGATTTCACCACGAGCTGAAGGTTTTACATTTTTGGCTATCTGTACTACATCATTGTCATAGAAGTAGAGACCCGGCACTGCATAGTTTGACTTTGGATATTTTGGTTTTTCTTCGATAGAGATAGCCATACCATTTTCATCAAATTCTACTACTCCGTATTCACTTGGGTCTTTTACATAGTAACCAAAGATTGTGGCACCTTTTGTACGAGAAGCTGCTTCTTTTAAAACTTTAGAAAAGCTCTGTCCATAGAAAATGTTATCACCTAATACCATTGCTACAGAATCATCGCCAATAAAATCTGCACCAATGATGAATGCTTCTGCAAGTCCTCTTGGATATTCCTGAACTGCATAGTGCATTTCAAGACCAAGCTGACTTCCATCACCAAGTAATTCCTGGAATGTAGGAAGATCTCTAGGTGTGGAAATGATCAGAATTTCTCTGATACCAGCAAGCATCAGTGTTGATAATGGATAGTAAATCATTGGTTTATCATAGATTGGCATGATCTGTTTGGAGATTGCCTTTGTTAACGGATAAAGTCTTGTGCCGGATCCACCAGCTAAAATAATACCTTTCATTTGTATTCCCTCTCTTTGTTTTCTATATTTATAATTTTAATTAGTCTCTATGCTTTTTAAGACAAAGTCCTTATCTGTCATATAATTATGCGCATACATGAAATAAAGCTTATTTTCCACCTGTTTTACTTCATACAAACGGACACTTAAATTATCTTTCATCTCTACTTTTTCATCCAATTCAGAAATATGAAGAAAATTCGCATCAAAAAATGCTGAATAGGCAGATGCTCCATTATAGGATGCACCTGGATTTTCCTTATCACTACTGTAGTAGATTCTCCATCCATCATATTCCGGTAAGATACATGAAAACTCATTGTCACCGCCATTATCAATGAGGATTGCTTCTTCACTCCAGCTTATCCCTACATCTTCAGAATATCTCATGCAGATTTTTGAAGGGCCTTTGTCGTAATTTTCTTTTTCATATATGCAGTACAATGTATCTTCATCATACAACATATCGATATCTTCTATATCATGTTTTTGTGATGTAATAGTGGTACGGTATTCCCAATCCTTTAAATCCTTTGAGGAATATAATTCTAAAGAATAAATCCCATTATCCCCGTTAGGATCTGGATTATTAATCGTCCCCTCAATGGTTGTATGAGTTACCAGATAGGTGTCTCCCACTTTACAGATGGTCGGATCAATAGCCAGCAGTTCTGATGTCAGAATCACTTCATCAGAAACCATGTCCATATTTTCATCCAGTTTCAGCAGATGAGTTTCATTGTCATGATTACTGTACACTACCAATCCTTCGTCCGGACAAGCATACATCCAGGAGGCCTTCAATCCCTCATAGGACTTTACCACATTTCCATCAAAATCCAGCATGTAAACGCCTTCGTCCACACTGGTAATGATATGGTCATTATAAAATTTTGCATCTGCATTGGCATATTTCTTTAAAAAGAAGCCTTCTGACTCGTAAAAACAGGCAAAAAATACGCCAACTGCAAAAAGCAGAACTAGCAGTGCCAAAATGGCACTGCTGATTCTTTTATTTATACATTTCTTCATAATATTTCTGGTAATCACCGCTTGTTACGTTCTTCATCCATTCTTCATTTTCAAAGAACCATGCGATTGTTTTCTTAATACCTTCTTTGAACATTGTTTCCGGATACCAGCCGATTTCCGCTTTGATTTTGTCTGGTGCAATCGCATAACGTCTGTCATGTCCTTTACGGTCTTCAACGTATGTGATGAGATCTTTGCTTACCAGTTCCTTTCTTGGATCACCTTCCGGAAGCATTTCCTGAAGTGTGTCTAAGATAATGTTGATAATTTCAATATTCTGTTTTTCGTTGTGTCCACCAACGTTGTATCTTTCACCAAGAACGCCCTGTTCCTGAACCATATCGATTGCTTTTGCATGATCGTCTACATATAACCAGTCACGTACGTTCTTACCATCTCCGTATACAGGAAGTTTTTTGCCCTGTAATGCGTTGTTGATGATGAGTGGAATGAGTTTTTCTGGGAACTGGTATGGTCCATAGTTGTTACTGCAGCTTGTGATGTTGATTGGGAATTTGTATGTGTCCCAGTATGCTTTTGTGAGCATATCACCTGAAGCCTTACTTACTGAGTATGGGCTGTGTGGATCAAATGGTGTTGTTTCATAGAAGTATGTGTCACCGTCTTCTAAAGAGCCGTATACTTCGTCTGTAGAAACATATAAGAATTTTTTACCTTCTTTGAATGTACCATCCGGTAATTCCCAAGCAGCTTTTGCAGCGTTTAACATAACCAAAGTCCCAAGAACGTTAGTTTCCACAAATACTTCCGGGTTTTTGATACTTCTGTCTACGTGAGATTCCGCAGCAAAATGTACTACACGATCGATGTCGTTTTCAGCAAAGATTTTTTCAATGGCTGCTTTATCGCAAATATTTGCTTTTACGAATGTGTAGTTATCTCTATTTTCAACATCCTTTAAGTTTTCAAGGTTTCCTGCATATGTTAAGCAGTCAACATTAATAATACGGATTTCTTTGTCATATTTGCGAAACATGTAGTGAATGTAGTTGGAACCGATGAATCCGGCACCACCTGTTACTAAATAGGTTCTCATTTAAAATTCCCTCCATAGGTTAAATTTACATAGTTGTTTACCCGATTTTACTTCGTTACATCGGATTCGCGAGCATTCGCCAAACTATCACCAGCGATTTTGGCCAACCGCTACTGCGTAAATTATATCATAAATTGCCATTCTTGGCAAATATGAGCTTATTTGTTCTTGAAAATAATCAATTTACTGAAAATATAATTCAGAATAATCACCAGTACATTGGATGTAAGCTTCATCAGCATTGCATGCCATCTCATGATATCCACACATATGAACATGATCACAATGTCCATAACTCCGGTGGCAAGGCGGCAGCTTACAAAGTAATCGCCACATAGCGAGTACCTTTCAAAAATAATCATATCTGGGATAATAGACTTATCGCTATGAGTCGAAAAAGTTAAGTACTTAACTTTTTTGACTCCACTACAGGAGGTAAGTCATGAAATCCCAAACAAGTTTAGTTGCACAGCAGACGCGTTTGAGCGAATGGGCGGAACAGATCAAAGAATGTCAGAACCGTCCGCAGGGTATGAAAATCGATGAATGGTGTCAGATGCACGGTATCACAAAGGCGAATTACTATTGGAGACTTCGAAGAGTCCGGGAAGCATTTTTAGAAGCGACCAATATTACTCCAACCTTTGTAGAATTACCGATACCAGCGCCAACAGAAACAACCGCCGCTGTCACTCCAAAAGTGGTTGCAATACTTAAAGGAACAAATCAGCTGACCCTGGAAATTACAGAGCAGGCATCGCCTTCATTTTTGAATACACTGTTAGGAGCAATGAATCATGCTCAATGACGGTACAGGTTTCAAAAAGGTCTACATAGCCCCGGGTTGCACCGACATGAGGAAAGGTATTGATGGTCTTGCCAGAATCATACGCTTCCAGTTCAACCTTGACCCGTATGACAAAAATACATTATTCCTATTCTGTGGCAAACGAACCGATCGCATCCGGGGTCTGATCTGAGAAGGGTTATCCGCAGACTTTTGTTATCCGCACAATTGTCCTGTTTATGTAGAAAAATGGGCATCTATTAGAAACAAATGTGCGGATAAAAATGTACTATCTCAAACCACAAATGCGAGCGATTTCGTCATCATCAGGCC
>JBGVRS010000117.1:0-9702 GCA_045128635.1 Lachnospiraceae bacterium
AAAGCGTTCCTTTCTCTGCGGCTTCGTAAAGCTAAGAACGCTTAAATAAGATGTGGGACAAGTTCAAACACGGCGAAAAAGGCCGGAGAAAGCTAAGGTTAATAGCTTTACTCCGGCCTTTCGGTGACTCGACATAATGCGGTCCCACTCGCTCGGTAGTCGTCTTATTTGGTTTTCAATTTCAGCACGGCTGCTATGGGGAATTCAATTTTCACAATCCGGTTACAGTGTGGACATTTCATTTCGATAAATATTTTCTCTTTAGAACTTGTCGTTACATCACAAATTCGCCGCTCGCATATCGGGCATAATATCTTGCACATATGTTCTCCTTTCTTTGAACCTGACCGTTCTGTCCTACCGTGATGTATTATTTTATGCCCGCTTATTTAATTAAAAATGAAAATGAACTTCCAATAACTTCCATGTATATCTGTAGTATGCTCATGTTTTTGATTTTTAACACCCATGATTCAAAAATCATACGGATTTTGGGGTTCAAAAATCAGAACATCCAACATGCACCGTTTCATTATAAACAAAAAAGAACCAACCCAAATAACTCAGATTAGTTCTTTTACATTTTCAAATTAATTATGAAATTTTACATATACAGACCTTTTACAGTTCCTTATTTTCCCATCGTATCAAAGAACCTACGATACAGACTGCCATAATACCTGCTGTCAAAATCAAAAACGAAATACCTATTCCATGCAATGATACCTCATATACATCAAAATACCGCAGTGGTGTCAGATAATCCATAAAATGAATCCCTGTGTATTCTGCTATAATTGCAATCGTATACACCACCAACACAAAACACCCACCAATCCGAACTGCTGCTTTATAAGTTTTCATAAAGCTTGCAATGAAAAGCCCTGCTGCATAAAATATTACCTGTGTCAGGAACATTCCTATGGTTGTTGTAACTTCTGCACCAGCCTGTTCTAAACCTCCTGCCGGAAGAATAATCATAGTATAATTACATATCCCTGTAAAAACTACAAAAGTCAAAAGATTCAAAACAGATGCTGCCACTTTAGATAATACAATATCTTTCCTGCTGACAGGTTTTGTAAACAAATATGCAGAAGTTCCCTGTTTTACTTCCTTCGCAATACAGGAAATTCCCAGATACATGGCATAAGCAAATGCCAAAATTCCTGTCCAAAAGTAAAGGCATGTATACCATCCCAACGCTGTATTCAGATCGGTTTTTACACCAAACATAATCATAAGCAGACGTGGAAACTGACTTACTGTCTGTGCCATCTCATCAATACTGCTTTTCAATGATAAAAATTCAAAATAGCAGAAACCACATAGCAACAGCATAATCGCCAGCCAAATAATCAGTATTTTCCTCGTTTGGCGCAGTTCTTTTTTTATCAATGTTTTCATAATGCCCCCTCCTTTTATACCCGGAACTGAATATCTTTTTTCAGGAAATGCCTGTATGCGATAATCATGAATAACGCAAACAACACAAGATACCATATTAAATAATCTATTTCATAGAATCCATTCTGTGAAATTTTAGCTCCACTGAAAAAAGAATACGGAGATAAAAAACTGATTCCTTTGCTGCTGACAATATTCGAAAAACTGTTAATACAATATTCTACTAAAATAACAAGACCTGCCGTCAGAAGCGGACTTCTGTTGTTAGAAAAGATTGTTCCAACCAACATCCCCATTGCTGCGAAGAGCAGAGTCACCCAAAGCAGGGACATGGAAACAAGGAAAAATTCGCCCCACGGTCCCTCTGGGCGGGACAGTACCATTGCCAGCCATGAGGCAATCACATATATCACTCCCACAATCACGACCCCCACAAAAACTGTTCCTGCCTTTGCCCAGAAGATTTCTTTTCTGGTGTGCGGTTTTGTATAAAGATATTCCGATGTTTTTTCCTCAAATTCTTTTGTATGTATGGAAATCCCAAAGTGTAATCCGAAAATACCCGATGCAATCATAAAGAAGCTCGTCAGGAAAGAATAAATTCCCATGGGTGATGTCAGATGCTCCATGGATACGCCCACACTTTTATAAAAATCATTGTTACCTAATGTTTCAAAAAGTTCGTTTGATGATTGTGATACATCCATAAAACTGTAATAAGCAGGTGTCATCATGAGAATAAATACTGCAAGAGTGATTGCCCAGCCAAGAATGTATTTCTTATGCCTTTTCAGTTCATATTTGAAAATTGTCATAACCGACACCTCCTATTCATAATAATGCAGGAAGATTTCTTCAAGAGAAGGTTCTTCCATCAGCACATCCTCAAGAGAAAGCATATGAATCTTATCCATGATAAGAGTGATATTTCCGTTATACATAAAAGAAATCTCTGTTTTTCCCGCATTTTCTGTATAGTTTGCAACTCCTGGGATATTAAAGTAGTCCTGTGCTATCGGTTTTTCTACAGTCAAGGATATCTTTTTATAGCCCTTTTCCCGAAGTTTTTTAATGGATTGAATATCGACCAATTTCCCTTCTTTTAGAATTGCTACTCTGTCACAAAGCTTCTGCACCTCGCTCAGAACATGGGAAGAAAGAAAAATAGTTGTTCCATTCCCATTCTCTTCTTTCAATATTTCATAAAACTCCTGTTGAATCAGTGGATCAAGACCACTAGTTGGCTCATCCATAATCACCAGCTTAGGAGATGTCATCAATGCAGAGACAATTCCTACTTTTTTTCTGTTTCCAAGAGACAAATCTGCAATTTTACGTGATAAATCCAGATTCAGACGTTCTGCCAGTTCATACATCTTTAACTCACAATTCATTCCGTACAAATCAGCAGTGTATTGTAAAAGCTCCTTCACTTTCATGTTTTCATAATAGCTGTCTTCACTAGGGAGATAGCCAAGGTCCTTTGCGATTACACTAGCCTGAGTCTGACAATCAAGTCCAAATATTGTTGCACTCCCTCCTGTAGGACGAATCAGCCCCATCAGAGTACGGATTGTTGTGGATTTTCCTGCACCGTTCGGTCCAATAAATCCGAAGATTTCCCCCTGGTTCACAGAAAAACTTAAGCTGTCGATTCCTCTGTGTTTTCCATAATGCTTTGTCAATTCGTTTAAAATAATCATCTGGTCGCTCATAAAAGATACTCCTCCTTATAAAAATTGTTCCGCAATACTGCAATATTCTTTTCAAATTCATCCATCACGGTATCAAAATCAAACACTTCTTCATTACGATAACGAGCAGCATATCCCTCTGCCATCAAAAGCAGCATTTTGAAAACCGGCTCCGCATCGGCAGGATTTTTGAATTTTAATGTATCCCTCTTCCTCAGAACCAATGCATCTCTGTATTTTCCGACTTCATCCAGCATAACTGTCAGGATTCCACTCACTTCTGGGGATTTTTCCTCACACACACTGGTAATAAACGGAATAATAAAAGGCTGTTTTTTTAAGCTTACTGTTTCCATCCGACTGGAAGCCAAAATCCGGTCAAACAAATCTGACTCTGCATCAAGAGCTGTTTTATCAAATATTTCTGTTATCAGTTTTTTACAGTATTCAAGCAAGAAAATATATAATTGTTTTTTGCTGCCGAAATACTGAAAAACGGATGCTTTAGAAATATGTGCAGCTACAGCAATATCATTAATTGAAGCTTTCTCATACCCAAACTTTCCAAAACACTGTAGTGCTGCATTGATAATCGTCTTTTGTTTTTTTTCTGAAAGTGCTAAAAATTTGTCCATTCTATCTTTTCCCTCCTAACTATAGCGACTTCAATATCCTCCTTTGGCTCGTATCCTTCAAAATGCTCATTAACCGAATCGGTTATCTTACATCCACAATACCACAAATAACCGATTCGGTCAATACTTGTTCCAAATATAAATCACCAAATTACAAGAGTCCCTTTCTTCCTTGAAAATGCTAAAAAAAAAGCATCTCCGAAGAGATGCCCGAAATTTATAATCCAAATTGCTTAATTACTGAGTAAAGCTGTTTTATTTGAAATTTTTTCCTGAATTGCGGAAACAGTATCCTGAATTAAATAATTTGTTGTGTCTATAACATTTGACTCATATTCTCCAATATTATGGAATTGTTCCCACATTACTTCCACTAAGTCCGTATTTGTTTCTTTATCTAATTTTGTACGCTCAACCGCTCGTTTCATAGTTTCTTCTTTACTTGCCCTCAAAATGATATAGTGTATTTCATAACCCTCCTGAACGATGTTTAACCACGGTTTCAAAAACCACGGGCCAATAATCCCGTCCACAATCACATCATATCCGCCGCGTACATAGCACTTTGCTGCTTCCAAAAAAGCCTCAATCACAATCATATTCTGCTCATTTGATTCCGGCAAATACGGCGGTATCGCACCTTTACTAAGATAATGATAAAAATCATCTGTATGCATATGCACAGATTTTTCCATACTGGATTCTTTCGCAACAATAGCTGATATCGTGGTCTTTCCGGTTCCCGGCGAACCTGTGATGATAACAATCCTTCCCTGTTTCATAAATGCCCCTCCTCCAATACCCTTTCTATCGTAGTTATTCAATAGGCAAATTGTGCTGTTTCAAAAAAGAAAGCTTATCCCAATATCCTCTCTGAAACAGAATTTTCCCATTCACTACATGGAAAAATCCGCATCCACGCAGTCCCAACGGGTCTTTCCATTCTAAAATCGCCCATTGTCCGTCTTCAAAAATATTTTCTACAATGGCAGTCATATCCGCTGTAGAAAATTCTGCCGTAAACATTTCTCTGATTGCTTCAATTCCAATCACAGGATCGTTTGTTACCTGATGATTGGTTGCGTTATCATGGTACAAACTCACGATTGCGTCAACATCGTGGTCATTAAAGGCATCTACCCATTTACATACTACTTCTTTTGGTCTTAACATCATTATTTCCTCCGTTGTTTTTATCTTCTATAATTATTTCTAGTAAAAGGATATCTAATCTCTTCTTTTGTCAGCAATTTATACTTATACGGATGACGGTATGCATTCCCATGCACTTCGCTTTCACGATACCTGCGAAGCTGCTCCAAATTAAGCTTTGCAATATAAATTCCTTCTGCTCCATCCGCCTGTAAAATACAAGTATCCCGTGAGCCTTCCAGTTCCGGGAGATAAACCACACCATCAAAAACACTGGAACCACCATTGCAGTCGGGAACTGTTTCCGGGTAATTGCAGGTGGCAATGGCAAGCTTATTTTCATATGCCCTTCCCCTAAGCTGTGACAAACGGTTTATCTCCATGGGACAGGCATTAGGAACAAGAATCAGTTCTGCTCCTTTCAGCATCAGAATCCTTGCACTTTCCGGAAATTCTCTGTCGTAGCAGATCATTGCCCCGACTTTCACCTCCCCACAGGCTGTATCCAAAGCAGTGACGTAAAAATCCTCGCCAGGTGTCAAATTCCGCTCCACATCAAAGTCACAGGTGTGTACCTTGGCATAAGTGATTTTTTTCCTGCCATACCTGTCAAAAAGAACCATGGAATTTCGAGAAGCCTCATCATATTTTTCAAGCAGAGTAATTCCCACCGCCATCTCCAGTTCCTTCGCCAGTTTCCCGAAAGAATTAACAAAATCACAATCTGCTGGGATTGCTTCCTCCTTCCATTCCTCAACTGGTCTGTCATATATCTGATATCCATTACTCCACATTTCGGGAAATAATGCAATATCAGCACCCATTTCTTTTGCTTTTTTACATGCTTCTATTCCTTTTGTCAAATTGTCCTTTAAAGTGCCGCATGGTGCTATTTGCAGCAACGCAATTTTCAACGAATTCACAATTACTTTCCTCCTTACACATTTAAGCAGATATTCACAATCCGTTTCACTACTTGCTCGCAACCTTCACATCTCACTTCTTCAAAGATTTCTTTTTTAGTTTTAAAGTAATCTGCCTCTGCTCCGCTATATCCTGAAAAATCTTTACTGCTTTAGCTGATTTCTCTTTTAGCGGAAGGTCGGACATTTCTATTACATCCTTTATCTGCTGCATTATTGTTCTCAAATCCGCAATATCCAACAGATTTACTGCCAGACAAAAAAAGGTCTTTTTTCTTCCATCATTATAATTGCTTAAAAGAAGTTTTAGAAACTCCGCCTTTTCTTTCTGCTCTGTGCTGTATGCTTCTACTCCGATTTTCTCTGCCTTCGCCAAATCCTTCATTTGATTTTGATGTGTAATAAAAGAATCATATTCATCAATTCCCTCATATTTTTCACAAGGGAACTCAGAGCATTGACTGCAGTATTCTACTTTCTCATGTACTAAGCTGCATTTTGCTATTTTACAGGACTGATTACCCTCTCCTCCGCCGCATCCGGGACAATATCCATCTACATGCATTGAACACAAACCACAATTCAATCCACATAGTGAAAGAAAACTATCTTTCCGCACAAAACCTTTCAATTATGATTCACCCCTATTTCATGACTTTTCATCACAAAAAGAATTTAAAATTTCACCTAATTTTTCCGGTGCATCTATGTTTACCTCATGTCCTGCGTTTTCTATTATTTTCAGTTCTGCCTGAGGAAGAAGTTTAGCTAATTCCGATGATGCTTTTTTATTCGCCTTATCCTTTTCCCCACAAATAACAAGTACCGGACACTTTAATTCCTGAAAATTCTGACGAAAATCCAAATCCATCATAGATTTCGACAGCTTAATAGCATCCTGTTTTGCAAGCCCCATCATATCGAACATTTTTTGTGGCATAAAATGAAAAACAGCATTTTGAAATTTCAATAATCCTTTTGGCATAATATATTGTGTACCAATCAATACTGCTGACTTTACTTTTTCAGGATTTTCGATACTGTACTGTAATGCAAGAACGCCGCCTAAGGACAATCCACAAATGACAAATGGTTCGTAAAAGCCCCTGCCGTATTCTGAAAAAGCCTCATACAGATTCGCATAGGTTACTTCCTTTCCCTGCAGTAACTCAAACAAATTCGGGCAGATTATGTTTTCTTTTTCTCCCATGCAGGAGGCAATGGTTTTATCCCAGCTTGAAGCCGTCTGTCCCAAACCATGAAGGAATATATATTTCATATCATTTACCACCTTTGCCAATATCCATAAACAGAGCGCTCTGCTATCTTAATTATGCACTTATTCGACAAACTTCCAACCTTTTGCCAAAACGTTCATTTTTCTTACCCCACCTCGGTAACACCAAACAAATTTCAGTCCATCCAAACAGAAAAACACAACTTCATCTCTGTCCAAAATCGCTGAAACCCTTTGATTTAGCGGTCTTTCTTGGAAAGCAAGACAACCGTCTCGACATGACCCGTATGCGGAAACATATCCACCGGCTGTACCTTCTTCACCTCGTACCCATTTTCTCTCAAGTATTTCAAATCCCTCGCCAGCGTTGCAGAATCACAGCTTACATAGACAATTCTCTCTGGATTCATCTCAATCATTGTCTCAAGAAGCTTCTCGTCACAGCCCTTCCTAGGTGGGTCAACTACAACCACATCAGCACCTATTCCGCACTCCTTGTACATCTTAGGTACAACCTCCTCCGCCTTACCTACAAAGAATTCTGCGTTAGTAATATTGTTGAGAGACGCATTTTTTCTGGCATCCTCAATTGCCTCTGGCACAATTTCAACACCGTAAACCTTATGAGCCGATTTTGCTAAGAATAGGGATATAGTTCCAACGCCACAGTATAGATCCCACACAATCTCGTTTCCTGTCAGTCCTGCAAATTCCAGTGCTTTACCATAAAGCTTTCTTGTCTGCACAGGATTTACCTGGAAAAATGACAATGGCGATATTCTAAACTTCACATCGCCTATATAATCAGTTATATATCCCTCACCATACAAATCTATAACTGTTTTACCCATGATTACATTAGTTTTCTCTCTATTTATGTTAAGAGATATGCTGGTCATTTTCTCTATAGCTTTAAGCTCGTCCACCAGCTCGCTACTGCCCTTAAGCTCCATACCATTGATGATTATACACACCATAATCTCGCCAGTTGTAAAGCCACGGCGTATAAGGATATGACGAACTAATCCTGTATGCTTTTCTTCGTCATAAGGCTTTATGTTATATTTTTTCATATGGGACTTAATGATAGCCAATATACATGCATTTATATTATCCCCGATGGCACAGTCATCACATGGTATTATGCTGTGTGTTCTTCCTGCATAAAAGCCTGTAACAATATTTCCGTCTCTGTCCGTTCCCACTGGAAACTGAGCCTTATTTCTATAATGATATGGCTCTTCCATTCCGATAATAGTACACATTTCATAGGAAGAAGGTTCTATCTTGCCTATGCGCTCAAGGTTGTTTTGTACCTTCTTCTCCTTGAAAGCAAGCTGCGCCTCATAGGACATTTCCTGTATCTGACAGCCTCCACACTGTCTGGCTACAGGACATACCGCTTCTACTCTGTACTCAGAGGGTGTGATAACCTCCATCAAGCGTCCGTAGCCATAAGTTTTTCCCTCTTTGACTACCTTTACTCTTGCAATATCTCCCGGTAATGCGTCCTTAACAAAAAGAGTGAAGCCGTCAATCTTGCCGACTCCCTCTCCCTCAGTTCCCATATCTTCAATTGCGATTATATAATCTTCGTTTTTCTTTATCATTCTTTTCCTCGTTTCACTATACAGTGTTAAATCGACTGTTTCGTTTCTACGAAACTCCCACAGTCGCAGTATTCACAACTCCGAGCTATCGCTCTACGTTGTTCATACTGTATACTCGCCAAAGAAACAGAACTCTTTATGCAAGCATAAGACTTCTGCTTCTTTTCCTCGCTATTTAACACTACTTCGATGTCTTTCTTATATTGCTCTCGAACAATCTGTTATATCCAAGCCACTCTGTTCCCTCTGCCGGCTGTGCACTGCTAAACAGCTCCTTCATAGTCTGCATCTTGGCATCTGTGTTATCTGCGAAGCTAAGTGCTACAGCTTCCATCAGTGCCGGCTTCTTTGGCGAACCATATTCCAACTCTCCATGATGTGCTAAGATACAATGCTTGAGCTCATTTAAGGTCTTTACAGGGAAGCCTTCTATAGTAGCTGCTGCCATAGTTATCTTTTCTGAACCTATAACTATATGACCGATTAACTGACCTTCATCTGTGTAATCATTTGTCGGGAAGCCTGATAATTCATACACCTTACCCATGTCGTGAAGCATAGCTGCTGTCAGCAATAAATCCCTATTAAGAAGAGTATACTGTGTGCAGTAGAAGTCACATAGCTTTGTTACCGATAAGCTGTGTTCAAGAAGTCCACCTATAAATCCATGATGAACTGATTTTGCTGCCGAATGATTCTTAAATGTCTTGGCAAACTGTTTATCCTCCACAAAAAATTTCTCCAGAAGTGCCTTGAGATATGTATTTTTAATTGAGCCCACAAACTTTAGAAGTTCATCAAACATGTCATCAAGATTCTTATCTGATACTGGCAGATACTCCTTTGGGTCGTACTCTCCTTCTGACACCTTTCTAACACGCTTCACATTAAGCTGCATAGCACCATTGAAGCACACTACATCAGCCACTACCTCTACATAATCAAGGGCATCGAAATCATCTATGCCAAGAGAATTAGGATCCCAAATCTTCGCATCTACTGTACCTGTTTTATCCTGTAAAACAGCTGAATCATATGGCTTAC
>JBGVRS010000118.1:0-21253 GCA_045128635.1 Lachnospiraceae bacterium
TTCCGGATAGTGTAACCATTATTGGCGATTCTGCTTTTGAACTCTGCACAAGCTTAGTAAGCATAAATATCCCTGATACTGTTATATCAGTCGGAAACTGTGGCTTTTCCGTTCTAAGGGAAGTAAGAAAAAACAACGAAAACACGATGCGAACAGATTGAAATAACAAGCAAAAGTAAAAAAATGAAATACGGACGTTTCTCGAAAAAAGAGGAACGTCTTTTTTTATTTTCACATCAAAATTCCTGCATTTTGAAAATCACAATTCAGGAATAAATAGAAAATATGAAAAAGCGTTTCCCGATAAAAATCGGGAAACGCTTTTTTGATAGGAGGAGTAATATGTCAACCATGTATTTTTCTATGCCGAAGCAGCTTATGACTGCTGAGTATAGTAATTTTTCTGTAAGTTCCAAAATGCTGTTTAGTATACTTTTTACTCATGCTGAAACAGCTCAGGATATCACAAATACAGCCGAGTTAATAAGTGCAATTCCGATGAAAGACCTTATTGAGATGAAAAAACAATTCAGACAGCATGAAAAGGATGGTGAAAACAATGTTTAACTATTTTTATGGAAATGAAACACGACAGTATCAGTTTTACACCATACCTCAGATGCTTTTTACGGATGAAAAATTTAAAAAGCTGTCCTGCGAAGCAAAAGTACTCTATGGATTACTGCTGGATCGGTCCGGATTATCAGCAAAAAACGATTGGATTGATTCTAAAGGCAGAGTTTTTGTGTATTTCAAAAATACTGAAATCTGTGAGCTGCTTGGATGCCAGACTCAAAAGGCTGTCAAAATCATGAAGGAACTTGATGTAGCTACTGGAATCGGACTTATTGAACGTAAGAAACAGGGACAGGGTAAGCCTGACAGAATCTACGTCTGCAACTTCAACAGCATCAAGATTGACGATACAGATGACTCCGGAGACAATTCTCCTTCTCATAGTGATGAATCTCCGACTGATAGTAATTCTTCTGATAAATTTGAATCAAAATCCTTGAATTTTGAAAATCACAAATCAAAATCCTTGAATTGTGAAAATCAAAATTCTGGTGCTTTGAAAATCACAAGTCAAGAATTTCGAAAATCAAAACTCCCTATATATAATCAGACTAATAGAACCATACTGAGTGAATCAGATCAATCTTATCAATCAAAATCTGAAAACGAATCACAACACAGAGCAGCGGAATTGATGGATAAGATAGATGGATATACGCAAGTAGTAAAGGAAAACATTGATTATGATTTTCTTGTTTCTGAGTACGATCATCCACAGAGACATCCATCAGGCAGCAAAGCAGAACTGGATGAGCTTGTTGCCGTAATGGTTGATGCAATATGCTCGACTAAGCCTATGCTCAATGTTAATGGAGAGCAATTACCACAAGCTATAGTTGCTGGACAAATGCTGAAGCTTGATTCTGAACATATCACTTATGTACTTGATTGTCTTGCAAAGAACACTAGTGAAATCAGAAACATGAAATCATATCTACTGACATCGCTGTATAATGCGCCTATGACTGCATCCAGCCAGATTCATGCAAACTTTCGCAAGGACTTTCCGCAGTATGCAAAACAGTAATAACTTCTTCCCCACTGGGGCAGAAGTAAAAATAAACAAATAATGGAGGTCATCAAATGAAAATGACAATTATTACTCAGGATAATGAATTCGTAAATTACGACAATGTAGTTTCAATCTATCCAACAGAATTAGAAGCCGAAGATATTGAATCTAAAGAAACTATCACAGTCTTTGGGTTAGTAGCACAGACAGTAACTGGTGATATTCAGCTTGGTATTTTTGAGAACTTCTCAACAATTTCTAATATTACTGCTAGACTTGAAAGTTGGCTTGCTAAAGGCAATTATCCGATTTACCGCATTCCTGCTGAAGATGAATCAGGTGAATTGAATGGCATCTGATTTTGAAAAAGGTACGAGGAAGACAATCGATATTGCTGTAAAAACTAAACGTCTTACCTCTGATGTTCTGAAAAATGCAATAAAAGACTTTCTCAGCGGCAACTCTCAGAAAAAAGGCAAGATTACCATGAAACAGCTGCATAAGCAGTCAAATGGAAACCTTGAAAAGATTGAAGTATCTGATAATAACATCCGTGATTTTCTTGCAACAGCGAAGAAATATGATGTTGATTTCGCTGTAAGGCGTGATAAATCTACAGAAACGCCTGTATATCACGTTCTGTTTTCTGCCTATAAAGCTGATAACTTCAAGAAAGCATTTTCCGAGTACGCAAGTAAAACAGCTGAAAAGGCTTTGCCTAAGCGTGGAGAAATATCGAGAGCGCAATTGAAAGCTCATGCTCAGCAGATCTCACGGCAGCCAAGGAAAGAAAAACTCCGTGAACGCTCGGAGGTGAGTCACTGATGAAGATTGATTCCGGAAAACTGAAAAAAGCGATTCTTCTGAATCTTCCCTATGTAATTTTTGGATATGCAGGAGATATGATCTCTTGTGCGTTCCGAACAGCAGAAGGTGAGAATATTTCAGAAAAACTAACGCCGTTTTTCAATAACCTCGGTACGGTTTTTGCAAAGATGATACCCAGTTTTCATCCTATTGACCTGCTTGTCGGAGTAGGTATTGCAGTTGTAATGAAGATTATCCTCACGATCAGAGCGAAGAATCGAAAAAAATTCCGTCAAGGTGAAGAATACGGCTCCGCTCGCTGGGGAAATGCTCAAGATATTGAACCGTATATGGACAAGTCTGATTTCTCCAATAACGTAATCCTGACACAGACGGAGCGGTTGATGATGGGCAGACCGTCCTCTCCGAAATATGGTAGAAACAAGAATATTCTGATTATAGGCGGATCAGGTAGCGGTAAAACACGATTTTTCGTGAAGCCTAACCTCATGCAGATGCACAGCAGCTATATTGTTACAGACCCTAAAGGTTCAGTTCTCATCGAATGCGGAAAAATGCTTGAAAAAGGCAGACCCATACAGACCAAAGACAAAAACGGCAAGACGATAACAACATATGAGCCATATAAAATCAAGGTTTTCAACACTATTGATTTTGAAAAATCCATGCACTACAATCCCTTTGCTTACATAAGCGAAAAGAATCGTGAAAAGGATATTTTAAAATTCGTTGAAGTACTTGTCAAGAATACATCTGGCAGCAAAACACAATCAGGAGAGGACTTCTGGGTAAAGGCTGAAAAATTGCTTTATACAGCGTACATAGCTATGATTTTCTGCTTTTCACCACCCGAAGAGCGTAACTTTGAGACGCTCATCGACATGATAAACCAATCAGAATGCCGTGAGGATGATGAAGAATTCAAGAATGTAATCGATTTGCAGTTTGAATTTGTTGACTACTGGATAAACGATTCGTTCCCTGATGACGTGGAATTATCTGAGGACTACGAGTATATCCGACAAAACTTCCAGCCGGATGATGAACAGCGCAGAATAGGTACTTTTGCCATAAAGCAGTACCGTGCATATAAGCTTGCTGCTGGTAAAACGGCAAAATCTATTCTGATTTCTTGCTCTACACGTCTTGCACCGTTTGCCATTGACGAGGTACTGGAAATTACTAGGTATGATGAACTTGGATTGGACAAGCTTGGTGATGAGCTGTCTGCACTCTTTGTAATCATTTCCGATACAGACGCAACATTCAATTTTCTTGTTGCGATCATGTACTCACAAATGTTTAATCTCCTCTGTACTAAGGCTGACAACAGTCCGGGCAGAAGATTGAAATACCATGTCCGCTGCTTGCTTGACGAGTTTGCGAATATAGGTGAAATCCCTAATTTTGAACAGCTGATAGCAACAATCCGTTCTCGTGAAATATCTGCATCAATTATCCTTCAGGCAAAATCGCAGCTCAAAGCGATATATAAGGATAACGCTGATACTATCGAGGGTAACTGTGATACAACACTATTCTTAGGAGGTAAGGAGAAGACAACACTTAAGGAAATATCTGAATCTCTCGGAAAAGAGACGATTGATTCTTTCAACACCTCAGAGAATCGTGGACAGTCTCAGAGCTATGGATTGAACTACCAGAAACTTGGAAAGGAGCTGAAATCGCAAGATGAATTATCCGTAATGGATGGCGGTAAGTGTATCTTACAACTTCGAGGAGTGCGCCCGTTCTTCTCGGACAAGTATGATATCACTCGCCACAAAAACTATCATCTGCTGTCGGATGATAATCCGGCTAATGAATTCGATATTGCTAAATTTGTACGCAGAAAGCGTGAAAATACAGCAGAATTCCATGCAGATGACGTAGTAACACAGTACATATGCAGTTCGGGCGAAGAAAAAAATGAAACATAAATCTGGAGGTTTTTAAAATGAAGACAATTTCTGCAACAAATAAGCTTACAAAGGGCTGTAAGCGTGCTAAGAAGGCAATCACTATTTTCGTAACCGCAGCTATCATGTGCTGTATGTGCGGTATTAACGCATTTGCAGCTGGTGAAGTAGACACAAGTTCATTTATCAATACAGCTGGTACTGTACTTAAGTCTGTAATCTGTCTCATCGGTGGCGGTGTCGCTATCTGGGGCGTAGTTAATCTTCTTGAAGGCTACGGCAACGATAACCCCGGTGCTAAGTCACAGGGTATGAAGCAGCTCATGGCTGGTCTTGGTCTTATTCTCCTCGCAATGATTCTCGTACCTGTACTCATTAACATGATGACTGGTGCTATGGGTTAATCTCTGGCACACGCATACACACACCCTTTTACGGTTTCAGCCTGTATCCGAAAGGATTCAGGCTGTATAGCCGTATAACAGAAAGGACGGTGACGATATGGGCATCATAAGCGATGCGGTGGATAGTATAGAAAAGTGGTTTAAAGATCTCATAAGCGATGGTATCAAATCACAATTCGATAGTATGTCTTCACTTCTGACGGATACATTCGATTCGACTACTGGTGGCGATGGATTGGTTTCGTCTTTCATTACGGTGCACCCTGCTAATTTTACAGGTAATGCAAACGGTAGTGGAACAAGAATATGGGAGACAATTGAAGCCGTGTGCAATAATGTGGTTGTTCCTATTGGCGGTTTTGTGCTGACGGTTATACTGCTTACCGATCTGATACAAATGGTCATACGAGGGAATAATTTTAAAGATTTCGATGATTCGATTTTCATAAAATGGATAATTAAAGCCCTATGCGGTGTCTTGCTTGTATCAAATGTGTTCTACATAGCATCAGGACTATTCTCTTTTGGTACAAATGTATGTGCAAACGGATTAGCGTCACTATTTGGCAGCGGTTCCTTTATGGAAGAAAATATGGCGTTGCAGGATTCCGCACTTGATGGCTTAAGTATAGGCACACTCTTGACCGTATGGTTCATTTCGCTGATAGTACATCTCGGCGTAATGCTTTTGATGGTAGTCATTATCATCGTATTAGCATCACGAATCATTGAGGTATTCATGTATCTCGGAGTTGCGCCGATTCCTATGGCAACCATGATGGACTCTGGAGAGTTTAGTTCTATAGGAAAAAACTGGATAAAACAACTGCTTGCATTATCATTTCAGGGATTTTTCATTGTAATAGCACTCGGTATTTTTAAAACGCTGTTTGCCAATATGATAGCTACGTTAAATTCTGGTGCAAGTAATTCAGATATAGTAATGCAGATGGCAATGCTGCTTGGTTACACAGTTGCATTAATGTTTACGATGCTACGTACAGGTGCTATTTCAAAGTCTGTATTCAACGCACATTAAAGGAGGATTATATGGCTCATTATGTTCAGATTCCAAAAGACCTGAATGATATCAAGGAGAAATTCATGTTTGGACTTACAAAACGTCAGGTTATATCCTTTGGAATCGGTTTCGTAATAGGAATTCCTGTATTTTTTCTCACAAGAGGATTCCTTGGATTATCCGGAGGAATCATTGCAATGGGATGCTGCGCTGCTCCTGCAATTATATGCGGTGTATATAAGAAAAACGGTATGTTTTTCGAACAGGTTGTAAAGCAGATGATTGCTTATTTCAAATCTCCTCGGAAACGCATTTACCGTACTACAAATGCCTATGAATGCATGGAACGGCAGATTGAATACATGAAACTGAAAAAAGCTTTGAATCAAGCAGAAGGAGGTAAACGTGGCTAAGAAAAATCTTAAATCAGAAGCTGCTGTTGCTGTGAGAAAGAAGCCTGAACAGCTGACAAAAGATGAAAAGAAAGTTATAGCAGCTCGAATGAGTGAAATAAAAAAATATAAGAATGACAAGAAAACTGTACAGAATACAATTCCGTACATTCAGATGTTCAAGGATGGTATCTGCCAGATTTCAGATAACAGCTACTCAAAAACTATTCAGTTTTTTGATATAAATTACGAGCTTGCCGATTTCGACGAGCAGAACAGAATATTTTCAAAGTACTGCGATATGCTGAATTTCTTCGATAATACAGTAAAATTTCAGCTTACATTTGAAAATCAGAACAGAAGTCAGGAAGCGTTAGTCAAAAGTATTCAGATAAATAATCAGGATGACGATTTCAACGATATCCGACGTGAATACTCAGAAATGCTGACATCGAAGCTAACAAATGGTTCTAATGGTCAATCATGCCGTAAGTTTCTCACCTTTACCGTTGACGCAGATTCCTATAAATCCGCAAGAGCTAAGCTTATAAGTCTATCCACAGAACTTATTAAGCTTCTGAAAGCAATTGGAGTAGAAGCACAGGCTCTAAATGGTAGGGAGCGATTGGAAACGCTGTATTATTCACTTAATCCATATCGGAACGCTCCATTTATCTTTGACTGGAACAGAATGCTTCGCTCTGGAATGGATACTAAGGATTTCATTTCGCCATCATCTCTGAAATTCAACAAGTCTGATTTTGAAATCGGAGACGCATTCGGTGCAGTATCTACAATCAATATCCTTGCCGGAGAGCTGCCGGATACGGTACTCAATGATTTCATGAAGGCTCAGAATCTTTTCTGTGTAAATCTCCATATTGAACCTTTTGATCAGATTGCTGCATTAAAATTCATCAAACGCAAGCTGACAAATGTGGAACAGATGAAGATCGATGAGCAGAAAAAAGCTTCTACAGCTGGATATGATCCCAATATACTTCCTCCGTCTATCAAAATGTATATTGATGATCTTGAAAAGTTGCTTGATGATCTGAACTCTAAAAATGAACGACTTTTCCATATATCTCTTTCTCTGCGAAACTACGCAAAATCAAAGAAAGACCTGAAATTGCAGCTTGATTTACTCAAACGTATTTGTCAGAAGAATAACTGCATGATGATGCAGTGCGGATACATTCAGGAACAGGCTCTTGCAACTACCCTTCCGCTTGGTCTGAATGAAATCCCTGTCAGCCGTGAAATGCACACTTCGGGTATAGCGGTTTTTGTTCCGTTTACAACACGTGAACTGTTCCAGCCGGACGGTACATACTACGGCGTGAATAAAATTTCAGGCAACATGATTATGGCTGACCGTTCCAACCTGAAGAATCCTAATGGACTGATTCTCGGAACTCCGGGTTCGGGTAAATCTTTCAGTGGTAAGCGTGAGATTCTGGACAGCTTCCTGAAAACAACCGATGATATCATCATCTGTGACCCTGAAGGAGAATATTTCCCTCTTGTTCAGGAGCTGAATGGACAGCTTATCAAGATTTCCTCCAATTCTGAGCAGTATATCAATCCGATGGATATTAATTTCGGTGCGGATATGGATGAAAATCCTGTTTCTATGAAGTCCGACTTCATAATTTCACTCTGCGAAATTATCGTAGGCGGTAAGTATGGTCTGACAGCTGAGGAACGTTCAGTAATTGACAAATGTGTAAGAAATATCTACATGAGATTCCTGAAGAATCCGTCAGTCGAAAAAATGCCGATACTGTCTGACCTCCATGCAGAGCTGATGCAGCAAGGTGAAATTGCTCTCAGAGTTGCTAACAGCCTTGAAATGTATGTAAACGGTTCGCAGAACCTCTTTAATCACCAGACAAACATTGATATGCAGAACAGAATCATCTGCTTTGATATCAAGGAGCTTGGCAGCCAGCTGAAAAAGGTTGGTATGCTTATTGTACAGGATACAGTCTGGAACAGAGTAACTGTTAACCGTGCGGAACGCAAGGTAACACGTTACTATATCGATGAATTCCACTTACTTCTCAAGGAAGAACAGACTGCAAAGTATTCCGTTGAGATTTGGAAGCGTTTCCGAAAATGGGGCGGTGTTCCTACTGGTATCACTCAGAATGTAAAAGATCTCTTGCAGTCTCAGGAAGTAGAAAACATCTTTGATAATACAGATTTCGTTTATATGCTCAATCAGGCTTCCGGAGACAGAGAGATTCTCGGAGAAAAGCTCGGTATTTCTGCTGCTCAGATGCAGTTTGTTACTTCTTCCGGTCAGGGAGAGGGTTTGATACGTTATGACAACATTATCCTTCCATTTATTGACGAATTTCCGTCAGACACAAAGATGTATCGACTGATGACTACAAAACCAGAAGAACAGCAGCTGGCAGACCAGACTACATAAGGAGGTGTGATAATGTCAAGATTCAACCTGAACCGAAATGGCTTGCAAAAGGCAAAATCACCGCTTCGGCAGTATGGCTGGCGTGGTACACAGTTTCAGGTGAAACTTGTCCGTCAGAAACTCGACAATGGAAAATATCGCACTAAATCTCAGATTATCCGTGGAAAAAGAGAATATCACGGTAATAACAGAGGACTGCTGCATAAAGCTGTAAACCTGAAATATCGTGTAAATGGCGATGTTCCGTCTGTAACAAAACAGATTAAAAGCATAAAACCTTATACAGTAAAAGGGCAAATAGCGAAAGGAACTATTTTTGGAACATATAAAATCACCAAAACTGGTTCAAAAGCTGCACTCGGCGCAGCACTTGCAACAGAAACAGCAGCTGTGAAGCTTGGTGACGAAGGGTTCAGAGCTACAAAAAATTATCTACAGCAGAAGTATAATTCAGAAGCTGTAGATGATTTTAACAGAGGTACTCTTGCTTCATCCAGAGTTGCTGTTGATGCAGTAAAAGGTGTACGGAACCATTTCAAGCAGAAAAAACAGCATAAAATCGAAAAGGAAAAGTATAAGCTACTGAAGCAGAAAAAACTTGATTTCAAGTACAATGATTATAAGCCAAAAATGGCTGAAAACCGTCAGAATCTCCGTAAAATCAAGCAGAAACGCTCCGAAAAAACAGAGCGATATCTGCGAAAAAATATGGATGGACGAATCTCTGATTCGACCTATAAAAAGCTCGCAAAGCGCAGCGAAAAGCGGTATAAGCTTGATAAAAAAGTTCTGAAAAACGAGAAAAATCAGCTGAAAACTGAAAAGAAATTCAACAAGAAAAATTTCAAAAATCAGCGCAGAATCTCGCATTATTCTGCTTCCGGTCTACTTGCTTTAAAACCTTTAAAATACACTGGAAATCGCATGAAGGCATCTGCTTGGCAGAAAGCTGCTCATGCTGATGAAAACAATGACTTTCTGAGAGCTGCCGATTCCGCTAAACGCAATATTTACGACCGTGCAAAACAGTATTCCAGCAAGCAAAGCAAGCTGCATCGTAATGAGAAAAAACGTGATAAATTGCAGAATAAGGAAAATAAGCAAAATTATAAGCTACATTCTCAGGAAGAAAAACTGCAAAAGCGGAAAAACGAGAACTACAATGCATCAAAACACAAGAAAAAAACATCAGAATCAAAGTCCATATTAGAGAGGATAAAAGAAAAACTAAAGCTATCAGATAAAAAAGTAAAGAATCCTTTTGATAAGGAAACTCGTAATTTTTTGCTGACACTGCTGACTCCAGCTTTACTAATTCTGCTGATTCTTATGTTTTTTATGATGATGTTTACATCATGTGTTTCAAGCGGCAGCTGGGTTTTAGGTACATACGCAGCTCAGGATTACGATCTTACAAAATCAGTTGAGTATTATACTAAGCTTGCCAACGATATGAATAATAAGATTATTAAAGTCGGTACAAGCGATTGGAAAAGCGGTTTGAGTTCTCTTGGTGCTGACACGTCCGATATGGACGATAATCCTACAGAGTATATCTGGGGACGAAGCACTCAATTTAACTATGACCCTGTCTGGGATTTTGATGTATTTAAGCTGTACAGTTTCCTCTGTGCATATTACTATGACTTCTCAGTCGATGCTGATAATGGCGATATTGTATACTGGAGTTATACCTCATCTGATTATATAGAGAATAATACTGAAAAGGTACTCAAAGAGCTTTTTAATTCTCAGTATGAATTTGAATATTTTTATGATAATGCGTCTGGCTGGGAGCACATGAACGAGTATACACTTCCTAATCAAGATGATTATCAGATCTGCTATGGCAGTGGTACAACTACACGTGACGGTACACTTTATGGGTATGTGTCTTGTAATAGTGTGCCTAATAATCTGAAGGACTTCGTAGAATATGATGAATCGGATTCTACATATACCATTATTTACAGCATAGATAATCTCGAAATTATCAATGCTCAGGACAGTTATTCAGCTACTGGTTGGTATTTACAGGATTTGCGTAATACTATTACAGATCCGTCTGGTAATACTCAGGAATCGTTATATTTCTGGGGTGATGATGGCAATTGTTATTTCGAACAGTGCGGATACTGGATATATCGCTCATATTACGATCTGGAATTAGACGATGGTTCGTTGTTGCAGGATCATCATGGTGTAGTAATGGCATCTCCCGATGATGTAACTATCCTGAAATTCCCTCATGAAGCTATTATATCAACCCAAGCTCCAGAACCGTCTGCGATACTTACTGCTATGCGTGGCGCAGGAGGAATAATTCCTCAGGATTATGATAATCGTGGTTGGTACAAATATTATCAGATGTATGAATGGGTGGAAAACTGCCGGCTCTATTATAACGTAAAGCAGCTGAAAACCTTTGATAAAGCTATTGAAGACAAGTTGAAAAGCATGGATGATGGAGCTGAGCGATACGCCTACTATCAGCTTTTAATCGGTAATGACGAAAACGCCGGAAGTCTTTACGGCAATCATCAGACACTGCACTGGATGTTTGATGGAGGAAGTATTAAGAACTATATCAGCGATGGAAAAATTATTCATGGATATGGCTATGATATCAAGGAATGGAACGCAAAGCATTGCAATCTAAGCGGATTACATAAGGGTATTGATGTTTTGTATCCTGCTGGCTCGCCTATTTATTCACCACTTGAATGTAAAATCAAGAGCTATGATGAAGCAAATCAGAAAATAGTACTCCGTGAGGATGACGTTGATTATTGGTACGACGGCGAGGACGGCGAATATCGTGACACAGAAATAACCATCCAGAATGTAAAGCTGCTGGATGGATACGAAGTCGGTGATAAGCTTAAATATGATGAGGAATTTGCTGTTTCAACTTCTCAGCAGAGATGTGGAAGTACAGGTAATTCTGGGATAGGCTCATATGTACACGTTCAGGTTAATGTTGATACTGATGGATATGGATGGGATATGATTGACCCGCAGCTTGTATTCTATTAAGGAGGATTCTATGGCATCAAGAAATGAAAAAAAGCTTATAAAACTGAGAGAGAAATTAGATGAGCTGACAAGGCGAATTAAGGAAGATACTCAGGAAAGAGCAAAAATTGAAAAAGAAATTGAAATGCTTGAGAGTGCTGAAATTACAGCTTTTATCAAGAGAAACAGCATGGTAGTCAATGAAGATTTATTACAGCAGCTTGCTATCGTAAATCGTGCATCGAAAAGCGGATATACTGCTGCGGACATGGCTCAGCTTTTTGAATTTGATAATGCAGAGAATCAGGCTGTATCAGCACCAACAGCTAAAGTTTCTACACAGGAGGAAAATATAAATGAAATTAAGTAAGATTATTTCCGTCATTGCAGCTTCTGCTATGATTGCGGTCGTCGGCGCAATGAATGTTTACGCTGAAAATGAAGTACCAAGTGAAGCTTCAGTTGAAGAAGAAACTGCAATTGAAGAAGAAAGCATTGCTCTTGATGATGCTTCTGAAGAAGATATGGATGCAGCTATGGATATGTTTGGAGATTTGTTCTCCGAAGCTCTGATGAACGGCGAATGGACTGTATCGAATGATACTTCGATGGAAGAATCTGAACCGGACTACTTCAATGACCCATATTATGATACAGACGGAAATGCAACTCTCATTCAGGAGAATGACATCATCTATGACGGTGAAGAAATGCAGTTTATTGCAGTTACCACAAGAGATGGCAGCGTTTTCTATGTGTTGATTGACTATACAGCGGAAAGCGGACAGGATAACGTGTATTTTCTGAATAAAGTAGACGCATATGATCTTTACGCATTACTCTATGCAGGAAATGAAGATGAAGAAAATACAGTTACAATAGATCCTGAAGATGCTGAAGCAGCAGCACAGGCAGCGAACAGTAATAAAGCGAAGCCTGCAACGACTACAATTACTAACAAGAGCGAATCATCAGGAGAAGCAGCAGGAACTGAGACTACAACTGAAGCAGCTGAGACAAAATCCAAATCCGGCTTGACATCATCTATGTTACTCATTGGTATAGTTGTAATTCTTGGAGTTATTGGTTTCTTTGCATTCAAACTTCTGAAAAAGCCTAAGAAAGCAGCTCCTGTAGATGATGTATATGATGATGAGGATTCAGATATTGAGTTCAATAATGATGACGAGGAGTTTTAACTTCTTCCCCAGTGGGGTAAAAGTTAAGGAAAGGGAAAAGCATGAATAAAACAATACTGTATAGCGTTGTTGCATTTTCTATTGGTCTGATAGCCTGTCTTGTCACTTGCAAAAAGAAAAGCAAGGCACTAAATGATAAGTACAATCGACTTATAAAGGATGTCATTACAAAAGACGTGGAAGCGGATTTGTGATATATGCTGAAGCAGCAGACTTCTTCCAGCTGAGAGGAAATCTGCTGCTTTTTATTGATGAAAGGAATGATAAATATGATGTTAGTCATAGCCGAAAAACCATCCGTAGCAAGAGCGATTGCGCCTGTTCTGGGTGCAAACACGAAAAAAGACGGCTGCACAGAGGGCAATAGATACATAGTATCATGGTGCTTCGGACATCTGGTGGGACTGTCTATGCCAAATGATTACGGTGATATGTGGAAAAGCTGGAGCTTTGAAACGCTGCCGATGATTCCGGATAAGTGGAAATTCAAGGTAACAGACAGCTGCAAGGCGCAGTTTAACATCCTGAAAAAGCTTATGAATGACAGCCGAGTAGATGAAATTATATGCGCAACGGACGCTGATCGGGAGGGAGAATGTATCTTCCGCTATGTGTATAACCTGTCCGGCTGCCGTAAGCCTGTTAAGAGACTCTGGGTTTCCTCTCTGGAAGAATCCGCTATCAGGGATGGCATGAATAAGCTCAAAGACGGCAGAGAATACGATAATCTCTATTATGCAGGATATGCACGTGCCAAGGCTGACTGGCTGGTTGGTATGAACGGTTCTCGTCTGTTTTCTATCCGCTATAATGCAAAACTCAATACCGGACGAGTTCAGACACCGACTCTTGCCATGATAGTGCAGCGTGATCACGATGTGAAGAATTTTGTCAAGCAGAAGTATTTCACAGTTGAGCTTGACTGCGGAACGTTTACTGCATCCTCTGAGCGCATTGATGATGAATCAGCTGCGCAGAGAATCGCTGTTTCCTACAACGGCAGAACTGCGACTGTTACAGAAGCAAAGAGGGAAAATAAGAATGCAAATCCTCCGAAGCTCTACGATCTGACTACCTTACAGCGTGATGCTAATAAGCTGCTGGGATATACGGCACAGCAGACACTTGACTATATGCAGTCCCTGTATGAAGCAAAACTGGTTACATATCCACGTACAGACAGCCAGTATCTTTCAGATGATATGGAAGAATCTACTCTGAACGTAGTAAATGCGCTGTTTAAAGCAGTCGCATTCAAGCCGATCGCACCGGACGTACCATTTGCGCCGGATATAAAGCGGTCTATCAACAATAAGAAAGTCACCGGACACCATGCAATCATACCTACGATAAATGGTGTAAGATTTGACCTTGAATCGCTGCCTTCCGGTGAAAGAAACATCCTGCTGCTGGTTGCATCCAGACTTATGTGTGCAGCTGCTGCACCTCATGAGTATATTTCCATGAGCGTAAAGGTTAATTGTGAGGGTACTATTTTCTCGGCAAGCGGTAAGAAAGTCACTGAAATGGGCTGGAAATCCCTTGATGATAAGGCTAAGGCTGTGTTCAGGAATCTTTCCAAGAGTAAGGATGACGAAGCGCAGGAAGAAGAAAAAAGTCTGCCCGAACTTACAGAGGGACAGACCTTTGACAATGTATTAGCGAAAAAGACTCAGCACTGGACAAGTCCTCCGAAACCTTACACAGAAGCTACGCTGCTCTCTGCAATGGAACACGCCGGACAGGATGAGTATGACGATGAGACAGAGAAAAAGGGACTGGGAACTCCTGCGACCCGTGCAGGAATTATCGAAGCTCTTGTCAAGAACGGCTATGCAGAGCGTAAAGGCAAGCAGATCACAGCTGCAGAAAAGGGCGTAAATCTGATTCAGGTCGTTCCGGATGAAGTAAAGTCTCCGAAGCTGACTGCTGATTGGGAAATGCAGCTCCAGCATATCGAGCGTGGAGAATGCGGTCATGATGCGTTTATGCAGGAGATCACAGGCTTTGTGCGTGGCATTTGCACCAAGTACGGCAGCTCTGACAGCAGCGTTTCATTTACTACAGGCAATTGCCCGAAGTGCGGTAAAGAGATCAAGAAAGGCAATTATGGCTTCTACTGCACAGGAAGATGCGGTATGAATATTGGCAAGGTCTACGGCAAGGAGCTGACGGAAACTCAGGTGAAGAAGCTGCTTTCAGGCAGTTCAGTTTCCTATACTAAAGACGGCAAAAAGACCGTGGTTCTGCCGGAAGTGATGGAGAATGAGTATAACGGGAAGACTTTTTATCAGTGGAGGACGAAGAGAGGGTGATAGTATGATCTACGGCTACAACCAAGTGACAGGTAAAGAGATTTCCTGTGACAGAACGCAAAGCACAGTTTCTCACAACTGTGGCGTTTTTGGTACATATGGCACAGGAAAAACAGTGTTTTTGCAAAAGGAAATCGCACATATCCTTAATGAATCTAATGACAGGGTTTTTATCATTGATATTGACTGCGAATATAACAGATATACAGCACTTTGTAGCGATTTTATGGTAAAAGTGTCGGATGAAAGTGATATTGTAATTCCATGCGATAAGCAGCTGACCATCTTTTCCTTTACAGCCATGCCCCCCAAAAAATTACGCTCTTGCTACAAAGCCTGTTTGGAAAGTATATGGCAACATATTCAGAAACATCAAGATTGCTACAGTTGGATATACCTTGAAGTTATTGAGGTATTGTTCCAATCTGATGGTGGTGCTGCATTGTTGGCGGATATTGCCGAAGAAACCAAAACACACAATTGCAGTCTTACATTTACATCTGCTGCCTTTGAAGAAATTTATGAAAATAGTTCAGGCAAGATGCTGCTGGAAAATACAGACTTTGTTGTCCATTTTACACAGTTGCAACGCAGCAGGAAATGCATACAATCTTGTTATCATATTGATGATACGTTATTACATTTCCTGACAGACCAACTTGCCGGAACAGGAGTGATTAAGACTTGTAACGGAAAAGCGTTTGAACCGTTCAGCTGTCGTTCAGACAGCTCGGTTTCATGGAAAGACGTTTTATCATTGGAGGACGAAGAGATGGTGGTAAATTCTCATGGCAAGAGCAAAAACTGAAAAAAAGCTGCTATGCTTTACAGACCTTGATCTGATGAACAGAATACTTAAAGAC
Organism: Lachnospiraceae bacterium; assembly: GCA_045128635.1. Classification (GTDB taxonomy): domain Bacteria; phylum Bacillota; class Clostridia; order Lachnospirales; family Lachnospiraceae; genus HGM12587. The sequence goes on from JBGVRS010000118.1 coordinate 15,985, forward strand.
AGAGCAGAAGTTGAGAATCGCAGCGAATCTTCAATTGTAGAACAGTTTTTATTAGGAAGTATGCTCTCATGGCATAGTAAGGTAAGGGAGATTCTAATTAAACATCTTTATGCAGAGAATGGTGATGTGAAAAGAACATTGACGCATTTTTTGATGTATCTCAAACTTAACTGCTGCGGAATAGACACTCACTATAAAACTTTATCACCACTTGTTTTATTCGCATTCTATAACAGTATAAAATCATCTGATGAAAACAACAAAAACTTCGCAGAACTTACAGATGAAAAACAGCGAATCATTCTATCGCTTATAAGAGATGCTGTTCAGGAACTTGAAACTTGCAACAAGGATAAAGCTGCTGCCGGAGTGAGATTGTTGCGACAATTCGATGAATTTCCAAACAGTTATGGAGTCAGGGAGATTTATTTGTTCCTTTTGGAGTGCATAGAGCCATTGGAGGAACTGTCAATGACATATGACTTACTCATCCATCTTGCTGAGCTTGGTGAGTGGTCAAATGACTGCAAAACAAGACTGGAACTTGTTGATGCTATGAATAAAGTTGTGGGAATAACACGGTTTGAATGAAATGAAAGGACTAACTATCATGGATGAAATGAGAAATTCGCTAAGAATTCTCGCTTTCTCTGATATGCATTGGTACACCGATAAAGAACTGAATCGCATTCAAAGTCTCAATTATGACCTTTGCGTACTGCTCGGAGACATTCCAGTACCAGCGATCAAGCTTATAAAAAGATATGTTGATGACAAGCCATTACTTGCAGTTGCTGGAAATCATGATGATTGGAACACTCCAGAACGTGGCGGTGCTGAAAACATTCATAGACGATGTGTCACACACTGCGGATATACATTCGCAGGAATTTCCGGTTCTGCTCGATACAAACAAGGTAATTATCCAATGCATACACAGCGTGAAAGTATGAAAATTGGTAAAAAACTGGAAAAAGCGGACATACTGCTCTCTCATGATTCTATGTACCACTTAATAAGCAGAGATGATGCACACGCTGGTTTGCTGGGAATTGATTTATACAACCTGAAGAACAGAGTTAAACTGAACCTCTGCGGTCATCACCATACTCCAGCAATTGGAAAACGCTGGGGTACAACTACAATATGTGTATTCCGATGCGCATTGATTAGTTATCCGAATATGACCGTGGAAGGTATCTTCTAAAATTTGAAAGGAATTACTATCATGGATGAAATGAGAAATGAAACAATGGAAATGGAAGCTAAAGCAGCTGCCATGGAGGTAGATGCTGAAAAGCACGAACGATTCAAGGCTGAATCTAAGGAGCGTATGAGCAAGCTCTGCGCTCAGATTGCAATGCTGGAGAAGATCGCAGCAAAGCGCAGCGTTGATTATACTCAGCCAGATGTGGAGAAGATGTTTGCCTACATGGAAAAGAAACTTGCTGACTGCAAGGCTACTTTTATGGCGCACTTTGATGAAGAGGAAGAAGCAAAAAACAACTTTGATTTTGAGTTTTGATATAAAAAGGAAGTGCTATCATGAAAGCGAGAATTTCAAAAATTCAAACAAATATACTCGTTAACGCTCAAACGAATGTTGGTAAACCTTGGTTGGATAAGCTCGCACAGATTAAACAAAAGAGACATGAGACTTCTTCCCCACTGGGGAAGAAGTCGAAAGGAGAAACCTATGAATAACAAAAACCTTGAAACGGCAGCGCAGCTGCTTGGAGTGTCCTATGACAGCCTGACGCAGTTTCCGGAGGATGTACATAACAGCATGACCGCTGTAATAGAAATGTTCGATATACAGACGGAGGATGACGCATCCGCTGCGCTGGATGAGCTGATGCATATCTGGCAGACAGCAGTAATGGACAGAGAAATCGCTGAAATTGCAAAGGCAACAGGTATTCTTCCGGCAGCGATAAAAAAACTGCCGGAACAGACCCAGCAGCGAATTATCTACGAATATGGAATGAATGAAGATACAGCCGAGACTTATAAAACTGTTCAAACTGCCCTTGCTACGATTGATCTACCTGATGTGGCAGAGCTTCTCGGCAAGCCTGTATCAGAACTTGAACGGCTCCCAATAACCGTTCAGACTCAGCTCTGTGGAGTATATTCAATGGAACGTGGAATTTCGGAAGATGAAGAGCTGATTGAATCATTAAATGAGCTGCTCCAGCTGGCGTTATGATTCAGAACGGTAATTATAAAGCACTGTTGCCGGAGATTGCAGAAATGCTCAATACGTCGGTATCAGCTCTTGAAAACCGTCCCTCAGACGTTCAGATGATGCTTGCACAGATATATACTGCCAACAGTTCAGCGGATTCTGCTACGATCCGTGAAGCTCTGGGACAAGTGGTGGAGCTGAACACTGCCACAAGAGATGCAATTGCAAGAGAGCGTGAACAGCAGCTTGCACAGCAGAATGCTCTTGAAAATCAGAGAGAAGCTGATCGGCAGAAAGCAATAGCGGAACAGGAAAGCCTACGCTCTGGTGCAGCAGAAGATTCTGTTTGTATCCGTCCCAATATTCCTGCTACTGCGGAAAGACCGCAGAAAGGCTATATCACACGTCAGCAGCGTAACAGAATGGCGCAGGAGCTTCGCAGCAAACAGAAGCAGACATTAGCGCAGGAGCGCTTACCTGAAGAGCGTGTCAGGAAGAATGATGCGTAAACGAAAAAAGCTGATAAATGCTTTAATCTTTGGGACTCCAATTGTCCCCAGAGGAAACATTCATCAGCTTCAATTAGATTGTTCACGGACATAGGGGCTAATTCCCCACAGGCGACTTCAATCTAATTGATAGTATATCACATCTGATTAAAGTTGTCAAGAATAGGAAAACAGATGAGTGCATAGAGACATAGGGTTCCAATTACCCAAGTTAAATGCAATCATCTGTTAAAAATAGTGTAGCACATTTCATGCTACAAGTCAAGTTAAAACTATGGGAAAGAGGTACATATATGCCAGTTATGGATATTGAAAATAAAATCTTTACAGCAGAAGAAATACTGAGAAGTGCTGAAAAGGTGCAGAAAAATATGGATGAGGACATTTGTTTTTCTGAAAAACTGGATAAATATTTAGCGAATACAACTACAACAACCGATTTTCTCACCATTGGAGCAACACCAAACGCCCTTGCTATTGCTGGAGCAGATTCAGAATTGAATATGGTTATCGCTCCTCGTACAATTGCAAAATGTATGTCAGAAGCAAGTGAGCGTTATCATGGGCATGGTTTAAGTGCTGAAATTATGAAGCAACTTCCATTAGAACTTAGAAATCCAGCACTGATATTCAAAGGAAGTCACGATAACTCTTTGGTTGCAATTACAGAATTGAAGGATAAGGAAAATCGTGAAATTATGATTGCGGTAAATATCAATGAAAAAGGAAAAAGGCAAGAAGTCAACCGAATTTCAAGTGCGTATGGTAGGAATAATATGCAAAATTATTTGAAAGCACAAATGGAACAAGGCAACCTTATTGCAGTAAATAAAGAAAAAGCTGATAAAATGCTTCAATCTGCCGGGCTACAATTGCCCCTAGAGGAAACATTCATCAGCTTCAATGATAGTATAGCATATTCCACGCAAAATGTCAAGTATCCGCAGGAGAATAAACTGGAAAAGTCGCAGTCTGAAGAGGTACAAACAAGTGAAAAAATGCTGCCATTCCTGAACGCTAAAGCGAATAAGCTTGACAGTAAAATAGAATCTCTCATAGACAAAAAAGCTGTTCGTGCAGATAAAATTACACGGAATGAATCGAAAATACACAAGTTGACAGTACGTGCGGACAGGCTCGAAGACGCTAACCGTGTACTCAGCGACTCCTTTTCCGGTCTTCCGTTTGTGCAGAGTATGATTAAACGCAATGAGGAAAAAATCAATGAAATCCGTAACGAAAGAATCCCCAAGCGTGAAGCGAAAACACAAGTGCATAAAGATAAGATGGCTCAGATTGACAAGAAGTTGAATGTAGCTCAGCACAAATTAGACCGTTGCATTGCTTTGAACACAGCAATCCGAAGTTTCAGCATATCCGATAACGCTGAGCGTAGACAGACTTTCGCTCAGGCTATGGATAACTTGCACACCAGTACCATTGCTTGTTTGCAGGATAAGCGTAATTCTCTCGCAGAAAAAGCAGCTGACATCAAAGAAAAATATGAGCTTACAGACAGTTCTGTAAAGAGAATCGACTTGCAGAAGGATTTGAATAGCGTGAATTCAAAGATACAGGCACTTACAAGTAAGGTCGAAAAGCTGTCGGCAAAACATGAGGAGTTTTCAAAGAAAAGCGATATTCAGATTGACGCTGCTATTGACAGCACATCGCAGAAAGTTGTGGAACAGCTTAATTCCGGTGAAATCAGCATTTCGAAACTATCAGAGGAAATCTGCGCAGTCAGTAGCACTGTAGCTGAACAGAAAATAGAACAGGAAAATTACCTGAAGAACGCTGAAATGTCTATCGAAGACGATTACAACAGCATTGATGGAATTATCAATAATGGCAAAAAAGAGCCGACTGATATATCAAACGATGAGAAAACGACAAGACCTGAAGCTATAAATCCGGAATATTATAAAAGTCTGCCTAAATCAGAACGTCATATAGTCACTCTCTCATCAGAAGTTGCACAAAAGGTTATGCAGGATCTGAATGAACAGGGAGTGCAGTTTTCAGCTGTATCAAGAAAAAATGATACCATTGCAATAACTGTTTCAGATAAGGACAAGCCTGCACTGGATTCCGCAAGAGAAGCTGCAAAACAGCAGCAATGCAAAGAATTTATCAATTCCGATTACTACAAAAGTCTTTCAAAAGAGGAACGCTTCACACAGCGTATGACAGAAGCCGACGCAAGAAGCACGATTCAGCAGCTCGCTGATAATGGAATAGAGCATTCAGCGGTACTTGGTGGTAGTAGATCGGCTGTAACAGTAAACATCAAAGACGAACAGAGAGCAAGACCATTTTTCTCGAATAAACAAAGAAGAAATGAAGCAAGGAGAATCCAACATCAGCCTGCAAATAATAAAAGTCATGAGAAACAGCATAAGCAAAAACAGGAAATCGGATAAAGGAGAATGTAAATGACTACATATGGAAACGCCTACTGGAATAAAGCAACGGATAATGGTACAATATCAGTTATTCCTATGCGTGAGGACGCATTTCTGAACTTACAACCGAAGCTTGAGGATGCAGGACTGAATTACTATGCTTTTGC
>JBGVRS010000119.1:0-2617 GCA_045128635.1 Lachnospiraceae bacterium
GCTGTAATCATTTCACTTTTCTTGACAGACTTTTGTGCAATCGAAGGTGTTAGAGAAGGTACCGTTTTTGCAGCACTTAGCACAGGTCCAATAGTGCATTTTCTGATCCCAAGATTAAAGTGGATAACAAAATATTTTGTAAATGGTCTGAAATAAAATTTTCAGACCTTCCTGTTAAGCCATATTCCATGGCATCAATTTATCAAGGATCTCAGAGGAAATTTTATGGTCTTTATAACCAGTAATTGTTCCTTTAGCATCCTTTTCAAATTCAATCTCGTTAACATGAAGCATCATTTTTGTAATGACTGCCTTCATGTATGTTCTAAAATCAGTGTTGTGAAGCAAGCATGTTTTATACAGAGAATAGAATTCTGTTAAATTTGATGCACCTTTGCATGTATCGCTTGCAATCATTCCGTTTCTTAATAAATCAAGCTCTCTGAATTTCTCTTCAGTTTCGTTATTAGTCATGACACCATAAGGACTGCTTAAGAAGGCTTTTAATCTATCTTCGTTATTAACCATATAGACAATTGACTTATAGAGTCTGCTTGAGCATTTTCTTTCTGGCTCAGTATTAAGCTTTTCTTTACTGTTTGCTCGTTCCTTTTTAATTGTTTTATAGATGTTATGCGCCTTATCAAATATCTTATCAATAAGTGGAGTTAACTCCTTTTTCTTAAGTTCACAGATGTCCAGTTTCTCGTTTTTAATGCATTTTTCAACCAGCGTATTATGCACTTTGAAACAGTTGGTTATAGATTCAATGAAATATCTGGCATCCTCAATATCCTGCTCCCAATGATTGTCAATAATCTCTTGAATAGGAGAGCCATTCTTATGAGTTCCATAATTAACAAGCTCACAGAAATTTCGACGTCCATGAACCCAACAAATTCCATGACTGAATACACGAGAACTATGCCCATCCTTATCTTTCTTTATAGAAAACATCTTCCTGTAAAATGCATCAGATTCGATAAAACAATCAGCTGATACCTGATTATCAAGTATGATGTTTTTGGGAATATCTGCACTCCTTTCTAGAGAATGGTAATACAGACACACCTTCTTTGACACTATGCCAAATACATATGAACGCAATGTTTTTGATTTGCTTCTATGCGATTTTCTTCCTGGCTCATCTTCAGGTGGTCCTTTGATTTTGCCCTTTTCTCTACAGCTCCAGTACGTTTCATCAACTCCTATAAAAGTAGCTTCTTTTAAGTATGACTCCATGTGCTTGAATATAGGCATCAGAAGTGCTGCTGTAGTGTCCGTGTAGCTGTACAATTGCTGTCTTGTAAAACTGATGTTATACCTTAAAAGATACTGACTGATTCTGTTCAATGGAGATTTTAGTACCAGCCACTGCTCAAGGATTAAGCTCATAAGTCCAATGCTCATTGAACTCTTCTTTAAGAAGTCTGTTTCAGGATAAACTGTTGGTGTTACCTTTACTTCAGATATCTCGTTGCCATTCACATCAACTGCTACTACCTGCAGTTTGCTGTATCGAGTATGTCTGACGCTAATATCAATATCAATTTTCTCAGATGAGTCATTGATTCTGACGTACTTGTAACGTCTACCATCTTTTCCTGTAAATACAGTTCCAACCTTCTTTCTTGCATCTTCAATTGAAAGCTCTTTGCCGTCAATATCAATACAGACTTCTTTATCTGTTACACTGACATCATCGTTTACAGGAACTTCTTTCTTTACTTTTTGTTTCTTTTCCTTGCTTGAGGAATCAATACCTTTCTTTCTCTCACTGCCTTTTCCATTGATATTCTCATTGGTTGTCTTTCTGACAGTGATGGCTTTGTTTCCAAGCTTTGCTGACAGCTTTTCTATGGTTAATGTAAGCTCAGCAATTCTCTTGGTAAGTTGTTTAATTTCAGAGGATTGGGATTCAAAAAGTACCATCAATACGCCAAACATGGCAGATAAAGCAGGATCATCAGCAACAGCTTTTTGAATCTGCTCCGATACTTCTTTAAATCTGCTATTCAGTGTATTTGGATCCACTTGCTATAATCCTTTAAAATCCTATGCAAGTATTATAGCAAACCGGTCTTACAGCCATTTTCATACACTGAATATCAAGAACTTTGAGACCTTCAAAAGATCGAAAAAGATCGCTAGGAGATCGCTACAGATCGATGGATGAAAAAGATGAAAAAGTTGTCATCTTAAAAATTGCATCGTGCTGTGATCGAGTATGAAGCGAATAGAGCCATATCTGCAAAAAAGCTAAGATAATTAAAAACGTGAACATTATCACACTGATTTTTTAAAGATCAAACAGTTCGCTTAAGGGGCTGTTTTATAATGGTCTAAAATTTTATTTCCGACCATTTACAAAACTTTTGAAAATCGGGCGTTAGTTATTGAAAAAATTACGCTTCCCACATATAATTTAAGTCAGTAGTGCCCTTCTGCGCTTCTTACTCGCGAGAGTATAGCGGACCAGTGAAGGGCCTTTTTTTTGGGTTAAAAATGGTTTCAGTTAAGTGTCCTTTAACATATTCAGAACAGATTGAAAGATTAAAAAACTTTCATAAGATGAAGATTGAAGATGATAATCAAGCAAAAGAAATATTGCAAAAGA
>JBGVRS010000120.1:0-3194 GCA_045128635.1 Lachnospiraceae bacterium
ACAATACTATCTTGGGACAATCCTGTCACTGCCTATTTTAGAAAAAAAGTAAAAAACTGCGCCACAGCCTTGGCAGGCCATCGCGCAGCGATTTTGTTCAATTTGAATTTACCGAAGAGCAAAACTACGATTGCATCAAAAAATAAAGGCGCAATGCAAAATAATGGTATTGCCAAAATGGGGAGTTCTCATAAAACCTGCGGAACGTGTGAATTTTGGGAAGGAAATAGACAGTTAGATACAGTAAATCATGGACGGATTGTAAACATCATAGAGAAATCAGGAAAATGCAATTGTAAGCAGGGCACAAAGAACAAAAGTATATGCCAATATAATAATACTTGTACAAAATGGTGTAAATGGAATAATATGTCATAAGTATTATTTCTATTAACAAAAAATTATGTGGGGATGGTTCATCCACCAAGGCGCTAATTCTCAGGATTCCTATATGGTAGTAATGTAACCGTCACAGTATTAAAGTCACTAAATGTTATAGGAAACCACAATACATAAATATGTAGATGAATAAGAATTATGAATACTTTGTGACTATGGACGAAGATAATATACGATTTTTTGAAATGCGAGAGGCGAGCAAAATAATTGGTGTGTAGAAAGTATTTTGAGTGAAGAAGTTCGGAGACGGAAGAAAAAAGAGAGATAGATTATAGGAAGAATGGGTCAACAATATTTTATCGTGCCTGTTGCGGCTGTGGAATGACCTTATTATACTGGTAAACAAGCATGATTGTTCTGGTTGTGGACCTGATTTAATAGGCGAATCATTACTTAATAAATAAGAACGAAATATAATATAGCTTAGAGATGAACAGATACGACTAATATATCAAGGGGTTTCTTAACTTGCCAAAATTCAGCCCCAAGATATTGCAATCTGTGAGAAATTAGGAAAATCTTAATGTTTTCTCATGAAATAATAAGGATGTGCTGTGTCTGACTTTGATAATATAATAATATATACTCTTTGAAGGGAGAGTGACTTCATGTCTAATAAAATATTAGTAGTCGATGACGAAACAGAAATTGCGGATTTAATAGAAGTCTATTTGAAAAACGAAAACTACACTGTATTCAAATTTTATACGGCCCAAGAAGCCCTTAACTGCATTGAAACAACCCCCATTGATCTTGCAATTTTGGATATTATGCTTCCTGACATAGATGGATTCACTCTATGCAAGAAAATCAGGGAACATCATACCTACCCCATCATCATGCTGACAGCCAAAGATGCTGAGACTGATAAAATTACCGGCCTTACTCTTGGAGCGGATGATTACATTACAAAGCCGTTTCGCCCTCTGGAGATGATTGCACGGGTAAAGTCTCAGCTTCGCCGGTATCAAAAGTACAATCCTGCTCATTCTGATACCGGTGAAACCTCGTCTGCCGCATCAGAAGATAATCTTGTTTGCGGTTCCTTGACAATGAATATCAAGGCACATACCTGCTTTTTGGGGGAAACGCCCTTGGTGCTGACACCTACGGAGTTTTCGATCCTGCGTATTCTTCTGGAAAATACCGGGAATGTAGTCAGTTCAGAAGATTTGTTTCACAAAATCTGGCAGGACGAGTATTACAGCAAATCCAACAACACCATCACCGTTCATATCCGCCACCTGCGGGAGAAAATGGGAGATAGCATGGACAAGCCCAGATTCATTAAGACGATATGGGGGGTAGGATATAAAATTGAAAGTTGATAAAAAAGACGAATACTTTGCTTTTCAATCCAAACTCATTCGACGAGTTTGCATGAATGTCATTACCTCTATCGTGGTGGTGGTGGGGCTGTATCTTTTCATCTGGAAACAGCGAATTGGCGATCTGATTGTATGGATTCTGGAAACCGTATTCGACATGAAGCATGAAGCAGCATTTTATTATTACAGTGACCATTTTCGAGGTAATAAAGAAATTTTTTTCGCTGTGGCCGTTCTTCTAATATTTACAGTCCTCATGGTACGAATTTTCCGGTGGGTTACCGGCTATTTCAGAGAGGTCAATCAAGGGATAGAGTCATTGCTGGCAGACGATGAAAAGCAAATCCAGTTGTCACCGGAAATGCTGCCATTTGAGTGGAAGCTAAACTCTGTAAAACAGACTTTGGCAGAACGAAAAAGGGAAACCGCTTTGGCCGAACAGCGGAAAGACGAATTGGTTATGTATCTGGCCCACGACATTCGGACCCCGCTCACATCTGTAATCGGATACCTCAATCTGTTGGAGGAAGATCCGAATATGCCCCCTGAGCAGAGGGCTGCGCGGGTTCATATCGTGTTGGAAAAAGCCTACCGACTGGAGACGATGGTAAATGAATTCTTTGAGATCACAAAATATAAATCTCAGAAAATCACCTTGTCCAAGGAAACCATCGACCTTTATTATATGCTGGTCCAACTATCGGATGAATTGTCTTCTGTTTTGGCTCCCAGGGGAAACACCGTTTCCCTGCATCTTGACGAGAACTTGACCATCGAAGCCGATCCGGAAAAGCTGGCACGGGTATTCAACAACATTCTGAAAAATGCCGCATCGTATAGCTTCCCACATACCGAGATTGTGATCTCCGCAGAAAAATTGGAACATGAAGTCATCATTCGGTTTCAGAACAGCGGCGAAGATATTCCAAATGAGGCATTGGCGTCTCTTTTCAATAAATTCTACCGGGTAGATCAGTCTCGTTCCTCTGATACAGGCGGCACAGGGCTTGGATTAGCCATAGCAAAGGAGATCGTCACGCTGCATGGCGGGGCAATCAGCGCATCCAGCAAAAAACATGTGGTTACATTTACAGTCTCTTTGCCGTTGTCAAATTAGCAATTTCTTTGCATTTTCTTAGGAATCAATCAACTTCTTATTGAAACAATCCATGCTCTTGTCCAGTAGAATGATACTGACAGGAGCATGGATTTGCTCTTTTATGAAACAAATCACCGAAAGGAGCGAAATGATGGGAAGGATACGACTGACACAGATTTTTCCGTGCCTGCTGCCTCTGCGGAAAAAGCAGAAGATTTTTGCTACTATACATTAGGATTTTCTTAGGAAATAAACAACTTCATATTAAAGTTCCAAGCGCCGCTGTTCAGTACAATAAATGCTGACAGGGGCGCTTTTGTTCCCCTTCAGAAAGGAGGCTTTATATGATGGAAGAAAAAATGCTGCCT
>JBGVRS010000121.1:0-1649 GCA_045128635.1 Lachnospiraceae bacterium
CAATGTCATTAAGTTAAGATGACAGTAACTGCGAGGCATTCCTAAAAATTAGTGGAGAGATCAAAAAAACAACTAAGATCTCTCCACTTTTATATTTTCAGACAACGCAAACAGACAGAATGATTTCTGCCTTAAAATATTATTTAAGTTTGGTATAATTTATGCTACTTTATAGGCGAAGCAGATATAGGTCCGTGTATTCTTCATAAATCTTGGACGTACACGCCCGGGACGTATCGGAACAGTTTCCCTGGCGATTATTGCTTCAACCTCAGGTGGCGATGCTTTATTCTGGAAAAACATCCTGCACATATGTGTGGCGATGGTAAAGTTGGTCTTATAAATGTACTTACGCTTTCCTGTTTTTATGATCACGTGCGAGGTGATCATCTCGGTGAAGTTGTACATTATGATCTTTGCGTAGATTTCCTGTTTGATGCACGCCACCTTTTTTGAATGCAGATGTAGTAATCCGGTTGTATATTTCAGACTTCTGAAGGAAGTCTCTATCCCCCATCTTAGGTTATATAATTCTTTTAGTTTACCTGGCGGATATTCATCTGCCGGCAGATTTGTCAGCAACGTTTCGAATATTTCATCATTTATCTTTACTCTAACGATTCTGAAACTTAAAAGATAAAACATGTCCGGGTCTGATTTTCTGCTTCTGGCCGGCAGAAAGTCAAAAGGCGTTGTATGTGCAACAAACCTGTAATTATTGCGGTCTTTAAGCAGTTCTTTCATCGCATTAGTCTGCTTTCTTGTAAGTCTGAGGTTTATCGGTATATCAAACTCATCATCTGATGGAATGACAAAACCGGACTTTATGCCATTATCAGGGCCATCCTTTATTCTAATCAGAAAATACCATCCCTTCTCCTGTACATGTGCAATGTTGTTATAGGATTCATATCCTCGGTCAGCGATGACCAAAGCTTTGCCGATATCTGATGAATCTACCATGTCCACAAATGCAGAATGTTCATTGCGACCAAAACTGACATCTGTATATATCCGGTTATTCAAGTCATACATGGCGTTCAGATGTAAAAGATTATATGGTGTCTGTCCACTGTGTCCCGGGAAGAAAGTTTCAAGATCCTCTGGGTTCGTGGGAATCTGAATATCAGAACCATCCACGGCAAGAATCCTGACATCTTCTTGTTTCCTGAACTTATTGCATCTGTTATTGAATCTGTCCATTACTCTTTTTAATGCTTCCGGTTTCAGTTTTGTCCGCTGCTGAACAAAAGCAGAAGAAGTTGCTATATCCGGAGAATATCCTATGATATCCAGCAGTTCATGTTTAAGGGAATTTCCTCCCATCGCCACAGTACATCTTATTACTTCACGGAGCGGCAACTTGCGAGTACGGGTGAAATCCTTTTTGGGATCAAGAACTATATCGTCACTTTCCCTACATACCTCTTCTATAGAGGACAATAATTCCTTTTTTAGTTTTTTGAGTTTCATGTGCACCTCCTTGCAATCAGTTTTCTATTGATTACAAGGGCCGCTCTGATAAACCGGTGATTTATCAGAGCGGCCGCACATTTTTAGATACTTGTCAAGCTTTTTTTAGAAAAAAAGACCCCCATACCATTTCTGGTATGGAGGTTTGTTACTGTCATCTTAACTTAATGACATTG
>JBGVRS010000122.1:0-24679 GCA_045128635.1 Lachnospiraceae bacterium
AATCAGCACCACCCGTCTAACGGGTGGTTTGCTCTGCGGCTATAAGCCTTTGTTACCGGCCAGCGCCTAAAGACGCTGGCTTTCACTTCGTTCAAGCCTATCGCCTTTGCCGCCTTCGCCACCCCTAGAAGGGGTTACGTATTACTTGCTACCCTTAAAAGGGTCCTCATACTCTTTTACGCTGAGTTTATCGAGGGCTATATCCGCTGTTTCTTGTTCTCTTATATATTTCTTTATTGTTTCTTCGTTGAGTCCTACTGTGCTTACGTAATAGCCCTCTGCCCAAAAGTGTCGATTTCCAAATTTATATTTCAAATTTGCATGTTTATCAAATATCATCAGTGCACTCTTGCCTTTCAAATATCCCATAAAACTAGATACACTGATTTTGGGCGGTATGCTCACTAACATATGAACGTGATCTGACATTAAATGCCCTTCTAATATTTCCACTCCTTTATAACTACACAACTGCTTTAGAATGTCTCGTATACTTTCTTTGTATTGATTGTAGACAATTTTTCGTCTATACTTTGGAGTGAACACGATGTGATATTTACACATCCATTTCGTGTGAGATAAACTATTCGCTTTTTTAGCCATTAAAATCACCTTTCCTTTCGTTATGATAGGCCTGAACAACCTCATTATAACGGAAAGGTGATTTTTTTGTATAACAGCCGTCGCGCACCCGCATAGCAGGTGGTTGATATTTCGCACGCTTCGCGTACTCAACTGGGACTATCCGTCCCATAATAAAAAAGTCTGCAATTTCTTGCAGACTTAAAAATCATAAAAACAATAAAGCTTAAACTTTGGGTCTATTCTTCTTTCGTTCCTTAATTCATTACTCCAGAGTCCGCAGAGGTGAATCTGCCACATCTATGTGGCAAAATAAAGCAAGTATCCTGACTTATCGCTAGTACTTTACGGTACGATTCCGACGCCTTCCCAATTGCTCAGTGGCATATTGTCGAAAATCACGAATCACAGTAACGGCCTTGTGAGGGATTTGCACCCAACTTCCATAACTTTATTCAAAGTGTATTCAATTGTTTGATATTATATTCTTCTGTTTTTACTTTGTCAATAATTTATCATTTCAAATCGATAAAATATTATAGATAGCTTTCATATCTAAATGTTTTCGAAGTTCCGTAGCTAAAATATCATATTGTGTTTCTTTAAAGGCTTCCATATCGAAAGCAACAGCCTGCGTCATATCAATGCCTTTATTTTTTCCAAGTGCAATGACAATTTCTTTTACAACCTGTTCTTTATCAAACACACCATGCAGATAAGTACCATAAATATTATCTTTATATGCTCCGTCAGTCTTTTTCTCATACCCAAGAACTGTCAGAGAATTGGCTTCTTCATGCAGTGTTGTAACACCCATGTGAATTTCATATCCTTCCACAGCTATATCGGAAAGATTTGATAAAACGCCACCTACGGTTCCGAAGCTTCCGGTCATCCTGGTTCTGGTTTTTTGTCCTGCAAAAACTGTTTCTATCGGAAGAAGACCCATGCCTCGGAGTTCTCCACCTGCTTCTACGCCATTCGGATCACTTAAATGCTCTCCAAGCATCTGATAACCGCCACAGATACCGAAAATGACCGTTCCAGTCTTTGCAAGTTTTAAAATGTTTGCTTCCAGACCATTCTGACGCATCCAAAGTAAATCTTCCATCGTATTTTTTGTCCCCGGTAAAATGACCATATCCGGATTTCCAAGTTCTCCAACGTGCTTCACATAGCGAAGGGATACCCCTTCCACCATCTCAAATGGATTAAAATCGGTAAAATTAGAAATGCGTGGAAGTCTGATGACTGCAATATCAATTAGTTTTACTTCTCTGTTATCTTCCAGTCGGGAGCTTAAACTATCCTCGTCATCCACCTGAATATTGATATATGGTGTTACACCTACTACCGGAATTTTTGCCCGCTCTTCAATCATCACAACACCCGGGTCGAGAATTGACTTATCACCACGGAATTTGTTGATGATCAGCCCTTTGACGCGATTTCTTTCATCCTCTTCCAGCAAGTCTACCGTGCCAATCAGCTGGGCAAAGACACCGCCACGGTCAATATCTCCAACAAGCAGTACCGGTGCATTTGCTAATTTTGCCATTCCCATATTAACAAAATCATCATCTGTTTTTAAATTAATTTCCGCAGGACTTCCGGCACCTTCAATGACGATAATGTCATATTCTTCTGAAAGTTGATTGAAGGCTTTCATAACTTCCGGAATCAATGTTTTTTTAAAACAAAAATATTCTCTTGCAGGCATCACGCCTATCACTTCCCCATTTACAATAACCTGACTGCCAACATCATTGGTAGGCTTTAATAGCACCGGATTCATCAGTACAGAAGGCTTTACCCCTGCTGCCTCTGCCTGCATGACCTGAGCACGTCCCATTTCAAGACCGTCTTCTGTGATGAAGGAATTTAATGCCATATTCTGGGACTTAAATGGAGCAACCTTGTAACCATCTTGTTTAAAAATACGGCAAAGTCCTGCTGTTAAAAGACTTTTTCCAACATTTGACATGGTACCTTGTATCATAATTGCTTTTGCCATGACTGCTCCTCCTAGTTGTAGTATTTTAAAAGAACTTTAATAAGCTCCTCATTTTCTGTTCTTGTTTTGACTGCAATCCGATAATAGCCTTGTGTTAAGCCACGATAATTACTGCAATCCCTGATTAAAATGCCTTCTTTATTACAAATGTCATATAAATCTTTCGGTGCTTCAAAAAACAAATAATTTGCCTGAGAATCATAAACAGTAAAATGTAGTGCTCGCAATGCTTCTGCCAGAAACATTCTCTCGTTTTTTATATAAACTCTTGTTTGTTCCACAAATGCATCTTCTTCACATGCTGCAATTCCTGCAAATTGCGCCGGTACAGAGACATTCCAGGGTTGAGTCATCTGATGCATCTTCTCAAGCAAACGAATATCACTGCACAGACCATAGCCCAAACGTAATCCCGGCATGCCATACATCTTTGTAAACGCCTTTAAGATAAAAAGATTTGGCAATTCCTTTAAAATCTTTTTCTGCGGATTCATTAATTCGTCTGAAACGAACTCTAAAAAGCATTCATCCAATACAAGAAAAATCTGTTTTTCCTTGCATATATCAAGAATTTTTTCTAAAAGTGCAGGAGGAATCAAAAGTCCTGTCGGATTATTAGGATTGCAAAGGAACGCAATATCAATTTCCTGTTCTAAAGCATCCAGATAATCTTCCCCCAATAAGAATCCTCGCTCTTTTATCAATTCATAATATTGAATCGTACAGTTTGAAGTTTTTAATGCTTCTTCATATTCCGCAAATCCAGGTGCAACCAGTAATGCTTTTTCCGTTTTTTTTGCAGATACTAGAGAAAACAAAAGCTCAGCTGCACCATTCCCACAGATAATCCATTCTGCCGAAACATGTTCCTTTTTTGCAATCGCATTGCGAAGTTCTCTGCACTGAACATCGGGATAATGAATGGACATTTCAATTCCATTCAACGCAGCTTGTTTTACACTTTCCGGCATGCCAAACGGGTTGATATTGGTAGAAAAATCCAATTGATATATTTTGGAATAAATATCGCCTCCATGTACCTGTGTCTGCATAACTGCTCCTTCATTTATAGTAAAAATTGTAATAGTAATCGAATTACGCTAAATATAATTAATGATACAATCGCTGTCGCATATAATAGTCTGTTTGCCCTTGGAATATCTTCGATTTCTACTGGACGAAGCGCATCACCAATGATTGGTTTTTCGTAACGTTTTCCAAAATACCAGGCATCTCCGGCAAGCTGAATACGAAGTGCGCCGGCCATCACCGCCTCTGTCTGCGCTGAGTTTGGACTGGCATGATTAAATCTGTCTCGTACGAATATTTTCTTTGCATTTTTCCAGTCCATTTTCAGAAACATCGATGCAAGAATCATCAGCCATCCGCAAAGCCTTGCCGGAATAAAATTCATCACATCATCAAACTTTGCTGCATATCGTCCAAAATTAAGATACTTTTCATTTTTATATCCCACCATGGAATCCATTGTGTTGACTGCTTTGTAAAACCACCCAAGCACTGGTCCGCCGATAAACATATAAAACATTGGTGCTAAAGTACCATCGGAAGTATTTTCTGCAATCGTTTCCACAGTCGCTTTTGTAACGCCTTCTATAGTGAGATTTTCTGTGTCACGGCCTACGATCATAGACACTGCCTTTCTGGATGCCTCCAAATCCTGCTTTGCCAGTTCTTTATACACTTTCATTGACTCATCTTTTAAGGAACGAACTGCAAACAGTTGATAGCACATGATAACTTCCAATAGAAAACCACACCAGAAGTTCAGATAATAAGCAAGTTTCATCAGTCCCCATACAGTAAACACAGAAATTCCACAGACAAGAACAACCAACACAAATCCTGATTTTCGCTCACCATCTTTTGTTTTTGGAAAAGTTTTTCTAAGCATATCTTCCAAAAATGTAATCAATTTCCCAATCAATCTTACCGGATGATAAATCCAATGAGGATCACCAATTAATAAATCCATAATAAAACCGGCTAAAATCGCATATAACGTCATGCTCTACTTCCTACTCTTTTGTTTTAGACAACAAAAAAGCCGTTATCAAAGACAACGACTAATAGACCTGTTTGCCGGTTGCCGCAGCAATACAGGTTAGAGGTATCTGACTTTAAAGCACATGCTTTTTACACAGTAACGGACTTGTTCAGGATTCTCACCTGATTCCCTCTTAAATTTTCATCTTATTATAATGGACAGCCGGTCAAATTACAATATTTAGTTTAAACTAACGCTGCGCTTATATTTTTTCATACTTCTTTTTCAAAATATATAGCATATTTTATAAGTTGTCTTAATATTAATAAAGAGGTTGCATTTTCTGCCAAATTTCGGTATTATATAAAAAGTTTTTGAGATTGTATACAACAATACAACCTAATCTGGTTCGTATACATTTTCATGATTGAGGATATGAAATTACTTAGAAAGTGAATGAGGATATTATGAAAGCTTATAAAGATCTTACAAAAGACGAATTACTCACTTTAAAGGCCGCTTTAGAGGAAGAATATAAAACACTGGAATCTAAAGGCCTCAATTTAAATATGGCACGTGGTAAACCTGGATTTTCCCAGTTAGAACTTTGTATGCCAATGCTTGACGTGGTAAACAGCCATTCTGATATGAGAACAATGCTTGGTAACGATACACGTAACTACGGTGACTTAGATGGTATCGGTGAATGCCGTCGTCTTATGGCATATATGCTGGAAGTTGAAAAAGATAATGTACTTGTAGGCGGAAACTCAAGCTTAAACCTGATGTTTGACACAGTTTCTCGTTCTTTTACACATGGTGTAAACGGTTCTACTCCATGGTACAAATTAGACAAAGTTAAATTCTTATGTCCTGTTCCTGGCTATGACAGACATTTTAAGATTACAGAAGAATTTGGTATCGAAATGATCAATATCCCACTTCATGACGATGGTCCTGATATGGATATGGTTGAAGAATACGTAAACAATGACCCAGCGGTTAAAGGTATCTGGTGCGTTCCAAAATACTCCAACCCAACAGGTATCTCCTACTCTGATGAAGTTGTAAGAAGATTTGCAAATTTAAAACCAGCAGCTGAAGATTTCCGTATCTATTGGGATAATGCTTACGGAATCCATCATTTATATGAAGACAAACAGGATAAGATCTTAAATATTTTAGAAGAATGTGAAAAAGCCGGAAATCCAAACATGGTATACATCTTCTGCTCTACTTCTAAGATCAGCTTCCCAGGTTCCGGTGTATCCGCAGTTGCATCTTCTGTAGAAAATATTAAATACATCATGAGCCATATGACGGTTCAGACAATCGGTCATGACAAGATTAATCAGCTTCGTCACGCGAGATTCTTTAAAGATATCGACGGCTTAAATGCTCATATGAAAAAACATGCAGAAGTATTAAGACCTAAATTTGCCGCAGTTTTAGATACATTAGAAGCTGAACTTTCCGGTCTTGAAATCGGTACATGGGTAAAACCTCGCGGTGGTTACTTTGTATCATTTAATGCAATGCCGGGCTGTGCAAAAGCAATCGTTAAAATGTGTAAAGATTTAGGAGTCGTGATGACAGGCGCAGGTGCTACTTTCCCATACGGAAAGGATCCGGAAGATTCCAACATCCGTATCGCTCCTACCTTCCCTTCCATCGAAGAAATGCAGGATGCATCCAAAGTATTTGTACTTTGTGTCAAACTTGTAAGTGTCAATAAATTGTTGGCGGATATGAATTAGTACATAAAAAATCTCAGAGCCTAAAAAAGGTTCTGAGATTTTTTTATATTGTATTTTTTACTCGCTTAATCATTTTTTCAATCTGTTCATTTGCATTGGTGACTATAATTTCAATTTCCGGATGCTTATTTTGAAATACGATAAATATTTCATGCGCAAATGCCTGACTTATTTCATCAATTCCATCAAAGTTCAATTCTACTTCTGTAAATTTTTCAAAACCCGCAGATATTCTTCTTGCCTGTGAACGAGATACAGCAAAACTGCTTGTGATCATATTTTTCAATAAGATCTGGGTTTTATAAAAACCTCTATCCTGATCACCGTACTTATCAAAAATTTCTCTTAATATTTTTTTAGAATCATTTCTTAATTCCATCAAAACATAAGTTCCTTTCTGATCTAAAAGTAATTCTCGTTCTTTAGAAGATTCCAGAGTTTCTATATTCCAATTATTTTCTACATCAAATCTGTCATGGGTAAAAATTCTGTTTGAAGAAAAAATAATAAATCTATCGGCCGCTCTTGAAGAAAAGAAAATTCCCTCTCCAGAGTGACAAGCCTCATTTGTAGTCAGTTTTCCTGCAAATAACATAAGAAGCGCATCATCTAAGGATATTTCTTTATTGTCTCTTTCTTTAATATATGTACGAATTCGATTAAATATTCCTATCCCATCGTCATCAATGCCGATGGATGTCAATAACTGATTTCTTCTAATAAAAACAAATATATGTTTCGCGTCCGAATGCTCAATCGCATTATTCATAATCTCTGTAAAAATATGTTCCCAAATCCTTTGGACATTCGCAGGTAAATCTGATATAAAGGGACGAATCTTTTCATCAAATATCATCTGTTCTTCCAGTTCTTGAACAGCACCTGAAAATTCAAAATACTCATCAATTGTATTTATAATCTCATATCCGCATTTATTATCAGATGCTTTAATGATACCATCATTTTTCAATTGTGTTAAATATCTTTGCACTGTAGTTACCGATATTTCACATTTTTGTGATATATATAAAACAAGATTTTCCTGATTATCATTTATCTTATCTAAAATATATGCTTTGATTTGTTCTCTCTTTTCTTTTGTAAATGACATACGATAATTCCTCCTTTTATAAACTTTAATTCTCTTTTTATAAACTATAAATCATCAAATGATAAATTTCAATAGAAATACAAGAAAACAAATCATAAAATTCAATAATTATTAATCTAATACTTCGACGCCAGTTTTTAATTTGGCAAATCTCCACTCTCCTACAATCTGCAATCCCATTGGTAATAATAAAAATACGGCATACACCAAATAAAATACATATGATATCCTGGTAATTGGATTCATAATAATCATCGGATCAAAATACATCGTTGTCTGATCAAATAAAACTGCCATTCCAATTAAGGTCAGACACCAGAAAAATACAATTACCAAACTTCTATCCCGATTATCGAACCGATAAATGGAAAATGCAGTGCGACCTCTTAGGGAATATCCTCTGCTTTTCATAGAATTGGAACTTTCCACAAAATCTTCCAGCGTCCATGTAATCAGTATCGAAAGTAAAGAAATCAAATGTAGAAATTTATGCCAAAGATTCCCTTGTACAATGCCTTTTCCAATCCCTTCTCTTGAGATTTCAATACGTTTTGCTCTTGTTTTAATACGTGGGACTGTACGAAGCAAAATGGATAAAAACAATGATAATTTCGGTGAAATACGTCCAAACAAATACACGATCTTATCTGCTGTAATGAGCATAAAAATACAGCAAAACCATATGCAGACAGTCGCAAATATAAAACCATTTACAAGTCCATATACAAGCGATTCCAGTGTAATCTGATTATCAATCATATTAACCGTTAAAACAGTTACCCCGAAATGCTCATAGGAAGCATATCTGGCCGCATATCCTAAGCCTAGCAGAACAAAAAGCAAATTAAGGAGGAGCATTTTTATCCCACCAAGCTTTATAGAATATGCAAAGGCACAGAAAAATGAAATTCCCAGAAACATGGGTTGCTTAAAGCAGATTGTACAGGTAATTGCTGCTGTAAAATATATTAAGTTGATCATTGGATGATAACTGTCAAATTTCATCAAAGTCCTCACTCATCATACCGTATTTTAATTTCATACGATTTAATTTCTCCATCATAGGCTTACAAACCAACAGCAATGTTAAAAATGTTGCAAGTCCATGAATTGCATTTGGAATCACTCCGGAACCAAAGATAGCAAGAACATAACCTGGTTTTACCGTATTTCCCATCGTAAAAATTGAACAGGTATCTAAAAGCGGTCCTACGATCAACTGAATGATGACATAACCAATGATTGCTGTAGGAAGCTTTTTATCTTCATGCATAATGTCTTTTTTGGCAAGAAAACCTGCCAAAGCACCGCCCACACCGTAAGCAAACATCTGCCATGGAGTCCATGGTCCCTGTCCAAAGATAAAGTTGCTGACAAAACCGGTCACTGTACCGGTCAAAAAACCAGCACCTGCTCCAAACGCCATACCCGTAATCATAATAATTCCCATCATCGGTTTAAAGAATGGAATCATTGCAAAGGCAGCTCTTGATGCAATGGCAATGGCACTCATCACTGCCAGTGTCACAATTTCCCTTGCCTGTGGTTTCTTTTTCTCATAGCTAAAGAAGAACACCACAAATGCTAATAAAATAATCACAATGCTGATTAAATAATAATTTTGATTTATAAGTTGATTTGACATAAAGTAATCACATCCTCATTGGTAATGGTATTTTCAAATAAATGTCTGCTCATGCGGTTTGCAGCGGTCGTATAAAAGCTGTTACCGGAGAAGAACCTGTTTGGTGTATTGGTGGTAACAATTCCACCATCAAAGAACATGCTGACTGTATCCGCATATTTTGCACAAAATTCTACGTCATGAGAAACCATGATAATGGTCACACCCTGTGACTTTAATTTTTCCATAATTTCAGCAAATTTCAGTTTAAAGAAACTGTCGATACCTTTCGTAGGCTCATCCAAAAGAAGAATCTTCGGCTCTGTCAACAGCACTTTTGCCAATGCCGCTCTTTGCTGTTCACCGCCGGACAGATCATATGGATGACTATCTAAAAGCTCTGTAATCTCGCAGATTTCTGCAACATTTTTAATTTTATCTTCCTTTGCGGCATCTTTCGAAGAAATCATTTCTCCCAAATCTTCTTTTACTGTTTTATGTACGAAAAGACTTTGTGGATCCTGCGGAAGCATTGCCATCATGCCTTTAAAAAGTTCTGATGATTTGTATTTATCCAGTCTCTTTCCATCAATGAAAACTTTTCCTCTGTAAGGCTTACAGATACCGCTGATTGCTTTTAAAGTCGTGGATTTTCCAGTACCATTTCCACCTACGATTGCAAACAGACTGTTCTTTGGAACTTTTAAAGACACTCCTTTTAAAATATCCGGTGTATCTTTTTCATATCTAAACCATAATTCCTGCAATTCTACCGCTGCATCCTTGATATCTTCTTCGATATATTTATGACCCTTTTCCACCTTTGTTTCTTTTATATCAATGCCATCGAATACATTATCCAGCCATTCTGCTCCTTCACGAACAGTCAGCGGACAAGTCAGAGCTTTTTGCTTTGCACTTAATTTATCAGAGGACTTTTCCTGTACCCCATAATAAATCTGAACTGGTGTCGGCATGGCCGCAAACATCTGATTGTTTTCGCCTTTTAAAAACTCTCCGATATTTTCCGGTCTGTCATTTGCAATGACCTTGCCGTCTTCCATCACAATCACCCTGTCTGAAGCATAAAAAATGTCTTCCAAACGATGCTCTGTAATGATAATGGTGGTTCGAAGCTCACGATTAATCTTTCTTACAGTATTTAAAAAATCTGATGCTGCGATTGGGTCCAGCTGACTGGTAGGTTCATCTAAAATCAGCACACTTGGCTGCATTGCCATAATAGAAGCCAGATTTAAGAGCTGTTTTTGTCCACCGGATAATTCAGACACATTTCTATGAAACCAATCCTGAATGCCAAAATAGCTTGCCATTTCAGCCACTCGAAGACGAATTGTTTTCTGGTCATACCCTAAACTTTCCAGACCAAAAGCCAGTTCGTGCCACACCTTATCTGTGACTATCTGATTGTCAGGATTTTGCATGACATAGCCAATCTGTGAAGACTGGGTACGCAGGTCCACCTCTTTTAAAGGTTTCCCCTGAAACAGAATCTCTCCTTTCAGCTTTCCATGCGGTGCAAGTACACTTTTCAGATGCTTCAAAAGCGTCGTTTTACCGCTGCCGCTTCGTCCGCAGACGGTCACATATTCTCCCTGTTCGATTTTCAAAGACACATCATCCAGTGCCACTTTTTTCGATGCTGCCGGATAATAAAAGCTTAAATTCTTGATTTCAAAATGTGCCATGTAATTTCCTCCGTAATCTGTAATACTGTCGGGATGGACAAAAACAGGAAATAACAAATAACCCCAAGGATTGTCCAAATATTTTTAAAACCTTCCATATGCATCTTTGGAACATAAACTACTTGCATTCCTCCTTTTCCTGCACACAGAAATATCATAAAAATAAGTAGTACCATAATAACTATCAATCTTTTATCTGACTTTTTCATTCGATAAATAGAAAAAGAAGTTCTCTTACCACATCCAAAACCACGACTTCTCATACTGTCCGCCATGATAACGCCGCCTTCCAGTGCCCAGGAAGTCAAGGCTGAAACAATGGTCATCCCATGCTCAACTTTTTCATAATTTGTTCCATTTTCTACAGACATGCCAATGCATTTTCTAGCCCCGACTATCTGCTCTGTTTTCTTTTGGAAACTTGGGACTAAGCGAAGTACCATGGTTAAAATCAATGACACGGACTGTGCCAGTCTTCCAAAACAATATAAGAATTTATCACTGGTCATGACCTCATTGTAGGTCGCAAACCAGGTAATAATCGTTACGAACATTGCCGCAATGGCAAATCCATAGCATAATGCTTCCAAGGTATAAGGACGGACACTAAAATATGTAAATAAAACTGTTTCACCTAAGGTATTAAATAAGGGATTGATGAATGATAACGCAACGAACAAACCGGTCATTCCTGCCATATATTTCAATACATTTCCTTTTAAAATCCAGTAATAAGAAATTGATAAAACAAACGAACATAGCAGAAATGCGGGATGCATAAAACACATGCCCATGACCAGTGCGCCAATGTAGAATATGAAATTAACGATTGGATGACAATCAGAAAAATACATAAAAAATAGACCTCCGCTATGCCTTCGGAATCTTAAAACTTGTCAATCTCAAAATACCTGTATTCTGACTCAGGCTCCAACCTACTAACTGCCCTTCTCAGGTTGCCCCAATGGTTCTGCAGTGTTCGTCACCTATTACAGCAGGGATAAACTGTACACGGAATCGCACCGTGATTTCCGAAAATAGTTTTCTATTTTCATGTATTTCTCATCGATTAAACAATATGAAGTTACTAGGGATATTTTACAAATTGACTGAGGATTTGTCAAATGTTGTCTGACTTTCTGATAATTTTTTCTATATAGTCTTTCTGGCATTTTATATATAAGTATGCTAAAATTTTTATGTCCAAAATCTGATCAGCTGCTCCAATCTATGCCTTCTTGGCATCTATTTTCTGCTCATTATTTCGAGCAAAATCCTCTAACAACAATTACTAAGGAGAATATCTATATGGAAAATCAACCTACAAGGTCATATTTGAATGCAACTGGAGATATCCCGCATAATATGACTAACGACTATATGTTTCGTTATATTTTACAGAAAAATGAAAAGGTTTTAAGAGGATTAATCAGCTCTTTACTGCATTTGAATCCGAATGACATCAAAAAACTTACAATTAAAAATCCTATTAATCTTGCCGAAGATATTATTGGCAAAGATTTTATTATGGATATTGAAGTTTTGATGAATGACGATACACTTATTAATTTAGAAATGCAGGTAAACAATAAGCATAACTGGTCTGAACGTTCACTTTCCTATCTATGCCGTACTTTTGATCAATTGTATGAGGGACAGGATTATAACGAAGGCTTACCTGTGTATCATATTGGATTTTTAGATTATACATTATTCCCGGAATTTCCAGAATTCTATGCAACCTATCAAATGCTCAACATCAAAAATCATCATTTGTATAGTAGTAAATTTTCTCTTTCTGTGGTAGACTTAACTCAGATAGATATGGCAACTGACGACGATAAAACATATCACGTTGATTACTGGGCTCGTCTTTTCAAATCGAAAACATGGGAGGAAATCAAAATGCTTGCAAAGGATAATGAATATTTAGATGCTGCTGCAAATTCTTTATACGAAGCAAATGCTGATCGTATGGTCAGAGAACGTTGCCGTGCACGTAAAGAGGCAGAACGCTATGAACGTACCTTAGAACGTGATAACAAATTGTTAAAAGAAGAAAATACTTCTCTTAAAGATCGTATCAAAGAATTAGAAGCACAGCTTGCTGCAAAATAATCCAAATAATAAGCCCCGCATTACATGCGGGGCTATCATTTTAACCTCTTATCAAATATTAAAGAATCTTTCTATAGTTATTATTCCCCAACATTTACTTTTTTATTTTTCTTCTGCATTACTAAAAGTACTGCAAGTGCTGCGATGCCAACTACACCGCCAACAGTCCATGGAATCCATGACATATTTGCTGATGCGTCTGTGTTGTTAGTCTGTGCAGTTAAAACACCTTCTACAGGAGCATCTCCATAGTAACCAACCACCGCATAATTTGAGAAATCTACTGTATTAAATACAAGGTATTCACCCATAATCATGCTGTTTAAGTATTCTACAGTACCATCTGCTGCAAAATGTACCACTGCAAGTCCATCATACATAGAGTAATCACCAAGCTGTGCCAGTGGAATCTTCACAAGAACACTTCCATTCGGCTGGTATTCTTTACCTGTCAGCATATCTTCCAGATAAATATCCCAAATAGCAAGCATTGTGTTCTTACCAAGTTTTTCCTGTAAGTACATCGCCTGTGTAAGGGCAAGAACATCTTCTACCACCACACCAATGTTCCAGTCTGCACCGGATAATGCGATACCAGTCTTCACATCAACCTGTGCACGTTCTGCAAACTGTGCTTTCAGAGATTCGATCGTTCTATCCTTTCCGATAGCTGCCTTTTCTTCTTCAGTCAGTTCTTCATAAGCCAGAATTACATCCAGGATTTCACCTTCTAAGGAATCTACTGTCAGACCTTCAATCAGTGAATTTACTGATAATGAATAAGTTGTAAGGTCTTCTTCTACAACAGCCTCTGAACCTGTTACAGGTTTCTTTGTAGTAGAAGGTTTTGCAGAAGTTCCTGCAAGCTGTTTGTATGCTTCTTCTGCAGCCACAAGAACATCATAGTTTGTTACTTCTGCCTTCAGTTCTGCTGTCAGCTTATTGTAAGCAGTTCTTGCACGACTAATCTTTGTTTTGCAGGAAGCTGTTGCTGATACCTCACCGATAGAATCAATCAAATCTTTTACATAATCAATCTTAGCAAGATTTAAATCAACCTCTGCAATAAGAAGAGTTTTATAGTTATCTACTAACTTCTTCTGTGCCGTTGTTAACGCTTCGTAAGCTGCTCTCGCTTTCTTAATACGAGTTTCGGAGTTTACGGTTACATTACCAATCGCTTCGATTAAGTCGATAACATTCTGAACCTTTAATACTTCTTTTAAGTCAGCTTCCGCTTCTGTCAGTTCATCATAATTTGTAACCAGCTTCTTCTGTGCTGCTGTTAACTTATTGTATGCCTTACGTGCTGCAGTGATTTCTTCTGAAGAATCAGCTGTCACTTTACCAATTGCTGCGATTAAATCGATAACCTTCTGTGCAGCTTCTTTATCTTTTTGCGTAGCTGTGTCTATTGTTCCAGAAGAAGTTCCAACTTTTAAGGTTACATCACTCATATCATAAAGGGATTTTTCTCCATCCAGGAATCTCATATATGCTGTCAACGCATAGTAGCCCTGCTCCGTTGCCATGCCATTTCTTTCCAGAAGTGAAATATGCTTAAAGCCACCACCCTCTACAGCAAATGCACAAAGTGCATCCACTACAGATATGTTGTTCTTCATAAATCTGCTGTCAGTATCAGGATTAATACCCAACGCAGTCAGTGCAACAATTACCTGTGCACAGGATTCGCTACAGCTTCCGTCAATCGAACCAAAGGAACCATCCTTATGCTGTATCTGAGAAAGTGTAACAAGAGACTTGTCGATCACAGCTTTTACCTTTTCGTTTGTTTTATAATAAGGTGCAAGTGCTGCCAGGGCCATAGCTGTCATGTCCGCATCTGCATTGGCACCGGACAATGCCCACCCCCCATCGGTAAGCTGTGCTTCCAAAATGGTATCTACCAATTCAATTCTAGTTACTGAATTCTTTGTTTTCGGAATTGAATAATTATGAGAATCCAGCGCAATCAATGCCCAAATCGGACCATTGATACCCTGCTTATTCAAATATTCAAGTTCTGTCAGACCTTCTAATAAGTCATATCCGCCTACATTTCTTGGATCATATCCTGCCGCAGTAAGTGCAAGGATAATACGTGAATTGTCTGTAGACTTGCTTGGGTGAAGTCTTCCGTTAGCATCAATTTTTTCTTTTACATAAGCTACTACATTGTCATAATAACCACTTGGAACTTCTCTGCCACTTCGTGCAAGGCCAAGTGCCATCCATTCTCCACCTACTGTTCCTACACCAGGTACCCCTAAACCTTCCATGTAGTCACCGGTTTCTTTATAAATTTTTTCTACATCTGCATCTACAGGTTCTGGTATTTGCAGGTCTTCCCATTCTTTTTCTGCTGTTTCCAGCTTGTCAAGATTGTTTACAAGTAGTTTCTGCTCATCTGTAAGCGCATTATACGCTTCGCGTGCTGCCTTGATCGCTTCTTCATCAGCCAGTGTTACCTCACCGATCTCTGCGATCATCTTATCCACCTCTGCCGCTGCTTTCTTATCTGCCTCAGACGCTAACAAGATTGCGAGTTCTTCTTCTGCTGCCTTGAGCTGACCATAATTGGTGACGGCATACTTCTGCTCAGTCGTAAGAGCTTTATATGCATTACGGGCTTCCTGTATAGCTTCTGCATCTTCTACTGTTACTTCGCCGATAACATTGATTTTCGAAATAACTTCCTTTACAGCATCACTTTCTTTATCATTCAAAACATTTAAGCGTATACCACCGGGAGCCGAGCAAATATCAGTTGTGTATGTGCTTCCTTTTCGTCCGGCTACCGCGAAAATATACTGGCCTGCTTCAAGACTTGAAGTATTTACTGTAATCTCGCCTTTTGCATTTGTGGTACCAAGTTTCACCCATTCAGTCACATTACCAGAAGGTATAGAATCTGCCTTTGCATAGTATACATCCAGTTCCTTTTCCACAGGTTCGTTTGCAGTGCCTATGGTTGTACCCATATTTGAACCCGCACGCCAAACACTGAAGACAATCTCAGAATCTTTCACCCCAGAAGTTTCAACTGTGTTTTCTCCGGCTTTTATGAAATTGAAGATACTGGTAGGATCACTGTAAAAAGCGTAACTCGTGAAGTGTCCTACAGTAATAATATCTCCGTCATTCAGGATTATCTGATCTGCAGTTGCACCCATGGAAGTACCTGTATATGTGGGATACTGATAATTCTTATAGTAATTCAGGTTCATGCTCATACCCCAGAATTTCTCCAGGAATATAGATCCTGCATCACCACTGATTGTGAGCATATCCGTGCCAAGGATGCTCTTTTCTTTTAGATATCCTTTACCTGCTTCTTCAGGTTCCACACCATAATAACAGGTTTCCATAGCATAGATATACAGATGAAGTGCTGTTACCTTTCCATAGTCCTCAGAATTCTGGGGAATGCTGTACTTTTCCAGATCATATACTTTTAAATCAAAGTAAGGAACATCCAGTTTCTGCAGCGCCATAACCTTCCCCGTATTACTGCATTCAAGGAACGTGTCGTCATGAGAGATAGAGAAATATACAGATGCAACGCTATCGGTATCTTCTTCCTCGTCCTCTTCCTCTGCGACTACGGTTACATTGCATTCAGCCGTACAATTACCAACCTTAACAGTAACAACTGCAGTACCCTCCGCTACAGCAACTACGATTCCGTCTTTTACGGTAGCAACTGCTTCATTGGAGGATGTCCATGCGACAACCTTATCCGTCGTATCTGCGGGAGAAACAGTTTCCTTGAGTGTAGTGGACATACCAACTTTGAGTTCCACAGAGGTCTTGTTCAGTTCAACCTTGGTAGCAGGAATCGGTTCTTTTGCCTGAGAGGGATCTACCGCAATCGTGATTGTCGGTAAAACACCGGGATTCCCTTCTACATTATCCGCATTGTTATTTTGATTCTTGCCGGTTTCATACAGCAGAATACCGCGATGTCCGCCGCCGTTGCCGCCAAAGCCGGCAATTTTAAAACTGCCCGAGAGGGTGTAAGTATCTTGTGCCCATGTCTCAGGAATTGTTACGGTTACTTTATGCAGACTCGTATTTGCTGCAAATATATAATATCCGTACGGGGAACCGCCGTTGCTGCCTTCGAATACAGTTCCGTCCTGACCGGTATAAAGAACCGCGCAATTGCTGTTATAGATACCTGCAAGTTTGTTAACGGGATTATACAGAGTTTCAGTAAACTGAATTGTCAGCTCTGTACCGGGTGTAACAAGAGTTTCTTCAGTAATCGTGTTGCCATCAGAATCGGTAATTGTATAACTTGTCTTTTTCGTTGTAACAACCTGATATGTTGCTACTCCGTTCTTCTCGACTCTGATGATATGACGGCCCTGCGTCAGTCCGGATACTGTTACCTCTCCTGTTTTGCTGTTCATTTCAATCTTGTCTGTTGTGAATCCTTTGTATGTCAGGCTGTTTGCCCCAACCTTTGCACGGGCTACGCTGACCTTACAACCGCTTTCAGGGGTGAAGGAGAATTCCGCACCTTCGTCTCCTACGTAATAAATGGGATCGTGTTCCGGGTCAGTATCCATGTTGGTTACGATGCTGCTGCCGTCTGCCCCGACGCTTACCACAAATACACCTGTGTTTTCCGGCCAGATTGCAGAAACCTTCGCAGCTTTGCCGCTATATCCCATCGCATCATTGCAGACTGCTGTGCTGTACATAGCATCATAGGTTACCAAAACAATAGCAGTACCGGCAGAGTTCGCTTTAATTGTTGCTTCCGAACTGTTGAACTCATCCGGAGTCACTGTTACTACATTGCTCTTGTTGCCGTTGGCATCAATAACCGTATAATGAACATCCGGCAATGCGGTCTTGTTGTTCATCATACCTTCGATTGCCTGCCAGTTACGAATTACATTGATCTTGTAATCTTCCCCAACATCGAGATCCACATACATCTGTCTGTTGACACTCAGATAGATATCCGCCACATCTGTGGGCAGTTCTTCGAAGTTGTGCAGAATCGTATTCTTCTTAAAGCTGTCGCTGTTAAGGAAAATATCTTCAGCTGTTATAACAATTTCATCATTATTCTCAAATGTACGATAGTCCCAATAGGTCACACCGTCAGGATGCTGCACACGCAGGAAAGAACTACCATATCTATCAATCATTCTGAAGGTGTAGGTGACCGTTCCATCTGCATTGGTTTTTGTAATGTAAGGCTTGATGTCAAAGTTGTACTTGAAATACGACCACATCTCACCCACATTCAATGTAGAACCCTCGGGAACCGTGATTGTGAAGCCCTGATAGGGAAGCACAACGCTTACAACCCCCGTAGCCGGTGTTATATCACTCATTATTACAGGATTATAGTTCTCGGTATCCGTAGGCGTGATTTCATAAGTGCAGGTCTGCGCATCAGCAAGTAGATATTTATCCGAAGCTTTTCCAGAAATGCTGAAATTATCCTGATCTGTAATTAAAATCGCTGCGTTGTCGTCATCCTTCTCGTCATAAGTATTCGCATCGAAGGATACATAAGCAATTGTCAGTGTTTTATCTGCTTCAACAGCAGCGCTCATGTAGTGATAACCATCTGCTTCCCACATTACGCGGCTGACATTCATGGGAACTTTAAGCGTGTTGTTTTCGCAAGTCAGCTTAACACCCTTAATCAGTTCACCATTCTCGGAAACTGTTGCGGCATAGAAAATTACGTCAACATCTTCCGGGAGAACCACAGGAACAGCATAGGTTCGACTGTCATTTTTCACCGTCAGAGTCACGGTATGGGTGGCGCCGGAAATACTCTTGCCGTCATAAGCCTTGAACACCAAAGTATGTGTCCCCGCATCAATTCCTGTATAAGAGTACGCTCCGCTCTCAATCTTTGCATAGGGTTTGCCATCAAATTTGACATAATAAGTCAGTTCGTCGTTATCAGCGTCCGTAAAGTAGTCGCTTGCGTTTAACGTATATGTTTCGCCGGCAACAATCTCTGCAGAAGCGGTTGCAGCTTTACCCTGCGCAAGAGCGGGCGCATTGTTATCAGACTCATCCTCCGCCAGAGTAAAGTTGATGGTATAAGTTGCATACTTGGTTGTGCCACTATAAATACCCTTCATCTCGGCAACCATTTCACCGGTCCCGAAATCCAGTGTATAGGGAACGGTATCCTGACTGCACATAACAGCATAATAATCGTACCCAATCACAGCAGTAATCGTCTCAAAAGCATCGGTATCAGCAGCCAGAACCACATCAATGGTTGTGCCGTTTTCTTTAGCAGTGATTACAGTAACATTGTCCGAAATCGTAATATCGGTTGCTTTTGCCCAAACAGGATAAAGATCGAGGAATGTGTTATCCGTAATATCAATCACATTTCCCTTTGCAATTCCGGGATCAATATCGCCGCATACAGAGCAGGAACCGTCTTCAAATTTATGTCCCAATGCCTCTCCAACGGTAAAGGTGTCTGTACCGGGTTCGCCGCAGGAGCAGGAATAGTAATAGGTTTGAGCAGTTTCGCAGTCAACCTTATGCGCCAGATATTTCTCACCTTCAACCTTCTGTGTAAAAGAGCAAGTATGATCTCTGCTCGTTGCTCCGCACTCTGTGCAGATGCCATCCGAACCAAAGTCGTGCGTTTCAGCCTGCCATGTCAGCACAGGATATTTATCTTTGCAGTTTGCCTTAAATGCACTGCCCAGAGCTGACACGAAAGCTTCAGATTTCATTTCTTCAGCAGTTTTTGCAATGCCGTTTCCTTCATCCTCTGCAAGAACTCCGCTGAGATAATAACAATTTGTTGCAGAAGCAGCAACCCCTGCGGCGATATTACCGACTTCGCCGTTACCGCTGATTGTGCCGGTCGTGTACACATTCGTAATGGACAGCAGTGTATTATCTGTTTTAATCCAGCCAGCGATACCGCCCGCATAGGCATTTGTATTTTTTTCTCCGGAATTGTTTTGGATTAAATTTC
The DNA here is from genome assembly GCA_045128635.1 of Lachnospiraceae bacterium. Classification (GTDB taxonomy): domain Bacteria; phylum Bacillota; class Clostridia; order Lachnospirales; family Lachnospiraceae; genus HGM12587. Next base: position 19,912 of record JBGVRS010000122.1, read on the forward strand.
CTGCGTTATAGCAATTGCTGATGGAACCGCCGCTATAGTAACCGACAATACCGCCGGCACCCTGAACAGCTGTGATACTACCGTTATTATAGCAATTTTGCAGATAAGATTCCTGAGAGTAGCTAGCCTTTCCGTAGAGAACACCTGCGATACCGCCGGCGTAGTTGTTGAAAGAATCCGTACCCGTCGTAGAAATAGTTCCCTCATATCCGCATCCGCTGATATGAAGCTCATTATTGCCATTTGCACCAACTTCACCTGCAATACCGCCGGTAAAAGAAGCAGAACCCTGCATATCTACACGGCTGATGCAGTTTTGAATGCTTCCTGCATTAATACGTCCCGCAATGCCGCCGAGATAAGCATAGTTTGCTCCGGTAATATTACCTTCAACAGTCAGATTTTTGATGGTGCCTTCTTTAACCTGGCCAAAGAAACCTCTATAGGTGCCGCCGGAGGTGATCGTCATGCCGGAGACAGTATGGCCCTGGCCTTCAAAGGTTCCCGCCCATTGTGTAGAACCGCTGCCAATCGGCGTCCATCCGCGGGTCAGCGTAATATCCTCTGTCAAAATCGCTTTAGCGGAAGCATTCTTCTCCACATCAACAAGCGTACCGTTAACCAGATTTGCAAACCAAATCAGTTCGCCTTCATTACCTAGCTTATAATAACCCTCGGCATCCTGCTGGGGTGCATTTTCCGCAATGCCGCAAACTGTGCAGCTTCCCTCAGCAAAGCTATGCCCTGCCGAGCCGTATTCAAAGGTCTCTGTGCCCTTCTTGCCGCAATACTCACAGGAATAATAATACTCTGCAACCGTCGTACAAGTTGCCGCTGAAGCAAGATACTTCTCATCCGTATTCTGATGGTCAAACACGCATACATGGGTTACGTTTGCCGTAACCGTAAGATGATCTGCACAGACCGAATCATCATAGCCAGCAGCAAACACATAGGTGAATGTCCCCGGCTGTGCGTTATTGAGGTTATAGATTTTGCTGCTCAGCCTGGGGTTTAAGCCGTCCTGTACAAGATAGTAATCCTTTGCTCCGATAAAATATTCACTCAAATCCAGCGTTGTCGCAACATCTTCGGTATTATCCAGAGTTAAAGTCTCCTGCTTACGTACGGGGACGGGAGGGGTCACTCCATCCACACCAAAATAAATGGTATATCCCACGGAATTGCTGTTGCTGCTGAGAGCACCGGTTAAGGTGACATCCATGATGGCATAGCCATTCGAAAGGGTACATTCTGTGATATCCTGTGTATATGTAACCTGCGTCTTGCTAACGGATACTGCAAATGTTGCCGCAAAAGAAGCAGACAGATCCGTTTCTTTATCCAAAGTAACAAAAACATCTGTTCCATTTTCGTTTGCATACGTTACCTTTACATCCTCGGAAACCGTGATGTTTTCAGCAGTTGCAGTATATTTCCCTTGGTTATTACGGTCATAATACTTATTATCCGCAATATCAATAACATTACCCGTTGCGATGCCGGTATCTACAGCGGTTTTTACGGTTACAATGCAGGTATCGGTTTTTGCGCCGTCTTCAGTGGTTGCGGTGATTGTCGCTGTACCTTCTTTCACCCCTGTTACGATGCCGTTTTCAACAGTTGCGGTATCCGTATCCGAAGAAGACCAGATAACCTTCTTATTTGTAGCATTCGCAGGCGTGATTTCTGCAGTCAGTTCCACCGTCTTTCCGACTTCTACTTCAGCTGTTTCAGGGGAAACAGAAACACTTTCAACAGACTCCGTACCAGGAGTATCAGCGGTTTTCTTAAACGTAATAATATAGTCCTTCGAATTCTTTAGCCCTGAACTTGAATCATATCCTGTTGTAAATGTGACAACAAATTCTCCCTCGTTCCATCCTGGAGTCACTTTCGTGGTATAGGTAGCAACATTATTATCTTCATCTTTACTTTCAGGTGCTGTAGCCTCTTCGTTATTAACTGCCACCATGGCTTTTCTAAGAGCAAGTCCTTTTTTACCAAATAAGCTCAGCGTAATTTCCAGTTCATCCACATCCTCTGTAAGCTGTACTGTGATCTTACCATCCGTGCTTGCAGTGTTGGATTCTACTTCACCCGACACCCCTATATGAATATTGGATATACGAATGTCTTGAACTGCACTGGCGACATCTCCCGTTACTATATCAATGCCCGTATCAGCGCTATATCCAGTTGCATCTTCGTCAAATGCGTCCAAAAAATACTCATCTTCTTTCTCATCAAAGAAGCCATCTTCCTCCTCCGTCACGATCATGGCCACAGCCCACCAGATACTCTCCTGTCCGTCACTTGCTTCCACGGATACCAGGAATCGTCCTGCTTCTGTGGGTACATATTCGTAAGCAGACAAATCTGTCCCAAGGACTACATCATCACAGTCCACGGTATAGGTAAGTATATCTCCGTCCTCATCGGAGAAATACTGAGTTACATCATAGCTTTCGCCTACACTCAGCTCTACCATCTCCGGCGCGTCTTCACTTAAAGCCGGCGCATGGTTTTCTTTGTCAGGATCTTCTGAATCCAGTTCTGTATCCTGCATTTCTGCCGCATAAGTTGTCATCGCCATATCTGGTACATTTCCAAATACCATCATGACTGCCAAGATTAACGACAGAATTCTTTTTGTTAGTTTCTTTTTCATAGGTTTTACCTTTCGTTTTATATATTAGAAATTTCCTCCGCCTACATCAGCACCCAGTCCATTACAGGTATAGCACCATACGATGGTGTCTCCATCTTCTAGATAGTAACTGGAGCATCCGTAGTTTGGAAACCATCCATTGACTTTGTACATCCATCCGGATTCATTACCACAGTCAAATTCATATAAGTGGTTGATGCCTTCTATGTAGTAGCTGTCGTACATAGGAGTCCAGGAATATTCCAACTGAATTCCTGCACTGTCACAGACTCTCTGAAGTACATCGAAAACGGTTTCTCCCTCATAGAAATCTACGCTGGTTGTTCCAAGGATTGTTCCGCTGGATGGTACATATCCTTCTTTTCCCGGTGTTAGATTTTCCATATTATCAAGAATCGTGTCACATACGATTTTGATAGTACAGGACATGGACGTTTCTTCAGCATCTTCTTCCCAGATATCTTCCTCGTCTTCATATTCTGTATCATTCCATGAGTCATCCTCAGTCACTGTTTCCTTAACCGCAGTTTCTGTGCTTTCTACTGTATTTTCAGTGGATGTTGTTGTCGTTGTATTTGAAGAAGCTTGCTTTTTCGCATCCGCTTCTTTTTTCTTAGCAGCCTCTGCCGCCGCTTTCTTCGCTTCTTCTTTCTGCTTTAAGGCCTCCTGCTGAGCTTTTAGAATTTCAGCCTCGCGTTCTGCCTGAACTTTATCAAGTTCTTCTTCTGTAAAGCAGAAGTTTTCGTCTATACCGCATTTCTTCAGCTGTGCCATCTGTGCATCACTTAAGCTTGTAGCATTCATGGATGTGAGATCACATTTACCAATGGATACTATGGTCGCCACATTTCCGGCTGCTACCGCATCAGCAAAAGATATAGTTTCATTCTTCACTGAGGCTTCTCCAGTATATACATAGACCATAGTGGAGCCTGCCTGTGTGGATATGGTTGCAACAGCCTGATTCATGATGATTTCAGTATCACCGGATACGACTGTGACATTCTCAATTCCTCTGGCATCGATGAGCGCTTCACCTTTTAGCACTTCTACCTGAAAGTTCTTTCCGGCATCTGTTACTTTTAAATCCACATTGGGTCCAAGATAAACTTTTTCTTCATCTTTTTTGGCTAGTGTTAGTGCTGCTGCGGTTTTGGTGTAAAGCCTGTCACCCTCACGGATGGCTGCGCCTTGGCTTAATTCATAAGCCACACCATTTCGTTCCACCATAACGATGCCGGTCTTTTCAGCCGCCGTTACATCGCTGTCTGCGCCGCCAAACCAGCCTTTTACAGACCCAACTGCCATGACTCCACATACTGCAATCATTACAATGGTCAGCACCATGCAGATATTCAATATTGTTTTCTTCTTCATTTGTTCTCCCTTCTTTTAGTATCTATTTCAAACCACATCTTTTGAGCCTACATTTATGCAACAAAAAAACCGTGACAGATATTAAAAATATCCATCACGGCCATCTTTTCGTGAATATAAAACAACGAAGCATACTACTTCCTTGTTTCTTTGTATCTCAATCATCATAGGTCTTCTGACTCATGCAATGTGAAGTCCTCTAACTTCGCGTCCACCGTCCAGCCTTCTCAAGTATTCCTCAATGACCGACTCACGTCACGGGCGGTATCCTCTCGCACATACAGCATTTTGGCAATGTTCCGGGCTCTCACCGGATTCCCTCATCATTGTGTCTGTAAAATCAGCACACAAAGTCACGATGCAGTGTATCAAATTGTGGTTTTAGTTTAATTCTTTGTGATTATTTTGTCAATATATAAATGCCGATTATTCACATTGTGGTTTTCATCCCACTGATTCTGTGCTATAATCCCCAAAAAACTTATGGAGAAAAAATATGACACCAGATAAATTTATTGAATATGCTTTAGCAGAAGGTTTTCATACTGCTGCTGTCATTGATACCAAAGAAATCGTATTCGACCCAAGTTTTCGTCCTTACTGCGAAGAAAATCTCTGTGGCCAGTACAATGCAAACTATACCTGCCCGCCGGTCTGCGGTACCACAGAAGAAATGAAACAGAAAATTCTCTCCCATAAATATGCAATCGTATTACAAAC
>JBGVRS010000123.1:0-41845 GCA_045128635.1 Lachnospiraceae bacterium
AAGTAGAAATTTTCACTACTCTCCATACCGAACATCCTCGACAAACGCTTCTGCAACCTCGCATAATCATCCTCAAGGGCAAGATATAAAACCGTACCCTTTCGCACCGGATAATCCCATAAATCAAGCCCCATGCTTACATGGTAGCCAAGCTGTGCCATAAAGAATGATTTGCCTACTTTTGGTGCACCTACAAAGAGATAAGTACCTGCATATATCAGTCCATCCACAATCGGAATTTTGGGCGGATAAACCGTATCATAAAGCTCCGTCATGGATACCGTCTGTAATTCGTCCTTATTCTGCATTTTTTCTGACTCTACAGAACAACTTTCAGTGGCTTGCAGATTGCCCTTTCGGGGCAAATCTGCTATACTTTTCTTGTTGTAATTACTAAGTGGCTGCTTCCCATCTGCGCCAACAGATGGAACCGGAGCAGTCGCTTTTTCTTTTAAATTCATTCACATTCTCCTTTCAGTCCGTTCATAATTTCCGCTATCATTTGGATGGTGTAAAGCAATTCGTCATTTGCTTCACTAGCACTCTCCAAACGCTTCAACTCCTCATAAATATCTGCCATCTGATTGCGTAATGCCTTATATACTCTCGGATTGCCCTGTACCACCACATCCCGACACTGCAACCGTCTGATAATATAATCCTGCTTGGTTAATCCCGATAAAGCCACCTGTGTATCAATGAGTTTTGCTTCTTCCTCGGATACCCGAAACGCTACGGTCTTATTTCTCCATCTGCCCTTACAATCTAAGGTCTTGTCCATGCTTCGTCTCCTTCCATTCTTTCAACATCCAGTTTATTTGCCATTTCCGTCTGCTTGGTAGGGAATAAATGTGCATATCGGTAAGTAATATCAATACTCTCATGTCCTACCCTTTCTGCAATCGCAAGAGCGGAAAATCCCATCTCAATCAAGAGCGAAATTGCACTGTGCCTTAAATCGTGAATACGGATACGCTTCACTCCGGCAAGCTTCGCACCTCTGTCCATCTCATGGTGCAGATAATGCTTAGTTATCGGAAACAGCCTGTCATTCTCATTAACCTCATACAGCATACCGATATACTCCTGCATTTCCTCACATAAGAACTTCGGCATTTTGATAACACGGTTGCTTTTCTTGGTTTTCGGTGTGGTAATCACATCCCTGCCATTTAATCTCTGATAGGATTTGTTAATGGTAAGTGTCTGCTTCTCGAAATCAAAATCCTTCGGTGTCAGGGCAAGCAGTTCTCCCATACGGATACCGCACCAGTAAAGCATTTCAAAGGCATAATAGGAAAGTGGCTTATCCATCATTACATCCGCAAATTTCAGATATTCCTCTTTCGTCCAAAACAGCATTTCCTTGTGTTCCTCACTTCCCATAGAACCAGCTTTCTGCGCCGGATTGCTCGACAGGTGGTAATACCTTATAGCATGATTGAAAATGGCACTTAACTGTGCATGGATGGTTTTAAGATATGTCGGGGAATACACTTCCCCATTCTCTCCCTTGTGGGCTAGAAGCTCATTCTGCCACGCAATCACATCCTTCGGCTCAATCTCCGCAATCTTACGCTCCCCGAAGTAGGGAAGTATCTTGGTACGGATAACATGGCTCTTGGACTCCCATGTATTTTCCTTTACCCTCTTTTTCTTATCTTCCTCATAAATCTCAAAGAAGCTGGCAAAGGTCATGTCCAGCTTGGATTCACTCTTTAACATGACCTCATGCTCCCATGCAACCGCTTCACGCTTGGTTGCAAATCCTCGTTTCTGCGTCTGCTTCCGCTCGCCCTTATAATTGGTGTAGCGGTAAATGACACGCCACTTATCTCCGTCCTTATATACAGCCATTACATCATCTCCTCTCCTGCTTTATTCGCTGTAACATAACTTCTTACGGAAGAAGCTGGTATTCACTCTTCCGGTAACTGTCAGATAACCAAGTTTCTGCATTTCTGCATTCAGCTCTCTGACAACCTTGTAGGCATAGGACTTGGAAACATTCAGTTCCTGTGCCACTTCATCTACAGTCATAAAGTTCTTGCTCTCCATGTGGTTTCCCCCTTTCTGATTTTATTGCTTAACTCTTTTTGTTTAAGTCTGCGTTTTGTATAATACTAAACATTTTAAGTTAAGTCAAGTGCTTTCCCAAAAAATCTTAAACATTTTTATTTAAGTTCTTCTTGCTATCCTCATTGACTCATGTTATACTCTACTTAAACAGATTTGTTTATCTGACCGTTTATACAGATAAATGGCAACAATATGATAGGAGGCATTACAATGGCAATCGGGCAAAGAATACGATTTTTCCGTAACAGAAAGGGCATGACACAGAAATACCTTGGCGAAATCCTTGGTTTCGTTGGTAAAACCTCTGATGTCCGGATGGCACAGTATGAGTCAGAAGCAAGGATACCGAAGCAGGAGCTTGTAAAGAACATGGCTCATTTCCTCGATGTCAGTACCCATGCGCTTACCGTGCCGGATATTGATACAAATATTGGTCTTATGCACACATTCTTTGCTTTGGAAGATATTCGTGGACTGAAAATCGGAGAAGTGGATGGAGAAGTTGTTTTACGCCTTGATAAGTCTGACTATTCCACCTATTCCACTATGGATAAGATGCTTCGTGCATGGCTTGCTGAAGCCAAGAAACTGGAAAGCGGAGAAATTACCAAAGAGGAATATGATGAATGGCGTTACAAGTATCCGGAGCTTGACACCCACCAAATCTGGGCAAAGGTCTACCCACAAGAGCTTTTTGATTTAATGGACGAATGTGCTAAGAAAGCTGAAAAAGAAGAAAAGAAAGAAGCAAAACGCAAAAAGAAAAAATAGACATCAAAAAAACCTTACCAATTTTCAGTTGTCATTTCTGAAAATCAGTAAGGTTTTCTTATGCTCATAAAGTAATCTTATTCATTGAATAAGGAAAATCTGTTGCCAAATCGTTGCCAGCACTTAAACAAATTTGTTTGGAAACCGCATAAACACTGGTTCTTTTTAGCACTACTCCTTATTCAAATTCTATAATGAAGTCTATATTTTGTAACGCAGTGTTTTATTTTACGCTACATATTGTATAGGAATTCTTTGAATTCTATGGATTATTTTGTTTTTTGGTGGTTTTTGCAACCAAAGTGCAACCGATTCTTTCATCTTATCTCATATATATGTTATCATTTATTGTTTAGCCATTCTAATTCATTTCAATTCTGTTAACATTTAACCACTGTTAACCAAATATTATTCTTTAAAATTTATAAATGGCAAATTATACACTGGGAAAGCTGATACGTTAGTAATATTTGCAACTATCGGTCTCATATACCCTAATAATAATGCTGGTGCATTTAAATTAAGCATCGTTTCGATTGTCTTTTCATCCATATCTTCCCATACAAAATCCGAAGCAACTTTGATTTTTAATTTAAATGGAGCATCTTCATTATCTATATTTAAATTTAGAGTCAATTGTACATTTGCAATGTTTTCATCTTTTTTCCTATGTACCTCAACATTGAAATCATTTTTCATTTTCAATTCTTTATTAATCATTTTATCAAAATTATAATTTTCTTTATAATTTAACTCAACTAAATATGGATTCAAAAACTGAAATTTACTTGTCTTCATATATTTTCCTTTCATCTATGCAGCAAAAAGATACTCATTGTTTATGCTTTCCACATCATTCTTATCATCATTACTTTGGTATGGAATTCTTTTTTCAATTTCATACCTATTATCATCACTGCTTAAAAATTCTTGTAAGACATTACTAGAAATACTTTTTTCAACTAATCCTAAAGAATCACAACTTCCAATAATCATATTATAGATTCTATTCTCTTTTTCCACATATAACATTTCAAACATGTTATTTATAGCACTAGATACCATCTCAAACTTTTTATTTGTCAGATAATTCATTGCTTTCGTTTGATTGCATCTTAATAAGGTCCCTTCTTTAGGTAAATCAAGAGGATCTATATCTTGACTTGAAACAACAAAGCTATCCTCTTTTTCTTCTATTGTTCTTTCTACCACAAAAGCAGTTGAATTCATCTTAAATGCAGTTGCCATATCCATTTTCCCATCAACAACTTCTTGCAAAATATTTATGTTGCTTTTTGTGATTATCCATCTTTGTTCACCACGTATTTCAGAGCAAAGGCATATATACAGTTGTTTCTGATCATCTACACATGTAAAAAAAATAGGTTCTTTATAAAAATCTAAAAAAACATATTCAATATATAAGTTTCCGATATTAACTATATTCTCAAAATATAAATTAGCTGTCATTGCCATTCACCTCCTCGAAATATTCTTGCGGGTTTGCATCTTTATATATCCACCAATCGACATGTGTGTCATCTCTTTCTTCTCTCTCAGATGTCAATTGACACGGGCCACACGTCGCTTCTGTTACGCCCTTTGCAATAAATGGTCTTGGATAATGACGCATAAAAACATTCAACATATATTCAGCCTCCGCGTATTCAATATTACATGATGTTGAATATTCACCTGGATCTGCCAAATCTATCCCTTTTTTAGGTGCTGGTTTTAGCCCTCGCAAAACTTCTTCGTACGAGCTAATAAACCCATCCCTATCTATCTTTCCATATTTTATTATTCTATATACCAATTTATTTTCATGCTTTGCTTCTTTGGGTAATATTTCTTTTTCAAAATTATCTGGAAAACACTCTGGATACTTACTCATTACCTCTATCCTTCTGTATTTTTTGCTGTACTTTATATAATAACTATATCACGAATTCTCTTAGCACACAATTTTATCTTTAAAAAGTTGTAACCAAATCTTTTAACATTTTTCCTATTTTGGGGAAATTACTTCAAATAATTTGAAAACGCATAATTATTCTATTCATTGACAATCAACTTGGTTAACCGTTTTATTTCCGGAAATTTTCCTGACTCAATATTTTCCGCTGCCTGAATTCGTCCTTTTAAACTATTTATTTTTTTCTGTTCCTCTTGAGTCAATTTGCTTCCATCATAAGCTTTTACTTCCTGAAAATCATCATAGACTTTTTTCTGTAATCTATTGGGAACTTTCAATTCATGGTTTCCGGTGACAATCGTCCCAGTTATTGGAACAAATTTTCCATGAGAATAATATTTCACCTTTTTATATTTCGGCTTATGCCCATATTTCCTTAACTTTTGATCAATCTCACTTCTCATTTTCTTTACATCAAAAGTATCTTTTGAAGAAAAAGTCATATCATCAACATATACTGTATATATACATCCATGCTTGTGCGCCACATCATATATCTCATCAAACATATTTTCATATGCATAAAATGCCAATAACTGACTGGTTGGACATCCCGTAGGAATCCCACCTTCGTATGTCACTATCTCTGTACATAATCCAGCCAAATCTCCTGCCATTAGCATTCTGTCTTTAAAAAAACGAAAAACATATTCTCTTTCGCAATTATCATAAAACTTTTTAATGTCCATTGTTAAAAAGTAATTCGAATGAATATGTTTCTTTCCATTATCAATATAACATTTTCCCTTTTCACCAGAAACTAACCATTCCGGTCTTTCTACTTTCTGAAGAAGTTGCAAAATTCTTGTTTGAATTTCTTTGATTCTTCTGTCAGGTGCGGTAATATTTCTTTTTTCTACACCATCTTTTTTATCAATCTGAAACTCATGATATTTTACAAGTTTAACAATATCTTTATATTCATTATCTGTTATTTTTAATACCCTTTTCAAATTGCGAGGACTATTACATTTGTACAAAGCACATTGTGTAATATCATATTTCTTATATTGCTTTCCCATTACTCCTCCAAATTTGGTGTCATCTTCTCAATAAGTTTGATCATCATACTTCTGATAAATTTATCACCTTTATTATTGCTATTTGCTTCCTCATAATTTTCAGATATCAAAATTAACGAAGATAATTTCATTCCGTAAATTTTAGAGTATTTTTCTAGTAATTCAAGTGATGGTTGCTTTTTGTTGTTCTCAATCTCGGAAAGGTAGCTTTTAGATATTTGTAGCAATTCGCTCATTTCAGATGCTTTATATCCATATATCATTCTCGTTCGCTTTAAAGTATCACCAATCACGATTCCTTCACCTTTCCTCAATTCTATATATAAAGTCTAAGACTAATATTCAAAATTAGATAGGTCTTCCTATAGCTATCCTCTTATTTAAAAATCTGTAAAAGATACTGAACAATCTGTAACAACATCCACAAAGCTTCAATTCCGTGAAACATCACTTTAAAAATTTTGCTTCTCAGTTTTTTACGCTTTTTCTCAGATTTTTTGTCAGGTTTTTGAGGTGCTACCCGAACATTCTGTATATACAGCATTTTTTTCATTTAAATTCACTCCTTTAGAAGCTACCGATATAGTTTATAGCCTCCATCCCGAAAGAAGTGTGGTGCATACAGAACAACCTATCTAATCCGTTGAGCTCTGCCGAGCTTCCCGAGCGAGGCAGAGCATGCGGTGCTTGCGGCGCGCTACGGGTCTTTTCGCAACATGCCGGCCCCTAACAGTAGAGCATTCTAGGATGCTCCTCAAGTGCTATCGCACTCCACTTTATGGGATTAGACCTCAATATGATAACCATATTGATATGCTGTATGCTCATAATACATCATGAAGTTTTATGTGTCAATATGTTTTTTCGCTAATAGCGAATTCTTTTCATGTCGCTGTATTTACTTTGTAGCAAAAAATAGTAAGAGAGATTTACTAGATTATTATTTCCAAAAATTATTTTTTATTATTTCTAGTTAAAATTATGTTTTTAGATATTTCTGACAAAGTTTCTTCCCTCATCTTCGCATCATCTATCTTATTGGCAATAGAATTTGCCAATAACAAATCATTGCTCTCTGCAAATTTTGCATGAAATTTGACTGCTGCTTCTACATTCTTAGTATACATTTTTATAAAAACAGCTCCTATAAAATCTACTATAATTCCACTCAAACTCCCCACATATAGTAATGTAGTTTCCACCTCCAAAGATACATATATATACATACTTGCTGCTACAATTAAAATCCCAAATAAAATCATAACAATTCCAAGCGCAGAAAGAAATTTGGTCTGTGCCAAATTCATATCGTAGTATCTCATCAATTCTTTCTGATTCATTTTGAACATTTTTTCTGCTCTTAAAGCTCGTTTTTCCGGATCTATTTCTGCAAATTCCTTTTCTTCTTGACGTGCTTCTTCGTCTAATTTTTCTATCCGTTTGGATTCTTTGTAGTCAAAAAAACAACTTACAGCTACAGCAAAGCATAAAAATGCCCAAAATACCACCACATATACTAATATTTTTCCAATTGGAAAATCGAAAATTTTAATATATATTTGATAAGCAAGAAATAATGAAATTACACCTATTACAAGACCTCCAATTATTCCATTTTTATCTTTTTCTGATTTCTTTTGTACCTTTCTTTCTACTTTGCCATTTTTATTCTGTTCTTCACCCATAAATCATATTCCTTTTCATATGTAACGAATTATTTTTCCATAGATTTCTATAACATGATTACTTGTCTAGCCTCTGAATCTTTTATAATTCACTCACTATAATACAACTGCTTCGGACTCTTTGGCTTATCTGGAATACTCAACTTTATTTTCCCACTTTCAACCAGCGGCATCACATGCGTTTGAATCGCATATGTCACAGAAGATAATCCTAAATAATCACATATTTCTTTTCTTGTTCTTGGCGTTTTACAGAAAATTATCAGATTATTAGTGTCATCGTCATATTTTTCTTTTACTTCAACGGGAATCGTTTCTTTATAGAATTTAACAACAAAATTTCCTCTTTCATCTAAAAATTCCGGCTCACGCAAATTATATTTTTTCATTTCTTTCTTGATAGTCGGAATTCCTGAATAACGATTTTCTGTAACTCCCAATACTTCTAATGAAGATGCCAATACAGGATTTCTTGTATCCGGCTGCACTTTACCAAGCTGGTCCACTCGAATTCGTCCGTAAATTCCTCCTGGATTACGAATCTCTAGCCTATCTTCATACATAATAATTTGGATTGGCATACCTTCTGTATGGATACTATAGTCCCTATGGACCAATGCATTTACAATTGCTTCCCTGATTGCAATTGTAGGATAATCTGGGCGGTCTTCCCGCAATCCGTTTTCTGGATTAATGATTGTTTTTGTCCTCATGTTTTTTCTAACAAATTTTATTGCTGCATTCAACATATCCGGTATATTACCTTCAACGCGTTGATTATCGAGAAAGCGTTCTCCTGCTTTTCCCATTTCGCCCATTTCTTTTCCCGGAACAACAACTGCAGTAATACATAACTGTGGAAAATAAGCTTGCGGATATGGGGAAAATAACATAGCTGCGCTCAATGTAATTTTGTCATTTCTCTTAATGCTCATTAATTCATAGATAATCTCATCCTCTATTGTAGATAGATTCGGTTTTCCACTTTTCAATGCATTTATATATTTTTGCAATAATTCTTGATTTAATGATGCTAAAGTTGCTCTTCCTACTTCGCGAATATCATCCTGATATTTTTTTCGAAATGCTTCGTAACTATAAACTTCATACTCTGTCATCGGTTCATCACTGTCTCCAATTCGGGTGTAGGAACCTTTTAATCTTCCTTGTCCTTTATAATGGCACGGTCTATCCACTAAATCTATTCCTGGTATTTCTGCTGAAACAAAAAATCTCTCATCTTTTTCCACCACTGTAAGTAATGGTCTTACCACTGGTTCCATCTGCAAACACTGTTCATTTATTTTCTTTTGGATATCCTGTGGATCATAAACTCCCACTTCCTTATATCCTTGTTTCTCATCTATACCAAATAAAATGATTCCGCCTTCATCCTGATTTGAAAAACTGGAGAGAGAATCATATAAACGCTTTGGGCATCCATTTTCTGCACTCTTTAACTCAAGTGTTTGAGTTTCGCATTTCATTTTTTGAACAAACTCTAATTTTTCCAATAATTCTTCAGTTGTCATTTCAGTTCCTCCCATCTATATTTAACATAGTACCATTATTTTTAAGTTTATTCAAGGAACTCAAAAAATATTCTCAAAAATAAAAAAGGAACTTAAATTTTAAAAAATAAATTTAAGTTCCTTTTTCATTTTCCGTCAAAATCTTTGTAATTTTATATATCTCCCAAACCTTTTCTCTTTCCGCCCCCTGCAACATTTCTTTTACTTCATCTATCATTTCTAGTCGTGTCTTTGAATTATTTTCATACTCATCGCCAAAATAAAAATAATCTATAGTTTTATTAAATCTCTGACATAAATATACCAAATAATCTGGTGCACAAGTGCTTCTTCCATTTTCTATCCTTGAAAGCATGTCGTTTGAAATATACAATTCTTCAGCCAAATCACTTTGTTTCATGCCTGCTTTTTTTCGAAGCTTTTGAATCCGTTTTCCCAATTCTTTCTGATTATAATATTTCATCAAATATTTCCTACTCTTTCAATAGTTTAATTTTGTAGGTTTTACCTTTTTTCTAAACTTTAGTCAAAATCTGTACAATCCTATATATCTCACAAAGCCTTTCTCTTCTTGCCTCCTGCACCATTAATTTTATTTCATTAATCATTTCTATTCTCGTTTTTTCTTCCTTCTCATATTCATCTCCAAAATAGAAATAATCTGCAGTCTTATCAAATCTTTTGCATAAATATATCAACAAATCTGGGCTACAAGAATTTCTCCCATTTTCGATTCTTGAAAGCATTTCTCTAGTAATATTCATTTCTTCTGCTAATTCCCATTGCAATATACCCATTTCTTTTCTAAGTTTTCTAATTCTCTGACCTACTTCTGCAGGATTATAATATATGTTTTTGTCTAATTTCATAATCAAATAAACTAAAATAGAAGATGCAGGAGTTTTTGTTCCCGCCTCTTCTATTTTAAACAATGTAAAAGCTGATATCTTAAAACAACAGAACGCTAACACTCAATCCTTTTATAAGTAGTTTTTGCTTTTGAGTTGTAGGTATTAATACCTTTTTATCATGCACCCGTCTGGAATCTAGAATAACATTAATTTCTTTTTGCACTTCTATTTCATAGTAAACATGTTCCTTGCTATAATTTACAATAAACTGCGCATATTTTTCATCTGCTGCTTTCCAGCAACTTGTTAAAAGCTTCGTCGCTTTATGGATGTATCCACACTGTAAAGGCATATCAATATTTCCAAATCCTGTAATAGGAATCGGTCTTTCCATCCTTCCATAATGCAGAAATTCCTTCCACATTTTTCTGCAATCATTTAACACTTTTGCCAATTCTAAAATCGGCTCTTGCTCCGGCGCCTCAATAATTTCTTTTTGTCCCCAGCTCCATTGAACTTTTCCATTTTGATCTAACACCAACGTCAACATATCTCCTGCTGCAAACGAATATGCCATACGATACAAAAAGTTCTCCGCTGACTTTTCCAAATCAAATAATTGAGCAATATTTACTTGATTTCCCATAAAATTATTGATGTATTCGTGGTAAATGTAAGCATACAACGGTACTGGAGTCCCAAATCCATAATTTAATTCAAAGCGGTTATCATTCAAAAGCAGTTGTGGTATATAATCTTCTGCCGCTGCTGCCTCACATCCTAAAATTACTTTTTTATCTTGACCAAGAGTAAATTCTTCTGCTTTTTTTAAAAGCTTCTTCATAGATTCAACTTGCCATTTCCCAGGCACTGGAGGATGTCCGTGATTTTTACTGTAACAAAAGTACTGGGTTCCTCCATGATTTTGATCTAGCAATTGGATATAATCCAACTTTGCATTGACCATGCTCTCTACTTCTTTTGCCACTGTTTTTACTGTAAATCTACTACTGGTGCACATATCATAGCTTTTTCTTTGCGGAATACAGTTTATCGATAATGGCAATGTATTTTCCGGTGAAATGCACATAATCTGCTCAAGTTCCTCTTTGCTAAGAACCCCGTCTTTGCTATAAGATTTATCCGTGTTACTTTGCAACGTCCAGCCAAGACCGCTACAATACACACCTATCAAATGTCCTTTATCGTGAAGAGCACTTACATATTCTTTAAGTGCTTCTTCACCTCCGTAAGGTGGCCAAACATATGGAGGCGCCCATGGTGCTGTTCCTTCCCAATGCATTAACAGAACAAGAATTCTTGTATTCAACTTCTCTGCAATAGAATCAACTATATCTATTCCTTGAATATATGGAAACATCAAATTAGGGTTCATTTCATCTGTATCATGTCTTCCTCGAACAGGATAGGTTACAATCACTGGAGAATCATGGTACCAGCTTGGTATTTTTTCATTTTGAGCAATTAATTTAACTGTTTCATTTTTATGAATGTCAAACCATTTCCTATAAATTTCTGCTGCTTCATACCATCCACCCCTAAATGGTTCCATCACCAAATCATAATTCATTTTATAATCTTCGCCATAATACAATCCTGTAAATTGACGAAATTGCAACTTAATACCATTTTTCAGTGTATACCAATCAATTGCTTTTACGTTTCCTTCTTGGTCATGTGCTCCCATATATAATCCGTGAACACCATCATAGTATGCCATAAATGGCAACTGTACGATTCCAGGATATATTCCCATTACCCAATCGCTAGGGTATTTAGCTTCACAATATGAAGGGCCACAGTATTTCTCCCTCAAATCAGTATCTTCAATTTCTACTCCTTCACTAAATCCCCATAACAAACGACTTTTTCCACCTTTGGCAATCAAATCATTGGGAACTATAATCTGTGGAAACTGTACCCATTCAACAACATCATTAGTATTATTTTTTACTTCAATGCGCCATGATATTTTTCTGGAAAAATGCACTTGGACACACACATCCAAACATCTCTTTTTACAGTCAGTAAAGTTGATTTCGCAGTAATCTTTATCCAACTTTACATTTGTTTCGCTAAAATCGTTTGCTTCTACTTTTGATATTTTTCCAGCATCATCTCTTAATTGTATATCAAAAACTGAAATCTTATTTTCATTTAGAATTAGTTCTTTTCCTTCTATTCTAAGGGAATCAATACACCCCTCTTTTTCATCAATTCTGACACTGTAATTTCCTTGATCTATTTGTATCATAGTATCTCCTTTGTTTGTTATTCAAACTGTTTAAACCATGTAAATACTAGTTCAATCCAACTTTGACATTCTTTTTGAATCATATTCCCATTCTCTTCGCTAGTCTCATAATTTGCCAGCGACAATCCATGACGACCATGTTGATAAATATGAAGTTCCACAGGGACTCCTGCTCTTTTTAATGCTTCAAATAACAACAGAGAGTTTTCTACCGGTACAAGTTCATCATCCGTTGTATGCCACAGAAAGGTTGGTACTGTATCCTGGTTAACTCTTTTCTCCAGAGATAATTCTTCTTTCAATTTTTCATATCTTTTTCCCAGTAAATTTACAAAAGAATCTTTATGTGCAAATTCTCCCGATGTAATAACGGGATAACTAAGTATCATTGCTCTTGGTTTTAATTCGTCCGCTGCAATTCGAAATGCATTCTTTAACTTTGTTGAATTCCAAAGAACCCCTAAGCAGCCTGCAAGATGTCCTCCTGCTGAGAAACCTTGTAATATTATTTTATTTTTATCAATATGATACTTTTCTGCATTTTCTTTTAGATACTTTACACTTGCAGCTAGTTGTAACAGTGCTACCGGATATTCTGCTGGATTGACACTATATCGCAAAATCGCCGCATGATAGCCTCTTGACAAATATTGTATCGCAACAGGTTCTGCTTCACGATCTGAAGTCATACAATATCCACCGCCTGGACAGATCAATACTATCGGTCTTTTCTGATTTATTCTCATATGTATTGAATTATCAATTATATATGTATACAGTTGACCGATTTCTTCATAACCTGGAATACTAATATCAATTTTCTCATGTATCATAATTAAGCCCTCTGATTAATTAATCTAAATTTTATCCTTTGATTGCACCAGCTGTCATACCTTCTCTGAAAACATTTTGGAATAAGAGATATAAAATTAATACCGGAAGCTGAACAATTACTAATCCTGCAAATAAGCCTGGAATATTGGTATACATATCCACTTGGAATTTCGTAGGAATCGTCGATACCATCTGCATAAATTCTTTTTGCATAAATATTTTTGCATATAAAAATTCATTCCAACAATTCAAAAACACAAAAACACTAATGGTCGCAAGTACCGGTTTTGTCAGTGGAAGATATACATATAAAAAGCTTTTCCAGGTTGTACATCCATCTATTTTTGCTGCTTCCATCAATTCATTTGGCAAACCATCTACGAAGTTTTTTGCTAAAATCAACGCAAAAGAGCTATTTAGAGCTACATACGGAAGAATAAGCGCCAAATAATTATTTACCAAATTAAGTCCTTTTATCATTTTCACCATAGGTATTGCAATAGAAATCCCTGGAATCATCATTGCCATTAATACAGTTAAAAAAAGTATATTTTTCCCTCTAAACTTTAACTTAGAAAAGGCAAATGCCGCTGGTAACGTAATAGCCAAAACAATAAATACTGAGATCCCTGCCACGATTAAGCTGTTGAAAATATTTCTTTCAACCCTAATCTGAGTTAATACATAAATGTAATTTCCTATCCCTTTTTTCTCAAGGGATGTTATAAACAGGCTTATCAATGGTAATGCGAAAATTGCTGTTGGTAATGCCATTATTATTGGACGGATATATTTTGATTTTTTCATTTCTTTTTATCCTCCTAATCTTTTTCTGCTGATAGGCGTAACTGTAAAAAGGTGATAATCAACGCAAAAATTATAATAACCGTTGCTACCGCTGACGCATATCCCTGTTTATATAATGTAAATGCATTATCATACATATAAGTTGACGGCATCTCTGTAGAATGGAATGGTCCGCCACCAGTCAACAAGTATACCAAATCAAAAATTTTCAGTGCACTGATTGCACTAATAATAGACAAACTAAAATGTGTCCCTTTCAGCAAAGGCCATACAATAGTTGTAACAATCTGGAACTTACTTGCACCATCAAGTTTTGCTGCTTCAATTAGCTCACTCGGAAATGCTGTTAAGGCAGATGTATATACAGACATTGAAAAACCAGTTCCACTCCACACAGTAATTCCTATTAAAGTATATAATGCAATCTTAGGATCAGCTAACCAATCAAGTGCCCATTTTTGTAAACCTATCATTCTAAAAAAATCATTCACAAATCCATAACTATACGCCAGAATGTCTTTAAAAACGTAGGATATTACAATTGGAAGTAGGACAACAGGTATAAAAATTATTGCTTTATAAATATTAAATATTTTACTCTCACGTCTCATCAGATAGGCCAAGGAAAATCCTATCAGCATTTCCAACACAATTACTAATACTGCATATATTGCAAAATTATAAAATGCTTTATAAAACACCTCATCTTGAAACATCTCTATGTAATTTTGCAATCCTATAAATGGTTTTTCCACATCAATTCCGTTCCATTCATGGAAACTTAACCATACTGTATTAATTAACGGATATATCAAAAAAACTGCAAAGAACAAAAACATTGGCAATATATAAAGATATGCATCCTTGCCTTTTGTTTTTTTCATTCCAATTCCTCCTTTCTTTCATATAAAAAGGGGCAGATAATCATCCACCCCTTACACTCCAATTTTATGATGCATTAATAACTGCATCTACTTCTGCAGCTGCATCTTCTGGTGTTATTTCATCATATGCGAGCTTTGTAAGTACTTCGTATAATTTTTCTGACACGTTAGGATCATTGATTCCTCTAAACTGTAATGGCTGCTCTACCATTAATTCATTAATAGTTGCTAAGTTTGCAACTCCATTTTCAGGTAAATTATAGGTAGGTTCCTTCATTTTTAAATATCCAGATGGTGCCATTGAACGTTCGCATTCGAATACAGCCCCGTCACCGCATCCCATAAATTTAACCAATTCCCATGCAGCTTCTTTTTCTTTACTGTTTTTGTTCATACAGTAACCACCAGATGTAAGAAGTAATCCTGGGCAAACACCATCACCATTTAAATCTGGAAGGTATGCTACACCCCATTCATTTGCTGCTACACTATCTGCAATTTCTGCATTTGTGTACATATCCATATTCCATGCACCGTTTAACCAGAGTCCAGCAATACCTTCATCATTAAACTGATTATATGTATCCATATAAGTTGTCATAGAAAATGCAGAATCCTGGAAAATACCATCATCAAACATTTGCTGCCACATCGCAAATGCTTCAATAATATCAGGATCATTGAAAGAAATTTCTTTTGCAAATGCTTTATACTGCTTATCACCTGCAAAATCATTTAAAATTGTCTGGAAAGTATCAATTACTACCCAAGAATCCTTTGCGCCTAAAAGTAATGGCTGTTTTCCAGCTTCTCTTAAAGCAGCTGTAACTGTTTTTAATTCTTCATAATTTGTTGGTACTTCTAATCCTAAAGAATCTAAAATAGTTTTGTTGTACCACATAGTTCCCGCTGGTGCTGAAGGCTGTGGCAGTCCATAGAGAACTCCATCACTGCTACAGTCATTAATTGAACTTTTTACAAAGTCTTCTGCCCAAGCATCTCCCCATTCATTCACACAATAAGAATCCAATGGTTCAATCTGACTTTTAAGCTGTCCTAATGCTGTAGGATCACCAAACTGGAATACATCTGGTCCATCTCCCGATGCAAATGCAGTCTGAACTGATGTTAAGTATTCTTCAAAGTTTGCATGAAGTACAACTTCAACCGTAATTTCTGGATGTGCATCCTTAAAAGATTCAAGAATTCGATCCATTGTTTCTTTTGTAGGTGACCAGGATTCGTATTTGATTGTAATCTGTTCTGAACTCTCTTCAGCAACAACTTCTTCCTGAGATGTCACAGTTTCCTCCTGGGATGTCACCGCTTCTTCTTTGCTTCCGCATGCTGCAGCTAACATAGCTACAATAGCAAATAATGCTACTAAACGAAACTTTCTCATCATAGTTTCTCCTTTCTTTTTCCAAGTACAGTTTTTTCGTTCTCTGTACTCGTTTGATATAAGCATTGTAACATTTTTGCCTTTTTTTAAATTATTCTGTATTTCGAAAGAATTACTCTATATTACTTTTTTATATTTTGATATTGATTTTTGTATTCTTTCGGGGTCATTCCATAATACTTTTTAAATATATTATTAAAATAATTATGACTTCGGAACCCTACTTCATAAGCAATATTATATACTTTATAGTCACTTTCCCTTAACAATTCACAGGCTTTCTTTAATCGAAACTCTAGTAAATATATGCTAAATTGCTGGCCCATAGCCTTTTTAAAAATACTACAAAAATATGTTCTGCTAACACATACATGCTTTGCTATCTCTTCTAATGTAATCTCATGCATATAATTTTCTGTTACGTAATCAATTGCCTTTTTTACTTCTTTACGTACGGTATCATCATATTTTATATCTTGAATAAGCGTTATGTCCTTTTCCTCCTGAAGCACACTATCATCCAATTGATAAATCGTATATAACAGTGTTTCCTCATCAATTTTATGTTTTATTAGATAATCGCTTGCCCCTAACTTCAAGGCCGGTCGAACATATTCATATTCATCATGACAGCTTAATACAAGAATTCTAAATCTAATTCTTCGTTTTTCTAATTCTTGTAACAATTCGATACCATCCATTGTTGGCATTTCCATATCCAAAATAATCAAATCTGGTTTCAGTTCGCAAATAAGTTCCAATCCCCTTTTTCCATCCCATTCTTCCCCTACAATCTTAAATTCAGTGTCTTTCTGAAGTACTGATTTAATATATTTTCGAACATTTTGATCATCTTCAATTAGAACTACTCTTGTCATACCTTTTCTCCTTAAAATCTATTCTTCACATTTTTTGTAGGGAAATTCAATCTTTACAACTGTGCCCTTTTCCTTAATACTTTTCATGGAAATTCCATATTCTTTTCCATAATATGTTTTAATTCGTTGATCAACATTATAAATTCCAACTCTGTTCATTTTTCGCTTATTGCCCTTTGTCTTTCCTGCTAAAATATCCACAATTTGTTCTTCTGACATTCCACTTCCATTATCTTTTACTTCAATACATAACATTTCATCTTTTCGATAGCAAGATACAACAATTTTCCCATCTCTCTCATTAATTCCATGTATAATCGCATTTTCAACAATTATCTGTAAAATCATTTTAGGAACTTGGCAATTTATCAAGTACTCATTTTCAATTTCCACTTCAAACACAAATTCCTTGTCTAAACATGATTTTTGTAAATTAACATAGCTCTCAAGCATACTAATTTCTTCCGCAAGAGACAACATTGTTCTGTTATTTTTGATAGAAAGTTCCAACAAATTGATCAGCCATTTTATCATTCCTGCAATTTCTCCGTTTCCATCTAATAGTGCACGGCATCTAATTGAATTTAAGGTATTATAAAGGAAGTGAGGAGTTACTTGAGCTCTTAATGTTTCTAACTCAGATTCCCTTATACGTTGCATCATGAGGTTATAATTTGAAAATAGTTCTGTGATTTCACATTCGCTTCCATTTATTTCAATATCCTCATTCATATTGCTGGTTGCAACAATCGCATCTTTTATTGGTCGTACAAGCTGCCTGGAAATATTTCCTGATAAACTGATCATGATAATGAGTAATATTATGACGGATAATAAAATAATTTTTATTATCGCATCAGATGTTCTTGTAAGACTATCCATTTCCTGAAGATAAACCACTAACCAATCGTTCTGGAGAACTCTACCGTTTAACATATATTCAATTCCATTAACCTCAAAAACTACATTATTCTTTTTAGTCGTAACCTGTTCTTTTGCATATTGATAAACGATTTCGGTTTCGTGCAGTTTTTCTTTTACACAAACAGCTTCATTTCCTTGGGCATCAAATATAAGAATTTCTGAATCTTCACTTAAAGGAAAATTATTTAACCACGTTATCATTTGTTCTGCAGGTATCTGTATTTCTATCATTCCTGCATCTTCCCAAGAAGATTCCAACATAAACGGTCTGGTAATACTAATTATATTCTCATATCCGTACCCGATTTTTATCTTTCTACTTGCAAACCAACATGGTTTCTGCATCATAATTCCTGATTTATAAATCGCCCAGTTTTTATATTCTGTTGTCATCATAATCTGGTTTTCACCAAAAGAAAGGCAATAACCATTTGAAGGATATATAAAAATACTCGAAATAATTTCATTAGAATGTAATGTATTAGACATTAGTCCTTTTCTAAACCAGTATTCGCTCATAACTCGCTGATATTCATTCAGCTCATCTGCTCTCATGCAGTAATTTCTAATTTCTTCATTTACAATCAATTGTTTACTTATACTATCTATTGCATCAATCTGTTGATTCATATTCTCTGATGCGAGCGACAATATTTGGGAAGAATAATTAATAGCCATTTCCTTTGAGTATTGACGTATAATCATTGCTACCAATATTCCTACCGCTATAAAACTAATGCACAAAATTCCTGAAAACGAGAATAATATTTTTTTCTGTATGCTTACTTTCTTCATATTCTTACCCATTCCCCTATAAACACAGATTACTTATACTATAAGTTTACTTAAATTCAGGCTTTGCTTCAACAAATACACCCTTCACCTCAAAACATAGTTAAATTTTATCGTAATATATTGCAACTTTTCATTTACAAAATAAGTTCTGCAAGCAGTGCCATTGTGCGAACAATGGCATTTTCGCTTGTTGGGAAATTTCCCAAACCCATTAAAAAACTTACTGCAAAGCAGTGGCTACGCATCCTACGGACGCTAAAAAAGACTGGAATCCCAGTCTTTTTTTACAAAATTCATATCTTTATTTTCTTCATTTTCTCAGAATAGCTTTTAATTATATTTCTGCAAGTCGTTCCAAAATTGCTCTACTGTTTGCCCATATTTTTTCTAATCTGATGGCTAAATCTGCAATATCTCTCTGATATATACATCCAGTTTCATGTGCCTTCTTTGTATATTGATTCAAATTGTTACTACACATTCGAAGCAAAAAAACTAGTTCTCGTACATCTTTTAAATCAAGTTTTACACAATATCCATTTAGGGTCATTTTCAGAATAAATGCTGACATATTTCTTATTCCCATTTCATTCATACGTTTCCGTATGCACTCTTTTTGTTCTTGGGTAACTCTAAGGTAGATCCTTTGATCCTTTTTTACGTTAATATGTATTTTCTTATTTTGAGTTATACGCATTCCCCTCCTTTCAATCTTTACATAATCGATGCCGCGATCAGACTCTTACTCTTTTTCGTAGAATCCTTCTAAAATTTCCAAAATTGCTCTCAACGATTCCAGTACCTGCAAATCCAATTCATCTGCTCTCTGTACCTGGCATAAATGCTCATCGATTACTTTCATCTCTTTTCGAATGGCATCAAATGATTTTACATTTCCAACAGCAGTCACTTTCCCGTATTTACAACACTGCGTAATATAGTCCTGAATTGTTAATCCGGATAACTCTATTCGCTTGTAGATAATATCTCTATCTTCCGGCGTGACACGATTATTTAAAATAATATTTTTCTTGCGTGCATGTTCATCTTGTTTTTTCCCCACCACGCCTTTTACCAAATTATTACGTTTATAAATTTTACTCATTTAGCTCCACCTCTTTCTTTTCTTCCATAGCCAGCTCTCGATCTGCATTCAGCTTATCTGCCAACCTCTTCTGCTTGGACGGATATAAATGAGAATATGTAAAAGTTACAGAAATGCTTTCATGCCCCATACGTTCTGCAATCTCTACTGGTGAAAATCCAAGTTCTATCAAGTATGCTACATGCGAATGTCTCAAATCATGAATTCTAATTCTCTTCACACCTGATTCTCTGCAACCTCTTTTCATCTCATGCTGCAGATAATGTTTCGAAACATCAAATAATCTTGCCTCATCATTGTATTTGTAAAGCATTCCAAAATAATCTTCCATTTCATCGCAAAGAAAATCTGGCAAGTGAATATCTCTATTACTCTTTTCTGTTTTCGGATCGGTAATAATATCTTCCTTCTCCAATCTTTGATAAGACTTTCGAATATAAAGCATTTTTTTGTCAAGGTCAAAATCTGCTTTTGTAAGGGCAAGTAATTCTCCCTCACGGATGCCTGTCCAAAACAACAATTCAAATGCATAATATGACATTGGCTTAGATTTCATCGTTTCAATGAACTGCAGATATTCATCTCTCGTCCAAAAGAGCATCTCCTTTGCTTTCTTTTTACCCATATTTCCCACTTTCTTACATGGATTATCTTTTAAATCATAATATCTTGTTGCATGGTTAAATATTGCACTCATCTGCGCTGAAATTGTTTTTAAGTAAGTTGGCGAATATCCTTTTCCATCTGCATCTCTCATCTGCAGAATTTCATTTTGCCATTGCATAATATCTGATACCGTAATATCCGATAATGACTTTTCCTTAAAATACGGTAAAATCTTGGTATTGATAATATGCTCCTTTGTAAGATAGGTATTGTATTTGAGTCTTGGTTTCAAATCTTCCAAATAACTCTCCACAAACTTTTCAAAGCCCATATTCAAATCTTTTGCTTTCTTCAGAAGAAACTCGCGCTCATAATTTGTCGCTTCCCTTTTTGTTTTAAATCCACGTTTATGAAGAACTTTTATCTTCCCCTGCCAATCCGTATACCTTGCATACACAATCCATGTTCCAGCTTTTGCATCTTTACTTACTGACATCTTAGCCACCTCCGTACATGTCATGATTTACTTCCGCTTGATAATAATTACCAATCGTGTTGGGTGCGTTATATAACGCCGTTAGCAGATAACTTTTAATGTTATGAATTTTTGAATAATTCTTCTCCATGCACTCAAGCACATATAGAATATGGTTCATATTCAATTTTAACAGCTTTCCCTTTACTAACTCAAAAGGATATTCTGCATTACCTATACGAATCTGTTTTCTTCTCACCACAATCGTATCAACTATTAGATTCAGTATTTCTTCAATGAGATCTCTTTTATACGGATTTGAACTTACAAGATATTCGTATTCGATATTTTCCTTAACAAGTTCTCTATATCCATCAATCTCATTCAACTGTTCAAAATCACACTCTAGATCGATAGATTGATGAGGAATGAATTGATGATTATTTAATTCTTTATTATTTAATCTATTATTATTTAATTGTGTCCGATTTTCCGGTACCGGTTTTTCGGTAAACAGTTTTTCCGGTGACGGATTATCGGCAAACGGAAAATCAGCAAACGGTGGACATGGCTTTTCATGAATCTCAATAATGTTTGCACCAAACACTCCACCTTCACCTCTCCCCTGTTCCTTTGTTAAATATCCCGCCTTTTGCAAATCATCCAAGCTGCTATAAATTGCTGCTTTTCCATCTGGAAGTATTTTCGCTAATCCTGCCGCTGTGAAATTCCAGTTATCTGGTAATGACAACAATGTCAACAACATCCCACGATCTTTCAACTTAAGCGAACGGTCCATGACAATTTCTTTAGAAACATTTACATAATTTCCTTGTGTTTTGTTTTTTAAAACAGGCACTCTTTTCAACTCCTCTCTTGAAAGAGGATACATTACATGTTAATATGTACTTGCTCACGGTGCATACTAACTTGTATGTATCTACCGCTCCCGCTTCGGTGGGAGCTTTTTTATTTCTCTTTCCATCGCCTATCTCCTCATGCATGCTTCTTCGTAATAAATACGATTGATTTTACCTGCCATGGTAATTAATTTAGGATTTTCTGCTTTCATCTGCTCAGAGAGCTGTTTGATAATTGCATATCCCTTGGCTCTACTACATCCCCAATCGTTACAAACTTCTGCAACACCTACATATGCTGGTTTTCTCATTTCCATAATTCATTCTCCTTTCTTTAGACTTTATAGAATTTGCGCATTATTACGCATTTAGTAATTCTCTATCTCAATATTATTACGCATTTCGTATTTTGTCAACTTATTATTTGTATTATTTTCGTAATATTATGATTTTCGTATTGATAACTCATAAAATATTATGCTATACTTAATCCGTATCAACGATAACCTTTGCACAAGGAGTAATTTTTATGGGATATGGTGCTAATCTTAAAAAAATTTTAGATGAAAAAGAAATGACTATTAAAGAGTTGTCCAGAAAAACCGGAATAGCTCCTACTACACTTTATTCAATCGTTCAAAGAGATGCTTCTGTACGATTTGACTCTGCTATCAAAATAGCAGGTGTTTTAGATATTCCAATCAACTCTATCTGTAAGGATAATCCTTATGATGATGTTGAAACATTACCATTGCAAAAAGTAGGCATCGCCAGTTCAGAAGAATCCGCTAAACAATCGTATATCACATATAGAACCGCTGAAATTATTAAAAAGTTTGATTATGAAGAACTACCTATGGTCAATCAGTTAATTGCTGATTTATATGTCTTAGATACTCGTGCGCGCAAAGATCTTTTTTCCTATGCCAAAGCATTAATGGATAATTATGCTGATCCATGCAGAGTTGAAGAATTAAAGAATATTAAATACAAATATTAGACAAACAAATGCCGCAGAAGATTCTGCGGCATTCATAATATAGACTTAAATTATTCTGAGTACAAATTGAGTACAGGATTTTGCAACCAATTTGCAACCATTCATTTGAAAAACCCAGTAAAATCAAGGATTTTCAGACTTTTCTCCTATTCGAATTCAATCGTAGCAACAGGCTTTGGAGTAATTTCATAACATACTCTACTTACGCTTGTTACTTCATCTGTGATTCTCTGACAAATCTTTTCTAAGATATCGTAATCGATTCTTTCGATAGAAGCTGTCATTGCATCGATTGTATTTACGGCACGGATAACTACCATGTAACCCATGCTTCTTTCATGATTTCTTACACCTACAGCTTTGAAATCTGGTACTACTGTAAAGTACTGCCATACTTTCTTGTCTAAGCCGTATTTTGCAAATTCTTCACGAAGGATTGCATCTGATTCACGAAGAGCTTCTAATCTTTCTCTTGTGATTGCGCCAAGACATCTTACACCAAGTCCTGGACCTGGGAATGGCTGACGATATACCATTTCAGCTGGTAAGCCAAGTTCAACACCGCAAGCACGAACTTCATCTTTGAAGAGCTGTGCAAGTGGTTCAACTAATGCAAACTGTAAGTCTTCTGGAAGACCGCCTACGTTGTGGTGAGATTTAACCACTTTTGCAGTCTTTGTACCGCTTTCGATGATGTCTGGGTAGATTGTACCCTGACCAAGGAATTCGATACCTTCTAATTTACGAGCTTCTTCTTCGAATACACGAATGAATTCGCTACCGATGATTTTACGTTTTTCTTCCGGATCAGCAACACCAGCAAGTTTATCTAAGAATCTATCGGTTGCATCTACATATACTAAGTTTGCGTCTAACTGTTTTCCGAATACTTCTACTACGTTTTCAGATTCATTTTTACGCATAAGACCATGGTTTACATGTACACATGTAAGCTGTTTACCAATTGCCTTAATTAATAATGCAGCAACTACAGATGAGTCAACACCACCTGAAAGTGCAAGAAGAACTTTCTTGTCACCAACCTGTTTACGAACTAATTCGATCTGGTCTGCTACGAAGTTTTTCATATTCCAGTTTGCTTCTGCTTTACATACGTTGAATAAGAAATCTTTCATTACTTCATCGTCTGGAAGAGATGCATACTGTACTTCACATTTAGAACCTGGGTAATCTACAGAAATCACTGGGTAACCGCATGTATAAATTTCATCAAGAACTTCTACAGCCACACCATCAACGATTCTGTTTTCACCACCGTTTAAAATAACACCTTTGACATTGTCTAATTTGTTCAATTCAGCCACTGTAATGTCATGTGGATGAATTTCACTATAAACGCCTAAATCACGAATCTGACGAGCAAGCACTGTGTTTTCTGTGCTTCCTAAGTCCAAAATTACAATCATATCCTGTTTCATAAGTATTCTCCTTATTATATAGAAAAAAATCAATTCCTAACGGAATAATTATACTCTCCTTTTTTTTACATCGCAATATTTTTTTTACAGACAATGTGATAAATATTCATCATCTGGCAGCTTTGAAGCCTCAATTGCTTTCAAAATCGCTTTTTGCATCACTTTTGCACTCAAAGTTCCCACCAGATTTACGTCACTGACAACTTCTCCCACACTGCACACATAGATGCTGTCACCGTCTGCCATGGTACCTACCGGATTAATACAGCGTGCATAAGCATTTCTTGTCATGGCTGCGATTTTATTCAGCTTCGCTTTATCAAACTTTGCATTAGTAATAATGCATCCAATGGTCGTATTAGAATTAAACAAATCCTTTGACGCACTCATAAACTGTAAAAACATCTGCTCTAAATCCAAAAATGTACTTCTGGCCGGATCCATAAGACCTGCTATCTTTTGTCCATTTTCCGGATTGAAAATATCTCCAAATGCATTAACGACTACCACTGCAGCAATCTGTAATTCGCCAACCTGAATCGCATGAATTCCAAGACCGGCTTTCATTGCCTGTTTCATGCCCATAAGCTTTCCAACCGTTGCCCCTGTACCGGCACCAACATTTCCTATCGCATCGTCGCAAGCAGTCATGGCATTTTTACATGCCTCATATCCCATTGCCGCATCCGGTCTTACATTATTTTTTCCATAGCCCAAATCAAATATACAAGACTGGCAAACCAATGGTACCAATGCATATCCTGTATTGTAACCAATTCCATTTTCTTCAAGGCATCTCATCACACCATCACTTGCCGCAAGTCCAAATGCACTGCCTCCGGATAATACGACTGCATTTAACGGATTATCAGCGGTCAGCGGATCTGTCAGCGGTGTCTCGCGGGACGCCGGTCCGCCTCCACTGATATCGCACCCTGCCTGTGCACCATTTTTAAAATAAATAACGCTGACACCGGTCTTCGCCTCATCATCCCGGGCATGTCCAATGGACACACCATCTATTTCACAAATATTGATTTCCTTTATTAATTCGTTCATAATTTTCACCCATTTCCATCAAAATATGTTATTATAAGTCGTCTATCTTTTTTATATCACTTTATATTTTATTTTTCAATCTTCGGAGGTTTCTTATAAATATGGCAAAAATCAACTATAAAAAACAGATAAAACAGATTCTGACAGAAGTCGTCGGCAGTATGTTTGTTGCTGCTGCAATTTACAATTTTGCTTTAAATGCAGATTTTCCAATGACAGGCTTTTCCGGTATTTCCATTATTTTGTATCATCTTTTCAAACTGCCGATTGGTCTTTCCAGCATTTTATTAAACATTCCGGTCACATTGGTCTGCTATAAACTTCTTGGAAAGAAATTTTTATTCAGCTCTATCCGCTGTATGCTAATTTCTTCCGTATTTATGGACTATGTAGCTCCGCTGTTCCCGGTATATGCCGGAAGCCGTCTTCTTGCCGCACTTTGCACTGGTGTCATTGGCGGAATTGGATATTCCATGATCTATATGGTCAACTCCTCAACCGGTGGTATGGATTTTATCACAATGTCTATCAAATCCATCAACCCACATATTCCACTTGGAAAAATCGTTTTTATATCTGATGTAATCATTGTTTTAATTGGTGGGTTGATCTTCCAGGATATGGATGGTGTTATTTACGGTTTGATCGTAAGCTTTTTATTCTCAACGGTAATTGACAAAATGATGTACGGTATCAATTCAGGAAAGCTGACGCTTATTGTTACCGACCACGGAAAAATGATCTGCGATCTTATCGACGAAATTACTGCCAGAGGTTCTACCATCTTAGAAGGCCAGGGCGGCTTTCAGGGCGATAAAAAACAGGTCGTTATGTGCGCCTGCAGTAACAAGGAAATGTATCTGATTCAGACTGCAATCCGCGAAGCGGACCCAAGTTCTTTTATGATTATTTTAGAATCAAACGAAGTCCACGGCGAAGGATTTCATATGTTAAAAATCGGAGAGAAACAATAAGGTTTCTCCCCGATTTTTTATTTGCATCATTTATAAACTTTCATATAATTTCTGAATTTCTTCTTTTGTTGCAAGAAGTTCGGAAAATGCACTGGCGCTCCCTGCAGATACCGCCATTTTAAATGCATGTGCATAATCTTTCTTTTCCTCCCAACCGGCAATAAATCCTGCAACCATG
This sequence comes from Lachnospiraceae bacterium, assembly GCA_045128635.1. Lineage (GTDB taxonomy): Bacteria > Bacillota > Clostridia > Lachnospirales > Lachnospiraceae > HGM12587. The sequence goes on from JBGVRS010000123.1 coordinate 26,411, forward strand.
GAATCCCCTGCACCAACTGCATTTACCAAAATACCCTTTGGTGCATCCAGCTGATATACGTTTCCACACTCATCTGTCAGAACTGCACCTTCACCTGCCATAGAAACCAGCACATTTCTTGCACCCATTTCCTGCATCTTTTTCGCATATGGCACAACTTCGTCCTTGGTTTTCAATGCCACGCTAAAGATTTCTCCCAACTCGTGATTATTTGGTTTGATCAAAAACGGGTGATATGGAAGCACCTTTCGCAATAAATCCTTTGTCGCATCTACTACGAAGCGGATTCCTCTCCCATCCAGCATTTTTAAAATATCACGATAAATATCCGACGGCATGCTTGATGGAATACTTCCTGCCAACACAAGTGTATCACCTTCCTGCAGGCTATCTAACTTCTGCATCAACCGTTCAACAATCTCTGCATCAATCACCGGACCCATTCCATTAATTTCAGTTCCATCAAAATCTTTCATTTTCACATTGATTCTGGATACTCCATTTGGAACATCAATAAAGGCGCAATGATATCCTGTTTCTTTTGCCAGACGTTTTAATTCCTCTCCTACAAATCCTGCCGTAAACCCAAGAGCTGTGTTTTCAATCCCCAGATTATGTAAAACTGTGGACACATTCAAACCTTTACCGCCCGGCAGCATCAATTCGTTGGTTGTACGGTTGGTTTTTCCCATCTGAAAGCTATCAATCGAAACAATATAGTCTAAAGACGGATTAAAAGTCACTGTATAAATCATAAGTATTTCCCCTGTATTTTTATAAGATTTCGCTATACTAGATTATAGCATAAAATATTGCAAAATCAGCTTTTTTTCGTTATTCTATATTTAATAAGGAGGTATTTTACCCGTGGCAAAAACAGCACAAGATATTATGAATTTTATCCAGGAACATGACATCAAAATGGTTGACTTCAAAATCGTTGACATCAACGGTCAGTTCCGTCACGTAACAATTCCGGCTTCTCAGTTTAATGAAACTACTATGACTGACGGTATCGGATTTGACGCTTCCAACTACGGTTATGCTGTTGTTGAAAAAAGCGACATGGTTTTCATTCCTGATTTAGATACAGCAATGATTGACCCATACTGCGAAATTCCTACATTATCCATCACCGGTAATGCGATGGTCATTGATTATCCGGAAAACCGTCCATTAGACCAGTATCCAAGAAACATCGTACTTGCTGCAGAACAGTACATGAAAGACTGTGACATTGCAGATACAATGTTAATCTTGCCTGAATTTGAATTCCATTTATTCGATCAGGCAGCATGGTCTGTTCGTCCGGACGGCATTGGTGTTGAATTAGACACAGAACAGTCTTACTGGAACAGCGCAAATCAGGGACAGGGTGTGGTTGTTGCACATCAGAAAAACTACCACATCGCCAAACCATTTGACCGCACTTATGAAGCACGTTCAGAAATGTGCCTCGAACTGGAAAAAATGGGTATTGAAATCAAATATCATCATCCGGAAGTTGGCGCTGCAGGTCAGTTCGAAATCGAACCAATGCTTGGTCAGATGTCAAAAATGGCAGACGCTTCCATGTTAATCAAATACGTTATCCACAACACAGCATTAAAATACGGCAAAGTTGCTACATTTATGCCAAAACCTGTTTACGGTGAAGCTGGTAACGGTATGCATGTGCATATGTTACTCTTAAAAGACGGCGAACCTGTATTCTCTGACGATAACGGATACTCTCATTTAAGCAAAGAAGCTCATTACTTCATGGGTGGTCTTTTAAAACACATTTCTGCACTTTGTGCAATCACAAACCCAAGTACAAACTCTTTCAAACGTCTTGTACCTGGCTTTGAAGCACCTGTTACAGTTGGTTATGCAACATCTAACCGTAGTGCAGTTATCCGTATCCCTGCTTATGCAAAGACACCTGCTTTACGTCGTTTCGAAATCCGTAACCCGGATGCAACATGTAACCCATATCTTTGCTATGCAGCACTTCTCATGGCTGGTATTGATGGTATCAAAAACAAAATCGATCCACATGAAAACGGCTGGGGTCCATACGATATGAACCTCTATCACTTACCGGAAGAAGAAAAAGCGAAATTATCTTCTCTTCCAACACGTTTAGAAGACGCTTTAGATGCTTTAGAAGCAGATCATGACTTCTTAACAGCAGGTGGTGTATTCCCAGAACACCTCATTAAGAACTTTATCGCTCTTAAGAGAAAAGAATGCTTAGAAATGTCTAAGATTCCTCATCCTGCAGAATTTGATAAATATTTTAACCTGTAAGAAGACACAAAAATGGTTCCCGATAACGGGAACCATTTTTTATGCTCATTATTTTAATGCTTTCCAGATTTCATGTTTCATGGCACCATCACAAAATGCCACATCAATTGCATTCATCTGATACTGATATAATTCTTCTTCTGAAATTCCAAATCTTTCATTTAAAAATTCCATTTCTCTCGTAATGCTTGTACCGCTGACTGTACGATTATCTGTATTAATGGTCGTTAAAACTCCCATCCTGGCAAATTCACGAATCGGATAAACATCTGTCTGCGCTAACGCTTTGGTCTGATAATTGCTAATCGGACACATTTCCACGCCAATGCGTTTGGATGCCAGTAATTTTTGCACATCCGGATTTTTCATCATGGCAATCCCATGTCCGATACGTTTTGCACCCAACTCCACCGCATCCAGAACACTTTGCACGCTGCCGCATTCTCCCGCATGAATAGTGTATGGATAATCCAGTTTCTTTGCTTCCATAAATAGATTTTCAAACATTCCATTTGGAAATCCTGCTTCATCTCCCGCAAGATCAATGGCACAAAGTCCTTCTCCTAAAAATTCACGGCATTCCTTCATCATACGAAAATTGGTTTCTTCATCCAAATGACGCATATTGCAGGCAATTACCTGATACAAAATACCGCATTCTTCATGAGCTTCTTTCAATCCGTCCAATACTGCCTCCATAACCTGCCCACAACTTAATCCCTCGCTGCAGGAAGATGCCGGTGCAAATCTGGCTTCCACATATTTCACATGATCTTTTTGCAGTTCCAGCAAAAACTCTTTTGCTGCCTTTTTTAATCCTTCTTTCGTCTGAATACTTGCAATTGGCAGATCAAATTTTTGAAGATATTCTGCAAGACTGGTACAGTCATCGCTGACCTGGATTTCATTTTTATGAATCGTTCTCCCTAAAATTTCACTCATGCTCTTTAAAGTCAAAGAACCATCCAGATGACAGTGAAGATCTATTTTCGGTCTGTTCAAAAAATCTTTCTCTAACATTTCACTGCCTCCTGCAACTTTTTCGCCATTTCAAGCATTTTTTCTTTTTCTACTTTGCAGACTTTTCTATCATAGGTGTAAAGACCGTTAATCTCGTCTTCCACATCGCTTAACTGAGTATAAACGCATCCACACATTCCCTTTGGAGCCGCAGGTAAGATCATCACATCATACAAGCTTAAAATATCTTCTGTTAATTTAGCAGAGTCATCACTTCCGCCATAACCATATGTATTATATTTACTGTAATAGTGTCCTTCCACTGCCATAGAATATCCGCCACATTCTGACATAAACATTGGGCGTTCCTTTGGTTCTACCGGAATTGCCTTAAAGTAAATGTGTTCACTGTCAAAATCGTTCTTCTCTTGTGCGAACCATCCGGAGGTAGCATCTGCAAGTCTTGTTGGATCTAAGTTCTTTACATAATCATACATATAATCACTTTCAAACTGTCCCCAACCTTCGTTGAAGATTGTATAAGCCACAATCGAAGGATAGTTGTAAAGCTGTTCGATGGTGTTTTCCACATGCTTCATGAAAATTTCTTTACGTTTTCCACTAAGACCCGTTTTATCTCCACGTTTTTTGTATCCCAGTGTTGGAATCGCTGTATCTCTAATAAAGCTATACGGACCATTGTTTACCATATCCTGCATAACAAGCATTCCCAACTTATCACAGGCATAATAGAAATAATCCGGCTCAACCTTAATGTGCTTTCTAAGAAGATTAATTCCCAATTCCTTCATGCGTAAGATATCTCTGTCATATTCAGCTTCTTCCACCGGCAGATAAATCCCTTCCGGATAATATCCCTGGTCAAGTACTCCGTGAAGGAAAATCGGTTCTCCATTTAAGCACACACGGTTAATACCGTCGATATTTTTAATTTCTACGGTTCGAAGCGCAAAATAAGATTCGACAACATCATCACCGGCAGTCAATGTCATTTCATAAAGATGTGGTGTATCCGGAGTCCAAAGTTTCACTTTTTCAGAAGGAATCTCAAATCGTCCGGCACTTCCTGTAAATGCTTTTTCCAGCACACCACCGCCCGGCAGCTTTATGCATACACAAAAACCTTGAACCTCTCCGAAAACTTCTAAACTTACGCCCGTAAGATCCGGTGTCATTTTAATTCTTTCAATATATTTATCCGCTACTGCTTCCAGCCACACACTCTTCCAAATACCGGAAACCGGTGTATACCACATACCACCGCGTTTTTTGCACTGTTTTCCATATGGATAATCCAGAGACAGTGTATCTGTTACTTTCACCTGAAGGATATTTTCTCCCACGCGTTTGATACAATCAGTAACATCAAATGAAAATTTCAGATAACCGCCCTCATGACTTCCCACAGATTTTCCGTTTAAGATTACTTCTGCAATCTGGTCTACAGCACCAAAATGCAATAAAATTCGTTCTCCCTTCATATTCTCATAGAGCACAAATTTCTTTTCATATGTAAATGTATCTTTTACATTTTTTCCATAATTCGACAACTGGGACTGTGGTGGGAACGGAACACGTATGTCGCTTCCATCAAGTTTCCACATACCATTTAAAGACATCCAATGCTCTCTCTTCATTTGAGGTCTTGGATATTCCTGCCATACGTTTTCATCTGACTTTTCCAGTTTTTCTCCGGCTTCTGTAGACAGCTCATAATGTCCAAGACGAATCATTCTAAAAATCAGTGCCAGCGTCACACACAATGCTGCTGCCACAACGAATGCTGCCAGAAAGATATTTTCATTTGGCAGGAATGAGTAGGTACCGTCATTATTTAAAACCATTTCTGCATCACGAAGCACCCATGCGCCAATTGCCGGACCAATGATTCCAGGAATCAACACCTGTCCGATAATACGCATTCCCTGGAACTGACCTGCTTTTTCTTCCGGAATATGGTCTCGAATCTTAGCACCAAAAATTGCCATACCTGTCAGATAACCGCTCATCATCAATAAAGAACCGATAAATACAGGAACTGTATTTCTGCCAAAGAACAAAATTACATAACCAGCCATCAGCATGCCGACGGTCGGCATGACACTGGTCTTAAATCCTGTCATATCGTAAACTTTTCCATAAAGAGCAGTTACCACTGCTGCCAGGATAATTGCAGGTGCCATGATCAGCACATAGTTTGCCATGCCAAGACCTTTTTCATAATACAGAATCAGATACGGCATATAAGTCTGAATGGAAATTCCAAATACTGCAAATGCACCAAGTACTGCATATAACAGTTTATTTTCTTTTACAACACTTGGACGAAAACTGTATAATACCGTCTTCCAGTAATTTTCTTTAGATGGTTTTAATTCTTCTTTTTCCTCAATAATAAAGAATCCTAATACCCCAATGGCAAGTACCACACCACCAATGATGTTAAAAATCATTGTCCAGCTCTCCGCCAGATCCAGGTTGAATCCCATAAATCCGCCAAACACGAACAGAATCGCTACCAACGGCATCATGGAATTAAATCCTTCAATCTTACCTCGATTGGAATCATCACCCTTATCTGTCAACCACGCATTATAAGCTGCATCATTTGCCGCAGAACCAAAGAATGTCATGACACAGTCCAGCACAATCACAAGGGTTACACCCAAAGATGCCGCTGCCGCTACACTTCCCGCAATCGGTGTTAAAGTTTCCACTTTAATCATTCCAAATCCAAGAATAGAAATCCCCCAGATGATATATCCAAGGCACATCAAAAGCTTTCTTTTTCCTACTTTATCCGAAAATGCTCCCACAAGAATGGTTGTCAAAGTCGCTGCCACAGAGCTTGCTCCTACCATCAGGGAAATGTCTGCCGCAGATGCATTGAACATTTTATATAAAAATACGTTCAAATACATATTTTCAACAACCCATGCAATCTGGCCAATCAGCCCAAAAATCAGCATCGCCGCCCAGAATTTACCACCCAGTTTCTTTTTCATATATGTATACCTTGTCCTTTGCATTTATTTCCATTAAGTATACTCCATTTCCCGCAAAAATTGAAGTTATAACACGACTTCAGATGTCAAAAAGAAAGACGGACAGGTTAGACCTGTCCGCCTTCTACTTTTATGCCCCCCAAATACACTTACCTTAGAGCTCTCCCAAGCCATTGCCTAAGGTAAGTGTGTCGAAATATCTTTCCCTAAAGACTTATTTGTATTTTTCCATTGCTTCTTCCATGGTCATACCATTTGCAATAGCTTCTTTACGTTTGTTGTTAATCGCCTGAATTTCCTTCATTCGATCGCCTGTCAGTTCATACTTTCTCATAACGAGAAGTGTGATTGCCCATGCGCACATTGGAATGATACAGAACAGTACGATAACTACCCAGTTCATACCTGGTGCATATGGTGTATCTGCTGTTGGCAGATTCTGTAAGCCGATAATAGATACCGCAATACCTACAACAGTTGCTGATAAAGAAGATACTAATTTATCAACCAGTGAGAACAATGTTCCCATGATACCAGGAATGTATTTTCCTGAACGATAGGTTTCGTAGTCGGAACAGTCTGCAACCATTGGAATTGGCATATCTGCTGTTGAATAGTAAGCACCATAACCAATACCAAACAGAATGATAAAGAGCACTGTATATAAGTTGATGGAAAGTTTTCCATTGCTGATGAGTGTTAAGTTCCATGCAGGGTTTCCCTGTTTCCAGAGAAGTAATAATGCAAGAACTCCAACGTAACAAACAAGTGCTACGGATACGTATTTCATCAGAGAAGCTTTCTGACCTTTCTTCTGAGAAGTACGAACTGTCAGCATAAAGAATGGTACAGAGAATACATAACCAAGTACCATCATTGGTAAGTATAATCCGTCATAGTTACCCATCATACATCCGTATAACATACAAAGTACGGTTACGTTTGTAGCAATGGATAAAGCAAGTTTACAACCTGCACCAGCTACCATTAAGCGCTGCATTGGGTTGTTGTTCTTGATGATTTCGATGTATTCGGAAATCTTTGTTTTTTCCTGAGTAGCACCGCCAATACCGAAGTATTTTGGCTGGTCTTTTTCCCAGATACCAACAATCGCAAGAATTGTCAGGATAATAGAGATTACGATACCAATTGGTGTTAACACCATATAAAAGTCTGCACTGCTGTAATCTGCAACATTGGCACGGATGATTGGTGCTAAGAACTGCATAAGTCCCATACCAGCCATTGAACCGATGGTGTTGAAGATTGTGAACAGCGGTCTCTGGTTCGGGTCATTTGTAAGAACCGTCTGACCGGAACGAGTTACAGAAGTCTGGAATGTATAACCGATTACCCATACTGCATACAGACCAATGAATGCAACATATCTAAGCCACATCTGATCTTCTGAAATTGCAGGGCAGATGCAATACAACATAAATACTGCAAATGCCATGATCAGGTTACCAATGACCATAAACGGTCTGAATTTACCAAACTTTCCGTTGGTGCGATCCATCAGCGCCCCGATGACCGGGTCTGTGATGGCATCAAATACTCGCATACCTGTAACCATAACTGATGCGAATACTGTTGCAATTCCAAGTACGTTGTTACCAAAGGTTGCAATGTAGGACAGAATGAGTACATAGTAAACATTTGTCGCACCATTGTTCAGTGGGAACAGCGCAAGCTGATACATCTTGGCGCGGTTTACACCAGCGCCAGATGTGTTATTATCATTTCCCATAAATTTCTTCCCCTTAAATTTCAAGAGTGAAACTCATTATTTGTTCTTTAAAGATGCTTTGAATTCCTTATAGTTTGTGTAGCTTTCAGTCTTTTTAAACTTTTTCACTTTGATAAACCAAAGAATTGCAGATACCATGAATAAGAATGTAAATCCGCATGTCAGGATTAAGCAAAGTTCAATAATGATTGGTTTGTCCGGTACAACTACTGTATCAGGTCCGATACCGTTCATCGCCTGTGAATTTGCAATCGCATATAAGTTGTGGTGACAAGCTTCTCTCATAGTTGAAACTGCTACAGGGTCATTTTCATATTTTGGAAGTCCGTTACCGCCTACGATCATGAATGCAAGCATAGAGTCAAAGGTTGTTGTTCCACCCATAACACCGTCAATACCATTTACCATGGAGTTGAGTACGTTATCAGTGATCTGAAGACCGTTACACTGCCATTCTTCGTTCATGATACCTTTTACAAGGTTCTTGTTACCGCCTGACCACTGTGTACCCCAACGAGTATAGGCCATCATAACACCGTTGCCGCCTTTGCCAGCGTATTCAAATTCACCATTGTCATTCATTACAACGCCCTGAGATTTTTCAAGACCGCCCTGGAATGCTCTAAGGTAAATTTCACGAGCTGACTGTTCGTTTAACCATACACCAAGACCGATACGATCCTGTTCACAGTCGTTTAATGCGAAGTGTTTGTAAACTACAAATACACCTTTTTCTTCGATACCGCTTACTTCATATCTACCGATTTCAGCAGAAAGGAATGCATCTTCTGAATAGTATTCGAAGTTACGTCCGCTGTATGGAGATCTGTGGATATTTGCACCTGGTCCGTAAAGGAATGTTACTTTTGCATCCAGACAGTCGTTACCTACAACGTTACCGATTTCGTAAACTAATTCTTTATTAAATGTTGCTGCTAATACGTCTTCTGATGTAAGAGCTGTTGTTTCTACGCCAAGATGGCTTCCGAATAATGCAACTGTTAAGCCCTGAGGACCGTTTTCATCACGTGTACCAGGAGCCTGTACTGATAATGTTGGCATATGCCAGTGGAATGCGTCACCGATTAAAGTAACCATTTCATCAAATGTTAACTGGTCTAATAATTCATCCCACTTAGGATCGTCATAATCAAGACCGATCATGTCGTAAAGTTTTAATCCGTTGTCTGCACCAAGTGTTGGCATCGCTGCCTGTGCATTTTCATTTGTTACATACTGCTGATCCTGTAATGCTTTGATCAGATAATCATTTAATGCAATCTTAACAGTCTTTTCAAGACTTGGCATTGTGCCTTCCCAGTCATTACGTGTAAGGTACGTAACTGTTGTTCCTACTTCTGCGTTCATATTAGGGTCAGAATCGTTTAATTTGTTTGTGATTTCTGTACCGGCATCACTTGTAGCGTAGGTGACAGTATCTAATGCAGGATTGTTCCATGTTGCAACTAATTCTGCGTTACCAGCTACGTCCATACGGCCAGCTGTGTTTTCTGGTGTAAATCCTTTTGCTGCTAATACGTTGTTTGCCGCATTGTGAGCATCTGTAGCTGCTGTGAAGTAGTAATCACCTGCATCTAAGATATATGTGCCTGCGCCGTAAGCATCATAGCTTGCTACATAATCGCCATCGATTTCGATAGTTAATGTTTCTGACTGACCTGGCTGTAAAATGTCTGTCTTTTCAAATCCAACTAAGCTTACAGAAGCTTTTTCTACATTGTTATCAATGTCGTACTGTGTATATGGGCTTGAAACATAAGCCTGAACAGTTTCTTTACCTGCTACATCACCTGTGTTTGTAACAGTTACTTTCATTGTATAAGTTGTAGTTGCTGCATCATAGTTTAATGTTACATCACTGTATTCGAATTCAGAGTAGCTTAAACCATAACCAAATGGGAATGCTACGTCATCGCCATATGCGTAAGAGCCAGCATTACCTGTTCCCATTACGAAATCTTCATAACGTGTTTCATAGTATTTGTATCCAACATAGATACCTTCCTGATAAAGCATGTAAGTATCTGCATGTGCAGGAATCTGTGACACATCACCTTCGTATACGATCGGTGTGAAGTTCTGCATAACTGGGCTTGAGTAGTTATCGAAGCAGTATGTGTCCACTAAGCTACCAGATGGGTTGATCTTACCATTTAAAATTTCAGCTACTGCGTTGATACCTGTCTGACCAACACCACCAATCCAGAGTGTTGCGTCTACGCCGTATTCATTGTTCTTTAAGAAGTCTACCTGAAGCGCATTGGATGTGTTGATAAGAACAACGATCTTGTCAATTGTTCCGGCATCTTTCATCGCTTTGATGTTTGCCATCATTTCTTTTTCTACATCATTTAATGCAAGATAGTTTTTTCCATCGCCTAATTCGTGATCGAAGTAGCTGTCTGCACCTTCACCACCGATACGAGATAATACAACGATTGCTGCATCACCGTATTCTTCCACAGATGCTAATACGTCTTCTGTGTAAACTGACCATGGAGCTTCAACGATTTCTGCTGCACCATAAGCCATTGTTTCTGCATCAGTACCGGCAGCATCCTGTGCTGTCGCACCGGCATCTTCACGTGTATAGATTGCTGCATCACCAGTTTCATAGAAATCCCATAATGTCTGGTTTACTGCAAATCCTTCTTTTTCAAGTGCTGTTTTTAAATTATCACATTTTGTTGTGTCAACGTTTGCTGAACCTGTTCCACCGTAAACAATGTTTACAGAAGATGTTGAGAATAAGCTTACCTTCGCACCATTTGCTAATGGTAATGTGACATCTTCATTCATAAGAAGTGCTGCACCTTCTCCTTCAACCTGTTTTACAAGTTCTGCACCTCTTGCTGTTCTTTCTGCTTCTGTGTCAAAATCACCTTCATAATAAACAGCGGATGCGTCTTCGTTTTCTAATCCCCAGAATGTTCCACCTACGAACAATGCGATTGTGTTATCAAACATTGTTGTAACCACCAATAAAATTGCAAAAATAATTGCAAGTGGTGCACTTAAGAGTGATAAGAACTTCCATGGTCTTCTGGCTTTTCTAAGAGCTTTTTTATAAGCTTTTTTCTGAGCCTTTTTCTGAGCTTTTAACTCTTTGTCCATTACCTATTTCCTCCCATTTTTTGAAATCGCCTACATCCAGTTTGAGCTGTCCACTTTTGCAGCTGAATATTCCGGACGTGGTTTATCTGTTTTGTAAATCACTGCAGAATCTACACAGTCACCTGCTTTCACTTCCAGGTTGTTGGTAGCTTCCATTGGCAGTTTAAATTTGAAAACGTGTTCACCCTTCTTGATTTCCACGAGTTTTCCGTTGTTATACAGCGATACTTCTTTGCATGTAGAGTATACTGTGATGTCTGTTACCGCTTCTGTACGGTATTCATATCTTCTGCCTGCTAAATATACAAATGGTGCTTCTGTCCAGTATGCTTTGTATAAATAGAAGCAGTCTTTTTTCAGTTTACGGTCGAATGTTACAAGACCTTTATGGTTCATACCCGGTTCGCCGCCCTGATTTCTTGCATCAGCTGCAAAGTCGAACATATTCCATACGTAGTTACCCCACATATATGGATGACGTTTGAAGCATTCCAGCATAAATTCATGATATTGGTTCTGATATTCCTCTGTATTATCACCGCGTTTTGGTTTTGCCGCATGTAAGTTTGGCATACCTTCTGCACCGTATTCCGAGAAACCTAAACAACGTTTTGGATAGAGCATTCTCCAAAGCTTGATCCACCAGTCATTTAAGAAGAATCCAGGAACATACCAGCCAAGATATAAGTTCCATGCAACGATATCAGAAATATGAGCCACTTTATTCCAGTGGATACACATTGCATAGCAGGCAAGTGTTGTCACACGAGTTGGGTCCATTTCTTTTACCATCTTCTGTAATACACGATGGTTTTCTAACATCTGTTTCTTTTTAGATCTTCCGGAAATTGTAATTTCATTGGAAAGACCCCATGTTACGATACATGGATGATTGTAGTTCTGAATGATCAGTTCTTTCATCTGAGAAATGGTATTATCATTTCCGTTTGCAAGATGTTCTGAAATATATGGAATCTCAGCCCAAACTACCATACCGTATTGATCACAAAGATCATAGAAATACTGATCATGCTGATAATGTGCAAGACGGATTGTGTTTGCTCCGATTTCACGAATCAGTTCCATATCTTTGTCGTGATGTTCTTTCGTAATGGCATTTCCAATGCCTTTAAAATCCTGATGACGGGATACACCATGCAGATTGTATGGTCTTCCATTCAAGAAAAATCCTTTATCCGGATCAAAAGAGAAATAACGCACACCGCAGGTTGTAGATACTGCATCTGTAACTTTGCCTCCTACTGTAAGCTCTGCTTTTACTGTATAGAGATATGGGTCTGCTACACCGTCCCAAAGATGTACATTTTTTACATTTAATGTAACGTTTGTTCCTTTACCTTCTGCTACCGTTTTTCCTTCTGCGTCCAGTAATGTTACTTTTACATCGCCTTCTACGTTTGTCCATGTTTCCACACGGATGTCAGCATCTTTTCCCTTCACTTCCGGTGTCACTTTGATTCCAGGACCTGCAAAATGGTCAAGATCAAAATGTGCTTTGGAAACAGTGAGGAGCTCTACATCTCTGTAGATACCGCCGTAGAATGTAAAGTCTGCCTTCTGTGGATATACTCTGTCGTTCACGCTGTTGTCTACATAAACAACCAGATGATTTTCAGCTTCTAAAAGTGCTGTTACATCATTGCGAAATGTTGAGTAACCACCATCATGAGTACAAACTTCTTTGCCGTTTAATACGACTTTCGCACTGGCATTGACACCATGGAACTGTAAATATACAAGTTCTGTTTCTGCATCAAATTCCGGTTTTGCAAATATTTTTTCGTAGCTGCAAGTACCGCGCCAGTAATCATTTCCACCGTCCTGGCCATCAATCGCATTCCATGTATGTGGTAAGTCTAAAACAGTCTTAGTCCCATCATGGTAAATGAATGTCCAGTCATTCATGATTTTCTGAATTTTTCTCATCGATAATCCCCTTAAAATATGTTTACACGCACAAAGTGCGCAAGCTGCCTGAATTATAATTTAGCAATTTTGTACAAAAATATCAATTTCAATTCCCTAAGTGGTTAAAAAAGTGACCTAAGTGGTCACTTTTAACTGAATCGGTATTAACATTTTTAACGAAAAGCATCCGTCTTCCTCGCTGATATTTAGGAATCCTTCATATTTTCTAAGAATCTGCCTGATGCTGCGAAGACCAAATCCGTGGGATAACTTATCTTTTTTATTCGTCAGCGGAATGCCATCTTCATATATTAATTGTTCCGGGATTGGATTAATAATATTCATCACCAGAAAATTATGCTGACGATAAATCATCACATCAATCTGACGTTTTTCTTTTTCTTCAAATTTTTCCACAGCCTCAATGGCATTGTCCATAGCATTTCCAAGAATTGAATAAAGGTCTATGGTATCAATAAAGCCCAGCTGACTGCCATCCGCCACATAGGTTACCTGAATGTTATGTTTTTTACAGTACAGGCTTTTTTCTGTAAGAATCGTGTCAAAAACATCATTGCCTGTTTTTACGATTGCTTCATAAATTTCTACAGAATCTTCAATCTCTCCGAGATATCGATCCAGTTCAGGTTTGTCCGCATTTCGAAGTGCCCGAATCTGATGTTTCAAATCGTGGCTCTTCTGATTGATCAAATCGATACTTTCTTTCGCAATTTTATAATGCTCCTGCTGCGTCTTATATAAAAAATCCAGCATTTCCTTTTCCTGCTTCAGCTGCCCTTTTTTAAAAAGCTCACTCTCCAGATAAAGAACTACGATACAGATCATCTGTGTCAGATAAAAGTATCCCCATTCATAAGGAAGTGTTGTGACTCCTCCAATTCCCTCATGGAACGACAGAATGTTAATAATACAAAAAAGGAGCACTGACAAACTCATTTGTCTTGGACCAAGGCGACTTTTTCGGCCGATTGGCATCCACTTTGCAATGGTCAGTGCACATAACCAATAGGCTATGACATAGGCGCCAATAATGATGATTTTTTCTCCCACAGCCTCCGGTCTGTACATTCTTCTAAGAAGTACAAGCATTGAAGTTCCTTCAATCACAACTTCCCAGATAGAAATGCCCCAAATCATATTGTACCAAGCAATCGACCAGGAAATGTCCCAGCAGGAATGCAGCATAAGCACAGTCAAAAGACATCCAAAAAACATAAAGGTAGCTTCAACAAAAAAGCTGTTCTCTTCCGGAATAAAAAACACTGAGTATCCAAGCAATGCGGCCAATCCGGCAAAAAATACCAGCTTCCGTTTAAAATTCTCCCGTTTTTCCATAGGGTAGGTGAAAATGATTCCCGACAGACAAAACGCAAGAAAATATATCCAGAAATTATCCAAAATCATCAGGAGTTCCCTCCCATATACTCCGCTAGTGCTTCCAAAAATGCACCCCTGTTTCGACGGCTGATTTCCAGTTCATATGGTCCTACTATGGCAGTATTTTTTCTCACTGCAGTCACGTGCATCAGGTTCACCAGATACCAGTGATTACATTTTGCAAAAATATTGGATGGCAACGTTCCTTCCGCAGATTGCAAACTTCCCCTTACGATAAATTCACCCTCATCTGTATGATAGTGCAGCATACGATTCTGAACCTCCAGATAGTAAATCTGACGAACCTCCAGTTTTTTCACTCCATCCGGTAAAGTCAGCAAAATAGACGAAAGTTCTTTTTTCTGCACACGCTTTAGGGCGCGTTTAATCTTCATGGAAAATGTATAGTAAGTAATCGGCTTCATGACAAAGTCAAGCGCACCTACCGAATAGCCTCGAATGGCGTACTGCGCCATGTTTGTAATAAACATTAACACTACATTTTCATCTACTTCGCGAATCTTTTCCGCCGCATCCATTCCATTCACTTTTGGCATTTCAATATCCAGTAAAATCAGATCATATTTCGGCGCGTAATTCTCTAAAATTTCCGCACCATCATAAAAGGCTGAAATTTCAAACTCCTGCCCTTCTTCTTTGGCGTACTGTTCCAGATAATTCTTAAGTTCTACAACAAAATTCCGGTCATCTTCCACAATTGCAATTCGATACATTTTGCGAGCCCCCACTTTTTACAATTGCTTATAATTAGTCTAATTATACAGGATTTGGGCGTTATATGCAAATCAGCACCACCCGTCTAACGGGTGGTTTGCTCTGCGGCTATAAGCCTTTGTTACCGGCCAGCGCCTAAAGACGCTGGCTTTCACTTCGTTCAAGCCTATCGCCTTTGCCGCCTTCGCCACCCCTAGAAGGGGTTACGTA
>JBGVRS010000124.1:0-2112 GCA_045128635.1 Lachnospiraceae bacterium
CAATACGTTCAATAGAACCAGTGTCTAGTGTAAAATACTTACGAGGTGAGTGAAAATGCCTGAATATTCTTATTATTTGGGTGATGCTGTAAAATCGGCTCGCATTAGACAAGGATTGACCCAAAAGCAAGTGGCAGATGATCTATCAATAGATGATCGCACGTTAACTAATATAGAATGTAATAAAGGGAACCCCAAAATGGAGATTTTATACCCTTTAGTGCGTTATCTAAATATAGATGCAAGGGATATTTTTAATCCGGAACGGAAACAAGATACTCCATGTATGAAGCAATTAAGAGTGCTGATAGACGGTTGTACAGAACAGGAAGCTAAAGCCTTGATACCTGTTATTCAGGCTGTATGTTCAGTTCTCCGGGATCGAAACACTCTTGAAATGAAATAAAAAAGAGCCTGCTTCCCTACATTTTTGGGATAGCAGGCTCTGCGTGTTTTACGTCTGGCTCATTTTGCTTTTACCATTTTTAATTGAACAAGGTTAATTATTGATTCCTTTTTGCATTTTGGGCAGAATAGCGGGAAGTTTACAAGAACTGTATCAGCATTGGCTTTTGTTCTGGTTTTACCACCGCAGATTGGGCATCGAATCCAAACGGAGTCATTTTTAGAGTTCACATCACACACCTCCGAAAACGGCGAGAGCTCTGCGTTCAGCGTCTGGCTTATGCCGACTTGAATTGATTCGAATCAAATATTGATTATTTGGTGCTAATGTTAAAGGAGCAGGAAAGAACCGTTCCCACGATCCATCCGACAGGCCATGCCAGCCAGATTCCGATGCTTCCGAGCTGTTGGGAAAGGAGATAGGCAAGTAAAACGCGCAGAATCAGATCGGAGAAGGTACAGATCATAAATTCCCGCATCTTGCCGCAGCCGCGCAGAACCCCATCGGAAGCCAGCTTCGTGGAAACGACCAGATAGAAGGGGGACAAGATTTTTAAGAATAGAATTCCGGTTTCGTAAGCAGTTGCGGTTGCGGATTCCAGAAACAGGCGAATCAGAAACTGACCGCCAAAGAAATATAGTATCGTCAGGGGAATACTGAATAACCAAACCATTTTTAATCCGGCATGATAACCTTGCCTTACGCGAATTGCATATCCTGCGCCCATATTCTGTGCAGAGAAGTTGGAAATGCCATTTCCTATGGTGGTGAAGGATGTGATAACCAGATTATTCAGCTTAACTGCCGCCGAGTAGCCTGCTATAACACCGGAGCCATAGGGATTGATAATCCCCTGAATCATGATGTTACCAATGGAAATGAACAGTTGCTGAAGCATACTTGGAACAGCAATGACAGTGAACTTTTTCAGTGTATTCAAAGAGAAAACGGAAAAAGCCTCAGATGGAATCCGGATAACTTTTTTCAATACCAGTACGATTGAGAGTATGCAGCTGATACTCTGGCAAATCAGTGTGGCCCA
This sequence comes from Lachnospiraceae bacterium, assembly GCA_045128635.1. GTDB lineage: Bacteria > Bacillota > Clostridia > Lachnospirales > Lachnospiraceae > HGM12587. Next base: position 1,449 of record JBGVRS010000124.1, read on the forward strand.
GGCAACACCGGGGACACCCATGGAGAATACTGTAACAAACAGGATATCCATTCCGATATTGGCAAGAGAAGAAAAAGCCAGAAAAAAGAACGGTGTCTTGGAATCACCGAGAGCTGTGAAGATGCCTGTGGCAACGTTATAGAAAAAGACAAAGGGTAAACTCAGAATATAGATTTTTAGATAGGCTTTGCAGTCCGAGAATACGTTTTCCGGCGTTTTGATCCATTGAAGAAGGGAATCAAGGCTTATGGTTCCAAACAGCATCAACGTCAAACACAGTGCGGCAGCGGCAATGAGGGATGTAAATACAGCAGTTTTCATTTCTCCATACTGCCTGGCACCATATTTCTGTGCCGCAATTACGGAGCAGCCGATATTGCATCCAAAAGATACTGCCAGAAACAGCAATGTCACTTCGTATGCATTTCCTACCGCTGCCAAAGCATTTTCACCGATGAATTGACCGGCGACCAAGCTGTCAGCAATATTATATAATTGCTGAAATACAATGCTGCCGAACATAGGCAGGCAAAAACGCCACAAGATGCTGCCGGGGCTGCCTACAGTTAAATCTCTGACCATGGTAATTCCTCCAGTCCGGAAGGAAATACTTCCATGGTTTCCATTTTGAACCGGTTGGCACGATGCAGCCTATCGATTCTTT
>JBGVRS010000125.1:0-7224 GCA_045128635.1 Lachnospiraceae bacterium
TGATTCGTGGACGGACACACCATCTATCACAGAATCTGGTCTTGCAAAATAGATATATTCAAAAATACAGGTTTTCTTCTTCTGCTTCCCACAGTGTTCTTTCCTTGATTCCACTCCACTTTGACTAAACACCAGAATCTCGCCCGGAAACAAATCTCTGATAAACTCTGCCCCTACTGCTGATAATGCACAGCTTTCTGATGCCACTACATAAGCTCCATCCTGCATCTGTCCATAACATAGCGGTCGGAAACCATAGGGATCACGTGCAGCAATCATCTTTGTGGATGACATCAAAACCAGTGAATAGGCTCCCTCCAGTAAATTCATAGTATTGCTCACTGCTTCTTCGATACTTGGTGTCATCAGTCTTTCTCTCGTAATCACATAAGCAATGGTTTCCGTATCACTGGTGGTATGAAAAATAGCCCCTGACAACTCCAACTTATCTCGAAGTTCCAACGCATTCGTCAAATTTCCGTTATGTGCCAGTGCCATCTTCCCCTTCTGGTGGTTAACTTCAATAGGCTGACAATTATTTCGTGTTGTTCCACCGGTTGTTCCATATCTCACATGCCCAACCGCCATACTCCCTTCCGGTAAATTGGATAAGGTTTCTTTCGAAAACACTTCGCTTACAAGCCCTAAATCCTTATAAGAAGAAAACACACCATCATCATTCACGACAATCCCACAGCTTTCCTGTCCTCTATGCTGCAGGGCATACAATCCATAATAGACAATCCCTGCAACATTTTCTTTTTTTGTACTCATCACGCCAAATACGCCACATTCCTCATGAATAGCCATACTCTTTTCCTCCTGCGTATTATTCTACTGTGACAGATTTTGCCAGATTTCTTGGTTTATCAATATCACAGCCTCGATTCAATGCAACATAATAGGCAAAAAGCTGTAGTGGAATCACCCCAAGAACTGACTGCAAAAGGGAATGTGTCTTTGGTATCACAAACATTTCCGATGCCTGACTGCCTATCAGGCTTGCCGTCAGCTCCGTAGTCATTGCAATGACTTCTGCGCCTCTGGATTTTACTTCAACAATATTGGACAGAGATTTCTCCACCAGCGGTTCATAGGTTGCCAGAGCAACCACCAGTGTTCCATGTTCTATCAGAGAAATGGTTCCATGTTTCAGTTCTCCTGCCGCATAGGATTCTGAATGAATATAAGATATCTCTTTCAGCTTTAGAGAGCCTTCCAACCCCAGTGCATAGTCCAGATTACGACCAATATAAAAAACACTGTTATGGTTGAAATATCTGGATGCTGCTTTTTGATAATGATCTATATCACTTAAAACAATGCTTATCTTTTCAGGCAATTCTTGAAGCCCTCTGGTAACAGCCATATATTCTTCCTGTTCCATTCTGTCTAGCTGTTTTGCAAGGTATACTCCAAACATAAGCAAAAGAACCATCTGCGTGGTATACGCTTTTGTAGTTGCTACCGCGATTTCCGGTCCTGCCCAGGTATAAAGAACATAATCTGATTCCCTCGCTATGGAACTTCCCATGACATTTACGATTGACAAAACCTTCGAACCTCTTCGCTTTGCCTCTCGAAGTGCCGCCATAGAATCCAGTGTTTCCCCAGACTGGCTGATAATAATTACAAGTGAGGATTCTCCAAGTATCGGTTCGCTATATCTGAACTCTGATGCAAGACAGGCTTCCACTGGAATATGCATCATTTTCTCCAATGCATACTTTCCTACCATGCCTACATGATATGCAGAGCCACATGCAACAATATAGATTCTGGAAATACTCTTCATCAGCTCTTTTGCATCACGTAATTCTTCCAGTACAATTTCTCCATCTGCCAGTCTCGGAGAAATTGTTTTGCGTACTGCTTCCGGCTGTTCCATAATCTCTTTCAGCATAAAATGTGCATATCCGCCTTTTTCTGCAGCAGAAACATCCCATTCTATTTCATGTTTTTCTTTTTCTAATTGAAATCTGTCACGATCAAATATCTGGACGTCATCTGCTGTGATCACTGCCACCTCATCATCTTCCATATAAGTAACTGTCCTTGTATGTGCTAAAAGTGCAGTAACGTCAGAAGCAATGTAATTTCCATCCTCACCATACCCAATCAATAGAGGCGCATCTTTTCTTGCCGCAATCATCTGCCCCGGATTATCTGAACAGAGAATCCCCATGGCATAAGCGCCTTTGATACGGTTTAAAACTGCATACACAGCATCCATCAGATTGGATTTCTTCCTATAATAATATTCCAGTAACTGGACGATCACTTCTGTATCCGTATCAGAAGAAAACACAATGCCTTTACGAATAAGAGACTTTTTGATCTCCAGATAATTTTCTATGATGCCATTATGAACAACCGCAATCTTTCCTTCCTGTCCCACATGTGGATGGGCGTTGGTATCATTGGGTTCCCCGTGGGTTGCCCATCTGGTATGCCCGATTCCGATGTTTCCCGACAATGGACTTTGTGTATCTAATATTTCACGCAGAACCGATAGTCGTCCTTTACTTTTTTTCACCTGCAGGTCTCCGTCTAATGATACAACTGCAACTCCTGCAGAATCATATCCTCTGTATTCCAATCGCTCCAGACCATCCAGCAATATTGGTAAAGCTTCCTTCATACCTGCAAATCCTACAATTCCACACATTTTTCTAATCCTCTTTTCCTCTCGACTCCTCTAGTGCAGCCGAAACAAATCCTTTAAACAACGGATGTGACTGATTTGGACGACTCTTAAATTCCGGATGAAACTGTACACCTATATAAAATGGATGTCCTTTCATTTCTATCGTTTCCACCAGTCTGTCATCCGGGGAGGTCCCGCTGATCACAAGTCCTGCATCCGTCATCATCTCCCGATATTTATTATGGAATTCATAACGATGGCGATGACGTTCATAAATCAGGTTCGCACCATAGCATTGTTCCATTTTTGTTCCGGCTTTAATACTGCACGGATAACTTCCCAGACGGAGCGTTCCGCCTTTATCAATCTCGTCGCTCTGCCCCGGCATGAAATCAATCACTTTATGCTCACACTGTTCATCAAACTCACCTGAATGTGCATTTTTCATTCCCAGCACATTCCTTGCAAATTCAATCACGGCAATCTGCATACCAAGGCAGATTCCCAAATACGGAACTTGATTTTCACGGGCATAGTTTGCAGATAAGATCATTCCTTCAATGCCACGATTGCCAAATCCTCCCGGAACAATAATTCCATCCAGATCTTTTAAAATATCATTTACACTTTCCTTTGTAATCGTTTCTGAATCAATCCAATGGATTTTCACAAATGCATTCAGTTCATATCCTGCGTGGTTCATTGCCTCTGCCACTGACAGATATGCATCGTGAAGCTTTACATACTTTCCAACCAGTCCGATATGTACTTCTACGGTGCGGTTTCGGATATGTTCCACCATTTGTTCCCAATCTGACAGATCAGGTTTTGGCACATCCATATGAAGCTCCCTGCACACCACATCCGAAAATCCGGACTTTTCCAGCATTAACGGTGCTTCATAAAGATTCGATAATGTCCGGTTTTCGATTACGCAATCCGGTTTCACATTGCAGAACAGAGAAATCTTCTGGAAAATAGACTCCTCCAGTGGTTTATCAGAACGCAAAACAATAATATTGGGATTGATACCCATTCCTCGAAGCTCCTTGACGGAATGCTGGGTCGGCTTTGATTTATGTTCTTCTGAACCACTCAAATAAGGAACCAGCGTCACATGGATAAATAAACTGTTTTCTCCTCCAACCTCCAATGAAATCTGACGAACCGCTTCCAAAAATGGCTGAGATTCAATATCTCCAATGGTTCCGCCGATCTCTGTAATTACTACATCCGCGTCCGTCTTTTTGCCCACACGGTACACAAATTCTTTGATCTCATTTGTGATATGAGGAATCACCTGAACCGTGGAACCAAGATATTCTCCTCTTCGTTCTTTATTTAATACATTCCAATAAACCTTCCCAGTAGTCAGATTGGAATATTGATTCAAATCTTCATCGATAAATCTCTCATAATGCCCCAGATCCAGATCCGTTTCTGCTCCATCTTCTGTCACATATACTTCTCCATGCTGATACGGACTCATCGTTCCGGGGTCTACATTAATATATGGATCCAACTTCTGTGCTGCCACTTTCAGTCCTCTCGCTTTTAAAAGCCGACCAAGAGAAGCCGCTGTGATTCCTTTTCCAAGACCGGATACTACACCTCCAGTCACAAATATATATTTTGTCATGAAATTTCACTTCCTTACTCAAACTCCACCGTTGCCGGAGGCTTGCTTGTAATATCATAAAGAACACGATTCACATGGGGAACTTCATTCACAATACGGCTTGAAACCCTATCCAGTACCTCATATGGAATCCTCGACCAGTCTGCGGTCATAAAATCCTCTGTTGTCACACTTCTTAGTGCAACTGCCCAATCATAGGTACGTCCATCTCCCATGACACCTACTGATTTCATATTAGTAAGCACTGCAAAATACTGGTTCATCTGTGTTTCCAACTTCGCTTTTGCAATTTCCTCACGGAAAATAGCATCCGCATCTCTTAAAATCTCCAGCTTCTCTTTTGTAATATCTCCTATGACACGGATGGCAAGCCCCGGGCCAGGAAATGGCTGCCGCATTACCATATACTCCGGAAGACCAAGCTGTCTTCCCAGTTCTCGTACTTCATCCTTGAACAGCAGCCGAAGCGGTTCTATGATTTCTTTAAAGTCCACAAAATCCGGCAAGCCGCCCACATTGTGGTGACTCTTTATGGTTTCTGCATTTTCCTTCCCGGATTCGATCACATCTGGATAAATGGTGCCCTGTGCCAGGTAATCAGTTTTTCCAATCTTTTTGCCTTCTTCTTCAAACACGCGGATAAATTCTTCTCCGATGATCTTACGTTTCTGCTCCGGCTCTGTGATGTCTTTCAGTTTTTTTAAGAATCTTTCTTCGGCATTTACACGGATCAAGTTGATATCCCACTTTGCAAATGCTTTTTCTACCTCATCACCTTCGTCTTTTCTAAGAAGCCCATGATCTACGAACACGCAGGTAAGCTGAGAACCTACTGCTTCTGCAAACAGTGCTGCACAGACCGATGAATCCACGCCGCCTGATAAAGCCAGTAAAACCTTCTCTTTTCCCACCCTGCTTCTAATTTCTCCAATGCATCGCTGCAGATAGCCTTCCATCGTCCAGTCTCCCACTGCACCACAGACTTTGTATAAAAAATTCCGAATCATGGCAGTTCCGTTTTCTGTATGATTGACTTCTGGATGGAACTGAACACCATAAAATTTTCTCTTTTCATCACAGATGGCTACATTCGGACATTTCCCGCTATAAGCTGCCAACTGAAAACCATCTGGTACACGCTTCATAAAGTCTCCATGACTCATCCATGAAATTCCTTCTTGCGGAAGTCCGTCAAATAACAGACAGGAAGTATCATAAAAAGTGCATGTTTTTCCATACTCTCTGGCATTTTCCTGTTCCGCTGCCGTTACAAGCCCACCAAGATGATGAGCAAGTAACTGGCAGCCATAACATATACCCAAAATCGGAATACCTAACTCAAAAATACCTTCTGCCGGATGATAAGAATTATCTTTATATACACTGTCCGGTCCGCCGGTGAAAATTATTCCAATAGGATCAAATGCCTGAATTTCTGAAAGTGTCATGGTATAAGGCTTGACTTCGCAATAGACATGACATTCCCTGACTCTCCGTGCAATCAGCTGATCATACTGACCGCCAAAATTTAAAATTAATATTCTTTGATTTTCCATAGGCTCTCCTTTTAGAACATCTTGATATAAGCATCACGTTCTGCTCCGACAGACACATACTTAATCGGGCACTCGATTTCTTTTTCAATATAGCGGATATAGTCCAATGCCTCTTTAGGAAGATCCTTTGCGGTTCTGCATCCACTGATATCACACTGAAATCCCGGCAGATATTCATAAACTGGTTTGGCAGCATTCAATTCCTCAATACCGGATGGAAATACCTCTACTCTTTTTCCATCAATTTCATAAGCTGCACATACAGGAATTTTTTCCATATAAGAAAGCACGTCCAGTTTTGTAAGTGTTACATAAGAGCATCCCTGCATTTTCGTTCCGTATCTGGAAGCAACCACATCAAATCCTCCGACTCTTCTTGGTCTTCCGGTTGCGGCTCCATATTCTCCACCGGCTTCACGAAGTCTCTCTGCTCCTTCCCCAAACAATTCACAGGTAAATGGACCTTCCCCGACACAGCTTGAATAAGCTTTCATGATCCCGATGCTCTCATCCAGCTTTGCAAATGGAACACCTGAGCCAATCGGTGCATAAGAAGCAAGCGTAGTAGAAGCAGAGGTATACGGATAAATTCCAAAATCGATGTCACGGAGCGCTCCAAGCTGCGCCTCAAACAGAATGGATTTTCCTTCTTTGATCGCTTTTTCCAGATATTCCGTTGTATTGCAGACGAACGGAGCAAAAAACTCTCCATAGGTTTTCAGCCACTGATACATTTCTTCTGTTGCCACCGGAGTATGACCATAGCCTTGTTCCACGGTCAGATTTTTCCACTCTACAATTCCCTCAAGGCGTTCCTTTAAGGTTTCCAGATAAAGCAGATCACCCATACGCAATGCTTTTTTCATGTATTTATCTGCATAAACAGGAGAAATTCCTCTTCTGGTGGATCCGAATTTTTTATCCTGCAGTCTGTCTTCCTCCAGACAATCCAACAATTTATGATAAGGCATACAGATGGTTGCCCTGTCACTGATCTTCAAATGCTCTGGTGTCACCTTCACACCTTTCTCTTCCAGCTTCTGTACTTCCCCATATAAATGTTCCAGATCGATCACGATGCCCGGTCCCAAAATATTCACCGTGTCCTCACGGCAGATTCCGGATGGCATCAGGTTCATAACGAACTTTCCTTTTTCATTGATTACCGTATGACCCGCATTATTTCCTCCCTGATAGCGGACAACAATATCATAATTTTCACTGAGAATGTCTACCATACGACCTTTCCCTTCATCTCCCCAGTTGGTTCCAACAATTGATGTAAGCATATTTTCAACCTCCTATCAAACATTTACCTGTGCTTCAATCTCTACGCTCTGCTCCTGTGCAAGAAATGGTTTGACGGTTTCACTTATATATTT
>JBGVRS010000126.1:0-2904 GCA_045128635.1 Lachnospiraceae bacterium
GTTACTGTTCAGGGGTATACTTGAACTGAACAAACCGATGGTGTAGACTTAAACAAGCTGAAACCATCGGTTTTCTTTATCCAAATATCTGCGATACTTTGTCAAACAAGTTAATATTTTCTTTTTTTCGCATCATAACAAGCATGCTCATGCATTGACAAAGATAATCGATACTGTCGAAACTTCTAAATGACACGGCCTGCCGCTGTTTTCTTTTATATTGTCTCAAAAGCCGTTCAGCTTTATTATTTGTGGTTGGAACCCTCGGATCATGCAGGAATAACAGATGATTCTCCATATATTTCCGCATCCGCAGGAACAGATTATATCCGTCTCTGTAATATTCACTTGCAGGGATATAATCGTATTCTTCTTTTGCGATATCCAGAATTTCGGTATACCTTTTTTCAAAATCCGAAATCTTTGATTCATCGCATGGGGCATCTGGATCTAATTCATTTCTGTAATGAATCATTTCCTGTACCAGTGCACGCATCTGTCTGCTCCAGGTCTTTTCGGGTTCATTCTCCATGCTGTCTTTAAGGTATCGCTCAATATGTGCAAGACACTCCTGGTGATTTGAACCGTATTTATAGAATGTCGTGTCATGGTCATGGACCAGGACTCCCTGATAGTCTTCCACAGGTGTGCCCTTGACACCCTCATGACCTTTATTTCTACGTGCGAAATATAGTGTTTCACCATTCGGTGTTGCACATACAAAAACATATGCACTATTACCGTTTTCTTTTGCATTGGTGCAATCGGTATGCTGGACAGGGGACATTAATATACGTGAGAATATCTCTTTCTGCTCCTGTTTTGTTTTCTTGGAGAACTCTTTACTGAGCTTATTTATCATGCCCTTTGAGATGTTTAGCTTTCCATCCGTGAGGTCAGACAGGAAGCGTCTGCTTTTATCAATGGAAACACAGCAGTCATTGTTGAGCAGGAAGAGAAAGGCTTTTACGCTTCCATCATAGTTGACATCATCAGTCACACCTTCCGGAAATGGGGCATGGATCCGCTCACCGGTTTTTGAGTTGTAATAGACATCCGCTCTATATTCTGTTACATCAAGCTCCATTCGGATTTTCACCAGCTGTTTGACTATTGTTTTTTTGGTCTTCTTGAAATCCGGATCATCCATGACTTCCTGCGGTGCCGGAAGAAGTACGGTGGCAGTGGGTACCTGTTTCTTTCTGCCATGTCCCTTATGACCTGGCTGGGCGCCCGGCTTTCTTCCGGTCTTTTCACGGCTGTTAGGTATTTTCTTTTTCGTTATTGTCATTGATGAAGGAATTGAAGAATTCTCATAATCATGGTGAATCTGGGCTGTCAATTTAAGGTTCTTTCCCTTTTCTTCTTCAAGTTCAGTTCCCAGTCTGTAGATTTCATGCCTCTGACTGGTGATTTTATCCTTGGCATCATCCAGATTCTTCTCAGCACGTAAAGCACGTTTCTCCATGTCATTAAGTGCTTTTGACAGCCTTCCGGTTTCTTTCCGGCATTCCTTCTGAACATCTTCCATCACCTGAAACCACTTGTTACGGTTATCTATGGCATTTGCATGCTCCTGGGCGATTGCTTTTTCAAGTTCCGCAATTCTTCTTAAAAGCCTGCGTATCTCCTTTTCATACTCTGATTTCATCTGAATATATTTTTCGCCACTTTCAAAAGCTGCTATTTTACTGTTAGCAGCTTTTAAACGGTATTCAAGGGCTGTGATATATTCAAACGAGTTGTTCATGGTATTTATTCTTCCTTCCGTCTGTCTAGTTTTCTGATGTTCCAAGCTGATCAAGAAAGCCCTTCAGTGTTGAATCAAGTTCTTCCTTTTGTCTCTGCATGGCATCGATCAAATCTTTTTGTGCATTAATCAAGTCTTTCTGTGTAGCTACCTGCTTCTCCAAAGTGGCTATATAACGTATAGTCTCCGGAGGCAATACATTTTTCTTCATAGGAATGTACCTCACTTTCCAATGAGAGTATATCAGAAATATGGCAAAAAAGCCAATTTAGAGGTTTTAAGGAACTGTCATTTTGACGGTGGATAAGTAAAAAGTTTAGGGAGAAATCATACATAAAAACTGCAAAAAAAGCGGAAAAATATCGGGAAATGGGGATAACTAATCAAAAATAAGCCACTTATGAAATGCTATAAACATAGTAACCATAAGTGACTTTAGTTGTCCACAAAATAAAAATATAAATTTCAGCAAGTTCCACAATAGATTTTAGTTACCTCTGAACAGTAACCCGATTTTTTTATATTTGCCTATTGTTCTACAATTGTATTTAAAAACTGTCAAATGTATTGTATAATAAATGGTAACTATTCACAACCACTATTCCGCGAGGAGTTTTCAGAATGAAAACCCGAGTTTTATATGCGCCAAAATCAATTTATTGATTTTGTGTGCATAAATTGTGACTGTGAAGAACTTAGTTCTGAACAGTTACCAAAAATTATATAAAAGCGCCCCCACTTACTTCCTCACCATGAATACCTGAATACTTGTAAATCCTGTTTGCAGCTTCACTAACAGTCATCTTTTCAGCCTGCCAGTTATTGGTATATGAACGATTTTCAGCAAAAGCAGATGTATCTATGTCATCCACAAGCATTAATACTAATATTCCTGCATTGTTCAAATGATTTACAACCGTTACTATATCTTCACCTGTTTTAGGAACATAAAGATATGTATGTCTTCCACGAATTGAAAGCTCTTTTTCGACTTTCTGAACATACTCTAAGGTTGTATCAAATTTGCCAGTCTTAAATTCAAAGGTTAATGCTCTTTGTCCCTTAAAATTACTTCTTGCTTCACGATCAATTACACTATCTGAAGAATCTTTGGATTCTGCTAAAATCTCTGTTACAATACCACAAGCTGAGGT
>JBGVRS010000127.1:0-16292 GCA_045128635.1 Lachnospiraceae bacterium
TAGCTGCAAAGGAAAACAGCTAAAGCGGCCGCAGATTTTCGCGCAAAAGTCAATACTTTTTTGAAATATTACAGAAAAAAGAGCAGAGAATATAATCTTATACTCTCTGCTCTGTAAAGCGTCCTTATCTAAATGACATTAGGATTAATCCTCTCTTTTTTTGCCCCAGAAGAACAGCGCAACAGTTCCTGGACCTGTATGGCTTCCGATGGTTGTTCCAATAGAATTGATTAAAACGTCACCATTAAGCTTAGGGAATTTATCTTTAATCAAATCTGCAACTGCTTTCGCATCATCATAACATGCGGAATTGGAAATAAAGCATTTTCCATCATAATCAGTACCGTTTTCGGCAAGTTCCACCATTTTATCAACGATTGCAACAATTGCTTTTTTCTTTGTACGAATTTTAAATCGAGGAATTAATTTTCCTTCAAAGCTTACATTTAATAATGGACAGATATTCAGCAGGTTTCCTACAAAACCGGAAGTTTTGGAAACACGACCGCCTTTTACAAAGAATGTCAGATCAGAAGAGAAGAACCATGCGTGGCAGTTTAATTTATTGTTTTCAGCCCATGAAGCGAGTTTTTCAGCTGTCATACCGCCATCTCTTAAATCCGCCAATTTGTCCATGAAAAGACCGTAGCCGGATGATGCAGTCAGGGAGTCAACGATGTAAATCTTTCTATCCGGGTATTTTTCCATCATTTCATCGCGAGCGATGCAGGCAGAATTGTAAACGCCTGAAATACCGGAAGAAAGTGTTACATGTACAATATCCTTTCCTTCTTTTAAGAAAGGCTCAAAATATGTCATAAATTCATCTGCATTAATCTGAGATGTTTTTGTATCTGCGCCATCAACCATTGCCTGATAGAATTTATCAAATGGCATAGATTCGCCCAAATCGTCTAAATACTGTTTGCCGTCTAATTCATAATGAAAACAAATGTAAGAAATGTCTCTTTTTTGAAAATGTTCTTTTGTTAAGTCTGCGGTGGAGCAGCAGCTTAATACATAATTCATTTGATTCTACCTCCGTAACAACATGTAGTTTTTAATACTATATAACAAAAAGAGAAAAACTACAAGATAAATATTTCACAAAAAATAGTTAAATATATTGTGATATTTTGGAAATATATAAAAAGTTAATTGTGTGGTTTGATTTTCCAGGGTAGAATAGTTTATACATGGGAGGAAGAAATAATGTCAGAAATCATTAGAAAAGTTCAAAAAGAACTGTTTGAAATGCAGGACTTGAAGTATAGAAATTTCCATAGCAAGCTGATGCCGACGGTGGATAAAGAGAAAGTGATTGGTGTGCGGATACCACAGCTTCGAAAGTATGCGTCCTCTTTTTTAAAATTGTCAAGTCGGGAAGAGATTGAAGAATTTATGCAGACTTTACCTCATCAGTATTATGAGGAAGATAATTTGCATGCATTTATCATAGAAAAAATAAAAGATTATGAGGAATGCATAGAGGCTTTAAATGCATTTCTTCCATATGTAGATAACTGGGCAACCTGCGATATGATGAATCCGAAAGTGCTGAAAAAAGAACCGGAAAGATTATTAGAGCAGGTTAAGGTATGGCTGAAAGCAAAGGAAACTTACCTGGTGCGTTTTGCTATGGGGTGCTTGATGGACTATTATCTGGAAGAGAATTTTACAATAGAATGTGCAAATCTGGTTGCAGAGGTACAATTAGATGAGTATTACATCCAGATGATGCAGGCATGGTATTTCGCCACAGCTCTTGCGAAACAGTATGATGCAGTTTTGCCATATCTGTTAGAACATAAATTAAGCATGTGGGTACATAACAAGACGATACAAAAAGCAGTGGAAAGCTATCGTATTACAGCGGACCAGAAAGAATATTTAAAGACACTGAAAAGAAAAGGCTGATCCTTATTTGGACCAGCCTTCTAAATTGCCGTCTTTAATTGCGTGAAATAACCGTTTTTTTACACCAGGATTTTCAGCGTTGAGTTGTTTGAGCAGATTTTTAATATATTCTCTTTTTGTAGAACCGTCGATTGGACATGGATTTTTACTGACAGGGAGATTCATTTTGTTTTCGAAGCCTTTTACATCTGTTTCCGGTACATAAATCATCGGGCGAATCACTGTTAAATCGCTCTTGTCCAGATGGGTTACCGGCCAAAAGGAACAGAATCGGCCTTCAAAAATAAGTGCCAGCATCATAGTTTCAATGACATCATCCATGTGATGCCCGTAAGCGACTTTATTGCATCCAAACTCTTTTGCTGCATCATTTAAGGCTCCTTTTCGAAGTCTGGCGCAAAGAGAACATGCGGAGCCCTCCAGAGTGTCAGAAGTTACCATTTCACCGATTTTGGTGTTGATGATATGGTATTCGATCTGAAGATTTTCGCAAAGTGTCTGAATGCCGGTTAAATCAAAGTTCTCATAGCCTAGATCAACAGTAATTGCAACAAGATAAAATTGTTTTGGATAAAATTTTTGCAGATTTACAAGGGCATACAGAAGAGTAAGAGAGTCCTTTCCGCCGGAAATCCCTATAGCGATTTTATCTCCCTCCTGAATCATTTCATATTCGTCAACAGCCTGTCTTGTATAGCTTAATAGTTTTTGCAGTTTCATATTTGAAATCCTTTCGGGCTTATTATAATTGCATCAAAGAAAAATGTAAATAAAGTGTTGACAAATTTAAGAAAATGTTATATGATACCAATTGTGTCACGGATGAGACATAAAATTACATAAAACGGGGTGTGGCTCAGTTTGGCTAGAGCGCCTGGTTTGGGACCAGGAGGTCGCAGGTTCGAATCCTGTCACCCCGACTTGAAGAACAGCATGGAAGTGCTGTTTTTTTGTTTTATAAGAAAATACTAAAAAATAATTCACAAAAAAGTCACGTTTTTTTGAGAGAAAAATGTTATAGTTATTTTGAATAGTCAGGAGGAAACGTAGATGAAAAAATTATGTTTATTACTTGCAATGATACTGGCAGTAGGTCTTGCCGGTTGTCAGAAATCCGAGTCAGATACAAAAACAGAAACAAAACAGGAAACATCTGCAGTTGTGGATGAAATGGTAGAAGATGCAATCTCAGAAACAGATACTGTAAAGATTGAACTTTCCAATAATGAAATTCTGGTAGATGGAGAAAAAATCTCAGAGGATACAGAGGCAGCTGTTTATCAGGCAAATGATATTATTTTCTATCTGGAAGATCAGGGAATTGAATATGGTGAAGGGACTGAAAAAGATGCCCATTCTCAGATTGAAGCTGATGCCCATATGGTTGTGCATATTACAGAACCTGGAACTTATGAAATTAGCGGGACACTGGATGCAGGACAGATTTTTGTAGATCTTGGCGATGGTACGAAGGATGAAGAAGAGGCTGTTGCCACATTGATTTTGAACAATGCAGATATTACCTGTACGGTAGCACCGGCAATTCTTTTCTATAGAACTTATGAATGTGCAGGTGATGTAGAGGAAGAAGATGCAACCATGGATGTGGATACAAGTGCAGCCGGAGCAAATCTAGTGCTTGCGGATGAAAGCAAAAATAAGATATATGGTTCCTACGTTGCAGAAATTTATGAATCCTGTGAACTGAATGAAGAGGGGACAGAAGTGGTGGATTCCAAAAGACTTCATAAATATGATGGTGCGGTCTTCTCTAGAAGAAGTTTGAATGTATCAGGTTCAGGGAAGTTGGAAATTGTTGCTGAAAATGAAGGTCTTTGCTCTGACATGCATATGACAATTAACGGAGGCGATATTAAGATTAAGTCCGGTAATGATGGAATCAATGCTAGTGAAGATAATATATCGGTATTTGCGATGAATGACGGTAATGTGAGCATTCAAGTGACCGGAGAAACCGGTGAAGGAGACGGCATTGATTCTAACGGATGGCTGGTTGTCAATGGCGGAAGTGTCAATGCAGCTTCCTGTGCGACAAGCAAAGACGCAGGAATTGATGCGGACAAAGGAATCTATATCAATGGCGGTACTGTTGTTGCATCTGGAAATATGGCGGCAGAACTTGCTGACGGAAAGCAGCATGCAGTTTCTTTTGTGAGCAGAGAAAAACTGGAAGCAGGGGAAAAATACGAGATTAAAGATGCAGAAGAAAATGTTGTTATGGAGGTTTCTCCAAGTAATACATTTTCAATGCTGGCAGTATCATCTGAACTATTGACAGATGATGGGAAATATACATTATGGCTGGATGATGTACAGATTGCTGAAGGAATATCAGGTGCTATGGAAATGCCTGGACCTGGAATGATGCCACCGGAAGGATCTAAGGGTAGAAAACACCCGGAAAAACCAGGAGAAAAGAATTAAGTAAATTTAAAAGCGAGGATGAAAGATTAATTTCATCCTCGCTTAATTTTTCCTATATCGTATAGAAAATATGATTTCCGTGCTCTACTACACGACGCAGTGCATTGTCATGCCATGTGCCGTTACTGCGAACTGAGCGGAAATACAAAGCTCCATTTGAGCTATCTTCACCACCAAGTACTCGTTCTACAGCATCCACTGTTTCCTGAGATACTCTAACCGAATCAATTCGTCCGTTAACAGTCGGGGAAAATTGTGCTTTACCATTTGCATTTTTCTGGTAAACAACTTCTGTTACTGTGTCTGGAAAGCGACCACTCTGAACTCGGTTCATGATGACGTTAGCTACCAGCATTTTTCCGGTGATGTCTTCACCGCCGGCTTCTGCTTCTACGATTCTCAGAAGTACATTATATTCGTTATATTCTAAATTAGTTGTATTTTTCTGTTCTTCTGCCACCACCTCAGTGGGGGCTGGTTCTGATTCATCTGCTGGTATTTCTGTTTCGACGTTTTCTTCCCCTGTCTGGATCCCGTTCTGATCTGAAAATTTTGCAGTGTCTAAATTGTCTGCACCTTTCACAGTTTCTGTAACTGTAACGTTTTCTGAAAGTTTTACTTTTCTTGTAATCTTTACACCGTCTGCTACAGAATCATCAGAAAGAGTATCCTCTGCAGCGTATACTTCTAATGTAGTAAAACTGCAGGAGTTTGAGAATGTGCTGCTTGCAAAAAGGACTGCTCCAAGTACTGCAAGTGCTGCATTCCGATAGCATCTACGCATTATACTCTCCTTTACTTTATTCAATTGTGCGGCAATATTGCCAAAACATAGCAGAGGCAATTATTTCCTCTGCCTCGTTACAAGTGGAATCATACTGCTAATTGTGCAAAATGTCAATATAAATGTTACAAATTTGTTAAAAACAACAAAAAACAGTTTTTAAATGCGTAATAAAAATGAAAAAATCGTGTGATTTCGACAAAATGCACAAAGTGATAGAGCGAGAATTGTGCAAAAATACACCTTGGTTAGATGGAACTATCGTCAATTTTAAAAAATATATATTTTAGTGTGAAAGCTATTTAAGAATTAATTGAATATACAATTTAAAAATAGATAGTGAATAGATGAAATAATTGTAAAAAATAAAATAAAAAGATTGACAATTAAGAACCCTTATGCTAATATAATATTAACAAAAGAGAAGCACCTAATAAAAGAAGAACATCAGAATTGATGAAAAAAATTAGGTAAATAAGTCCAGGGGGTACGGTCCAATGGCTTAATTAAATTTGAAATAAAGCAATAGGCATTTTACATATCGGAAGATAAAAGTAGAAAGAGGTAGATTCCGCCAGAAAATTAAATATATGATTTAAAGAGCCTGCCGCGTTGGCAGGCTTTATTTATGTCTGAAATTAAGGTATAATCGACTCAGTATGAGTTATGAGCAGGAGGCATCTATGAAGATATTTCATCTGGCAGATTTACATTTAGGAAAATGTATTCACGGATATTCTATGATTGAAATGGGCGATCAGCCTTATTGGATGGAGCAATTATTAAAGAAAGCAGACGAATTAAAGCCGGATGTAGTTGTAATATCAGGAGATGTTTATGATAGGGCAGTACCTTCTAAAGAAGCAGTGAATTTGTTCGACGATTTTTTGACCAGATTTTCTGAACGCAACATTCCGGTACTGATTATTTCCGGGAATCACGATTCGGGAACAAGACTTGCCTTTGCGGATAAGTTGTTATGTAATCAGGGAATTTATCTTTCTGGAGAAGTCAAAAAAGAAGTAAAATGTGTAACATTACAGGACATCTATGGTCCGATGCATTTTTGGATGGTACCGTACTTGTTTCCGGCAGCAGTAAATGTGATTTTGAATAGAGATGATTTAAAAGATTATGACAGTGCCATGAGGGCACTGCTGGAAGAGCAACCTGTAAACTGGGAAGAGAGAAATTTGATTTTATCCCATCAATTTGTTGTTACAGGTGGCGAAAAGCCTGCGATGGGTGGATCAGAGACTACAGTTGGCGGTATCGGACAGATAGATGCGAGTGTGTTTGATGGATTTGATTATGTGGCGCTTGGACATATTCATAATGCGCAGAAAATGGGAAGAGAACAGATACGCTATGCCGGTTCTCCATTAAGCTATCATTTTAGCGAAGCTGGTCAGAGTAAGGGACTTACGATTGTTGAGCTTAGAGAAAAAGGCCAGATTACAGTTTCTATAGAAGTATTACCTGTACTCCATGAAATGTGTGAAGTTTCAGGAACAATGGATGAACTTTTGCAAATGGAAGTAAAAGAAAATAGTTATATTCGTGCGGTGATTTGTCAGGAGATTCTGCCGCCACAGGCAGTGGAGATGCTGCGTGCTTATTTTGCAGCGAAAAACAGTATTCTAATGGAAGTAGTACGTGATTATTCTTATAAAAAAGGAAAAAATAATGCGCAGAAAATAAAGGATGTCAGAAGTTTGTCGTTAGAAGAATTGTTTTCTGAATTTTACAGTTATCAGCATCAGGGAGAGTTGCCGGAAGAGTCATTAAAAGAGCTTGTTTCATTTGTGGCAGAACAGACGAGAAATGGTTCTGAGGATGAATCCGAAAAAGAAAGAAAATTGGCAACTGAGAAACTGATAGAGTATGCGGGGAGAGAAGTATGAGACCATTAAAATTATCAATGACTGCATTTGGTCCTTACGCAGAAAAAACGACCATTGATTTTCGAGAATTAAATGAGGGTGTCTATTTGATTACCGGTGATACAGGAGCTGGTAAAACGACCATTTTTGATGCCATTGTGTTTGCTCTTTATGGGGAAGGCAGTGGAAGCGGACGTAACAGCGATATGTTTCACAGTGATTATGTGGATAAATTTACTGATACAGAAGTGGAACTGGAATTTTCCTGTCGTGATAAAGAATATAGGATAATTAGAACGATTCATTATAAGAAGAAACGTGGTGGCGGAGTTGGCTCTATCAGTAAAAATGCAGTAATGTATTGTGCAGAAGAACAGCCAATTGAGAAAGAGACGGTTGTAAATTCTAAAGTAACAGAAATTCTTGGTTTAGATGAAAAACAGTTTCGCCAGATTGTGATGCTGGCACAGGGAGAATTTCGAAAATTTCTGGAGTCTAAGAGTGATGCCAGAGAACAGATTTTAGGGAAGCTGTTTGATAACCGCATTTATGTGGATTTTCAGAATCGATTAAAAGAAGCTGCAGAGGAACTACGTAAAACACGTGTCGGAATGGAACAGGAGATAGGCTTCTATTTAAATGATGAGTTAAGTCTGGAACAGTTACAGGAAAAAGCAGATGCTTGTGAAAAGAATTTGTGTGAACTGAAAAAGAATATAGAAGAGAAAAATCAGAAAATAGAAACATATCAAAAAAATCGATATATTCTTAAAAATTATAATGAGAAGAAGAACGTATTGGAAACAACAAAAGGGTCTGTGAAACGTGTTTTGGAGCATATAGAGACTCTGAATAACTCACAGAAACAGTTGGAAAAGAAAAAGGCACAGACAGATCAATATCTTCCGGAAATAGATAAGATTAAACTTCAAATTGACAGTATTCAGAAGGGTGAAAATGATTTTGACAGACGATTAAAGAATTTTCAGCAAGAAAGCAGATTGTTAAAGCAAAAACAGGAACAGTATGTGACCATACAGGCAGAGTATGAAACATCTGTAAAAGCATATATGGATAAAAACAGAACGTTTATGGCAGGTCAGGCGGGGATTCTTGCAGAAGGTATCAGAATGCAACTGGAAGAACTGGAACATGTAAATTGCCCGGTATGTGGCAGTGTTGTAGAACGGAATCATTTAGATGGGCTTGCAGTGAAGGAAAACGATGTGCCGACACAGGATGAGGTAGAGTTGCTTCGGGAAAAGACTGAAAAAAGGAGAGAGGCTGCGGCAAAATGTGCGAGAGAATGTGAAGTGCATAAAAATGCACTGGAAATTGCACGAAAAGAAACATTGTCTGCGGCAGAACTTCTTTGGGGAGAAACACCGGACTGGAATCAAGAACAGTACCGGGAGAAAAAGAAGGAATTAAATATAAGAAAAAATAATTTGCTGAATCAAAAAAGTAACATGGAAAAAGAAGTTTCGGAGGTTGAATCAAATCTGAAACGATGCAGAGAAGAATTGAGCCACCAACAGGGACAGTTAAAAACCTTGCATTTAAGACAGGAAACTGTCGCAAAAGAGTTAGAAGAACTCATAGGAGAAGAACCGTGGCTTCAGGAGATTACGGACATTGTCGGTAAAACGCAAGCGTTGGATGAGAAATTGAAAGAAGAAACTGATTTGCGTAAAAATTTAGAGAAAGAACGTGAAAATTTAAGCTATGAATTAAAAACAAGTCGAAATTCAATAAAGATGATAGAAAAACTTCGAAGAGAACTTGATAAAACAGAAGGTGCCTATCAGAAGCTTTGGAAACTTTCACAACTGGCGAATGGTCAGTCTGGAGAAGGAGGAAAATACAGCTTTTCCAGATATGTGCTGGGAACTTTTTTTGAAGAAATTATTGATCAGGCAAATTTTCATCTGAATCGTATGGCTGGCGGTAAATATGAACTTATCCGTAAACAGGAAGCAGAACGTAAAAACGAGTCTGCCGGTCTTGGAATGGTGATTTATGATGCATATACCGGAGAGCAGAGAGACACAGCATCACTTTCAGGAGGGGAATCCTTCCAGGTGTCGTTATCCCTTGCGTTAGGTCTTTCAGATGTGGTGAGAAGTCACAGTGGCGGCTTTACTCTGGATACGATGTTTATTGATGAAGGCTTTGGTTCATTGGATGAACAGTCGTTAGATCAGGCGATGGGAGTTCTTCATGAACTTTCCGGAGACAGCAGGCAAATTGGCATTATTTCACATGTTGGGAAGCTTTCTGAGAGTATCACTCAAAAAATCTATGTGAAGAGAACACATAGAGGCAGCAGTGTGCAGATTATGAAATAAAAGAATGAAAAAACAAGCTAAAAAAGTGTTGTTTTTTGTAATTTTTGCTTGTGTTTGTGTGGAATTCAGAGTATAATGAACGCAAGAATATGTGAAAATGTATCAATCCAATAGGGGGATTTACTTATGGCAGGAAAATACGATGGACAGGCCATTGGAATGTTTGAATTAGATAGTCTTGGTGCTTGCTACGTTGCATTAGACGCAGCTGCAAAGACAGCAAATATTTCAGTTCAGGGCGTTGAAAGAAACCGTTTAAAAAGCGGTGCATGTGTAAAAATCAGAGGTGGCATTTCCGATGTAAAAGCAGCTATGGAAGCAGCGATTTTAGCAGCAGCTCCATACGGCAAAGTAACAGCACAGAATGTAATCGCATCACCAGGCGAAGGCATTGATGTTGCTATGGAAATGACAATTAATAAATAAGGAGGAAATGCAGATGAAATACGGAGCTTATGCAATTGTAGAAGTATTAGGAAGCGCAAATGCAGTGATTTGTGTTGACCAGATGTTAAAGACATCTGATGTGCATTATCTTTCTAAGAATACAAAATGTGGCGGACATACAACTTTAGTTTTAGGTGGCGAAGTTTCTGCCGCTACAGCAGCAGTAGACGCTGTAAAAGATAATCAGTTTTGTGAAGTATTTATGGCAGCAGTTATTTCTGCACCATCAGACGAATTAAGAAAAATCGTTGAAGGCAAATAAGATTAAGAAGTAAATAATTAGAGGTGCTCGAAAGAGCACCTCTTTTTTTTATTAGTACATATCATAAAGTTCATGATAAAAGTTTGTGTAATCAGTACGTTTGGCTTTTTGGAAGGCAATTGCCGCAGATGGGTGCCTGTTTAAGATACCAGTCATCAAGTAAGGCAGATCAAATCCCCAGGTATAGTTTTCTTTCATTTCCGGCATGTATTGTTCAATGAATTTCATCATTGGAGCCAGGTTGAATTTAGGGTTCTTTAAAAAGCCAAGGAGCGATTCCAGGTAGCAGTTTCCTGCGCCGCGTCCCATACCGCAAACCGTAGCATCCAGTAAGCTTGCACCATAGCGAAGTGCTTCAATGGTATTCGCAAAAGCAAGCTGCTGATTATTATGTCCGTGGAAGCCTACAAGCTTACCGTATTTTCCGGCAATGTCTGAGTAACGGTCTGCCAGATCGCAAATCTGCTCCGGATAAAAGGAACCGAAAGAGTCTACAAGGTAAATACAGTCAACATTTGTGCGGGCGAGAAGCTCCAATGCATTCATAATATCACGGTCATTTACTTTAGAAACTGCCATGATATTAACGCTTGTTTCGTAGCCTTTTTCGTGAATGTCTTCAATCATTTCAATTGCTGTTGGCAGCTGATGAATGTAAGTTGCCACACGGTACATGTCTACAACACTTTCATTCTTAGGAAGAATGTCTGTCTTATAATCTGTACGTCCTGTGTCAGCCATAACTGCAATTTTTAAAGATGAATTGTTTTCGCCAACAATTGCACGAATATCTTCTTCATCACAGAATTTCCATTTTCCAAAATCGTCTACACTGAATATATTTTTGCTGGCTTTATAACCGAACTCCATATAATCAACACCGGATTTGATATTTGCCTGATAAAGCGCTTTTACAAATTCATCTGAAAAATGAAAATCATTTACAAGTCCGCCGTCTCTTAATGTACAATCCATGATCTGCAGATCAGGACAGTAAGATAATAAGGTTCTGTCAATTTTTCTAGCCATAGTTGTTTCCTCACTTTAAATAACTTTAGCACTTTAAAGTGCAAATGTATACATAATAAGATAAAGGATTGAACTAAAGAAGTCAACCCCTTGTATATAACATATTTTTTATAATTTGAAAAGGTCTTCGTAAAATAAAGGATAACTGATTTTTACACAATCCCCATCTTTTATGAATGTTTCACCTTCTGCTGCCAATGCGGCAACCGCAAAAGACATGGCAATGCGGTGGTCTAAGTGAGAATCAATGACAGCACCGTGAAGTGGGTAACCGCCCTCAATGATCATTCCGTCATCGGTAGCTGTGATATGAGCGCCCATGCGGGATAAATTATCGACCATAACTGCAATTCGGTCAGATTCCTTGACTTTTAGTTCTGCAGCATCTTTAATGACCGTAGTCCCTTCTGCAAAACATGCCATGACAGCAATCATAGGAATCTCATCTATTAATGTAGGAATGATTTCGCCTTCAATGGTAGTTGCTTTTAAAGAACTGTGACGTACCAGAATATCAGCAACCGGTTCACCGCCGTTTTCTCGTTTGTTTAATAATGTCATATCAGCGCCCATTGCCTGGCAGACACGGATTAATCCATCTCGGGTAGGATTGATTCCAACATTTTTTACTAAAATCTCAGAACCAGGTACAATCAGGCCGGCAGCGATAAAATATGCTGCAGAAGAAATATCTCCAGGGACTTCAATTTTTTGTCCGAATAATTTCGGGTCAGGCGAAATCGTGGCTGTTTTGCCTTGACATACCACATTTGCACCAAAACCACGAAGCATTAATTCTGTATGATTTCTGGAAACAGATGGTTCAGTGACACTTGTAAGACCGTCTGCATAGAGTCCGGCAAGCAGTACGCAGGATTTTACCTGTGCAGAAGCTACTTTTGACACGTAGTCAATACCGTGAAGCGGTGCTCCAACGATACGGAGGGGTGCACAGTTGTTTCCGTGAATACTGGTAATGTCAGCTCCCATCATGGAGAGTGGTTCCATAATACGTTTCATCGGACGGCTCTGGATAGATTCGTCGCCATTTAATGTAGTTTCAAATTTCTGACCGGCTAAAATACCGGAAATTAAACGAGTGGTTGTACCGGAATTTCCAACATCTAACATGGTGTCGGATTTTGTCAAACCGTGGAGTCCTTTTCCATGAACTAATATTTTTTCTGCTGTATTTTCAATTTCAATTCCAAGGCGACGGAAGCAGTCGATGGTGGATAGACAATCTGCGCCCTGCAGGAAGTTTGTAACTTCTGTTGTACCCTTGGAAAGTGCGCCAAACATGACCGCGCGGTGAGAGATGGACTTATCCCCCGGTACAGTCACTTCGCCTTTCAATGAATGTTCATATTTTATATTCATAACGTTCTACCTTTCATAAACTGTGTAGCGGTGTTTATCTAGCAGCGCAGCAGCTTTTTTACAAGGTTCTTCTTCATAAAATTCGATTTTTAATACGGCTTCTTCAAATTCACGATTATTGACAATGCCGATATTTTTTAAGTTAATCTGATTACATGCCAGAATGGTCGCTACTGTGGCAATACCACCTGTTTCATCCACCAGGTCAACATATAATGCGTAGGCTTTTTTGATTGGTCCGTGAGAAACGTCTGTAATGGAGTTTCTATAATCCCTGGATTCTTCGAACAGATCATAAATATCCTGACCGCATACGCTGTCTAATGAATCCTTGATTTCCTGCATACTTTCAATGTATTTTCCAAGCAGCTCGGAGATATTTTCGTGATTGGTTACACAAATCTGCTCCCACATAATCGGAGAAGAAGATGCGATTCGTGTAATGTCCTTAAATCCTCCGGCAGCAACTTTTTTCATATATTGCTCTTCACAATCATTATGTTTTACCAGATTTACAAGACCTGCGGAAATCAAATGTGGAAGATGGCTGATGGCAGCAGTGATATAATCATGCTGTTTGTAATCCAGTACCAGTGGAAGTGCTTTTAAGGAACCGATAAATTCTACATAATCCTCAACTGCTTCAGCAGAAACTTTGCTGGTTGGAGTCACTACATAATATGCATTTTCAATCAAATGACGTTTGGAATTATTAAGAGCGGTCTTTTCTGAACCGGCCATTGGATGTCCGCCGATAAAATTTGCTTCCATATCAAGTTCAATGACACGAGTATGAATATCGGTTTTGGTACTTCCAACATCAGTAATGATGCAGTCCGGTTTTATCACAGGTTTTAAGTCCGCCAGATATTTAGCATTGAAAGAAACCGGTGCACATAAAAATATATAGTCACATTTTGAAAATGTTTCTCCAACCTTATAACACCCTTCATCAATGATATTTTCTGAAAGAGCCAGATCCACAGTCTCCTTGCGACCGGAGGTGGCTACAATTCTAATATCCGGATAAAAGTATCGTATTGCCTTGGCAATGGAACCACCTATGAGTCCCAAACCAACAAAACCGATGATTTTTGGCTGTTTTTTCATAAAAATTACCCCTTTATCACATAAATGTGCTAAAGCACATACATTTCATTATAATTTATAAGCTGGAAAAATACAATATTAGAAGCTGAGAAAAATAAATTGTGCAAAGTTAATAAAAAGGTTGCCTTTTTTTGCGTTTTTTAGTAAAATGTACCCATGTGGCGGTCATAGGGGAGTGTGGTTGTCATAATGCAAAAGTATTGGAGGATATCGACATGTATGTTTACACAACAGATCAGATTCGTAACGTTGTAGTTTTAGGACACGGCGGATGCGGAAAAACAAGCTTAGTAGAGGCTATGGCTCATGTATCAGGTCTGACAAGTCGTATTGGTAAAGTGTCAGATGGAAATACACTGAGCGATTATGACAAAGAAGAAATTAAGAGAAAATTCTCTATCAGTACATCAGTAGTACCTATCGTATGGAATGAAGTTAAAATTAACTTTTTAGATACACCAGGTTACTTCGACTTTGTTGGTGAAGTAGAAGAAGCAGTTGCAGCAGCAGATGCAGCGATCATCGTTGTTTCCGGTAAAGCAGGCGTTGAAGTAGGAACACAGAAAGCTTGGGATTTATGTGAAAAATATAACCTTCCAAGAATGTTCTTCATTTCTGAAATGGACGTTGACAACGCTTCCTTCCGTGAAGTTGTTGAAACATTAACAGAACAGTATGGAAAGAAAATTGCTCCTTTCTATCAGCCAATTCGTGAAAATGAAAAATTCGTTGGTTACGTTAACGTTGTTAAGAAATCAGGCCGTCGTTTCACAGGCATCGGACAGAGAGAAAAATGTGAAATTCCTGATTACTGTATGGATAACCTTGAAATCTACCGTGAAGCACTTATGGACGCTGTTGCTGAAACAAGTGAAGAGTTCATGGAAAGATATTTCGCAGGCGAAGAATTTACACCAAGTGAAATTATCGCTGCATTAAAATTCAACGTATTTGATGGAAGCATTATTCCAGTATCTATGGGATCAAGTACAGAACTTCGTAACATTCATAACTTATTGAATGATATCGTTGACTATTTCCCAAGCCCAGATAAGAGAAAATGCGCTGGTATCAATACAAAAGCTAACAGCATTTTTGAAGCAAACTATGACTTCTCTAAAGCAAAATCAGCTTATGTATTCAAATCAATCGTTGACCCATTCATTGGTAAATACTCTTTAGTAAAAGTTTGCTCAGGTGTATTAAAACCAGAAGACGTAATGTACAACCAGTCACAGGATACAGAAGAAAAATTAAACAAATTATACGTAATCCGTGGTAATAAAACAGAAGAAGTTAAAGAACTTCACGCAGGTGATATCGGTGCGATCGGTAAATTATCTGCAAAAACAGGCGATACACTTTGCACAAAGAACAATGTTGTAATGTACGCTAGAACAGAAATGTCTAAACCATATACATACAAGAGCTACAAAGCTAAAAATAAAGGCGATGAAGATAAGATTTCTCAGGCTCTTGCAAAATTAATGGAAGAAGACCTTACACTGAAAACAGTTAACGACAGCGCAAACCGTCAGACATTAATCTACGGTATGGGCGATCAGCACTTAGACGTAGTTGTTTCCAAACTTCTCGACAGATACAAAGTTGATGTGGAACTTGGAAAACCTAAGATTGCATTCAAAGAAACAATCAGAAAGAACTCTGATGTTGATGCAAAATACAAAAAACAGTCTGGTGGACATGGACAGTATGGTCACGTTAAGATGAAATTTGAACCTTCAGGAGATCTTGAAGAAGCATATACATTCGAACAGATCGTAGTTGGTGGTGCAGTTCCAAAGAACTACTTCCCAGCAGTTGAAAAAGGTTTACAGGATTCTGTAGGCAAAGGACCTTTAGCTGGATACCCGGTAGTTGGTGTGAAAGCTGTATTATACGATGGATCTTACCATCCAGTAGACTCTTCTGAAATGGCATTCAAGATGGCTACAATCCAGGCATTCAAACAGGGCTTCATGGATGCGAAACCAGTTCTTCTTGAACCAATCGTTAACATGAAAGTTATCGTTCCAGATAAATATACTGGCGATGTTATGGGTGACTTAAACAAACGTCGTGGCCGTGTACTTGGTATGAATCCAATCGGCGGTGGTAAGACAGAAGTTGAAGCAGATATCCCAACAATGGAAATCTACGGATACTCTACAGACTTACGTTCTATGACACAGGGTAGCGGAACATATTCTTACGAATTTGCAAGATATGAACAGGCTCCATCTGATGTACAGGAAAAAGCTGTTGCTGAAGCAGCAAAAGATGCTGAATAATGATGAATTTAGGCGGGGACCGATTGGTCCCCGTTTTTTTGTGTGGATATTATTTTACATGGCTTTCAAGGGATGCCCACACATCTGATATCCACGTTTTGCAAGCGTCGTCCCCTCCGACTAACCTAAGAGTGTCCGCTGTTCCTTGGAAGAAATACACTATGAGAACCGCATAAGAAAACGGCATCAAATGGCCCTTGAAAACTGTTTTATAAAGATGGTGATGTGTGGTAACATGGGTATGATATGATTGAAAACTTGATTAGAAACCAATCGAAGTTGGTGTAAACGATAAAGCAGCTTACAACATTTAATAAACTGCCCTATCGTTTACATCAATTTCGATTTTTCTATAGTGAACAAAGTCGCGTCACCGGAGCCGGTATGTATGGATTT
>JBGVRS010000128.1:0-32222 GCA_045128635.1 Lachnospiraceae bacterium
TTTGCCAAAAAATCAGAACCACCTGCACCAGATAAATATTCGAGAACGATTTGTTTCTTAAATTCAAATGAATATTTTGCCATGAAAAAACCGACCTCCCAATCGTTAGATTTTTAAGTCTAACTTTTGGGGGTCGGTTCAATTTTAGCGGTTTTTTTCATATATCAGGCGTAAGCCCTTTAGTAACAATTCGTTGTCATAGATGATTTCTTCCTCGCAGTAAGGGATGATAACTTTGGAAAGTCCGCCGGTTGCGATAACAGTGACATCTTCACGACCGAGCTCTTTTTTGATCTTACGAATCATGCCGTCAATGCAGGAGGCATTGCCATAGATCATGCCGCTTTTCATACAGTCGATGGTATTTCGTCCAATCAGTTTTTTCGGTGGTTCAATGCTGATATGAGGCAACTGTGCAGTTCTGGATGTAAGAGAATCCATGGAAACGCGGATGCCAGGTAAAATCATACCTCCCCGATAACGTTTATCCTCATCAATAACAGAAATGGTTGTTGCGGTACCCATATCGACAAAAATGAGCGGTACAGGGTATTCGTTAATGGCAGCTACGGCATCAACGATCAGGTCGCTTCCTACGGAAGCAGGATTGTCCATCATAATATTTAATCCTGTTTTGATTCCAGGACCTACCACAAGCACTTCGCCGGAAATGATTTTTTCAGCAGAAGACTTTAATACATTTGTCAGTGGCGGCACAACAGAAGAAATAATTCCCCCAACCACTGCTTTTGGGTCAATATTATAAATTTCCAGTACGTTCTTTAAACTGATGGCATATTCCAGTTCTGTTTTTGTATGGTCCGTAGAAACGCGTTCCACAAACAGCACATCATCTTTAT
The DNA here is from genome assembly GCA_045128635.1 of Lachnospiraceae bacterium. Taxonomy (GTDB): domain Bacteria; phylum Bacillota; class Clostridia; order Lachnospirales; family Lachnospiraceae; genus HGM12587. The sequence continues at coordinate 861 of JBGVRS010000128.1, forward strand.
CAAAACATCCTACAACAATGTTTGTATTTCCAATATCAATTGCTAAAATCATAATTTTCCTCCAAATGTTTACATTTGTTCTGTGTTTAGTGTATCACTTGAACTTGTAAAAATCAACGCACTTTGCTATACTGATTTTAATAGGTGAATTATGCCCAGAAATGGATTTCAATATAAAAGAGGATAAAAAGATGTTAAAAGGAAAAACAGTTATTTTAGGAGTCAGCGGAAGTATTGCTGCATATAAAATCGCAAGTCTTGCAAGTGCACTGGTGAAGCTTCACTGTGATGTGCATGTAATAATGACAAAAAATGCGACAAATTTTATTCATCCGATTACTTTTGAAACATTAACTGGAAATAAATGTCTTGTAGATACATTCGACAGAAATTTTGATTACAGTGTAGAGCACGTTGCATTAGCCAAAAGAGCAGATGTGGTGATGGTTGCACCGGCAACTGCCAATGTAATTGCAAAAATGGCACATGGGCTGGCAGATGATATGCTGACAACCACAATTCTTGCATGTCAGTGTCCAAAGATTGTTGCACCGGCAATGAATACAAGAATGTTTAGAAATTCTATCGTTCAGGATAATATGAAATTATTACAGTGCTATGGTATGGAAGTGATCGATCCTGCATGCGGTTATCTTGCATGTGGAGATACAGGAGAAGGAAAAATGCCGGAACCAGAGTTATTGCTTCAGTATATTTTAAAAGCTCTGGTTGAGAAGAAAGATATGGAAGGGCTGAATGTTCTGGTAACAGCAGGACCAACTCAGGAAGCACTTGATCCGGTAAGATACATTACCAATCATTCCACAGGAAAAATGGGATATGCCATTGCAAAAGCTGCAGCGATGAGAGGAGCCAAGGTAACTTTGGTTAGCGGACCAGTTGAAATTACACCGCCGCCATTTGTTGAAGTAGTGGATGTTGTCAGTGCAGAAGATATGTTCAAGGCCGTGACTTCACGCTCTGCAAAACAGGACATTATCATTAAAACAGCAGCGGTAGCAGATTATAGACCAGCGGTTGTTGCCACAGAAAAGGTAAAGAAAAAAGATGGCGATATGAGTATTGCGCTGGAACGTACCAAAGACATTCTTGCACATCTTGGTGCAAATAAAAGAGCAGGTCAGTTCCTCTGTGGATTTTCTATGGAAACTGAAAATATGTTGGAAAATTCCATTACAAAGCTTGTAAAGAAAAATCTCGATATGGTTATTGCCAATAACCTGAAAGTGGAAGGGGCAGGCTTTGGAACGAATACCAATGTGGTAACGATCATTACAAGAAAAGGCGGAGAGCAGTTACCGCTGATGAGTAAAGATGAAGTAGCAGATAAGATTTTAGATGCTATTATGAAAGAAAAATAAAAAAAGTTGTTGACTTTTGTTTCTGTTCATTGTATTATATCCAAGTCGGCGGACAAAACAAAAGTCGACACAGAAACATGGGGTCTTAGCTCAGCTGGGAGAGCATCTGCCTTACAAGCAGAGGGTCACAGGTTCGAGCCCTGTAGGCCCCATATTTTAACAAAATTTACAATTATGGCGAGATAGCTCAGTTGGCTAGAGCACACGGTTCATACCCGTGGTGTCGAGGGTTCGAATCCCCCTCTCGCTATTATATGGGGTCTTAGCTCAGCTGGGAGAGCATCTGCCTTACAAGCAGAGGGTCACAGGTTCGAGCCCTGTAGGCCCCATACTTTAACAAAATTTATAATTATGGCGAGATAGCTCAGTTGGCTAGAGCACACGGTTCATACCCGTGGTGTCGAGGGTTCGAATCCCCCTCTCGCTACTTAGGAGATGCGTAGAGCATCTCCTTTTTTTTGTAAAAATCAGGTAGGCGTTTTTGCCTACCTGATTTTTATTTTAACACGATGCTGTTCAAGTCGAAATAACTGCGAACCATTTGATTGATGAAATAATTAGGATCTCCGGTGATTTCTTCTACATATAAGAGATATGGATAAGTATCATAACGTTCCACAACTACGTCTTGTCCTTTACAGTTCAATAACTGGTTGTATCGGGCATCTGCTTGTTGTGAATATAATCCGGCTTCTCCGCTTACTACAGAGTTATAGGCAAGATGACCGTTGGTGTTTTTATGATTTCCTAGAAATCCACCGAAAATCAATATTATGCTGAAAAGTAGCCATCCGGCAGAATAGCCGGCTTTTTTTTCAAAATTATATTTTGAATGTAGCCATCCGCACAGATAGAAGGCATTCAGGAATAAAAGAATAATAAACTCAAAATAAATAGCACTTATCAGTCTCTTAGGTCCTTCCACACCCAATGCGTAAAACGTTGGACAAAATGCTGCACAGAAGAAGCCGACAGATAAAACAAATACAAGTAATGGGTAACGGAATTGGAATCCGGTTTCTTCTTTGATCTTTTTACTCATGTCGTAAACGATAGGGAGAAGAATTATGAAGCATATTATGATTTCAAATCCCATCCAGTCGTTTATCTTTTCCAGACCGCATTGGATAGAAGCGGTGATTGAACCTACAATTCCCAGATCAGCTGCAATAGAAGTGCTTCGGTTTTCAGTTCCCGGAGACAGAGCACTTAATAAAAAACCGGTTGCCTGAAATACAAATATAATGGCAGTTTTTATCATATAAGACTTCTTTTTCAGGAAGCCGCATACAACGCAGATAATCAAAGTCAAAAGAAGTGCCACAAAAGCAGACATTTGGTTTCCGCCAGAGATAAAAAATCCAAATACAGAGGCAATGCTAACCTGAATAATTGTAGCCGTTTTTGATTGTGGTCTCAGCATATGGAAAATCAAACATAAAAATATTTCAGTTGCGGCAAAAAAGAGGGTGTAATGTACAGCACCACAAAACCAGTAAATGACTTCCGATGCAAGAGGCATATAATGGAGCATCAGAAAAGAGGCGGTCATGCCTATGGCGATTGCTGGAAGTCGGTCACATTTTAAGCGTTTGTGAAGAAAAAAGTAAAAAAAGAATAAATTGCAGGCTGTTAAAAGTCCAATAAACAAAATGCCTGTAATACGATAATACTGTTCTCCAAACAAAGCAGGCTGCAGAGCCATGAAAAATGCAGATGTAAATGGTCCCTGCCAGCTAAACCACCCATGAATAGATGTTTCTACGGCAGCACCGGCAACCGCAAAAAGATTTCTTGTAGATCTCCATGCTTCACCGGTAAGTCTTGCATAGGAATAATCATCAGCAGATGGATGATCATAAAAGGAAAGCATAAGCATTGGAATAATGCTCAAAATTATCAGGATGATGACAGCCCACAAAAAATAGGTTTGTCTTTTTTTGTTTTGATTCATGATAGTTCCTTCTTTCATTTGTTCTAACTTTATATTTTATCCCAAGGTAATTTCAAAAACAATATCTGACTAGCAATTCTTCCCTTTTTATGATAAGATAAAATAGATTTTGTATGCCAAGAATTAAGGTAAAAGTTTTTGCATTAGCATAGGAGGGGCTCCATGAAACAAATTATAGAATTATTACAGTCACTGGATTATGAACTTTTACAGGGAACTTTAGAAGGAGAAATCAGTGAACTGGTATACGATACAAGAAAAGTAACAAAGGATGCCATGTTTGTATGCATCGTAGGGACTGCCTTTGACAGCCACGAAAAAGCAGAAGAAGTGGCAGCTGCAGGTGCAAAAGTGATAGTTGTCAGCAAGGAAGTGGAAGTGCCGGAACATGTAACAGTTGTGAAGGTTGCTGACACACGTTATGCCTTGTCACTAATTTCAGCGGCATATTTTGATCATCCTGCAAACACCTTAAAGGTAATCGGGATTACCGGTACTAAGGGCAAGACTACAACAACTTTCATGATCAAGTCTATTCTTGAAAATGCAGGATATAAAGTAGGGCTGATTGGAACAATTGAAACAATTATTGGTGATAAACATATTCCGGCAAATAATACAACTCCGGAATCCTATATTGTGCAGGAATATTTTGCTGAAATGTTAAAAGCGGGCTGTCAGGTGTGCGTGATGGAAGTATCTTCTCAAGGGTTAATGATGCATCGTACAGCAGGAATTCCGTTTGAACTTGGTATTTTTACAAACCTTGCTCCGGATCATATCGGACCAAATGAACATGCAAGCTTTGAAGAATATGCCCAATGCAAAGGGATGCTGTTTAAACAGTGCAAAGTTGGAATTGCCAATGTAGATGATGAAAACTTTGAAATGGTCATGAAAGACCATACCTGCAAACTGGAAACTATTGGTTTCTCGGAAAAAGCAGATTTACGTGCAGGAAATGTAAATCTGGTGGGCAGACCGGGATATCTGGGTGTGACTTATGACTTAACAGGACTTTTAAATTTCCCTGTGGAAATTGATATCCCAGGTAAATTTAGTGTATATAATTCTCTTGTTGCAATTGCTGTGTGCAGACATTTTGATATTGCGAAAGAAAATATTCTGGAGGCATTGAAGGCGGCAAAGGCAAAGGGAAGAATCGAACAGGTAAAAGTATCTGACGATTTTATGCTCTTAATTGATTATGCGCATAATGCAATGAGTCTGGAAAGCCTTTTATCTACTTTAAAAGAATATCATCCGGAAAGACTGGTGTGTCTCTTTGGATGCGGCGGGAACCGCTCGAAGATTCGTCGTTATGAAATGGGTGAAGTTTCCGGTAAGATGGCGGATTTAACAATCGTTACGAGTGATAATCCAAGATTTGAAGAACCGCAGGATATTATTGATGACATTAAGATTGGTCTTGCGAAAACAGACGGTGAATATGTGGAAATCATTGACCGTAAGGAAGCAATCAAATATGCGATTGCAAACGGAAGACCGGGGGACGTTATCGTACTGGCTGGAAAAGGTCATGAAGACTATCAGGAAATCAAGGGAGTAAAATACCCAATGGATGAGAGAGTACTGATTGAAGAAGTATTACAGGAATTAGGCTGGAAATAGAATGGCAAAATATGCGGGAGTCATTGTAGACATTTCACTGGAAAAACTGGATAGAGTATTTGACTATAAAGTTCCTGCATATTTAGAAGGAATTTTGCACCCCGGTATGCAGGTGTGGATTCCTTTTGGGAATGGCAACCGACGAATCAAAGGCTTTGTGGTGAGCTTGTCAGATACATGCAGCTATGAAGAATATAAAGTAAAGGAGCTGCTTGGTGTTTGTGAAGGTGCGATTTCGGTGGAAGGGCAGCTGATTGAACTTGCAGCATGGATGCGGGAACGCTATGGCTGTACCATGAATCAGGCAATGAAGACGGTACTTCCGGTGAAAAACAAGGTCAAAGAGAAGACAAAGGTGCTGGTATCTTTGAATATTGACAAGACAGCGGTAGATGAATATGCCGAAAAGAATAAACGTGCCAAGGCAAGAATCCGTGTGCTTCAGACCTTGCTTGAAAAAGGCACATTAGAAAAAGATAAGCTGTTAGAAGAGGCTTCCACAACCGGGGCGACTTTGAAAGAACTGCAGGAAGCAGGCTTACTTTCATTGCAAAGTGAAACGATTTATCGTTTGCCGAAAATTGCCAGAGAAGAAAAGCAAGAGATTATATTAAATCAGAATCAACAGACAATTTTAGACAATTTTAGACAGGACTTTGCAGAAGGAAGATGTGAAAACTATCTTCTTCATGGAGTTACAGGCAGCGGAAAAACGGAAGTTTATATGGGAATGTTGGAAAATGTGTTAAATTCGGGAAAACAGGCAATTGTCCTGATTCCGGAAATTGCACTGACCTTTCAGACAGTGATGAGATTTTATGGCAGATTTGGAGATAAAGTATCTGTTATTCATTCGAAAATGTCTGCCGGAGAACGATATGATCAGATGGAGCGTGCAAAACGGGGTGAGATTTCAATTATGATTGGACCTCGTTCGGCAGTATTTACCCCATTTTCCAATTTGGGAATGATCATTATTGATGAGGAACATGAGGGAAGCTATAAAAGTGAAACGAACCCTAAGTATCATGCAAGAGAGGTCGCAAAAAAGCGCTGCGAAATGAGTCATGCATCTTTGGTGCTAGGGAGTGCAACGCCTTCCATAGAGTCTTATTTTAAGGCATCCTGTGGAGAATATAAGCTTTTAAAGCTGCCAAACAGAATTAATGATTTGAATCTTGCAGCTGTACAGGTAGTTGATTTAAGACAGGAATTAAAAGAGGGAAACCGATCTGTCATTAGTCGCGCGTTAAGGAAACAGATGCAGGAAGCGTTAGATAAAAACCAGCAGATTATGCTGTTTTTAAATAGAAGAGGACATACAGGATTTATATCCTGCCGCAGCTGCGGTCATGTTCTAAAATGTCCTCACTGTGATGTATCACTGACACTTCATAAAGATGGCAGAATGCGCTGTCATTATTGCGGATATGAGCAGACAACCGTGAAAAATTGTCCAGAATGCGGTTCTCCATATATTGGGGGATTCCGTGCAGGGACACAGGCGATTGAAGAGGTTGTAAGAAAAGAATTTCCTGATGCGAAGATTCTTCGCATGGATATGGATACCACCCGTAAAAAAGGAAGTTATGAAGCAATTTTAGAAAGCTTTTCTAAAAAAGAAGCAGATATATTAATCGGCACCCAGATGATTGTAAAAGGACATGATTTTCCAGCGGTAACGTTGGTGGGAGTGCTCCTTGCTGATTTATCTCTTCATGCATCCGATTATATGGCTGCAGAGAGAACCTTTCAGTTATTGACGCAGGCGGTCGGTCGTGCAGGACGCGGGAATTTACCGGGAAATGCAGTGATTCAGACCTATCAGCCGGAGCATTATGCAGTACAAAGAGCAGCAGCTCAGGACTACGAAGGATTTTATGACCTGGAAATTGCTTACAGGGATTTAATGTCTTATCCGCCAATGTCAGGAATGCTTGCGATGTTGCTACAGGGTGCAGATGAAGACATACTAGAAGCAGAGTCTGAAAAAATCAAAACCATGATTTTAGAAATGGATATTCCGCTGCTTCGTGTGACCGGACCGACACCGGCAGTAATTTCGAAGATTAGCGATATTTACCGCAGAGTCATTTATCTGAAGCATGAAGATGTAAAAGAACTGTATTGTGTGCGGGAAATGATAGATGAAGCAGTGAAAAATGAAACAATTAGTAAAGAAATCAGAGTGGAATATGATGAAAATCCGCTATACGCATATTAAGGAGGAAAATGAAATGGCACTTAGAAAAATGAGAATTATGGGCGAGGACGATTGTTTAAGAGAAGTCTGCCGTGAAGTAAAAGTTGTGACTCCAAAAATCACACAGTTAATTGATGATATGCTGGATACCATGTATGACCAGCAGGGCGTAGGTCTTGCAGCTCCACAGGTTGGTATTTTAAAAAGAATCGTAGTCATCGACGTTGGGGAAGGTCCAATCGTTATGATCAACCCTAAAATTTTAGAAACATCCGGAACCCAGAGAGGCAGCGAAGGATGTTTAAGTGTACCTGGAAAAAATGGTACTGTAACACGTCCAATGTGGGTAAAAGCTGAATTTTACGGCGAAGATATGGAAAAATATGTGATTGAAGGGGAAGAACTCCTTGCAAGAGCAATCTGCCATGAATTAGATCACTTGGAAGGAAAGCTTTATGTGGATTTGGTAGAAGGAAAACTTCGTGACAACGAACTTGACGGATACGGCGAGGAAGAAGAGGAGTAGAAGATACATGAAAGTAATTTTTATGGGAACTCCGGACTTCTCTACAGGAGTTCTGGAGAGTATTATCGAAGCAGGACATGAGGTAACTGCAGTTGTGACACAGCCTGATAAACCAAAGGGACGCGGTCATGAAATGCAGTTTACACCGGTAAAGGAAGTGGCATTAAAACATAATTTACCGGTATTACAGCCAAAGAAAATCAGAGATCCGGAAGTGGTTGCACAATTAGAACAGATTCCGGCAGATATCTGTGTGGTTGTAGCTTTTGGACAGATTATTCCAAAGAGTATTTTGGAAATGAAAAAATATGGATGCATTAACGTGCATGCATCGTTACTTCCGGCATACCGTGGAGCAGCTCCGATTCAGTGGGCTGTAGTAGACGGCTTAAAAGAAACAGGTGTTACCATCATGCAGATGGATGAAGGCCTTGATACCGGAGATATGCTGACAAAAGTCGTTGTACCATTAGATAAAGATGAGACTGGTGGTTCCTTGTTTGACAAATTAAGTGCTGCAGGTGCAAAACTTTGTGTGGAAACTATGGAACTCATTGAAAAAGGTGAAGTGACACCGGAAAAACAGGGTGAAACGACTACAGAATATGCAAAAATGATTACAAAAGATTTAGGAAAAATTGATTTTTCTAAATCGGCAGTAGAAATTGAGCGCTTGATCAGAGGATTTAATCCTTGGCCAAGTGCCTATACAAAACTTGGCAATAAAACTTTAAAAATCTGGGCAGCAGATGTCCTGGATGAAGAATACGAGGGAGCATTTGGAGAAATCATAAAAGTATCCAAGAACGAAATTCTTGTAAAATGCGGCAAAGGAGCACTTTCTTTGAAAGAAATCCAGCTAGAAGGCAAAAAACGCATGGCAGCAGATGCATTTTTACGAGGATATCAGTTAGAGAGTGGAGTACTATTAGGTTAACGTAGAAAATCCACTTGTGGATTTTCAAGTATCGAATAAATTGACTTGCAATTTTTCGATATAAAAATAAGGAGGAAACAACATGCCATATTACGGTTTTTATGATTGGACTTATTTTTTAGTACTGATTGGTGCAGTGATTTCCATGATTGCATCATCAAAGGTGAAATCGACTTATGCAAAATACGGACAGGTGAGAAGCCACAGTGGAATGACTGCCACAGATGCAGCCAGAAGAATTCTTGATAATGCGGGACTTCGACATGTGCGTATTGAAAGAATTGCCGGTGACTTAACAGACCATTACAGTCCAAAGGAACTGGTACTTCGTCTTTCTGATACGACGATCAATTCCACAAGCATTGCAGCCATTGGTGTAGCAGCTCACGAATGTGGTCATGCAATTCAGCATGCAAAACATTATGCGCCGTTAAATATCAGAAATGCTATTGTTCCGGTGGTGAATATTGGAAGCAAGCTTTCCTGGCCAATGATTTTAATTGGTCTTTTGTTAGGATTTACAGGATTTTTAGATTTAGGTATTATTTTGTTTTCTTTCAGTTTGATTTTCCAGCTGATTACATTGCCTGTAGAGTTTAATGCTTCATCCAGAGCATTACAGATTCTGGATGATTCCAATATGCTTTATGATGAGGAACTCAAAGGAGCTAAAAAGGTGCTTTCAGCAGCAGCCATGACTTATGTTGCGGCAGCGATTTCCACACTTTTATCACTCCTTCGTCTGATCATTCTTTTTGGAGGAAGAAGACGTAATGACTAACAGTCTGAATTTACGAGAAATGGCACTGGAAATTTTGCTTGAAGTGGAAAGAAACGGTGCTTATCCGAATGTATTGTTAAAGCAGACTTTGGATAAATATTTATATATGGAAAAACAGGAGCGTGCATTCTTAACACGTCTTGTGGAAGGAACAGTGGAGAGAAAACTGACACTGGATTATTATCTGAATCAAGTGTCAAAAACACCTGTTAATAAAATGAAGCCGGTGATTCGCTGTATCATGCGTATGGCGGCATATCAAATATTCTATATGGATGCGGTGCCTGACAGTGCAGCCTGCAATGAAGCGGTAAAACTTGCTCAGAAAAAGGGTTTTCAGACATTAAAAGGCTTTGTAAATGGTGTACTTCGTAATCTTTCCCGTCAGAAAGATTCGATGATAATGCCGGATGCAGTGAAAGAGTCCGTGAAGGCATTTTCTGTACAGTATTCCGTGCCGGAGTGGATGGTAGAGAAAGTTATCAAAGACTATGGAATTGAAAATGCGAAAAATATGTTTGCATCTCTCTATGAAAATGTGGGTGCAACCAGCATTCGTGTGAATAACAGTAAAATTTCTACAGAAGAATGTATAAAACTTCTTGAAAAAGAGGGAGTCCATGTGGAAAAGGCTTTCTATGTGGAAAATGCACTGGAAATTTCAGGATATGATTCTCTTGCATTTTTAGAGAGCTTTGAAAAAGGCTATTTTCAAGTGCAGGATGTAAGCTCCATGTTAGTAGGACTTGCAGCAGATCCAAAACCGGGTGACAAGATCATTGATATTTGTGCCGCCCCGGGTGGAAAAAGCATCCATGTGGCAGATTTATTAAAGGGAACCGGTCATGTGGAAGCAAGGGACTTAACAGATTATAAGGTGAGTCTGATTGAAGAAAACATTACACGCTGTGAATTTGAAAATATTTCAGCAAAAAGAGCGGATGCCCTGATACTTGATGAAGCTGCAAAAGAGACGGCAGATATTGTCATTGCAGATTTGCCATGCTCTGGTCTTGGCGTATTAAAGAAAAAAAGCGATATCAAATATCGCATGGGCCAGTCGCAGATTGAAGAACTGGCGCAGCTGCAAAGAGATATTTTGAAAAATGCAGTCACCTATGTGAAATCCGGCGGTACATTGATTTATAGTACTTGTACCATTGCAAAAGAAGAAAATGATCTTCAGGTAGACTGGATTTTAGAAAACTTACCATTACAGCTTGTATCGTTTGAAGGCTGTTTATGCGAAGAAGTTTTAGAAAATACTGACCGTGAAGGTGTTTTACAGCTCCTTCCAGGAAGAGAAAAAACAGATGGATTTTTCCTTGCGAAATTCCGAAAAGTGTAGAGGATATGAAAGATCTTAAATCATTAAATTTAGAACAATTAACGGAAGAACTGCTGAATATTGGAGAAAAGAAATTCCGTGCAAAGCAGATTTACTCCTGGATACATGAAAAATTGGTGGATTCTTTTGATGAAATGACAAATTTATCAAAGGATCTGCGTGAAAAATTAAAGGCAAATTATACATTGAACAGTCTGGAAGCAGTGGCAGTACAGACGTCTAAGATTGATGGGACGCAGAAATACTTATTCCGTCTTCATGATGGTCATGTTGTAGAAAGTGTACTGATGAGATATCATCACGGGAATTCTGTATGCATTTCATCTCAGGTTGGATGTCTGATGGGGTGCCGTTTCTGCGCTTCAACCATTGGTGGAAAAGTGCGTGATCTTACAGCATCTGAAATGCTTGGACAGATTTATAAAATTCAGAAGCTGTCAGAAGAACGGGTCCATAATGTGGTTGTAATGGGAACCGGGGAACCGCTGGATAACTATGATAATCTGGTACAATTCATTAAGATGCTGACAGATGAAAACGGACTGAATATCAGTCAGAGAAACCTAACTGTTTCTACCTGCGGTATTGTACCAAAGATTCGCCAGCTGGCAGAAGAAAAATTCCAGATGACCCTGGCATTGTCCTTACATGCCACAACCCAGGAAAAGAGAAAACAGCTGATGCCGATTGCCAACAAATATGATTTAAAAGAAGTTTTAGATGCCTGCCATTATTACTATGAGCAGACGGGCAGACGCATTACATTTGAATACAGTCTTGTTGGCGGTGTGAATGATACAAAGCAGGATGCAGAAGAGTTGACAAAACTCATTGGTAAATTCCCTTGCCATGTAAATCTGATCCCTGTAAATCCGATTAAAGAGAGAGATTTTGTGCAGCCAAATAAGCAGGAATGTCAGGCTTTTCGAAATAAACTTGAAAAAAATGGAATTAATGTTACTATAAGAAGGGAAATGGGCCGGGACATCGATGGTGCCTGCGGTCAGCTTAGAAAAAGTTACTTAGATCAGGAGAAAGGAGAAGTGGAATGTTAAATTCATATGCCATGACTGACGTTGGAAGAGCGCGAGTGGTAAATCAGGATTATGTGTTTTCTTGTTTGGAACCCGTTGGTAATCTTCCGAATCTGTTCATTGTAGCAGATGGTATGGGTGGTCATCAGGCGGGAGATTTTGCTTCCTCCTATAGTGTGAAAAAATTTCTGGAGTCTGTTTCTTTAAGCCTTCAGAAAAATCCACATAAAATTTTTGAAGATGCGATCCGGTATGCAAATCGCGAGTTGATTGAAAAAGCAAAAGCAAATCCGGAATTAAAAGGAATGGGGACAACGTTAGTAGCTCTTACGATCATAGGTGATAAAGCTTATGTAGCAAATGTGGGTGACAGCCGTTTGTATTGTATGGAAGAAGTATTGACACAGATTACAATCGATCATTCTCTGGTGCAGGAAATGATTCGAATCGGCGAACTTACGAAAGAAGACGCAAGACTCCATCCTGATAAAAATATTATTACAAGAGCAGTCGGAGCAGGAAGAGACATTCATGCAGATTTTTTTGAATTTACACTAACTAAGGAGAGTATTCTTCTGATGTGTTCCGACGGTCTGAGCAACATGGTAGAGGATGCACAGCTTGCAGTTCTGCTGAAAAGTGCACAGACACCGGAAAAAATCGGTAAAAAGCTGATTGAGACGGCAAATAAAAATGGTGGAAAAGATAACATTGCAGTGATAGTGATAAAGTCAGATACAGGTGAGGTATAAAAATGTTAAAAGCAGGAATGATCATTGGAGATAGATATGAAATCCTTGGTAAAATCGGTTCCGGCGGAATGTCTTTGGTTTATAAAGGAAGAGATCAGAAACTGAATCGATATGTTGCAGTCAAGGTGTTAAAATCAGAATATCGTGAAGATAAAAATTTTGTGAGAAAATTCAGAGAAGAAGCACAGGCAGCAGCATGTCTTGCGCATCCAAATATTGTGAATGTATATGATGTTGGGGAAGAACACGGCATTCATTACATTGTAATGGAACTGGTAGAAGGAATTACTCTGAAAAATTACATTGACAGAAAAGGAAAACTGACAATCAAAGAAGCTACAAGCATTGGTATTCAGGTTTCCATGGGGCTTGAAGTGGCTCACAATAATGAAATCGTACACAGAGATATCAAACCACAGAATATTATGATTTCCAAAGATGGTAAAGTTAAAGTCATGGACTTTGGTATTGCGAAAGCAGCAACTTCGGAAACTATCGCTTCCAATGCGATGGGCTCTGTTCACTATACATCACCGGAACAGGCAAGAGGCGGATACAGCGATGCGAAGAGTGATATTTATTCCCTTGGTATCGTAATGTTTGAAATGGTAACAGGCAGAGTTCCATTCGATGGAGAAACAACAGTTGCAGTAGCAGTAAAGCATTTACAGGAAGAAATGCCATCTCCAAAGATTTACTGCCCGGAACTTCCAATTAGTCTGGAAAAAATTATTTATAAATGTACAGAAAAAATTGCAGCAAAACGTTATTCCAATATGGCGGAGCTGATTGCTGATTTAAAACAGTCTCTTCAGACACCGGACGTTGATTTTATTAAGACAATCAATGTGGATGAAGCAGCAAAAACTGTTATGATCACAAAGGATGATCTGAATCAGATTAAAAAAGAGACTGGTCGTATTCACCTTCCGGAAGATGAGGAAGAAGAAACTACTTATCGATTTGATGATGAGTATGAAGATGATTATGATGATGAATACGATGATGAGTATGATGAAGATGATGACGAATATGAAGATGACGATGATGAATACGAAGATGATGATGACATGGATCCACGTATGGAAAAAATCATGACGATCGGTGGTATCGTAGCGGCAATCATTATTCTCATTATTATCATCATGCTGGCAGGAAAGATTTTTGGATTCGGACTTTTTAAAGGAGATTCCGATAAAAAAGAAGATCCTCAGCAGGTGGAAGAAGTTGAAGAAGAAACTGTGGAAATGATTGATGTCCGAGGACTTTCTTATGAAGATGCAAAAACTGCATTGAACAAGATTGGTCTCGGAATCGTATCTGCAGGCTCTGAAGAGAGCGAAGACTATGAAGATGGTCAGATTATGAAACAGAGCGTTGAACCAAAGACAGCTGTAGAAAAAAACTCAACAATTGAAGTCATTGTTGCAGTGAAAAAAATTGAAATGGCAAAAATCCCTGATATTACAGGACAAACCAAAGAAGATGCGAAATATCGTCTTGAACAGGAAGGCTTTGTTGTAGATTATACAGAAGTTTATCATGACAGTGTAAAAGAAGGAAAAGTTATCAAAACATCTCCGGATGTTGGTACAGAGCAGCCAAAGGGAACAACTGTGATCATGAGTGTCAGCAAAGGTGCTGAGACAAAATATACAACGATGCCATCTGTTGTAAATACAACAAGAGAAAACGCAGAAGTTGCAATTAAAAATGCGGGTCTTGCAGTAGGAAGTATTACAGAAGAATTTAGTGATACAGTAGCAGCTGGAAATGTAATCAGCCAGAGTGCTGCAGCTGGAAATTCTGTAGAAGAAGGCGTGACAATTGACTTAGTAGTCAGCAAAGGTCCTGAAAAAGTTACAATGCCAAATCTTTGGGGAAATCCAAAGGAAAGAGCAATTGAAAAACTTCATGCATTAGGTTTAAGTGTTGAGGTTTATGAAGAATACAGTGATGAAACAGAAGGTCGTGTATTTAAAACATCACCGGCAGCAGATGAAAAGGTTGCACCGGGTTCAATGGTTCAGATTTATTTAAGTAAAGGACCAAAACCAGAAGAACCTGCGGATCCGCCAGCAGAAAGTACAACTCCTTCAGGAGACACTACACAGCCAGCGGAAGGTGGAGCTTAATAATTCATGCAGGGAAAAATTATCAAAGGGATTGCCGGATTCTATTATGTGCAGACAAAGTCCGGTATTTATGAATGTAAAGCAAAAGGGAGCTTCCGTAACAGGAAGCTCAAGCCTTTCGTTGGAGATAATGTAGAAATTACAATTCTCGATGAAGAAAATAAGAAAGGCAATATGGAAGAAATTTTGGAAAGAAAGAATTTCCTGATTCGTCCGGCAGTTGCAAATGTAGACCAGACACTGGTTATCTTTGCAGCGGCAAAGCCTGATCCGAATCTGAACCTTTTGGACAGATTTCTAATTATGATGGAACAAAAGGATGTTCCGGTGATTTTGGTATTTAATAAAACAGACGTGGCAGAAGCAGGGAAATTAGCGGAACTTGCTAATATTTACGAAAGCTGCGGTTATCAGGTGCTGCGCGTCAGCGCACTGCAGGAAGAAGGAATTTCTGAAATCAAAGAAGTTTTAAAAGGAAAGACCAGTACGGTGGCAGGTCCGTCAGGCGTTGGAAAATCATCCATTATCAATCTTTTACAGTCTGATATTCAGATGGAGACAGGAACGATCAGTGAAAAGATTGAGAGAGGAAAACATACAACGAGACATTCGGAACTGATTTCGATTGCAGAAGATACGTACATTTTTGACACTCCGGGATTTAGTTCTCTTTATGTGACGGATATGGAAAAAGAAGACTTAAAGACTTATTTTCCGGAATTTGCACCATATGAAGATGAATGTAAATTCTTAGGCTGTGTTCATGTAAATGAGCCGGTTTGCGGAGTGAAAGAAGCTCTGAAAGAAGGTAAAATCAGCCAGAGCAGATATGACAACTATAAACTGATTTATGAAGAATTAAAGGAAAACGAAAAGAGGAAATATTCATGAGAATTTTATCACCATCTCTCTTATCAGCAGATTTTTGGAGAACAGGCGAACAGTTAAAAGAATTAGAGGAAGCAGGCGTTAAGTGGCTTCATTTGGATGTGATGGACGGCGATTTTGTACCAAGTATTTCATTTGGAATGCCGGTCATTAAAGCACTTCGTAAACAGAGCAACCTGTTTTTTGATGTGCATATGATGGTAACTGAACCAGTTAGATACATTGATGCCATGGTAGATGCAGGAGCAGATATGATCACTGTTCATGTAGAAGCCTGCAAACATCTTCACAGAACTATTCAGGCAATTAAGGCAAAAGGAATTAAAGCAGGGGTTGTATTAAATCCTGGAACTCCTTTAAATGCATTGGACTGCATCCTGGAAGATGTGGATATGGTACTTTTAATGACTGTAAACCCTGGATTTGGCGGACAGAAATATATTCCGACTATGACTGCAAAGATCAAAGCATTAAAAGAAATGATTGATGCGAGAGGGATGAATATTGATATCGAAGTGGACGGCGGTGCTACACCAGACAATGTAAAGATGCTTTTAGAAGCTGGTGCCAATGTAATTGTGGCAGGAAGTGCAGTGTTTGGCGATCATATTACAGAACAGGTAGAAAAATTCCACAAAGCATTTGAGGAAGTATAAATGAAATCATGTGTGATTATCAGTGGAGGCAGACTGGATGTACAGTTTGCCTCTGATTTTATAAAAAAAGATAAACCGGATATTCTGATCACTGCGGATAAGGGACTTGCATTTTGTGAGGAAACCGGAATCCTTCCAACACAGATCGTGGGAGATTTTGACACTCTTGGAGAGGCCTTGCTGCCAAAATATGAGGCACTTGGTATTCCAATCCGAAAATTTAATCCGGTGAAAGATGCAACGGACACCGAAATCGCAGTACGTCTTGCCATGGAACTTGGTGCAGAGAAAATTAGCATTTTAGGTGCCAGCGAAGGAAATCGGCTGGACCATCTGTTTGGCAATGTGCTGACAATGATGATTCCGCAGCAGGAAGGGGTCGATTGCTTTATGGTGGATGCTCACAATCGTATGAGAATTCTAACAAAGCCGTTGGAGATTACAAAAGAGGAGCAGTATGGAAAATACATATCTTTTGTACCGCTGACTACAGACGTTCATGGAGTGACTCTGACAGGATTTAAATATCCGCTATGGGATTACCGGTTTAATGTACAGACTTCCGGGTCTCTTGGAATTTCCAATGAACTGACAGAGAAGGTTGGAAAAATCGATTTTCGTTCCGGCATTTTACTAATGCTGGAATGTACGGATTAAAGTACAAAAATTAGTGAAAAAACATATGGAAAACTATTGGAAAACCCTTGCAATCAAGGGCTTTCTCTGATATAATACAGCGGTATACGCAAAAAACACGCAAAGGGGATTTCTGGGATGGTGCCCAAATGAGGTCTCTCGGAGAGAAGAAGCTTTGCGGAAGAAAAAACCAAAAACGGAGGATTAAAAAAATGAGCGTAATTTCAATGAAACAGTTACTCGAAGCAGGTGTACACTTTGGACATCAGACAAGAAGATGGAACCCTAAAATGGCTCCATACATCTACACAGAAAGAAATGGTATTTACATCATCGACTTACAGAAATCTGTAGGTAAAGTTGATGAAGCTTACAAAGCTATTTCTGACATCGCTGCAGATGGTGGCACAATTCTTTTCGTTGGTACAAAGAAACAGGCTCAGGACGCTATCCAGACAGAAGCTGAAAGATGCGGAATGTTCTATGTAAACGAAAGATGGTTAGGTGGTATGCTCACTAACTTCAAAACAATCCAGGGACGTATTGCTAGATTAAAAGCAATCGAAACAATGCAGGAAGATGGAACATTTGATGTTCTTCCTAAAAAAGAAGTTATCGCATTAAAGAAAGAGCTTGAAAAACTTCAGAAAAACCTTGGCGGTATCAAAGATATGAAGAAGATCCCAGATGCTATCTTCGTAGTTGACCCTAAGAAAGAAAGAATCTGTGTACAGGAAGCTCACACACTCGGTATTCCATTAATCGGTATTGCTGATACTAACTGTGATCCAGAAGAATTAGATTACGTAATTCCAGGTAACGATGATGCAATTCGTGCCGTTAAATTAATCGTAGCTAAGATGGCAGATGCTGTTATCGAAGCAAATCAGGGTGAAGCTGAAGACGTAGCTTACGAAGAAGCTGAAGAAACAGTAGAAGCATAATTCTAGGTAAGCACGAGTAATAATTACGATTTAGGAGGATTCTCACTATGGCTATTACAGCAGGAATGGTTAAAGAATTAAGAGAAATGACAGGTGCTGGAATGATGGATTGCAAGAAAGCACTTACAGAAACAAACGGAGATATGGAAGCAGCTGTTGAAGTTTTAAGAAAAAGCGGTGCAGCTAAAATGGAAAAGAAAGCTTCCCGTATCGCAGCTGAAGGTATCGCACGTGTTGCAAAAAATGATACTGAAGTAGTTGTTGCAGAAGTTAACTCTGAAACAGACTTCGTTGCTAAGAACGAATTATTCCAGACATTTGTACAGTTAGTAGCTGATACAGCACTTACTTCCGGATTAAACGGTGGTAAAAACGGTGAAGATGTTGAAGCTCTTCTCGAAATGAACGGTCTTAAAGATGAATTAATCGAAAAGACAGCTACAATCGGAGAAAAATTATCTGTACGTAGATTTGAAAAAATCTCTGGTGAATGTGTAGCTAGTTACCTTCATGCAGGTGGTAAGATTGGTGTAATCGTAGCAGCAGACGGTGCAACAGGTGTTGAAGAAGCACTTACAAACATTGCTATGCAGGTTGCAGCTATGAACCCAGAATACATCAGCAGAGCTGACATTGATCAGGCTGCAATTGATAAAATGAGAGAAATCATCGTTGATTCTTCATTAAACGATCCAGCTTCTCTTCCAAAACCAATCTTAAACGCATTAATCGAAAAAGCTTGTGCAGGCGTTTGGAGTGCAGAAGATGTTGCTATCTACGAAGAAAAGAAGAGCAATATGAACTTCTTATTCAACTTCCTTTCAAAAGAAGCAAAAGCTCAGCTTGCAGCTTTAGCTATGGCTGACAAAGCAAACATCATGGAAAACAAGATTTTCAATGGTGCAATTGAAGGACGTGTTTCTAAACAGTTAAAAGACATCTGCTTATTAGACCAGACATACGTAAAAGCAGAAGATGGAAAACAGACTGTTGCTGCATACCTTAAATCCGTAAACAACGCTCTTGTAATCAAGAACATTGTTCGTTTCGAAGTAGGCGAAGGTATGGAAAAGAAAGAAGAAAACTTCGCAGAAGAAGTTGCAAAACAGATGAATATGTAATCTTCAAAATAAAATCCCGGCGAGTAGCTCGCCGGGATTTTTTGTGCAATCAATTAAAATTTTTCAATATGAATCTGAAGCTTATCTAATTTGTCTGAAATAAATTTCCATACATCATCATATTCATGTACCGTATTTGGAATGATCAGTGCCTGCTGTTTGGTTACATACAGATAAATGGCATTTTTGGTTTTCCAAACACCATCAACATTAATCCAGGAATAACGTCCGGCATAGTTTTTATCCTTCGAGTAATAGAACATAATGCCGTTAGAACTGTCGGAAAGACGGATGGAATAAACCTCTCTTGGAGGATTCAGCTTCATCTTTTCTACCTGTTTTTTGATTCCATTGCTGTATGAGTTAAAATAATATACTGGAATTAAAACACAGAAACAGCAAAAGACACTGCCAACAGTTCCAGCCCAGGAGTAAGAATCCTGGAAGGCGAAGCACATGGTTGCAAGCATGAATAAGCATACTGCCAAAGAAACCGGCTTTTTCCAACGTTTCTGCTTTTTCATATTGTCAAATGTAATAAAATCTTTGAACTGTTTTTCATTTAATATAATTGGTGTGGAATAGTAATCTCTTAACAAAATATGTCTCCTCAATCTTTCGTAGTATCAACATTTCCTAATATTCTAACATAAGATAGCCCTTGTGCATAGGCGAGTATTTTGCCAAAAAGATAAAAATTAATAAAATACTAAGAAATATTTTATTGTAACAATAAAAGTTTCTGCGTATAATATAGCACGTTAACTGGAAAACTATGCTGATAAGAAAAATGAGGATATAGATGAAAGAAAAGAAAGTAAAAAAGACGAAAAAGAGTAAAATGCATCCATTTATCAAAGGATTTTTGGGGTGTATTGCAGTTGTATTAGTAGTTGCTTGTGGTGCGAGCTTTGTTGTGGCAGGTGCACTGCATGGAAAGTTAAATTATAATGAAATAGAAGAAGTAAAAAGAGAACCATTGAAAGAAGCAGGAGTGAAAAACATTCTTTTAATTGGCAATGATTCACGTTCGGCAGATGAAAGCGGGCGTTCCGATGCAATGATTTTGGTATCGATCAGCAGTAAGACAAATTCTATTCATTTGACATCGCTGCTGCGAGATATTTATGTGGATATCCCTGGTCATGACGGTAATCGCTTGAATGCGGCATACGCTTATGGCGGACCGGAACTTTTAATGGAAACATTGGAAGAAAACTTTGATATCGAAGTGAACCGCTACATGCTGGTAAATTTCCAGGCATTTGCAAATCTGGTAGATGCAGTAGGTGGTGTTGATCTGGAACTTAGCAATGAAGAAGTACAGTATGTAAACGGCTATCTGGTGGAATACAATCAGCTGGAAGGAAGACCGGAAGGTACAGATTATCTGGATACCTCTCTTAGCGGTACTATTCACTTAAATGGACCACAGGCACTGGCATATTGTCGTAACCGCTACATCGGATCTGATTTTGCAAGAACAGAAAGACAGAGAAAAGTTGTGACAGCAGCGGTTAAAAATGCACCTCTTGCACTGGTTACAAATGGTGGAGATCTGATTGAAGGTGTTATGTCAAATGTGACAACAAATCTTACGAAAACAGAGCTTAGCGGACTTATGATGCAGGCCCCAATGATGCTGACCTATGATATGATTTCGGGAAGTATTCCATTAGAAGGTACCTATTCCAATGCAAATATTAGAGGAATGGCGGTACTGAAAGTAGACTTTGAAGCGAATAAAGAATATATTCAAAAAGAGATTTACGGAAAATAAGAAGCGAGGAATCCCAAGGGGTTCCTCGCTTTACTTTACTCCTGAATTGGTTCGGCACTCAGTTCATGATAGCTGTAAGTTCCTTTTGGTGCTTCGTAAATGGAACCAAATACATTGAACATCTCATGGCAGTGCGGGCATTCGTACTCGTCACATTCAATGGTATTTTCTACCTCGCCGTGATATTTTTCCTGATCTACAATATATTCTGACCAGTCATGTGTGACTTCTCTTTCACAAAATGGGCAATTTACAGGGAGTTTAAATGTCATAGTTGGTCTCCTTTGATAAAAATGTTATAATAACGGTAGCATAATTGAAGGGAAATAGCAATCATATGAGAAAATTAAAATCTTCATATTTAAAAGTGGAAACGAAAACAGGAACTGCCTATGGTGGCAATCAGGCGTGGTTTCCATATAAATTTTTACAAAAGACCGGTTGCGGTGTCATCGGTGCGACAGATACGCTTCTTCATTTAAACGGGAAAGAAGAGATGTCAGAAGAAGAATATATGGAATTTGCCAAAATGCTTTGGAAAAAATTTCTGCCGGTCATTCCGGGATTTGGTATGAATGGTCTGACATTAATGGCTGGGCTGAATCGATATTTTAAGGCAAATGAAATGCCGTACCGTGCCCACTGGAGAATATCCGGTCAGAAAATGGTTTCAAGAATTGACAAAATGCTTGCTAAAGATATTCCGGTCATTCTGGCGATAGGACCAAATTTCCCATTTGTCTGGAAAAAAGAAAAATTAACATTTTATACGAAAACAAATGATAATAAATATATTCCGGCAGCGAAAACAAAAGCACATTTTGTAATCGTGACAGGCAGGGATGCATCCTGGCTCCAGATTTCTTCCTGGGGGAAAGAGTATTATATCGATATCAGAGAATATAGAAGATACGTAAAACGACATAGTAGTTTTCTTGTGTCAAATGTGATTGATATTGATTGAAGTTCGACATAATTTGCGATACAATTATATGTAATGCAATTATTTGAAGAAAGAATTTAGGTGACTTATGGGAAAGAAATTTCGTAAATCAATTATAGTAACAGTTGCTGTGATCTTAATTGCCATGTTTGGTTTTTCGGCGGCTGCGCAGGAGAATGCAAAATCGTTGGATGTGCTTTTCGTTCATGATACACATTCTCATTTGAAAGAATTTGCCACAGTGGAAGATGGTGAATCTCAGGTACTTGGCGGATTTGCAAAAATTAAGACATTAATTAATGAGAAAAAAGCTGAAAATCCGGATACACTGATATTAGATGCCGGTGACTTCTCCATGGGAACACTGATCCAGGCAGTTTATGAAGAAGAAGCTTCTGAAATCAGAATGTTAGGAAATCTGGGAGTAGATGCAACAACTTTAGGTAATCACGAATATGATTACAGAGCCAAAGGGCTAGCAAATATGATGAACAATGCAGTGGCAAGCGGTGATGTACTGCCTGAAATGGTCATCAGCAATGTGGACTGGGATGCGATGAAGGCAGCCGGACTTACAGAAGAACAGCAGCTGTTGTGGGATGCATTTGAAAATTATGGTGTGAAAGAATATGTGGTTCTTGAAAAAGATGGTATCAACATTGCGGTTACAGGCTTATTTGGTGTGGACTGTCTGGCATGCGTTGTAAATCCACCATTATTATTTGAAAATCCGGTAGAAGCCATGAAAGAAACGGTTGCTGAGATTCAGGCAAACGAAGATGTGGATATGATCGTTTGTGTATCTCATAGCGGTACATGGGAAGATGAAGAAAAATCCGAGGATGAAATACTGGCAAAGGAAGTGCCGGAACTTGATCTGATTATCAGCGGACATACTCATACAAAACTGGAAGAGCCGATTCAGCACGGTGATACTTACATTGTATCTGCAGCTGAATATGGAAAATATTTAGGAAGTCTGTCCATGACACAGAAGGCTGACGGCAGATGGGAAATGGATTCCTATGAACTCATTACAGTCAGCGAAGATATTCCAGACGATGCCGCAACTGCAGAAAAAGTAGGTCAGCTGATGGATATGGTAGATTCCAAATATCTGGAACAGTTTGGTTATACAAAAGACCAGGTGCTTTGTACCAATGAAATTGATTTTGCACCACAGTCTGATACAAGCGAAAAACATACAGAATTAAACTTGGGAAGTATCATTGCGGATTCCTATACTTATGCAGCAGAACAGATTTTAGGCGCTGATACTGTTGCAATGTCGGTGGCGCCATCAGGAACTATTCGTGACTCTTATGCAAAAGGTGAAATTACAACCGAACATGTATTTAATTCCTTCTCTTTGGGAATTGGACGAGATGAAATTCCAGGTTATCCTCTCATTGGTATTTATCTGACTGGTACAGAGCTTAAAATGGCGGCAGAAATTGATTCCAGTATTTCGGATTTGATGACAACCGCACGTCTTTATACAGACGGTCTATACTGGCATTATAATCCAAACCGTATGATTTTAAACAAAGCCACAGATGTATTCCTTGTAAATAATCAGGAAGAACGTGTGGAACTGGAAGATGATAAACTCTACCTTGTAGTAACAGACTTTTACACTTCACAGATGCTTGGCGGTGTGACAGATCTTTCTATGGGTCTTTTGTCCATCGTTCCGAAATTTGCAGACGGAACACCTGTTGAAAACTATGAGGATGCGATCATTATGAAGGGTGACCAGGAGTTAAAAGCCTGGGTTGCAATCGCAGACTATATGAGTTCCTTTGAAGATACCGATGGTGATGGAATCGGAAATGTGCCTGCAAAATATGGTACATTAGAAGGTCGTAAAGTAGTAGAAGACAGCAAAAATATCATTGATTTAGTGAAGAATCCGAACAAATTCTTCTTTATGATTATTGGTGTTGTATTATTACTTCTTGCAATTGTAGCAGGAATTGTTGTCTTAATCGTAAAGGTTGTAAAGAAAATCAAAAAACGTAAAGTGAAAAAATAGGAGAACATCATGGGGATTGTAGTAATTGGTTCAGCATTTGTAGACATCAAAGGCTTTCCATATGATATTTATATTCCGGACGGACGTAATGCCGGAAGAGTCGAATATGTACACGGCGGCGTTGCAAGAAATGTGGTAGAAGATATTGCAAATGTGGAACTTCGCCCAACTTATATTGGACTGGTTGATGATACACCGTTGGGAGAAGATGTATTACAGAAACTGAAAAATCACAAGGTAAACTGTGATTATGTAAGAAAAGTGGAAGATGGAATGGGTACATGGCTTGCTGTGTTTGACAACAACGGAGACGTGGCGGGTTCTATTTCAAAACGTCCAAATCTGACCCCTGTATTGGACATTTTTGAAAAAGATGGAGATGAAATCTTTTCGCAGGCGGATGCCGTGGTCGTACAGGTGGATTTGGCAAAAGATATTATTAAGAAGACTATTGAACTATCAAAAAAATACAACAAAAAGCTGTTTGCCCTTGTGTCAAATATGAGTATTGCGGCAGAGAGAAGAGATTTCTTACAGGATTTTGACTGCTTTATCTGCAATCGTCAGGAAGCTGGAATCTTATTCTCTGATGATTACAGCGAAATTCCAAGAGAAGAGTTGAAATACATTATCGAAGAAAAGGTTACAAGAGCAAATATTCCCGCGATGATCGTAACTTTGGGAGCAGACGGTGCTGTATATGCAACAAACACTGGTGAAAGAGGTGCGTGCCCTGCCAGAAAAGTCATTGTAAAAGATACTACGGGAGCCGGAGATGCATTTTGTGCAGGTGCATCTATTGGGCTTACCTACGGTAAAACATTTGCAGAAGCCATTGAAATTGGTTCCAGACTGGCGGCTTCTGTCATTACTTCTTCAGAAAATGTCTGTCCTAGATTTCTTCCAAAGGAATTTGGCATCGACATTGAAGTATAGGAAGATTAGAAATAAAAAACAGGGAAATGAGTAATGGATAAAACAAAGGAAAAAGGTCCTTCCAGAATCAGAAGGATTTATATTGCAAAGCTGATTGGAAGATGCTTTGTGCTGATATTTTGTGCATTTCTTTGCTGGAAACATATTTTGGAATTTGAAGTCATGAATGATTTCTTTGGGAATTTTTCTGTGCTTCATATTTTATGGGTCATCTGGATGATTGATATGGTCTATCAGGTGATTCCGGCGAAGGATAAAATAGCACTTGGCTCGCAAAAGCTATTTGAGCAGAGATTTAAACCAATCAGAGAAAAAATTAACTATCAGAATCTGAGAAATTATATTATCTCAACTACCAAAGCAGCATATAAGATTTTTATTATCTGGGCTGTTTTGATTGCGGTACTTGGGATTCTACATATAAAAGGGGTTATCGGGGATGTGTTTCTTTTGATGACCAGTGTGGTATTTTATGTGTGTGATCTGATCTGTGTGTTGATCTGGTGTCCATTTAGACTGATTATGAAGAATAAATGTTGTACCACATGCAGAATATTTAACTGGGATCATTTGATGATGTTTACACCACTGATTTATGTGGAAGGTTTTTATACAAGAAGCCTGCTTTTGATGTCAATTGCAGTATGGCTGATGTGGGAAGTTTCAGTGATGATTTATCCGGAAAGATTCTGGGAATTTTCTAACGAAGCACTGAAATGTTCAAAATGTACGGATAAGCTTTGTACCCAGTATTGTCAGAAACTGAGAAAGAGATAGATTAGGGAGCGTAAGCTCCCTTTTTTGACTTTAAAGTGCTAAAGAAAATGCTTGAATATTTTGTCGTAAAGTGTTATCTTATATGAGATAGGCATTTTAGTAATGCGATGAAAAATGAGAGGATAAAAGAAATGGAGAGAGAACGTTTAGGAAGCCGTTTGGGCTTTATTCTGTTAAGCGCAGGATGTGCCATCGGCGTAGGTAATGTATGGAAATTCCCATACATGACAGGACAGTACGGAGGCGGAGCTTTCGTAGTTGTTTATTTATTATGCTTAATTCTTTTAGGCGTACCGGTTATGACTATGGAATTTGCACTTGGACGTGCAAGCCAGAAGAGCCCTGTAAAGCTTTATGATGCCCTTGCGAAGAAGGGAAGCAAATGGTATCTTCACGGTTATGCAGCAATGGCTGGTAACTATATTTTAATGTTTTTCTACACAATCGTAACTGGTTGGATGGTTCGCTATTTTGTGGACACAGCGACAGGAAAGTTTGTAGGAGCTTCGGTTGAACAAGTTAATAATATGTTCGGTCAGATGATGAGCGAGCCGGTTGCGTTAATTGTTTATATGGCGATTGTTGTTTTCGCAGGTATTTTAATCTGTTCATTGGGTGTACAGAAGGGTGTAGAAAAGATCAGTAAGCCTATGATGATTGCATTACTTGCAATTATGGTAGTTCTTGCTTTCAACAGCGTATTCCTTCCGGGAGCAGCAGAAGGTGTAAAATTCTACCTGATTCCAGACCTTAAGAGAATGGCGGAAATTGGTATTGGTGAAGTCATTGTAGGTGCAATGAACCAGTCTTTCTTTACATTAAGCCTTGGTATCGGTTCCATGGCGATTTTTGGAAGTTACCTTGGTAAAGAAAGATCTCTCATGGGAGAAGCTGTAAACGTAGCAATTCTTGATACATTTGTAGCACTTTGTGCAGGTATGATCATTTTCCCGGCATGTTTTGCATATGGCGTTCAGCCAGACAGCGGTCCGGACCTTATTTTTAAAACACTGCCAAATATTTTCAATAATCTTCCAATGGGTAGATTATGGGGAAGCTTATTTTTCGTATTTATGACATTTGCAGCATTTTCAACAATCATTGCGGTATTTGAAAATATCATTGCGATGTGTATGGATTTATTTGGATGGGCTAGAAAGAAAGCTTGTCTGATCAATGCGGTAATTCTTTTTGTTGGTTCTATTCCATGTGCATTAGGATTCAATGTATGGAGTAATTTCGCAATCGCTGGCAAAGGTATCATGGACTTAGAAGACTTTGCAGTAAGTAATATTTTACTTCCACTTGGTGCTTTGACATACGTATTATTCTGTGTAACACGCTATGGATGGGGCTGGGACAAATTTATTGCTGAAGCAAATGAAGGAAAAGGTCTCAAGGTTGCAAAATGGATGCGTCCATATATGACAATTGTAATCCCGGTAATTATTATTGCAATTTTCCTGATTGGAATTTTATAAATAATTTAGAGATTTTAAGCTCACGGTATATATGCCGTGGGCTTTTTTTGTGGTATCATTATTTTATATGGGCTATTAAAATAAGGGGTAAAATGATGAGTGCATTTGTATCATTTGAAAATGTAAAGAAGATTTATAAAACAGGAGAGGTGGAAATTCCGGCTCTTCACGATGTGAATTTTGAAATTGAACAGGGAGAATTTTGTGTGATCGTTGGTGCTTCAGGAGCAGGCAAAACTACGATTTTGAATATTTTGGGCGGTATGGATACCTTAACTGCCGGACGTGTTTTTCTGGATGGAGAAGAGGTTTCCGCATATAACAAAAAGCAGTTGACAGGTTATCGCCGTCATGATGTGGGATTTGTTTTCCAGTTCTATAATCTGGTACCTAATTTAACTGCGTTGGAAAATGTGGAACTGGCAGCGCAAATTTGTAAAGAACCATTAGATGCAGAAGAAGTATTAAGAGGTGTTGGACTGGGAGACAGATTGTCAAATTTCCCGGCACAGCTATCCGGTGGAGAGCAGCAGCGAGTGGCAATTGCCAGAGCATTGGCGAAAAATCCAAAGATTCTGCTCTGTGATGAACCAACCGGGGCGCTGGATTATAATACCGGAAAAGCGGTTTTAAAGCTTTTACAGGATACCTGCCGTAAAGAGGGGAAGACAGTCATAGTCATTACCCATAATCAGGCGCTGACTGCAATGGCAGACCGTATTATTACAGTAAAAAGCGGTACCATCACCAAAATGGTGAAAAATGAAAATATTGTGGATATCGCAAATATTGAATGGTAACAGATGGTGAAAAATATGGGATCAAAACTATGGAAATCCACCTTTCGCGAGATAAAACAGAGCTTTGGTCGTTTTATGGCGATTTTTGCCATTACAGCGCTGGGAGTCAGCCTGTTTTCCGGGCTGAAAGTAATTCAGCCGGCGATGGTAAAAACGACAGATGGATATTTGAAGGAAAAACAGTTTTATAATTACAGAGTATTGTCAAATCTTGGATTCGAACAGAAGGATTTGGAGTACCTTTCCACACAGGAAGATGTCCGGGCGGCAGAAGGAATCGTGACATTTGATATGCTTTGCAGCCTTGAAAAAGAGAGTGCAAAAGCAATCAAAATTTACAATCTGCCAGAGCAGATCAACGATCTTGAATTACTTTATGGGCGTATGCCGGAGTCTTTGGATGAGTGTATTGTAGATTCCTCCATGTATCTGGAAGATAGCCTTGGAAAAACGATATATTTATCAAAAGATAATGAGGAAGATGATCTGGAAAACTTTGCGGTAAAAGAGTTTACGATCGTAGGTATTGCGCAGGCTTCTAATTACATTCAGTTTGAGAGAGGCAATACCTCTATTGGAAATGGTAAGATCGCAGGATTTATGTATATTCCGAAGGATGCCTTTGACGTGGATTATTACACGGAAATTCTGGTAAGATTTGATGAGGATTATAAAATCTACAGTGACGAATATGAAGCCTATATGGACGAAAAAGAGCCGGTATGGGAGAAATTGGCAGAACAGTCTGCAGAGAACCGCCATGACAGAATCGTTGCAGAGGCAACAGAAGAATTAGAGGATGCCAAGAAGGAATTTGAAGAAGAAAAAGCGGATGCAGAAGCAGAACTTGAGGATGCGAGAATTGAACTTGCAGATGCATATAAAGAACTGACAGATGCGGAAAAAGAGATTGCAGATGCAAAACAGGAACTGGCAGATGGGCGAGCGGAACTGGAAGATGCAAAAAAGACTCTGGATGATGCCGGATATGAGATTGGATATAATCTTAAAGTGACATTGCCGGATGCAGAAGAAGAGTTAGAAGATAACTATAATCTGCTTTGCAGTAAATCGTCAGAGCTTTCTAAAGGAAAAAAACAACTGGAAGCCGGCCAACAGGAGCTTAATGAAAAAAAAGCAGAACTAGAAGCTGCAAAAAATCAAATTGAAACTTTGAAAACAAGCCTTGGAATGCTTAAAAGCCAATTGGCGGATGCAAAATTAAAACTGGACTGGTTGAATAATGAACTAGGTCCATCTGCTCCAAATTATGCATCAGAGATGCAACTTTTGGTAATCGCGGTAGGGTATATGGAAGATTCCATAAACCAGATATTAATGGGAATGCAGCCAGATTACATACCACAGGATTTGTCTTCATTGGGACTTGCGCAGAGAATTGGGATATTAGAAGCAACATTGCAGGTTATCGAAGAAAAGATTGCAGAACAAGAGCCTGAATTGGCAGCGGGCGAAGCTAAAATGATTGCTGCTCAGGCAGAAATTGATAAAAACAGGGCAGTGTTAGAAGACGGTGAAAAACAGATCAAATCCGGATTGAAGCAGATTGAAGATGGCAGAGAAGAAATCGCCGATGCTTATGAAGAAATTGAATTGGGTCTTGAGCAGTGGGAAGAGGGAATGAGAGAACTTTCCAAAGCAGAAGCAGAATTGTTAGACGGTGAAGCAGAACTTGCAGATGCCGAAAAAGAACTGGCAGATGGCTGGATAGAATATTATGATGGTTTAGAAGAATACGAAGAAGGTTATCAGGAATTTGTGACAGAGATTGCGGATGCAGAGGAAGAAATTGCAGAAGCAGAACAAGAGATTGCTGATATTGAAGAACCGGAAAGCTTCCTGCTTGGAAGAGAAACGAATGTAGGCTATGTCTGCATGGAAAACGATTCAGCCATTGTAGATGGAATTGCCAATGTATTCCCGGTATTTTTCTATGCCGTAGCAGCATTGGTATGTATCACCACCATGAATCGAATGATTGAAGAGCAGAGAACGCAGATTGGTGTGTTAAAGGCTCTTGGATATAGTGAAGCAGCTATTATGGGTAAATATTTATTCTACTCAGGTGCGGCAGCAATCAGCGGATGTCTTTTTGGATATTTCTTTGGAACATGGTTTTTCCCGATTCTTATCTGGTTTGCATATGGCTCCATGTATGATGTGGCAGATATTGTTTATGTATTTGACGCGGGCGTGTTGATTTTCTCTCTGGTGGTTTCGATTTTATGCTCTATGGGTGTTACATTTATTAGCTGTAAAAATGAACTTTCAGAAGCGGCAGCAGAACTGATGCGACCAAAGGCACCAAAAGCCGGAAAGAGAATTTTCTTAGAATATATTCCATTTATCTGGAAGCCAATGAAGTTTTTACATAAGGTTTCCTATAGAAATGTATTCCGATACAAGAAACGTTTCTTTATGATGGTGATTGGTATCAGTGGTTGTACAGGACTTTTGGTTACCGGATTTGGGGTGCAGGATTCCATAGCAAACATTGCCAATGATCAGTATGACAGAATACAAGTCGTAGATATCAATGTGATGCTGGCAGATGAGGTTACAGAAGATACACAACATCTGATAGAAAATATTGCCGGAGACAGAGTAACGGAATATGCTTATGTGATGGAAAGATCCATTGATCTTGTCACAGACGAGGCAGTCAAGAGTCTTAGCCTTGTAGCGATTGACGAGTCGGAAGATATTTCTCCATATGTTATTTTGCCGAATGTGGAAACTGGAGAAGAACTGGAATATCCAGGCGAGGGAGAATGTATACTGACGGATAAACTCGCAAATGCCTATGACCTTCAGGTGGGAGATACCATTGTTTTCAGAGATGAAGATAATCATGAAATGGAACTGGAATTATCCGGCATTGCAGAAAACTATCTTTATAATTTTGTGTATATTACGACGCAGACCTATGAAAAATGTCTTGGAGAAAAGGCGGAAATTAAGACCATTTATATGAACCTTGCGGAAGGAGTAGATCCGCATCAGATGACAGCGGATTTGATGAAGGAAGACGAAATTGCTTCAGCAAGTGTATCTTCAGACGCGAAAAATCGATTTTCCAGCATGATAGAAAGCCTTGATCTGCTGGTTGTGGTAATTACTGCCTGCGCAGGATTTTTGGCATTTATTGTATTATACAATTTGACAAATATTAATATTACAGAGCGAATCAGAGAAATTGCAACCATTAAGGTACTTGGATTCTATAAAAATGAAACTGCATCTTATGTGTTTAGGGAAAATCTGATACTGACAGCATTTGGTGCAGTTGCAGGTCTTGGATTGGGAAAACTGTTCCATGCATTTGTAATGACACAGGTGCAGGTGGATCAGGTATCCTTTGATGTACGTGTTCTGCCAAGAAGTTATTTTTTCAGTATTGTTTTAACATTTGTGTTTGCGATTGTTATTAACTTGCTTATGACAGGGAAACTTGAAAAAGTGAGTATGACAGAGTCGTTAAAATCTGTAGATTAAAGTTAAAGGGAAGCCTCAATCGAGTAATGTCATTTAGATAAGGACGCTTTACAGAGCAGAGAGTATAAGATTATATTCTCTGCTCTTTTTTCTGTAATATTTCAAAAAAGTATTGACTTTTGCGCGAAAATCTGCGGCCGCTTTAGCTGTTTTCCTTTGCAGCTA
>JBGVRS010000129.1:0-17952 GCA_045128635.1 Lachnospiraceae bacterium
CTTTTGATTGCTGTAATGTAAATACCGCTTAAAACAACTTTACATTCTCTCTTTACAGGAATCAGCTCGAATACTTTTTCATCAGCAACCAGTGTCATAATCTTTGGACCGATCTTAGCTTTTACAATAGGAAGTTTTGTCCAGCGCATATATTTTGGTGTCTGGTCAATTACCATCTGTGGAAGACCGGATTCTTTGATTTTGAGACGTTTCTTGTCGATGATCAGCATGGATACAGTCTGTGCCATGGCATCTAACTGTGCCTGATTTTCACGCTGTTTCTTCTGCATTTTGTTACCGTAAAAGTAGAGTGCTGCAAGTGCTGCTGCAACGATAACTAAAATTACAATCAAAACATTCCAAAAAGTCATTTTTTGTACCTCCGTCTATTTTATCCGCATTCGTGGATATTTTTCCAAATACTACGGTACATTGTAACATTCTTTAGGCCTCAAGGCAAGCAAAGTTTGTTTTTCGGAATAATTTAAAAGAAATCTGCTAGGATTGTTAAGAAAGGTATGCTATACTAATTAGCAGCTTTGGAAAAAAGCAGGAGGAAAAGACGATGGCGGAAATTTTAGAGGTAATTTCCACAGTGTTTCAATTTATGTGGGAGCATTCATTTGCTCTGAATATTTTGTTGGCAATTACCATTGTGTTTTTTGAACGGCGTGATCCAAAGACCATCTGGGCATGGCTTTTGGTACTATATTTTATTCCTGTGCTTGGGTTCTTATTGTATCTTCTGATCGGTCAGGATATGAGAAAGACGAAAATGTTTAAGAATAAGGAGCTGGAGGATGCAATCCATCTGGCGGTCCATAAACAGAAGCAGAGAGTAAAGAGTAAGGAAATATTTGCATTTGATAATGGTAAGCTTTCCAGATATCATGATCTTGTCATGTATAATCTGGCGGCAGCAAATTCTGTGTATACAGATGACAATGAAGTGGAAGTATATACAGATGGTAAGGATTATTTTGCACATTTATATGAGGCGATTGCAAAAGCAAAGCAGTTTGTTCATATTCAGTCCTATATTATCAAAGATGATGAATTGTGGCAGGCAATTGAAGAGCTTTTAGAGAAAAAAGTAAAAGAAGGCGTTGAGGTCCGCGTGCTTTATGACAGTATGGGCTGTCGTAAAATGAGTCGAAAAGACTGGGAGCGTATTCGTTCCAAGGGTATCGAAGTGGGAGAGTTCTTTCCTGCATTCTTTAGAAGACTGCACCTTCGAATCAATTATCGTAATCATAGAAAGATTGTTGTCATTGATGGAAAAGCAGCTTATGTAGGCGGCTTTAATATAGGTAAAGAATATCTTGGGCTGGATAAAAAGTTTGGATATTGGAGAGATACGCATCTGAAGCTTGAGGGAGCTTCGGTGGTCAGCCTTCATATTCGTTTTATCCAGGACTGGAATTATGCCACAAAGCAGAATCTGTTCCAAAATGCAAATTTAATCAAAGAATTTGAGCCTGGAAAAGGAACGGAAGGCGTACAGATTATTTCCAGCGGTCCGGATACGCAAAATGAAGAAATCCGTGACAACTATCAGAAGCTGATTGGAAAAGCAAGGGATCATGTCTATATCCAGACACCGTATCTGGTTCCGGATGAAATTATTTTAAATGAGATTAAGATGGCGGCTTATTCGGGCATCGATGTTAGAATTATGATACCATGTAAGCCTGATCACCCATTTGTTTACTGGGCGACTTATTCTTACGTGGGAGAACTGATAGAAGCAGGAGTTCGCTGTTACACCTATGACAACGGATTTTTGCATGCCAAAGGTGTTATGAGTGACGGACTGGTGTGCAGCTATGGAACTGCCAATATGGACGTGCGAAGCTACAAATTAAACTTTGAAGTGAATGCCACAATCTACAGTCCAAAAACAACGGCAAAATTAGAAAAAATATTTGAAGACGATTTGAAATATTGTACGGAAATTACATCAGAGCTTTATGCAAAGAGAAGTATGCTCATCCGTTTTAAAGAACAGTTTTCAAGAATGTTTTCATTTATATTGTAAAACCGGAGGGGAAGATGAAAAAGAAATTGTTAGCAATGCTTCTTGCAGGATGCATGGTATTGTCCATGACAGCATGTGGAAGTAAAGAAACAGAAGAACCGGCAGAAACAACAGAAGAAACTGCAGGTGAAACAGCAGCAATTGACACAAGTGCGCTTGGAACAAGCAAACTGACAGAACTTGGAGAATATAAGGGAATTACCTACAAACCTATGGATGTGACTGTATCAGAGGAAGAAATAGAAGCAGAAGTTCAGTATATGTTATCTACTTCCTTTACAAAAGATCCACAGGAAGTGGCAACAGAAACTTCTGTTGTAAACATTGATTATGTAGGAAAAAAAGATGGTGTTGCATTTGATGGCGGTACAGCAGAAGGAACAGAACTTGATATTGGAAACAGCCACTTTATTCCAGGGTTTGCAGAAAGCATCGTTGGAATGAAAGTTGGGGAAACAAAGGATTGTCCTATGACATTCCCGGAAAATTATCATTCTGCGGATTTGGCTGGTGCTGAGGTTGTATTTACAATTACTGTGAATGAATGCTGGGAAAAAATTCCGGCTGAATTAAACGATGAGTTTGCCAAGAGCAAAGGATATGATACGGTAGATGCATTATATGCCGGTATCAGAGAAATGAATGAAACAACTCTTGCACAGGAAGCGGAATCTGACGCAGAATATCAGATTCTTTCAAAAGTGATTGCAAACAGTACATTTGAATTGAATGAAGATGAAGTAAACTTATATATCAATGATTTGAAATCTCAGCAGGAGCAAATGGCTGCTTACTATGGATATGATCTGGAAACATATATTGGTATGGCAACCGGAATGTCCTTTAGTGAGTTTGAAGCACAGTGCAGAGAGATTGCAGTTTACAGAATTCAGTGTCCGTTAATCCAGAATGCGGTTGCAGAAGCGGAAGGATTAGAAGTAACTGATGAAATCTATCAGGAAAAAGCAGAAAAATACATGGCATACTATGGTTACGCTACAGTAGAGGAATTAGAAACTGCATATACAAAAGAGACTGTGATGGCTCAGGTCAAAGCAGATGTGGCAGTTGATTTTCTTGTGGAAAATGCAGTAGCAGAGGCAAACTAATATGAGATATTATATTTCCGATCTTCACTTCTATCATGAACAATTGAATCATGTTATGGACTG
Organism: Lachnospiraceae bacterium; assembly: GCA_045128635.1. Lineage (GTDB taxonomy): Bacteria > Bacillota > Clostridia > Lachnospirales > Lachnospiraceae > HGM12587. The sequence goes on from JBGVRS010000129.1 coordinate 3,211, forward strand.
CCGTGGCTTTCGTGATGAACAGGATATGAATGAACATATGATTCATCAGTGGAACAGCCGTGTGCGAAAAAATGATGAGGTAGTGGTGCTCGGAGATTTTTCCATGGAAAAATGGGAAAAGACAAAAACGGTATTGGACCAGCTGAAAGGAAAAATTTATCTAATTCAGGGAAATCATGACCGTTTTGTCAAAGACAAAGAGTTTGACGCATCCAGATTTATCTGGGTGCGTTCTTATGCGGAAATGCATGATAATGGGCGAAAGGTTATTTTGTCGCACTACCCGGTCATGTGCTACAATGGGCAGAATCGTCTGAGCAAGCATGGAAATCCGAAGACCTTCATGCTTCATGGTCATGTGCATGATACGTTGGATCAAAGATTACTGAAACAGTTTCAGCAGATGACAAGAGAAACGATGCGAAATGACGCACCGATTCCATGCAATTTACTAAACTGTTTCTGCATGTATTCAGATTATGTTCCTTGGGGGCTGGACGAGTGGATCAGCTATCATGAGGAGAAAAAAAACACATAGAATAGAAATAAAATCCCTTGCATACATTGTAAAAAGATGTTTGCAGGGGATTTTTTTGAAAGATTATATTGAAGAAAGAGCCGTGGAAGTCGCAGTGTTTATTATAGAGAATAATGCAACAGTGAGACAGGCGGCGAAGAAATTCGGAATCAGCAAAAGTACGGTACATAAGGATTGTACAGACCGATTGCAGCAGATCAATCCGGCGCTTGCCAAAGAGGTACGAAATGTGTTGGAGGTGAATAAACAGGAGCGGCATATTCGTGGCGGTCTGGCAACAAAAGAAAAATATTTGCATAGACAGGAAACAAACTAAGAATTGGTAAAGAAAAACAGAAAAAAGAGGTGCAATCATAGGAATACTTATGCTATAATGCATAAGTATTCTTTATAATTGGGGGAAACTGATGTATTTAATCAAAAATGCAAAGATTTATGCACCGGAATATTTGGGTATTAAGGATGTATTAATTGGAGGCGGCAAGATTTTGAAAATTGCAGAAAAACTTCCTGTAGAGTGTGCTTATGATGTGGAAGTGATTGATGGAACCGGAAAACTATTGATGCCGGGACTGATTGATGCTCATGTACACATTATAGGAGGCGGTGGTGAAGGTGGTGCCAAAACAAGAACACCGGAAATCATGCTGACAGATATTACAAAAGCAGGGGTTACCACAGTCGTTGGCTGTCTTGGGACAGATGGCTGTACCAGAACCATGACCAATCTTTTGGCAAAAGCCAAGGGTTTGGAAGAAGAAGGAATTACAACCTATGTTTATACTGGTTCTTATCAGGTGCCTGTTAGAACTGTAACCGGAAGCATTATGGACGATCTCATCCTTTTGGACAAGGTTGTTGGATGCGGAGAGATTGCAATTTCAGATCATCGTTCTTCACAGCCGACAAAAGAGGATTTTGCAAAAATTGTCGCTGATACGAGAGTGGGCGGTATTTTATCTGCAAAAGCAGGTCTTGTAAACATTCATATGGGGGATGGAAAGGAAAAACTGGACTATTTAAAATATGTTCTGGACAACTCCATGATTCCGCCAACACAGATGCTTCCAACGCATATCAACAGAAGTATGACATTAATGTTAGATGGTATTGAATATGCAAAAGAATATGGCGGATACATTGATCTGACCACCAGTTCTGATCCGGACTTTTTAGATCCTGATGAGGTAAAAGCAAGCACAGGACTTAAAATGGCGTTGGATGCAGGGGTACCTGCAGAAAAGATTACATTTTCATCAGATGGTCAGGGAAGTCTTCCGGTATTTGCTGCAGACGGAACATTTTTAGGTCTTGGTGTTGGCAAAGTGACATCTATGTACCGTGAACTGCAGGATGCAGTTTTAAAAGACGGCGTTGCATTGGAAGATGCATTAAAACCGGTAACAAAAAATCCGGCAACCCTTTTAAAATTAGATAATAAGGGAAGAATTGCAGAAAATGCAGACGCAGATTTGGTTCTTGCCGAGGAAGATAATCTGGAACTTTTCACTGTATTTGCAAAAGGTAACTTAATGATTCACGAAAAGAAAGTTCTTGTAAAGGGAACTTTTGAATAAAAAGAGAGGGCAAAGAGAAATGGAAAAAAAGAAATTTCAGTTTCCGCATACCTACATCATTATCTTTGGTGTAGTACTGCTTGCTGCGTTACTGACTGTGTTCGTTCCACAGGGGCGTTTTGAAACAACAGAAGTAACATACATGGTAGATGGTGTAGAAAAAACAAGAACAGTCGTTGATCCTGACAGCTTTGAATATGTGCTGGATGAAAACGGCAATAAGGTAACTGCGGTTGCGCCGCTGTTTGGTACAGAAGATTTTGGCGGACAGGGTATTTTAAACTTCGTATTTGAAGGTCTCACCACTGGTGATAAATGGGGAAGTGCCATTGGTATTATTGCATTTATCCTCGTTGTAGGCGGAGCATTCGGTATTGTAATGCGTACCGGTGCCATTGATGCGGGTATTTTACGTATCATTCAGATTTTAAATGGTAAAGAGATTATGCTCATTCCAATCCTGATTACACTGTTTTCTTTAGGCGGTGCTGTATTTGGTATGGGTGAAGAAGCATTACCATTTGTTATGATCTTAGTTCCGATGTTCATTGCCATGGGCTATGATGCGGTTGTTGGTGTTATGTGTTCTTACGTTGCAACACAGATCGGTTTTGGTTCTTCATGGCAGAATCCATTCGGTCTTGCAATCGCACAGGGAATTGCAGGTGTTCCTGTAATGTCCGGCGCATGGTTTAGAATTCCAATGTGGATTTTCTTTACAGTATTAACAATTGTTTTCACAATGCGCTATGCAAAGAAAATCAAGAAAAATCCAAAGCTTTCCGTAGCTTACGAGTCAGATAAAGCATTTAGAGATGAGTTTGCAGAAAAAGGACAGCAGGATATTCCATTTACATTAGGACACAAGCTTGTACTTTTAACAATTGTTGCAACAATTGTCTGGACAATCTGGGGTGTTGTGGAAAAAGGATATTATATTCCTGAAATTGCTTCCCAGTTCTTCGTAATGGGTCTTGTAGCCGGTATCATCGGTGTTGTATTTAAACTGAATGATATGAGAATGAACGACATTGCGAAAGCTTTTGAACATGGTGCGGCTGACATGGTTGGCGCAGCGATGTGCGTAGGTATGGCACAGGGTATCATTATTGTACTTGGCGGTACAGGTGCAACAGACGGCACTGTATTAAATACAATTCTTTACACAATTAGCAATGCAATGAAGGGACTTCCAACAATTATTTCTGCATGGTGCATGTATGCATTCCAGGCAATCTTCAACTTCTTCGTTGTATCCGGTTCCGGACAGGCTGCTCTTACAATGCCAATTATGGCTCCACTTGCAGACCTTGTAGGTGTTGAACGTCAGGTGGCAGTTGTTGCTTACCAGCTTGGTGATGGTTTCACAAACTTTATCGTACCAACTTCAGGATGCTTACTTGGTGCTCTTGCAGCAGCAAAAATTGAATGGGGTAACTGGGCGAAATTTATGATCAAGTTCCAGGGAATCTTAGTGGCAGGATGTACTATCGTAATGATCCTTGCAGTTGTTCTTGGATTATCGTAAAATAGATAAGACGCATGACTTTACGTCATGCGTCTTTATGATTTGCGGGGAGGAATCGTAATGATCAATTTGCTATTGGCGATTGCAAGCAGTTCGCTTGTGTCCATTGTAATGCGGACAAGTGAAAAATACACAAAGGGAAATCACGGGATGCTTGCCGTAAACTATGTTATCTGCGTGATTATGGCAGCTTTTTATACGGGCTTTGGAAATTTGTTTCCCAAAACAGAAGGAATCGGGTTTACTTTAACTCTTGGTACTTGTACCGGTGTTTTATATTTAGCAGGTCTTTTGCTGGTTCAGTTAAATATTCGAAAAAATGGTGTGGTATTGACCTCGATTTTCCAGAAGCTGGGTCTTATTGTACAAGTATTGATTTCAATTTTGTTTTTTAAGGAACAGCCGGAATTGATTCAGATAATTGGAATTATCTTATGTCTGATTGCAGTGGTGATGATTAATTTCGAAAAAGAACAGACTGCTATTCAGTTTAAGCTTGGATTGTTGCTGATTTTATTATCCAGTGGATTTTGTGATGTGATGTCTAAGATTCATGAGGAATTGGGAAATTCTGCGCTGGCAGATCATTTTCTCTTTTATACATTTGGAATGGCACTGGTTTTGTGTGTATTGCTGATTTTATTAAAAAGAGAAACTTTTGGATGGAGAGATATCCTTTTTGGAATCTTTCTTGGTATACCGAATTATTTTTCCGCAAGCTTTTTGCTGAAAGCACTGAATGACATTGCAGCAGTAATCGTGTTCCCAACGTTTAGTGTTGCCACGGTGGTGGTAATTTCTATGACAGGATTTTTGGTATTCAAAGAAAAACTGAGTAAAAAACAGTGGATTGCTATGGGTCTGATCCTGGTAGCCCTTGTGCTGTTAAATATATAAAAAGGAGTGTGGCTGACGCCATACTCCTTTTTAGGTTGTTAAAGTTTGTTTACAGAAACAACTTCATCTTCGCGTCCGCTGCCATTAAGCCATTCCATGTCAAAATCTTCCCAGAAAGTAGTGGCTCCGCGGGAAAGCATTGCTCCAAAATATTCCTTGATAATTGGAAGCATATTTTCTCCACCGGCAAGCGCATCTGCCAGAAGTAAATAGTATGCCATGAAAGTGGAATAACCGGAAGCTCCGCCAGCCTCTAAAAATGCATTGTTCCGGAACCATCTACATTGTCATTTAAATGATTAAACACTGCTTCGGCATAATCAAAGTTTGCTTCAAAGTAATCCATATTTCCAGTCATCTGGCAATAATCGCAGAGATTGATGACCCACCATGCGGAATAGGTTGGAATACGATTGATCCACTGATCCCCAGGAGTTTCATTTCTCAGGAAAGAAAGAGAATTTGGAATGTTCTTGTTATCGCCAAATAAATAAAGTGAAGTAACGATTTCCTGATGGAGATCACCGCACCATACCAGACGGTCGCGTTTGATGCCGTCCCAGATGTATCCATTTTGGAAGTTCAGCTTCAGTGTATAAGCGGCAGTTTCAATAATTTTATTCAGCTGTTCATCGCTTGTTTTAATTACGGCTTCTTTTTCAAAATACGGAAGCGTGTTGATGACAAAAATATTTCTGATAGTTACAGGGTTTTCGCTCAACAGTTCAATGCGTACAAAGCGAAAACCTGTCTGACCATAGGTTAAGTCAGGGATTCTCCAAAGGTAATGCGGAAATTTGCAATTCCTTCAGCGTTTCTTGCAACGATACGGATACCGCCGCAAAGCTCTTTGTCAAAATCGAGAACAACAAAAGAACCTTTTTGTTCAAACAGTGCACAATGATCAGGAGAAAAAGAGATACAGGCTTCCTTTTCATTTAATAACTCTTCGGCATTACCAATTCCATTCTAGACTTTAATCTGTACAGGCATCAATTTTTCTTTTAGGACGCAAAAGTCGTTGGCTTTCCAGTATTCGATCATAAAAAGATCCTCCTTTGAAATAAAAAGTTTAAGTAAAATTCGGTCGCATGGTTGTGGAACCGCCTTCCACATATTCTGTGTCTCCGGATTTCCTATTATAATAAGTAGTCTTATATACATCCGGATCAACCTGAGAAGAAAATTCTGTTGGTGTGTAACCGGTAATTTCTTTAAAGACTCTGTTAAAGCTTCGAATGTTTGTGAATCCGCATTCTAAGGCAATGTCAATCATACGGTACTGGTTTGTTCCGAGTAAGTGAATTGCCTGTTCAATACGAACCATGTTTATGTAAGTTACGTAATTCATCCCCATCATTTTTTTGAAAGTTTTTGAAAAATGGCTAGGTGAAAAATGCATCATATTTGCAGCGTTTTCGAGGGTGAGATCCTCTGCAAAATGATTGTCGATATAATCGAGTAGTTCCTGAAAATCTTCCAACATGCGATTTCTGCGGCTGTCATCTTTTGATTTTTCGATTCTTGGGAGATTTCTCTTTAGCAAAAACCAAAATTCTCTGATAGCGGAAGAAACAATGTCTTTGTAATATGGCTGTTTTTTGTCAAGCTCTTCCGGAACCAGTGAAAAGACTCTTTGAAGCGATTCGGAAAGACCGAAAGAGTTTAATTCTGCTGCTGTTACCAGTGCGTTCTTGAAGTGCGGATTGTGAAATCTGGAACTGATAATATTGGTATCAAAAATCAAAAAATCCAAATGGTTTTGTGATGTATAGGAATCACTGTAATGAATTTGTCCGCTTTCACAGATGACCAGATCTCCTGCGTGAGCAGTAAAGCTTTGATCTGCAACGTGGAAGCTGGCTTCACCGGAACGCACAAAAACAAGCTCGATTTCTTTCTGCCAGTGGGCAACAAAACTAATGTTTTCATAGCCGGAGTACCATACCATTAAATCGGAATTATAGTTTCGAATCTCATGAAATGCCTTCATATTTTCCCTCGTAGCTAAATAAATTACAAAAAATCAACTGATTCTAGGCTAAGAATATCAAATATCACAAAAAATGTCCATATCCTAGCATTTTTTTGCGTGCATTCTGCGGAAATGTATTGTATAATTAGTACACAAAACCAAGCTAATAGGGGTTTGGCTTGGTAAAATTGCGCATAAATATAATATGGAGGTACACGCAAAATGGCAGAAAGCAGATTAATCGGCGGATATCCAGTAATTGGTATCAGACCTACAATCGACGGACGTAGAGGACCATTAAAGGTTCGTGAAAGTCTTGAAGAACAGACAATGGGTATGGCTCAGGCAGCTAAAAAGTTATTCGAAGAAAACTTAAAATACTCTAATGGTGAACCAGTTAAGGTTGTTATCGCTGATACAACAATCGGACGTGTTGCTGAAGCAGCAGCTTGCGAAGAAAAATTCAGAAAAGAAGGCGTAGCTATCACATTAACAGTTACACCATGCTGGTGCTACGGTTCTGAAACAATGGATATGGACCCAACAACAATCAAAGCTGTTTGGGGATGCAACAAAACAGAAAGACCAGGTGCTGTATACTTAGCATCCGTTCTTGCTACACATGCACAGAAAGGTCTTCCAGCATTCGGTATCTACGGACATGACGTACAGGACATCGAAGATGGAACAATTCCAGCAGACGTTGAAGAAAAACTCTTAAGATTTGGTCGTGCAGCTGTTGCAGCAGCTACAATGAGAGGCAAATCTTACTTACAGATCGGCTCTATCTGTATGGGTATCGGCGGATCTATCATCGATTCTGATTTCCTTGAAAGCTACCTTGGCATGAGAGTTGAATCAGTTGACGAAGTAGAAATCATCCGTAGAATGACAGAAGGCATCTATGATGAAGCTGAATATCAGAAAGCTCTCGCATGGGCAAAAGAAAAATGCATCATCGGTTTCGATAAAAACCCAGAATTCGTTAAGAATAGCCCAGAAAAAGCTGAAGAACAGTTTGAATTCGTAGTTAAAATGGCAGTTATCATCCAGGAAATGATGAATGGATGCAAGACATTACCAGAAGGATGCGAAGAAGAAATGGTTGGACACAACGCAATCGCAGCTGGTTTCCAGGGACAGAGACAGTGGACAGACTTCTATCCAAACTGTGACTTCCCAGAAGCAGTATTAAATACTTCCTTCGACTGGAACGGAGCAAGAGAACCATACATCCTTGCTACAGAAAACGACGTACTTAACGGTTTAACAATGTTATTTGGTAAACTCTTAACAAACACAGCTCAGATGTTCGCAGATGTTCGTACATACTGGAGCGGCGATGCTATCAAACGTGTAACAGGTTACGAAGTTGAAGGCAAAGCAAAAGATTCTGATGGTGTTATCCACTTAATCAACTCTGGTGCTTGCTGCCTCGACGCTTGTGGCGAAGTTAAAGACGCTGATGGCAATGGTGTAATCAAACCTTGGTATGAAATGACAGAAGCAGATCAGGATGCAGTTATGGCAGCTACAACATGGAACGCAGCTGACAACGGCTACTTCCGTGGCGGCGGATATTCTTCTCGTTTCTTAACAAGAGCAGAAATGCCAGCTACAATGATCAGACTTAACCTTGTAAAAGGTCTTGGACCAGTTATCCAGATCGCTGAAGGTTGGACAGTTGCTTTACCAGACGAAGTATCTGACATCTTATGGAAACGTACAGACTACACATGGCCATGTACATGGTTTGCTCCAAGATGTGATGGTAAAGAAGGTTCTGCATTCAAGACAGCTTATGAAGTAATGAACAACTGGGGTGCTAACCACGGTTCTATCTCTTACGGACACATCGGTGCTGACCTCATCACAATGTGCTCTATGTTAAGAATCCCAGTAGCTATGCACAACGTACCAGTAGAAGATATCTTCAGACCAAAGGCATGGGATGCATTTGGATCAGATAAAGAAGGCGCTGACTACAGAGCATGTGCTACATATGGACCATTCTACAAATAAGATTGAGTTTATAATCTGACTTTAAAGGGGCGGAATTTTCCGCCCCTTTTTTTAAAATTAACGGAGTGAAAAATGTACAAAGTACTTTTGGTAGATGATGAAACATTAATTCGTGAAGCGATCAGCGAAAATATTCAGTGGGAAGAAATAGGATTTTCCTTCATGGGAGCCTGTGAAAATGGCAGACAGGCAATGGAAGCGATTGAAAAAGAGCAACCGGATCTTTTGCTGACAGATATTAACATGCCCTTTGTGGATGGCATGGAACTGACAAAATTTGTGTATGAAAACTATCCTGATACAAAGGTGATCATTATTAGCGGATTCGATGAATTTGAATACGCAAAAAATGCAGTGAAGTATCAGGTTTTAGAATATATTTTAAAACCGATTACACCAATGGAGTTTACGGAAACTTTGCTGCGTGTAAAGAAAATGTTCGATGAGCGGAAAGAAAGCCAACGTGATATGAAAAAAATCCGCAGTGCATATGTAAGCAACCTTCCCATGGTGCAGGGAAGATATTTGCATAACCTCTTAAATGGTACAGTAGATTATGCAAAACTTGATGAGAAACAGGAAGAACTGCGTTTGAATCTGAGTGCGGGCTGTTACAATACCGCACTTGTAGAAGGAGATAGTCTGGAACCGTTTATATCTCGGTATGCAAATGTGAAGGATGAACTGGCATTATTTGCGATTTACAACATTACGGCTGAAATTGTTGCATTAGAAAACTGTGGGATTGCATTTCAAGGGACAGATGAAAAGACTGCGATTTTGTTCATGGGAGATGCAGAAGAATCGTTAAAAGTAAAAATAAAGCAGATTCTTCCGAAAATTCATCAGGCAATTGAAGAATTTTTACAGATTCAGGTTACCATCGCGGTGGGCAAGTCTGTGGCAAGATTAGAAGAACTGCCGGATTCCTTTGCAAAAACAAAAAGTGCATTGGAATATAAATTTATGCTGGGTGGTAATCAGATTATCGAAGCAGAAGAATATGAAGAAATTCGTAACAGTGCAAAGCACATAGATATTTTTGAGTGGGCATCTCAGATTGCAACGACCATTCGCACTAATAAAATAGAAGAAATTTCACAGAAGACGGAACAGTTTGTAGAGCAGGTCAAATTAAGCTATGTTAATAAGAACAGAAGCTTTGTGTATGTACAGAATCTGGTTCTTTCGGTTATCAATCTTTTGGAACTTCCGGAAGAACTTGAGGATGAAATTTACAGCCAGGAAAGAAACTTTATGAAGCAGATTTATGAATGTGAGAATCTGGATGAAATAGAGCTGCGTCTGAGAGGAACATTTCGATACATTTGTAATCTGATGTCAAATCAGCGTGACAGCTATGGTAAACGTCAGGCGATGCTGGCATTGGATTATATTGAAAAAAATTATGCGGACAGTTCGGTGACATTGAATTCTGTATGTACGGCACTGGCCATGAGCACCAGTTACTTTAGTTCTGTATTTAAGAATTACACGGGAGAAACGTTTATTGAATCGTTGACGAAAAAGCGTATGGAAAAAGCAAAAATTCTTCTGGAACAGGGGAAGTTAAAAACTTATGAGATTGCGGAAGCTGTTGGATACAGTGATGCACATTATTTTAGCGTATCATTTAAAAAAGCAGTAGGAAAAACACCTACAGAATATGCAAGGGAAGTTAGAAACTGATGAAAAAAATGGAAAGCAGGCGTATTAATTTCATAGGAAGATTTCGCAGTATTCGAAGTGCAATTTTGTCTTCATATTTTCTGATTGTTATGGTAGCGCTGGCAGTATTTGCAATGGTTGCTCTTCGTTATACCGAGAAAACTGTTTTGGAGAATGCTGAGGAATATAGTATTCAGTTAATCGAGCAGGTAAATAGTGATATTGATTCTTATATGGACTATCTGCATAACATTTCCGTGCTGATTGCATCAGATGGGGACGTACATGATTATCTTTTTAATGAAAAACTGACGGATCAGGAACGCAGGGAACGTTTTAGCAGAATAACCACACAGTTTAGTACGATTATGGAAACCCGAGATGACATAGTAAATATTGGTATTATCGGTGAAAATGGGAGATACATTATTAATACCGGTTATTTCAAGGTAAATGAAAATGTTGAAATGGAGTCTCTTGCCTGGGTTCAGAAAGCTTATGAGAAGCGTGGAATCACAGCAATTTCTTCTTCCCATGTGCAAAATCTTGTTGACGGAAAATACGAATGGGTAATCACTCTTGGGAAAGCACTTCAAAATAAGACGAGCCGAGAGTTGGAAGGAATCTTTTTTGCGGATTTAAATTATAGTTCTATCAGCGAGTTATGCAGCGGAATCAGTTTTGGAAACAAAGGATATATTTTTATTCTGGACGGCAATGGAAATTTAATCTATCATCCACAGCAGCAGCTGCTTTACAGCGGATTGAAAACGGAAAAAATTCAGGAAGTGCTGGGAAGCAAAGAAAGCAGTTTCGTAACAGAAGATGGGAAATTATATTCGATTTCAAAATCTAGGGAAACAGGCTGGACCGTTGTGGGAGTATCCTATATCGATGATCTTTTGAAAAACAGTGATGAGACAAGCCGTATTTATATTATTAGTGCAGTAATGATTCTTCTTGCAGCTCTTGTTCTTGCATATGTTCTTTCTTATGGAATTACAAAGCCGATCATGCTTCTGGGAGATTCCATGAAAGAAGTGGAAAAGGGCCATTTTGATCATGCAGTATTGGAAGTTTCCGGGCAAAATGAGATTGCTCGTCTGAGTGCAGCTTTTAATATGATGATTACAGAGATTAAGCATCTGATGGAACAGAATGTCGAAGAACAGCGGCAAAAGCGAAAAAGTGAGTTAAGAGCACTGCAGGCGCAGATTAACCCGCACTTTTTATACAACACTCTTGATTCGATCATCTGGATGGCTGAATGGGGCAAGACAAAAGAAGTTGTTTTGATGACTTCTTCTTTGGCAAAGCTTCTTCGCCAGAGCATCAGCAATCAGAATGAGCTTGTTCGCGTAGAGGAAGAAGTAGAGTATACCCGCAGTTACCTGACCATTCAGAAAATGCGTTATAAAGATAAGCTGGAATATGATATTCAGGTGAGTCCGGAGGCTCTGGGGCAGAAAATACCTAAATTGGTCTTACAGCCTTTGGTGGAGAATGCAATTTATCATGGCATCAAATATAAAGAAGGAAAAGGTGTCGTACGGATTGAAGGTTGGCTTGAGCGGAAAGAGTTAATCTTAAGAATTTTGGATGACGGAATTGGGATGACAGAAGAGCAGCTGGAGAAAATCTTTGAAAAACGCGAGACAGACATCAAAAAAAATGGTGTTGGCGTTTTAAATGTACATGAACGTATCCAGCTATATTATGGGAAAGATTATGGTTTGAGATTTTCCAGTACCCTGGGAGAAGGAACTGCTGTGGAAGTTCACATTCCTTGTGAGGAAGGAGGAAGACAGGCAGAGCATGGAGAAGAAAATTAATTTAAGAAGATTGAGTATTGGTGTTTTTATCGTACTTTTTATAGCTGGCGGAATTCTGTTTTCCAGACCTCATGCAGGTGAAGAAAAAAAAGAGATTATTTTGATTTCAAAAGTTATTGACAGCAGCAACGATTTCTGGAGCGCTTTTGTGCAGGGGGCAGAGATGGCGGCGAAAGAATATGGGGTCGAACTGAAAGTTATGGGACCCAATACGGAGCTGAAATATGAGGAACAGGGTGAAATGATCGAAGAAGCAATTCGTCAAAAACCAAATGCAATTGCTCTGGTACCGTCTAGTTTTACAGAAACACAGAAATATGCAAGAAAAATTGAAGAAGCGGGCATCCCTTTGATAATTGCAGATTCTTTTATGGAAGAAGAAATGGGTTCCTGTGTTGTTGCGACGGACAATGTGGAAGCGGGACGTAAAATGGGCAAATATATTCTGGATAATTTCGAACATATCTCCAGCATTGGTGTTGTAGGCCATGTCAAGGGAGTGTCTACGGCAATGGAACGTGAACAGGGATTACGGGAAGGTCTTGGAAAGTTTGAATCTAAAGTTGCAGATGTTGTTTTTTGCGATTCGGATTATCGAAAGGCGTATCTTGTGACAAAAGAAATGCTGGAGAAATACCCGGATATGAATGTGATTGTAGGATTGAATGAGTATTCCTCGGTAGGTGCAGCGAGAGCTGTCAATGACCTTGGGCTGAAAGGTGAAGTTCGAATGATTGGTTTTGATAGTTCTATTAAAGAAGTAGAATATCTGGAGGATGGAACTTTTGAAGCCATGGTAGTTCAAAAACCATTGAATATGGGTTACTTATGCATTGAGAAAACGGTTCAGCTGCTTGAAAAAGAAAAAATTCCAAAGGTTGTGGACTCGGGATCTGTGCTGATTACAAAAGATACAATGTACACGGAAGAAAATCAAAAATTATTGTTCCCATTTTAGGGATTTCGAAAAAGGTTAAAATTTTCTTGGAAAATTTTAACCTTTTTTCGTACGATTTTCTATTAAAATAAAAATTTTTTTAACCTATAATGTGAACATGTACGAGCATGTGCGTTGTCAGTGCGTTTATTTCATGCGTTTGAAACCGGTGCAGCTGTATGATGAATCAGGAGGGACAAAAAAGGGGATTAAAACAACTGATTTAGGGGGCATACAGAGTACTGCGGACGGAAAACCGATTTTAAGTACGCGTTTAGGGTCGGAGCACTGTTTTTTGAGGGGAAAGCAGTGCGACCGATTCGCAGAAACAAGTGCATAATGACGGACATCTCAACATAAAACTATGCATATTGCACAAAAAACACTTGTTTGAAGCGATGAAAATGTAAAGTTTAACAAGGATTATATTGACTCAGCTTGAAGATAAGGGTATAATGTGATATAGCAACGGAAAATCGGACGGGGGACCTAGGTTTGATTTTCAAGCATAAAAATAGGGAGGAATAGTAAAGGTGGAAAAAATCAAAGAAAACCCATTAGTAAAAAAGATTGGCTTTAACAGAATCATTCTGGTCGGCGTACTGCTCTTAATGTATGTTGCATTCGGGCTTATGACCGGCGGATCATTCTTCGGGATGACACGTATTTTGAACACTCTGAACTATGCATACTTCTTAGGATTCCTTTCCTTAGGGGTAACATTCGTAATTGCAACAGGCGGTATCGATTTCTCAATCGGACCTATGATGTTCTGTTGTGCATTAGTTTCAGGTTTCTGTCTTACATCTCACGGAATGCCATTAGCAGTTTGTCTCATCATGAGCATTCTGATCGGTACAGTTTTTGGTAGTGTTAACGGATATCTCGTAGCATACTTAAAAGTACCTCCATTCATCGTATCATTAGCAAGTATGAACATTGCAAAAGGTATTGCAGCTGTATTCACAAAAACACAGTCTGTAAGCTGGCCACAGGCATCTGACCCAGTAAACGGCTGGTACAGAAGTATCGTAAGTGCAGGAAATATCCCAGTAGGTCTCATCATTTTCTTAGCAGTTGCGGTTCTTTGCGCAGTTATCTTAAACCAGACAAAAGCTGGTCGTTACATCCTTTGCTTAGGTAGCAATGAAGAAGCAGTTAGACTTTCAGGCGTTGACACAAAGAAATGGAAAATGCTTGCATACGTTATCTGTGGTACATTAGTTGGTATCGCATCTCTGTTCTTCGTAGCAGCATTCACAACAGTACAGCCAGGTTATGGTGACCAGTACAACAACGAAGCAATCGCTGGTTGTGTAATGGGTGGTACATCAATGGCTGGTGGTATCGCTTCTATCAGCGGTACAGTAATCGGTGTATTTATTATCTCTCTTTTACAGCAGGGTATCCTCGCTCTTGGCTTTACAAAAGAATATCAGTACATCATTACAGGTTTAATCGTTATTGGCGCAGTTTATGCAGACGTTTCTGCAAGACGTAGAAAGAACTAGTGGGAATGCTGGAGAAAGGAAGGTAAGAAAATGGGCGATATTATTTTAACAATGAAAGATATTGACAAATCTTTCCCGGGTGTTCATGCTCTGGACCATGTAGATTTGGAAATTAGAAAAGGTGAGGTTCTTGCACTGATGGGTGAAAATGGTGCAGGTAAATCCACATTAATGAAGGTATTAACCGGAATTTATAAAAAAGATTCAGGTACAATTACATATGAAGGAAAAGAAATTGAGTTTAAAAATACCAGAGA
>JBGVRS010000130.1:0-2053 GCA_045128635.1 Lachnospiraceae bacterium
ATTTATCCACATAAATCTGCGAATTCAATGCCTCCTGAAAATCGGTATTATCCGGATTCAAATAGATTCCCATACAGTCTACCTCCTTCTTTTTCAATTTCATTATACCATGTTTTCATGAGGAAATCAAGTAGGAACATAAATTGGTTAGTGTCAAGCAAAAGTAGGCAGAATTCAAAGGAATCGTCACAATGCATAAAATCAGAAGTTAAGTTCAGAAAATGGTTTGCAGATTGAGATTTGTTTCAGCCATTTGAATCGTGAAGGGAAAGAAATATTACGGTTGAATTCATAACCCTTGCCATCTTTTTTAGGTGTTTTAGTTGCAGATAAAGGGGAGTTGTAATTATCATGGTTGGATGCAATGTCTGTTCCTGATGGTCTGTGTACGGAATAATGTTTACAAAGCAAAGCCGCAAGCCTGTTTCCGCCGTCAATGCTCCAGCAGGCACGCCTGCCCTTCATTCGATTGCCGATGATAGTAAACACATTGCCTTCCATACTACCGAGCCTTGCGTGGTGTATAACACCCGGCTCTCTTGTTGGCGGAATAGTTATACCCCTGTCATAATAGCCTGCAAGTGCAGCCTTGTTTTCTGAATAATAGTTGTAAAGTTCCTGAAGCTTTGCTTTTTCACGTTCATTTTCCATTGAACTGATATATGCTTCAATACAATCCAGAAGCTCGTCAAATCTGTTCTGATATAGCAGTTCTCTCAGATTTTCAGCGATATACTTATCACTTACACATTCAGTCAGCTTTTTGTTTCTGTGGAATTTATCAAGTACGCAAATACATTCACAGCTGTTGTCCTTTTGAATCCAATTGGCACCATCTCCGTTTTTTACACGAAGCTCTATCTCATCGGTATTGTAAACAGCGGCTATAACATTTTCTTTATGCTTTCTGAAATCCTTTGCTGATTCAAAGCTTGCATAGGCTACTTTGTTATCAAGCTCCTTTCGGATTTTTCCGCCATTCTGAGATTGATGGAGTACTCCGTCGTAAGCTATACCAATTTTCATTTCTTTGGATTTTCCATACTTTTTTCTGTCCTTACCCTGAAGATTAAGCCAATCTCCGTCAGCTTCTTCATAGAGAATTTTAGTTTCGATGCTGCCTGTCGAAACGGCTTCATTTACAGCTTTAATCTGCTTTTGTCCCATTTTCTGCACAATATCCCAGACTGCCTGATGAGTAATATCAAGTCCTGTGTTTTCCGATAAAGAGTGTGCAGTTTCTCTGTACGATTGATTGCAAATCATTTCTTCGATATTTCGGCATATTACATCGTCACAAAGTCCGACAGCCTGCGGTGTAACCACCTTATCAAGAAGAAAAACGTGTTTCTTTGTGACAGTATCAAAATATATCCGACGGCTGTATTCAACAGTTCCGAGCTTGGTTTTAACAGCAGTTTTTCGGCTGCCCTTATTTCTGTATCTCTTACTGTCACGCTCATGCATCAACTCTTCATCAAGATCTTCAAGACGGTCTTTTACTATCTTTTTCCCGCATTCAAGCACTGCTTTAAAAATTTCTTCGATAAAAACAGAAAAATCCTCTATTTTTTCATTGCAAATTTCGATGCTATATGTTATACTCATTTTAGGTCACTCGCTTTCATGTTTTCTTGTCATCTACATTGTAGCATTTTGTGACCTCCAGAGCAACTGCTTTGTGCAGCTGCTCTCTTTTTTTCTTCTCTCTGCCTACTTTTATTTTACACTAAGCGCCCATGTTCTTCACCCTAATCCTCGAAAACTCCATCGGCGACGGTATCGACATGACCGCGACCGCGGGCCACTACATGCCCTCAAAAATCTCCGGTCTGCACCCACCGCCCGGAACGGTCAGCACTTCCAGTTACGCAGGCATGGACGGCAGCTACCTCAACAACGCTTTCATCGAGAAACAAAATCTCGTTATCAGTTTTGAAATGCATAGGATGGAAGTAACAGTAAAATAGATATACAATGAAACCCCACAGGGCTGGCAGACTGATTTGGTCTGTGCGCCTTGTGGGTAATGTCATTAAGCTAACGGAATAAA
>JBGVRS010000131.1:0-2156 GCA_045128635.1 Lachnospiraceae bacterium
CAATAAGCAGCTCTCTGATGAGGCGCTTGCTTCAGAAAAATCGCAACATTTTCTCAGAAAGATTTTTTGTCGAAAAAAGAAATAATAAAATATTGGTTAATTTTTCTAAAACTATTGCTATTACATAAGATATATGATATAATAAAATCAGATTATTTAATGCTTTCTTTTCAGATGCAGATGTGTTATAATTACTACATTTCCAAAAAGGAGTTAAAAAATATGCGGCAAGGTATTCTTAAATAAAACTATAATCAAATAGTGGGAACAAAAAACTTTGGGATGTCCTTTGGAACAAGGGCTTAGTTTTTTGTACCAAATTTAAGAATACTTTTGCCTTATTTATATTGACATGGCAAGAAAAGTGGCAAGTACCTATTGGTGCGTGTCTTTTATGTGTATGTCCACAGATTGTATCCCCAGTGGTAAAAGTATTTTACTGCTGGGGATTTTTATGCCTTTTTTTGGCTGTGAATGGAGGACGACATATGAAAATAATTAATATCGGCATTCTTGCGCATGTTGATGCAGGAAAAACAACACTGACAGAAAGCCTGCTGTATACAAGCGGGGCAATCATGGAACCAGGTAGTGTAGATAAAGGTACAACAAGAACGGACTCTATGGCTTTGGAACGTCAAAGGAAAATTACAATTCAGGCTGCCGTTACATCTTTTCGCTGGAAAGGGTACAAAGTTAATCTTGTGGACACCCCCGGACACATGGACTTTTTAACAGAAGTGCATCGCTCCTTATCGGTTCTGGATGGAGCAATTTTAGTAGTGTCCGCAAAAGATGGTGTACAAGCCCAGACCAGAGTGCTGTTTCATGCGCTGAGGAAGATGAAGATACCAACAATCATTTTTATCAATAAAATAGATCAAAGTGGTGTTGTTCTTGAGCAAACTTATCAAAATATCAGAGAAAAATTGACAGAAGATATGATGGTTATGCAGGAAGTTCATTTATTTTCAGAATTAACACTTTCCGACGTTGCGGATTTTGAAAAGTGGGATGCTGTGATTGCCGGGAATGATAATCTTTTAGAAAAATATCTTTCAGGAGCGCCTTTGACATTGCGGGAACTTCAGGAAGAAATAAAGCGAAGGGTACAGCAGGGAACTTTTTTTCCGGTATATCATGGAAGCGCAAAAGAGAATATCGGAACAAAAAAATTGCTTGATGTAATCACAGATATTTTTTCATCGAAAACAGATAACTGTCAATCGGAACTGTGCGGGTATGTTTTTAAAATTGAATATACCGAGCAGAAAAAACGACGTTGCTATTTAAGGCTGTATAGCGGTACGCTTTGTTTACGGGAAACGATTCTTCTGTCAAAAAAGGAAAAAATTAAAATTACAGAGATGTCAATTCCATTTGATGGAGAAATCGTCCCAACAGACACCGCTGATTCCGGGGAGATTGTTATTTTATCTGACAATACATTAAAACTAAATGATGTTCTGGGAGATGAAAAACTATTGCCACGCAAGGCATGGACGGATAGTCCCCTGCCGTTTTTTCGGACAACGATAGAGCCAATCAAAGCAGAGCAAAGGGAAGCATTACTGGATGCCCTTACAGAGATTGCGGATACTGATCCGCTTCTGCATTTTATGATTGATTCTATTACTCATGAAATTATTCTTTCCTTTTTGGGAAAAGTACAATTGGAAGTTGTTTGTTCTTTATTAAATGAAAAATATAGTGTCGAGGTAGCAATAAAAGAGCCTACCGTTATTTATCTGGAGAGACCACGAAAAGAGGCTCATTATACAATTCATATTGAAGTACCGCCAAATCCCTTTTGGGCGTCGATTGGTTTGGCTGTCACTCCTCTTCCTGTTGGAAGCGGAACAGAATATGAAAGTAAAGTGTCTCTCGGTTATTTAAACCAAAGCTTTCAAAACGCAGTTATGGAAGGGATTCGGTATGGATTAGAGCAGGGAGTGTATGGATGGGAGGTAACAGATTGCAGAATTTGTTTTGAATATGGTGTTTACTACAGCCCAGTCAGTACTCCGGCAGATTTCCGCTTTCTTGCGCCCATTGTGCTGGAACTGGCATTAAAAAAAGCAGGAACACAGGTTTTAGAACCCTATCTTTCTTTTACCCTGTTTGCACCGCAGGAATATCTTTCACGGGCTTATCAT
>JBGVRS010000132.1:0-8545 GCA_045128635.1 Lachnospiraceae bacterium
CATGTCTACTTTCATCATTGGATCACCCTTCTTCACTTTGTCACCTTCTTTTACAAGTGGTTCAAAGCCTTTGCCATCTAATTTTACTGTATCAATACCAATGTGAAGCAGCATTGTAATTCCTGATTCTGTCTGGAATCCAATTGCATGCTTTGTATTAAAGATGAAGCATACTTCACCATTTTCCGGAGCAAATACCATTCCGTCTTCCGGAATTACCATTGCACCATCACCCATCATACGACCTGCAAATGCATCGTCTGGTGTTTCAGACAGATCTGCTGCCGTACCGTTTACCGGACTTGAAATAATGATTGTATCTACTACGTTTCCACCAACTTCTTCTGCAGCTTTTTCTTCTACTGCTTCAGTCTGCTGTGGAATATATTCTTCATTTGGAGCTGTTTCCAAATAATCTTCTAAGTTTGATTTTACCACAGTAACTCGTGGTCCGTAAATAATCTGAACACCGTTTCCTTTGTGTACCACACCTGAAGCACCGGTTGCTTTTAATGCTGCATCATCTACTAATTCAGTTTTATAAACTGTACAACGAAGTCTTGTTGCACAACAGTCAACGTCAGAAATGTTTTTCTTTCCGCCAAGTCCGCGACAGATTGCTGCTGATAATTCATCTTCTGCAGATGCTGCTTCGCCAGCTTTTTTTGCATTTACATCGCTTCTTGTGTAAAGTTTTACTTCTTCATTATCGTCACGACCTGGTGTCTGTAAATCCATCTTCTTGATTAAGAAAGAGAATAAGAAGTAGTAAACTACGAAGTAACCAATACCAACGATTACAATCCAGATCCAGTTTGTCTTATCATTTCCCTGAAGGATACCAAACAGGAACATGTCGATGAGACCGCCGGAGAATGTCATACCTACACCAACTTCAAAGATGTGCATAAGCATATATGCTGCACCGGCGAATACACAGTGGATAACATAAAGAATCGGAGCTACAAAAAGGAATGTAAATTCGATTGGTTCTGTAATACCTGTTAACATAGAAGTTACTGCTGCTGAAAGTAAAAGACCTGCTACCAGTTTCTTCTTTTCAGGTTTTGCACATTTATACATAGCAAGTGCTGCTCCCGGAAGACCAAAGATCATTAATGGGAACTTACCGGACATAAATCTTGTTGCAGAAACAGCAAACTGTTCTACGGTTGGGTCAGCTAACTGTGCAAAGAAAATGTTCTGTGCACCTTCTACCACACGACCTGCAACTTCCATTGTTCCGCCAAGGGCTGTCTGCCAGAATGGAAGGTAGAATACATGGTGAAGACCGAATGGAATCAATGCACGTTCCATTAAACCGTAAACCCATGTTCCTGCGTAACCGGATTCCATAACCACACCACCTACAGCGTAAATACCCTGCTGTACGATTGGCCATACATAAAACATTACGATACCTACTAATGTATAAGTAAGACCGCTGATGATTGGAACGAATCTTGTACCACCGAAGAAGGAAAGTACCTGTGGAAGCTCAACTTTGTAGAACTTATTGTGAAGCGCTGCAACACCAAGACCTACAATAATACCACCGAATACACCCATCTGTAAGGATGTAATACCACAAACAGAAGCTGTTGCACCGCTAAGCATTGCTTCTGTACCGCCATGGCTTGTAATCATTGCAGAAATAGAAGCATGCATGATAAAGAATGCAATGGCAGCTGCCAAAGCTGCTACTTCTTTTTCTTTTTTAGCCATACCGATTGCTACACCCATAGCAAAAATGATTGGAAGGTTGGCAAATACGATATCACCAGCCTGGCTCATAACGCCAAGGATTGCATTAAAGAAAGTTCCCGGTCCCATGATATCCATGAGTCCGTAAGCCTGGAGCATTGTTTCATTTGTAAATGAACCGCCAACTCCGAGTAAGAGACCTGCTACCGGCAGGATTGCGATTGGGAGCATGAAGGAACGACCTACACGCTGCAAAACACCAAAAATTTTGTCTTTCATGACAAATCCTCCTTTTTCCGAATGCTATGAGGTTTTGCATTTTTGCATTAAAAAATAGACACCAACCCACATAAACATTCTAAAATAAATAATTAAAATATTCATGCATAGTTAATGCCTGCCTACCAGTAACATACTATATCACTGAAATGAATTTAACATTTTCCTATGGATTTGTCAACTAAGTTCTGTTAAAATATTATCATAAAAATTGAACTATTTTGGAGGAATCTATGGAAAAGATTACAAGCTTTACAATTGATCATATAAAATTACAGCCTGGTGTATACGTATCCAGAAAAGACCCTGTGGGAAATGAAATCATCACTACATTTGATCTTCGCATGACAAGCCCAAACGAAGAACCAGTCATGAATACCGCAGAAATGCATACCATTGAACATCTGGCTGCTACTTATCTTCGTAACCACAAAGAATTTGGCAAAAAAATCATCTACTTTGGACCAATGGGATGCCGCACAGGCTTTTATCTTCTTTTAGCCGGAGATTTTGAATCCAAAGACATCATTCCGCTGATGGTAGAAATGTGGGAATTCATCCGTGACTTTAAGGATGAAGTACCTGGCGCAAGTGCCAAAGACTGCGGCAATTACCTTGATATGAATCTTGGCATGGCAAATTATCTTGCAAAGAAATATTTGGATGAAGTTCTCTACGACATTAAAGAAGAACGACTTGTTTATCCTGAGTAATCAAAACAGGCGGCTTACCAATCGGTAAACCGCCTGTTTATTATTCTGCTTCTTCAAATGTAATTGTCTGAAGCATTTTCGTAATTCTTGTTCCCATACCTTCCAGACTTTCTTTTGTCATAGAAGCAGTTACAAGCAGCGCCTGTTCCTTACCTTCTACAATGTAGAATCTATCTACGGTATCATCATGTACAACTTCAATCATTCGAATCTTCACATCTTCTGATTCAGATTTTAAAGTCTTTACTTTGCTAACGGTTACTTTTTTGTACTCACCGGAAGATTTAAAGTTTCCAGCAGCTTCCTTTAAGTAAGCATCTGTCAGCTTCATATCTCCTTCCGGAACCAGTAATACCTTAACGAGAGAATCATCTCCCTGTCCCGGTACTACAAATCCTTCATGGTTATGAATCTTATATGGTTCTAAAATGTATTCAGGATACCAGATACTAAATCTTTCACCACTGATATACTGAATTTCCGTGTACTCTTCTTCGTTACCTTCAATTTCAATCTTGGCAGAACGTTTTTCAGGTTCTACACCAATATCACCGATTTCAAAGATATAACCATCTTTGGAAGGATTCAGATAAATAATCGCCTGATGAAGCTTTAAGGTTGTTTCTTCTCCATCCACAGTTTTCACCGGTGTGAACTCTAACATCATGGTCTGTCCAAGTTTAATATCCACATAGTCTCCCACAACAGTTCCGGTTCCTGCCATACGGTCTTCAATTTCAATCAGATAATCAGAGGATCTAAGTACAAAGTCTTCCATGGTCTTTGTATCATGAACAACCAGTACGTGGAGTTCTTCTGCATTTACACCTTCTCCATTAGACAGGTTTAATGTAATCTGAAGCTGATCTGCTGCTGCATTCCAGTACATTTCCGGCTGAATATAGGTTTTATTGGAAGTATATTCCCAATCGAAATAGTTGACATTGTCATTGTAATCGATGGCAACTCCGCGAAGCTTATACTCTTCGTCGTTATATCCATAAAGTGCAATTTTTTCTCCCGGAAGCTCTGCTAAAAGAACAATACCTTCTTCCCATCCGTCTTCCCCGAATTTCTTCGCATTTTTCTTGACTTCTTCCCAGTCCATGCTGCTAAATCGTTCCAGAATGATCTCACTGTCTGTTTTTTGTGATTCTTCCGGCGTTTCTTCCACTTCCACTTCAATCTCTGCTGCCGGTACATCTACTGGTTCTGCCGGTTCTTCCTTATCCAGAACAGCAACTACACCTGCAAAGATCAATACAATGCTTGCGATTAACGCAGTCCAAAAATGAGGTTTCTTGTAGTTTAAAAAATCTTTTGCTGTCATTTTCTGTTACCTCCCTGAAGTTTTTTCATTTGTGCCATTATTAACATTCCTGCTAATAACTGCTTAATTATATTTTAACTGATAGGATTCTCTTTGAGAAGTTACTTCATAAAATATTAAGAAATATAAAAGACCCTTTGCTTCTATGCAAAAGGTCTCTGTTCTACTTTTCTAAAGCACCATATTCCGCTACGATTTCATGGAACTGGCTGCCGCAGCGCTCAATCTCTCCAAGCACAATGTCAGACATTTCACGACTCTTAAACCAGTTATTTCTCGTAATTCCCTTTGTGATTGTCGGAATGACTAAAATCTCTGTATCCGGGAACAAAATCTGATAATATAATTTGCTTCTTCTGGCATGGTATGCCTGACAGCATAAAAGAGCACGCTTTACTTTAATCCCACGTTCATCAAGAAGTTTTCTTGTATTGATCGCATTCTGATAAGTATAGGTTGCCTCGCGCTCTTTGATAATCGCTTCTTCCGGCACACCTTCTTCCATCATCAAATGCGCAAAATAATCACTCTCTGTTTCAAATTGATCAACGATACTATGACCTGTCCATTTTGCATATTTTCCGGAAGGAATAATCAGTGGCGCATAGCCATCCAGATATAATTTCGCAGCAGTTTTTGCCAGACTTCCTTCCTCAGAACCCGGGACAAAAATCACGTCTGCCTTCTGTGGCTCATCCTCTAAAAATATAAAATTTGTCATTTCCTCAAGAAATTTTGTCATAGTATCCCCCATATTTTCTATTTCAGAATTCCACTGTCAGCAATTGCTTTCACAGCTTCTTCAATCACTTCCACCGGATAAACCAGTGCAAATCGCACATAGCCCTCTCCCAGGCTTCCAAATGCAGTTCCCGGAACCACGATGACTCCGGATTTTTCCATTAATTCCAACACGAATTTTTCACTGCTCTCAAACCCTTCCGGAATCTTTGCCCATACAAACATGCTTCCCTGGCTGTCCGGTACATTCCAGCCAATTTCACGAAGACCTCCGCAGAGGGCTTTATTTCTGCGTTCATATTCCGCACACTGTTCTTTTACCATATCCTGAGGCCCTGTCAATGCTGCCACCGCTGCCAGCTGAATTGCCGGGAAAATACCATAATCAATCTGAGAACGTACTTTTTTAAACTGAGAAATGATTTCTGCATTTCCCACTGTGAAAGAAATTCTCATACCAGTCATATTGTAGGTCTTGGACAATGAGTAAAACTCGATACCTACTTCTTTTGCACCTTCATATTCTAAGAAGGATTTCCCAACTCTGCCGCCGTACACGATATCGGCATAAGCATTGTCATGAAGCACAATGATATTATATTTCTTTGCAAATGCAATCAATTCCTCATAAAACTTATCATCCGCCACTGCACATACCGGATTTAATGGGTAAGACACAACAATCATCTTTGCCTTCTTTGCCACTTCTTCCGGAATGTTTTCAAATTTCAGCATATAATTATCTTCCGGATAAATCGGGTATTCCACAATTTCTGCGTCACAAAACATTGGTCCAATCGAAAAAATCGGGTATCCAGGATTTGGTACAAGCACCACATCTTTCGGATTACAAAGAGCCCATCCAAGATGTGACATCCCTTCCTGGGAACCGTAAACTGTCATGATCTCATTTTCTTCCAATGTTACACCAAAACGATTTTTATAATAATCAATCATTGCCTGTACAAGTTCTGGCTTGTCATCAATGGCATATTTGTAATTCTGTGGATTTTTGCATGCTTCCTGCATTGCCTCCATGATATGCGGCGCAGGTTCAAAATCAGGTGTACCTATTGAAAAATTAAATACTTTTATTCCTCTGTTTAATAAATCTTTTTTCTTATCATTTAAAATATTGAAAATCCCGCCCTCAATAGAGTTGGACTTTCTCGAAAATTCAAATTCCATTTTTCATTCTCCTCTAAGTTCCAAAAACTTCCTTTTCATACTAGTACAAAAAAAATGTTCCGTCAATTTATTTTCGCCTTGCGACTGCCTAAGAAGTATGGTAGATTACTTGTAGGCATTTGTTGGATTTATCCAGCAAAACAAGGCAGATTTTAAAAACATCTGCCCATGAAAAATAATAGAAAGTTTGAGGACAGACATATGGCAGAAAGAACAGATGCATGCGGAAACTGCACAGGCGATTGCAATACATGCGGAACAAGCGATATTACAGTAACAGTAAACATGGATGACGGCAGTGTTGTAGAATGTGCAATTCTTACAATCTACGAAGCAGGCGGACATGACTACATCGCACTCCTTCCATTAACAGATGAAGGCGAAGCAGATGGCAGCGAAGTTTACTTATACCGTTACACAGTCACAGATGACGGCCCAATGTTAGAAAATATTGAAAATGATGATGAATACGAAATCGCAGCTGACAGATTCGACGAAATGTTAGACGAATTACAGTACGAAGAAGATCTCGGAATCGAATAACATCACAATAATATACCGCGGAAGAGTTTACATACTCTTCCGCGGTTATTTAGTTTCTTCCGTAAACTCCTTCACAAATCTGGATATCTCCAATGGTTTATGAAAACGTTCTTTTACGGAAAATATATACAACAACTCTTTAGCTCTGGTCATTGCCACATAAAAAAGGCGTCGTTCTTCTTCTATTTCTTCTTTCATAACAGCTTTCTGATAAGGTGTAATCCCTTCATTGGCTTCCGGTATAAATACAATCGGAAACTCCAGCCCCTTGCTTGAATGCATAGTACAGATAATGACTCCATCCTGCTTTTCTCTTGCTCTTTGCTGTTTTTCCAGATTGTCACTATATTCTTTGATGTGCGCCTGCCATTCTTCCATGGTTTCATACCCTTTTGCCGATTCCTGGATTTCCTCCAAAACCTCCAAAAGTTCTTCCACCTTCAGTTTATGATCCAATGCATAATCCCTTAAATACTGCTCATACCCGATGACATGACGAATATAATGAAGCGCTCCATACGGATTCATATTTTTCAGCATTTTTAAATCATGCTGTAATGTTTCAATACGATCACACATCCATGGCTTGTCCTCGTAATATTGCAACATGACATCCCAACTGATGATTTCATCCTCCAGGCATTCTCTGCTGATATATCGAAGAGGCTTATTTAATACCTGCAAAAGGTCGCTTCGTTTATTTGAGCCTTTCCCCAGTTTTAAATAGGTCATCAAATTCTTGGCAATCCAATGGTCATATAAATTAGGAATTGCATCTTTCATCTGAAAAGGAATATTATATTCCATCAGTTTCTCTGCAAATGCGCCCGGCTGACGATTGGTTCTGCAAAGAACCGCAATATCGCTGTAATTACCGCCCTGCTTATGGTAATATAGGATTTTTTCAATTATACAGTCATATTCTTCTTTTTGATTATCGAACACTGCAGTAATCACCGGATTTCCTTCCGGTCTTGCAGACACGATCTGCTTCTCAAAACGACTTTCATTGTGGTTAATGACTTTAATTGCTGATTCTACAATCTGCTTTCTGGAACGATAATTTGTATCTAGTAAAATCCTTTTCGCTCCCGGATAATCCTTCTCAAATCCAAGCATGATTTCCGGTTTTGCCCCACGAAATCTGTAAATAGATTGATCGTCATCTCCTACCATAAACAGATTGTTTCGTGGTGCAGCCAGTAGTTTTACAATATCATACTGCAGCTGGTTCATATCCTGAGTCTCATCAATTAAAATATACTGAAACTTATTCTGCCATGCCCGTAAAATATCTTTTCTCTGACTCAAAAGCTCATAAGTATAGACCAGCATATCATCAAAATCTATTTGATTCTGACGGCGGAGCATATTGTCGTACTTCTGATATAACTTACGAAAAGATTTCGTATCACAGGATAACGCCTCATACTCCAGAATATTCTTCCGTTCATTTTTCACACGACTAATTTCTCCTGCAATATTCTGTATAAACTCTGCCTCATCCTCAATTTCCAGATTCATATGAGAAATCTCTTCTTTGAAAAACCTGTTTCTCTGCTCTTCTCTGATAATATTATCAGCAGAATATCCATATGCATGTCTCAAAATCCCAAAGAATACTGCATGAAAAGTGCCAAAATTCACTGTCACATATTTTCTGTCTGTCATTGCCTGAAAACGCTGTTTCATCTCCATTGCAGCAGCCTTTGTAAATGTAATGACCAAAATACTTGACGAATCCACTCTGTAATGTTCTATCAGATACTTGGTTCGATATGTAATTACACGGGTTTTACCACTTCCAGGTCCAGCCAGCACCAGTGCTGCACCTTTAAAATGTTCAATGGCTCTTTTTTGTCCCTCGTTAAAGCTTTCTCCCATTGATACTCCTCAACTATTTTTTAATCGAGTAGGAGAAAATTCCTCCGATTAGGAGAAATTTTCGACCTCTCACACCACCGTGCGTACCGTTCGGTACACGGCGGTTCAATCAACTTAACAAGTAACACACCTTTCAGTGTAGTAATCTAACATGGAGACTAAT